>NZ_JBEUKS010000016.1:0-220575 GCF_042510965.1 Streptacidiphilus jeojiensis
ACACCAGCCCTCCGGGCGCTTCCTTCGTTTTCCACCGTACCAGACCGTTTCCGGCCCGTTCCGACGAGTGAAACTCTAGCGGAATTTCTCGGTCCGAGCCAATTCCGCCGTTTTCCCGATAAAAGGCATGCCAAAGAAGAGCCGTGCCGTCTCATCAGGGGTTTCGCCGCCACCGCTGTCCGCAGGGCAACTCGCAGGACACTACGTGGACGGCCCAGGTGGAGTCAAATCGTGGACTCACGGACGTGTCGGTGTCCCTCGTCCGGGAAGCGTGGTGGATGGGCCGGTAGGTGGTCGGCAAAGGTGAAGCCGGATTTCTCGGCCACGCGGCAGGAGGCGTGGTTCTCCACGCTGTGGAGCAGTTGCAGCCGGGGCACCTGCCGCAGCGCCCATTCGGCAACGGCCGACACCGCGGCCGGGGCTATCCCGCGCCCTCGGACCTCCGTCGCGGTCCAGTACCCGATCTCGGCGGGGCCCGAGGCCGTACCGTCGCCACCGGCGCCACCGGCGCCACCAGGGTCGGCCAGGCCCAGCCTCTTCACGACCACATGGCCGATGGGGCCGGCCTCCGCCCGTACGTCTTCGATGACGGCGAAGCTGCACCGCGTGCCGTCGGCCCAGCCGGCCTCCTGGGCGGCCAGCCACACCCGGGCCTCCGCCATCCCCGTGACGCGGTTGTCCAGGAAGCGCTGCATCATCGGGTCCTGGTGGGCCGCGACCAGCGACGGCAGGTCCTCCGCACGCCAGGGGCGCAGGGTCAGCCCGGGCTCGGCCGAGAGATTGATCGTCATGGGCCCCAAGTTACCCACGTCCGCAGACGAAGGGCCCCGGGGTTCACAACCCCGGGGCCCTTCTGCCGAACCCGACCCGATCAGCGCTTGCCCATCTCCTCGGCGATCGCCGCCGCGAAGGAGTCGATGTCGGCCTCGGTGGTGTCGAAGGCCGCCATCCAGCGGACCTCGCCGGTGTGCTCGTTCCAGAAGTAGAAGCGGTAGCTCTTCTGCAGGCGCTCGCTGACCTCGCGCGGGAGGAGCGCGAAGACCGCGTTGGCCTGGACCGGGCGGACCACCTCGACGCCGTCAATGTCGCGGACCGCGGCTTCGAGGCGGCGGGCCATCGCATTGGCGTGGCTCGCGCTGCGCAGCCAGAGGTCGCCGCTCAGCAGCGCTTCGAACTGCACCGAGACGAAGCGCATCTTCGATGCGAGCTGCATCGACATCTTCCGCAGGAAGAGGATGTTCTTCACCGCGTCCGGGTTGAGCACCACCACGGCCTCGCCCATCAACAGCCCGTTCTTGGTGCCGCCGAAGGAGAGGACGTCCACGCCCGCGTCGGTGGTGAAGGCCCGCAGCGGGAGGTTCAGCGACGCCGCCGCATTGGCAAGGCGCGAGCCGTCCACGTGGACGAGCATGCCGCGCTCGTGGGCGTGGTCGCAGATCGCCCGGATCTCCTCGGCGGTGTAGAGGGTGCCGAGCTCGGTGCTCTGGGTGATGGAGACGGCCAGCGGCTGGGCGCGGTGCTCGTCGCCCCAGCCCCAGGCCTGACGGTCGATCAGTTCAGGGGTCAGCTTCCCGTCCGGGGTGGGGACGGTGAGCAGCTTGAGGCCCGCGATCTTCTCCGGTGCGCCGCACTCGTCGACGTTGATGTGGGCGGTCTCGGCGGCGACCACCGCGCCCCAGCGCGGCAGCAGCGCCTGCAGCGCGACCACGTTGGCGCCGGTGCCGTTGAAGACCGGGTACGCCTCGGCCCGCTCGCCGAAGTGGCTGCGGAAGACGTCCTGGAGGTGCGAGGTGTACTCGTCCTCGCCGTAGGAGATCTGGTGGCCGCCGTTGGCGAGGGCGAGGGCGGCGAGGACCTCCGGGTGGACGCCGGCGTAGTTGTCGCTGGCGAAGCCGCGTACGGAGGGGTCGTGACGGCGCTGGGCGTCCGTGCTGGTGGTGGCGGCTTCGGTCATCGGGGCGTCAGCCACAGGTGCTGTCCGTTCAGGTCGGCTGCGGGTCGGTTCCACAGGTCGGTGATGGTGGTGGCCAGGTCGTCGACGTGGGTGAAGCCGGCGAACTTGGCGTTCGGCTTGGCCACCCGCATCTCATCGGTGACCAGGGCCTTGATGACCAGGATGGCAGCCGCCGCACGCTCGGGTTGCTCTTCCGCGGCAACCAGGGTGCGGAAGGAGTCCGCGAGCGACAGCGTCCAGGTCTCGGCCGCGGCCTTGGCGGCCGCGTAGGCGGCGTTCCCCGCGGTGGGCTTGGCGGCGCCGGCCGCCGAGACGACCGCGAAGCGGGCCTGCGGGCTGCGCAGCAGCGCGTCGTGGAAGCCCAGGGTGGTGTGCTGCAGGGTGCGGACCAGCTGGTCGTGCAGGAAGTCCCAGTCCGACAGGTCGATGTCGGTGAACTTCTTGCTGCCGCGCCAGCCGCCGACCAGGTGGATCAGCCCGTCGACGCTGCCGTGCTCGGCCTCGATGTGGTCGGACCAGTCCCCCGCGGCCTGCGGGTCCAGCAGGTCGAGCACCTGGCCGACGACGGTGGCGCCGGGGACAGCGCGGCGGGTGGCGTCGAGCAGCGCGTCCAGCCGGCGCGGGTCGGTCCCGGCGCAGGCCACGGTGGCACCGGCGGCGGCCAGCGCCCGTACGGCCGCCCGTCCCGCCGGACCGGTGGCGCCGGCTACGGCGACGACGCGTCCCTGCATCGGCAGGGGCGCGGACCCGGACGAGGACGCGGACCCGGCGGTGGCCGCCGTGCCGGCGCTCATGCGGCGCTCCGGAGCTCGCTGGTGCCGGTGATCCCGGTGGTGGAGGCGATGACCCCGCCGAGCTTCTTGGACAGGGCCTCGAAGAACATGCTGAGCGGGAACTCGTCCGGCAGGACGGCGTCGCACAGCGCCTTGTTGAGCGACTTGGCGTCGCTGTGCTCGGTCAGCGGCAGCGCGTCGGGGCCCTTGGCCCACACCGAGGCGGGGTGCGGGGTCAGGTAGCGCGAGACCAGCTGGTAGGCCGCGATCCAGTGCGCGGTCTTGGGCCGGTCGATGCCGTCCCGGTAGAGGGTCTCGATCTCGGTGCAGAGGTCGGTGGTGACGTCGGCGACGCGGTCCCAGTCGATCCGCAGCCGGTTGTCGGTCCAGCGCAGCGCGTCGTGCTTGTGCAGGTAGGCGAAGAGCAGCTGGCCGCCCAGGCCGTCGTAGTTGCGGACCCGGCCGCCGCTGACCGGAAAGCGGAACATCCGGTCGAAGAGGATGGCGTACTGCACGTTGCGGCCCATCGGGCCGGAGTGCGGCTGCCCCTCCTTCTCCAGCTGGACCGCGGCCTTGAAGGCGGTGAGGTCGCAGCGCAGCTCCTCCAGCCCGTACATCCAGAACGGGCTGCGCTGCTTGATCATGAAGGGGTCGAACGGCAGGTCGCCGTGGCTGTGGGTGCGGTCGTGGATGAGGTCCCAGAGCACGAAGGTCTCCTGGGAGAGCTTCTGGTCGTCCAGCAGCGCGGCGGCGTCGGCGGGGATGTCCAGGCCGAGGGCGCCGACGGCGGCGCTGCTGACGGCGCGGAAGCGGGCGGCCTCGCGGTCGCAGAAGATGCCGCCCCAGGTGAAGCGCTCGGGGGCCTCGCGCACCGCGACGGTCTCGGGGAACAGCACCGCGGAGTTGGTGTCGTACCCGGAGGTGAAGTCGATGAAGGTGATCGGTACGAACATCGGGTTGTCGAAGCGGGTGCGCTCCAGCTCCGCCAGCCAGTCCGGCCAGACCACGGTGAGCAGCACGGCCTCGATGTTGCGGTCCGGGTTGCCGTTCTGGGTGTACATCGGGAAGACGACCAGGTGGAGCAGGCCGTCCTCGCGCTGCGCCGCGGGCTGGAAGGCGAGCAGCGAGTCCAGGAAGTCGGGCACGGCGTAGCCGGAGGCGCGCCAGCGCTCCAGGTCGGTGACCACGGCGTCCAGATAGGCGGCGTCGTGCGGGAAGTGCGGGGCGAGCTCGCGCACCGCGGCGGTGATGGCGGTGAGCAGGGCGTCGGCCTCGTCACGGGTCCCGGCGCCGCGGGAGTTGAGGTCAATGGAGCCGTCCTTGGACTGCAGCGGTCGGATCGCCTCGACGGCCTCCTTGAGCCGCATCCAGGCAGGGCTGACTGCCGAAGGGAGTTCGGGCGAGAGATTTTGCATGACAACCCTGCCTGTACCGAAGGAACTGTTGTCCGGACACCGTATATACAGAAGGTTCTTCTGTTCAAGGGAAGGTCGACGGAGCGAAAATGACACACCTCACAGACCACTCTCGCCCGACCTGCCCCATCACGCAGAACGGCACCCCGGCCGATGGGCCGGGGTGCCGTCGCTGACGTCGGGTGTAATAAGGAGCAGGGGTGACTACAGGCCGTGCTCCGCGAGCGGGCCGACCTTCCAGCCCTGCTCCTCGCAGTGGTCCAGCAGCCGCGGCAGGGCGCTGAGGGTCGCGGTCCAGGAGGCCGGGGCCGAGGTGCAGTCGGAGTCGTGCAGCAGGACGGTGCCGCCGCCGCGCAGATTGCGGGTGACCGTGTCGAAGACCGAGCTGCCGGTGGCGCCGGCGCGCCAG
Organism: Streptacidiphilus jeojiensis; assembly: GCF_042510965.1. Taxonomy (NCBI): domain Bacteria; kingdom Bacillati; phylum Actinomycetota; class Actinomycetes; order Kitasatosporales; family Streptomycetaceae; genus Streptacidiphilus; species Streptacidiphilus jeojiensis. The sequence goes on from NZ_JBEUKS010000016.1 coordinate 4,552, forward strand.
TCCGCGCCCCAGCTGGTCCACAGCACCGGGCGCATCCCCAGGCCGCGCGCGGTGACCAGCGCCGAGGTGGTGGCGACGCCGTACGGGGGCCGGTACCAGCGCGGGGTCTCCCCGGTCGCTTCGGTGACCAGCGCATGGGCGCGGGTGAGGTCGTCGCGGGTCTGTCCGGGCGTACGGAGCACCATCGGGCGGTGCAGGTAGCCGTGGACCGCGATCTCGTGCCCGGCGTCGGTGATCGCCCGACCGAGCCCGGGGTCGCGCTCCAGCATGAAGCCCAGCAGGAAGAAGGTCGCCTTGACGCCCCGGTTCTCCAGCAGGCTGAGGAAGCGCGGGGTGGACAGCGGGTCGGGGCCGTCGTCGAAGGTCAGCGCGATGTGGTCGGGGGCGCCCTGCCCGCCGTAGCCGGGGAGCAGCCGGGTCCGCAGGGTCTCCAGCGGCTGGACGGCGGTGACGGCCGGGGCGGCGTGGGCGAGGGCCAGGCCCCCGGCGACGGCGGCGGCTGCCTTGACTACGCGGCTCAACGGACGGACTCCATCGTGGCGGGGACGGCGGTGGGAAGCGCGGCGGCGGGGAGGGCCACCGCAGGCAGGGCGACGCTGGAGCGGGCGGCCGAGCCCGCGGCCGGGTCGGCGGCCGCGTCGTCGCCGGCTGCCGCGAGGCGGTCCAGGCCCGCGTAGGCGAGCAGGACCTGGACGGCGTCCGCGCCGGGACGGCGGGCCGCCGAGATCGGCGTGACCCGGTCCGAGAGGGCACCGGCCAGGGCCCCGGCGAGCTCGCCGGAGTGCCGGGCCCAGCGGGCTATCCCGGCCTCGTCCAGCGCGGCCGCGTTGGTGAGCCCGTGCCCGGGTATGGAGCGGTAGGTCACCACCGGCAGGGCGCTGGCGACGGCCTCCTGGACGGTCATCCCGCCGGCGTTCTGCACCAGTACGTCGGCGGCGTGCATCAGGCTCGGCATGTCGTCCACCCAGCCGTGGGCGTGCTTGACCCCGGCGGCGAGCAGGCGCTCGCGCAGCCCCTCGTTGCGGCCGCAGACCACGACGCAGGTGATCCCCGGGTCGGCCGCCTCGACGTCCGCGACGGTGCGCTCCAGCTCGCCGGCGCCCCAGGAGCCGCCGACCAGCAGCGCCAGCCGTGCGTCCTGCGGCAGGCCCCAGCGGGCCCGGGCGGCGAAGCGGGCCTCCGGCGTCGCCGGGGTGAACCGCCGGTCCACCAGCGGGGCGACCACCGAGACGTCCGCGCAGCCGACCGCGCGGGCCTGGACGGCGGCGACCTGGTGCAGCGCCAGGTGCGCGTCCACGCCGGGGGCGGCCCAGAGCTGGTGCACCGAGAAGTCGGTGAGATAGGTGTGCACCGGGGTGCAGACCTTGCCGCGCAGCCGCAGCCGGCCCAGGACCTGGCTGGCCAGCGGGTAGGTCGCGATGACCATGCGGGTGGTGTCGCCCTGGACCGCCCTGCGGATGCTGCGCCCGGCAAGGGCGGTGAACAGCGACGCTTGGATCCCGGCCATCCGCGGGTTGTCCATCCCGCCGTAGAGCAGCTTCCAGGTCCACGGGGCCCGCGAGATCATGCCGTGGTACGAGCCGACGAACACCCGGCCGGTGGATCCCGGCATCAGGTCCAGGAAGTCGTGGCGGTCCACGACCATCCCGGCCTCCTCCAGGCGTGCGGCGAGCTGCTCCGCGACCGCGTCATGACCGGCCCCGACGCTCGCCGACACGATGACGGCACGCGGCGGCGGGGTGGTTGCGCCAGTACCGGCGCTGCGCTGCCGGGGAATGCGGATCAGTCGGCCCATGGTCGAGGTCTCGTTCCTGCTTCTGGATGCTTGGCCTCCGAGGCGGTGGTGCTCCGTGCTGCGGCCTGGGGGCTCGGGCATCCCCAACCTAACGATCTCCGTCCCACCGGAAGACAGACCCGGGGATGATTCAGCCCCACCAGCCACGTAGTCCCACTGAGGCAGGGAATCGGCCACGTACTCCCGTGGGAGTACGGCGGTTCTCAGGGAGTGCACCCGGGAGGACCCCGACATCCGGGGCGGGGCAGGGCGCGGACGGCGGCACCGGGGGTGGCAGGCGGCCGACTGCACTCGTGCGCCCCCTGTTGCGCCCTGTAGTTCTCGGCCACTCAGCGTCATGGTGGGAACAGGACTCGAGGGGAGACCGGATGCATGGTCCCGCCGCCGTCGGATGGCTGCTGACCGGACTGATGGGAGCGACCGGACTGTACTGCCTGGTCAGGCTGGTGCGCAGGAGCGCCTCCCGGGCCGAGCGCGAGCTCGACGCCTCGGAGGCGCTGAAGGGTCTGGGCATGGCGGCGATGGCACTGCCGCTCGGGCTGGGGCGGGAGGTGCCGGCGGCGGTGTGGGTGGCGCTCTTCGGCGTCGCGGCGGTGTGGTCGCTCGCAGTGGGCCTGCTCCCTGTCGGCGGGGCGTCCCAAGGGCACCGGGGCCATCACCTCTACCACGGGGTGGGGCACCTGGCGATGGTCTACATGGCCGTGGTGATGGGCGCCGGACTGGGAGCGGCCGGTGCCGGCGGGCAGGCCGCGATGCCGGGCATGGCCGGGATGGCCACCGCGACCGCCGGCGCCGGGGTGCCCCTGGTCACCGGAGCACTGCTGGTGTTCTTCGGCGGGTACGCGGTGCTGGCCGGCGCCCGGCTGATCGCCGCGCCGGCCCTCGCCGGGGGTGGCACGCCGGGGCGCGGGTCGGTGACGAGCCGGTTGCTGGGGGCGCCGGAACTGCCTCAGGCCTGCCGGATGGTGCTGGGCCTGGGCATGTTCACCATGCTGCTGGCCATCTGAGCCGCCGGCCGCCGACAGTCCGGGCAGCGGCCGGCGGCGGCGTGGCGTGCGTCACGCCCTTCGGATTCCGCTGCCACGGCGACCCCGTGCCGCATAGGTTTGGCCCGCACGCAGTGTCGCGTGTCCTGGGTCCCGCCGGCGGAGGTCTGGTTGAACGCGCTGCCCGCCCTACTGCTGCTCGGCCTGGTACTGGCCACGGCCGGCCCGCGGCTGCTGGCCCGGGCCCGCTGGGCCGAGCGCGAACCGGTGCTGGCGCTCTGGGCCTGGCAGTGCCTGGTGCTGGCCGCGCTGCTCTGCTGCGGCCTGGCGCTGCTGCTGACCGCGGCCGCGGCCTGGCCCGAGGTGCGGACCCTGCTGTTCTCCGGAGCGCCGCGCGGTGTCGAGGCCGCCTACGGCATACCGCTCTCCCGCCCCTGGGCCGTCGCCGCCGCCGTGCTGCTCGCGGTGGGCGGCGCCCGTACCGCGCTGGCGCTGGGGAGCGAGGTGCGCTCGGCGCGTGCGCTGCGCCGGCGCCGACTGCGGGAGCTGCGGCTGCGGGCTCCGGAACTGCCCTCGGGGTTGGAGCGGGTCCGCCGCCCGGACGCCGGCGAGCGGCTGGTCGTCCTGGAGAGCGCCAAGCCGAACGCCTGGTCGCTGCCGGGTCCGGCCACCCGTCTGGTGGTCACCACCGGCGCGCTGCACCGGCTGAGCGACCGGGAGCTGGCCGCGGTGCTGGAGCACGAGCGCGGACACGTTCGGGCCAGGCACCACTGGCTGCTGCAGTGCGCCGAGGCGCTCAACAGCGGCTTCCCCGGCGCCGGGATCTTCCGGCTGTTCCGCGAGCAGGTGGGACGGCTGGTGGAGCTGGCTGCCGACGACTCCGCCGCGCGCCGGCACGGACGGCTGGCCACCGCCGTCGCCCTGGTCGAGCTGAACACCGCGCACGGCCCCGTCCCGCAGTGTCCCGGGCTGCTGGACCAGGTCCCCGGACGGGTGGAGCGGCTGCTCGCCGGTGAGCCGCGGCTGCCGGTGGCCCGGCGGCTGCGGCTCACCGCGGCGACCCTGGCCGCGCTCAGCGCACCGCTGGCACTGGTGTTCGCACCCGGGTTGCGTGTGCTCATCTGAGGGGTTTCTGAGGTTTTCTGCAGTCGGCCTGAGAGGTTTCTGAAGCCTTTCCTGCCCGGCTGTGATTTGCGTTGACGCGCAGGCCATTCCCAGCCGACCGCGCTAGGCTTCCCCGCAACAGACGGTGTCCGAAACGTCCGCGTGAGCACGGGCGTATGGACGAACCGGCAGTGGGCAGGCGGAGAGCAGGAATTCCGGCTGGTCAGTGCGGGCTGGGACGTGGGGTGAACACTTCGTGACGGTGTTTCTGCTCGGTGTGGGCGCTGCATGTCTGCTGGGACTCGGCTTCGTTCTCCAGCAGCACGCGGCGCAGCGCGCACCGCGCTCCGACATCCTGTCCTACCGGCTGCTGCTGCGGCTGATGCGACAGCCGGAGTGGCTGCTCGGGATCGCCTTCATGGTCGGCGGCCAGGTGCTCAGCGCGATGGCGCTGTCGGCCGGACGGATCTCACTGGTGGAGCCACTGCTGGCCACCAATCTGCTGTTCGCCATGCTGCTGGCGCGCACCATCACCGGCCAGCGGCTGGGCCGCTCCGGCTGGGGCGGGGTACTGCTGCTGGCCGCCGGGGTCACCGCGTTCATCACCAGCGGGGAGCCGACCGGCGGCGGGACCGAGGCCGGGGTGCTCCGGCACTGGCTGGTGTTCGGAGTGGTGGCCGGGGTCGCCCTGCTGCTGGTCTCCATCGCCAGACGGCTGCCGCTGTTCGAGGAGGCCACCCTGCTGGCGCTGGCCGCGGGCCTGCTCTACGGCCTCCAGGACGCGCTGACGCGGACCGCGGGACAGCGGTTCAAGCACGGCGGTCTGGCCCTGCTGCTGAGCAGCTGGCAGACCTGGACCGTGGTGGCGATCGGCGTGATCGGCCTGATCCTGGTCCAGAGCGCGTTCGAGTCGGCCCCGTTGCGGATGTCGCTGCCGGCCCTGACCGCCGCCCAGCCGCTGGCGGGGATCGCCTGCGGGGTGGGATTCCTCGGCGACCGGCTCCGGCTGACCCCGGGGGCGCTGGCCGGCGAGGCCGTCGGCCTGGTCTGCATCGTGCTGGGCGTGATCATCATCGGCAGGCACCCGGCGATGCCGGACGCCTGCGCCGAGAGCTGCGTCGAGGAGGCCGTCCGGGCCGCCCAGCGCGAGGCCGCCGCCGCCCAGCGGGCCGGCGTGCGGGGCTGACCCGCTCGGGCGCCCGCCTACGCCAGGAGCAGTACTCGCCCCTCGGTCGGCCCGTCGTCCGGCTCCGCCGTCACGGTTCGACCCCCGCCACGGTCTGCACAGCCGCTTCGGCGGCCTCCGGGGTCCGGTCGGTCCGCTGGTCCCGGCGGGTGCCCAGGAAGGCGGCGGCCAGCAGCATCAGCGCGGTCATGGCGCACAGCAGCAGCCGGAAGTCGACGACGGCCAGCAGCGCCGCCCCGACCGCGATGGAGGCCGCCTGGGGGACGGTGACCAGGACGTTGAAGGCGGCGTCGGCACGGCCCATCAGCTCGGGCGGGGTGCGCCGCTGGAGCGAGGTGACCAGGCCGATCAGGATCCACGGCAGGCTGGCCCCGACCAGGGCCGTGCCCAGCAGGGCGGCGGCCAGGATGCCCGGCGCCAGCAGCAGGAAGCCGGCCCCTGCGGCGACCAGGCCGAGGGCGACCAGCGGGCCCTCGCCGATCCTGCGCATCAGCGCGGCCGCGCCGATCCCGGCGACGACGGCGCCCGCGCCCTGGGCCGAGGTGAGCACACCGAGGAAGGCCGGCGGCCGGTGCAGGCCCTGGTCGACGACGGCGAAGCAGACGGACTCCGCGAAGCCGAACGCGGTGACCGCCAGGACCGCGGCCAGCACCAGCTGCCGCAGCGCCGGGACCGAGAGCACATGCCGTACGCCCGCGGTGACCTGACGCGTCATCCGTTCGGCGGAACGCACCGGCGCCGGCTCCTCGGTCCGCATCAGGACCAGCAGCAGGGCGGCGGCCAGGAAGGTCGCCGCGTCGGCCACGACCAGGGTGCCGATGCCGACCACGGCGACCGCGCCGGCGCCCAGCAGCGGGGTGACCAGGCGCAGCCCCTGCAGCAGGGTCTGCAGCAGGCCATTGGCCTCGCCCAGCTCCCCGGCCGGGACGACGGTCTGCATCAGCGCGGTCTGGGCCGAGGCGATCAGGCCGTTGAGGAAGCCGTAGCCGACCATCACGGTGTAGATGATCCACAGGCCGTGCCGGCCGTGGACCAGCAACAGCGGCAGGATCGCCACGGCCGCCAGCAGGTTCAGCCGGATCAGCAGCGGACGGCGCCGGACCCGGTCCACCAGCAGCCCGGCGGCCGGGGAGCAGGCGTTGCCGACGATGAAGGCGAAGAAGGACAGCCCGGCGGCCGAGGAACTGCCGGTGAGCATCTTGATCCAGATGCCGACGGCGATCCACATGGCGCTGTCGCCGAGGGTGGACAGCACCTGGCCGGCTATGAAGCAGCGGAGCTCGCGCCGGGCGAGCAGGCGCCTCATCGGACCGCGTCGTACGGGTAGGTGAACTGGATGTGCTCCAGCGGCAGGCTGTCGGGCGGGCGCAGCGCCGGGTTCTCCATGCGGTTGTGGTAGCGCAGCACCAGGTCCGCCATCCCCTCGTGGAAGGCCTTGGCCTCCTCCGGGGTGAGGTACAGCACCGTCTCCGAGGCGCTGGTGGCCTTGCGCCACTCCTCGGAGAAGCTGGCCCGGCGGCCGGCGACCTTGGCGAGCCGGGCGAGCCAGGTCTCCCACAGGAAGCCGGCCAGGGCATTGGCCTCCACGGTGTCCTCGTCGAAGCGGAAGCCCACGTGCTTGAGCTGCCAGGGCCGGCGGCGCCCGGTGCCGCCGCCGGCCTCCTCCACGAACCCGTACTTGGCCAGGGTGCGCAGATGGAAGGCGCAGTTGGTCGGCGATTCGCCGACCACGGCGGCGGCCTCGGTGGCGGTGAGGGCACCGTCCCGGCCGAGGGCCTCCAGCAGCGCGATCCGGGTGGGGTGGGCGATCGCGCGCATGGCCTTGGGATCGGTGAGGGTTCTCAGCGGCCGCGGCTCTTCGGAAGACATGTTTCGAAACGTTACGCTCGAAAGAGTTCTTTCGACAAGAGGCACACCGAAAGAAGGTGAGGGCACGGGACGGGCTTCAGCCGGTCAGCATCTCCGCGAGCACGCTGCGGTGGGTCGGCACGGCGTCGGTGTGGCGGTCGCGGCCGGCGGGGGTGAGGCAGACGGAGACGCCGCGGCGGTCCTCCGGGCACATCGAGCGCTCGACCAGGCCGGCCTTCTCCAGGCGGGCGATCAGTCGGGACAGCGCGCTCTGGCTGAGGTGGACCGAGGTGGCCAGCTCCTGTACCCGGAGCGAGGCGGCGCAGTCCCCAGAGGTGCCCTCCACCAGGCGTTCCAGCACCTCGAACTCGCTCATGCCCAGACCGTGACGCTCGTTCAGCTCACGGTCCAGGGCGCACGCGGTGGCGGCCTGGCGGGCGAGGAGGGTGCGCCAGGCTTCGACGAGCTCGGGGTCGGTGGGAGCGCTCACCAGAGCAGTGTAGCAGTTGCAGTGGAACTTAATGAGTTAACATTTAATTCACGTGCATTGAATGCACATGCATGTAGTCTCCTCCGCATGACCACAGCCACCACCACTACCCGATGGAGCCCCCGCCTCTGGGGCACCCTCGTCGTCCTCTGCGCGGCCCTGTTCCTCGACGCCCTGGATGTGTCGATGGTCGGGGTCGCCCTTCCCTCGATCCGAACCGACCTGAATCTGAGCACCACGTCGCTGCAGTGGGTGGTCAGCGGCTACGTCCTCGGCTACGGCGGGCTGCTGCTGCTCGGCGGGCGGGCCGCCGACCTGCTCGGGCGGCGGCGGGTGTTCCTCGCCGCGCTGGCCGTCTTCGCCGTCGCCTCGCTGCTCGGCGGACTGGTGGACGACGGCGGACTGCTGATCGCCACCCGGTTCGTCAAGGGCGTCGCCGCCGCCTTCACCGCGCCGGCCGGCCTGTCCATCATCACCACGACCTTTCCCGAGGGGCACCAGCGCAACCGGGCCCTGAGCATCTACACCACCTGCGGCGCCAGCGGCTTCTCGCTCGGCCTGGTGCTCAGCGGGCTGCTGACCGAGGTCGGCTGGCGCTGGACCTTCCTGCTGCCGTTCCCGCTGGCACTGCTGGCGCTGGCGGCCGGAAGCAGGCTGATCCCGCGTCAGGAGCGGCCGCAGCGCGAGGGACGCGGCTACGACCTGCTCGGCGCGGTGACCGCCACCGGCGGCCTGCTGCTGCTCGTCTACACGGTCACCCAGGCCCAGGGGGTCGGCTGGGGCAGCGCCCGTACCGTGCTGTCGCTGGTCGGGGTGGCGGCGCTGTTCGCGGCCTTCGTCGCGGTGGAGCAGCGCACCGCGCATCCGCTGGTGCGGCTGGGGATCTTCCGCAACGGGCTGGTGGCCCGGGCCAACATCGGCGCGCTGGCCTGCTTCGGCGCCTACGTCGGCTTCCAGTTCATCGCGACGCTGTACCTGCAGTCGCTGCTCGGCTGGTCCGCGCTGGAGATGGCGATGGGCTTCCTGCCGGCCGGCGTGCTGGTGGTGGCCTCGGCGACCCGGATGGGCGCGCTGGTGGACCGCTTCGGGACGACCAAGCTGATGCTGGTCGGCTTCCCGGCCGCGCTGCTGGGCTACGCCAACTTCCTGCGGATCGGCCCGCACTCGGACTACCTGACGGTGATCCTGCCGTCGATGGTGCTGCTCGGGATCCACTTCGCGCTGGTCTTCCCCTCGCTCAACATCCAGGCCACCGACGGGGTCGCCGACGACGAGCAGGGGCTGGCCTCCGGGCTGGTGAACACCTCGTTCCAGATCGGCGGCGCGGTGGTGCTGGCCGTGGTCACCGCGGTGGTGACCAGCGGTGGCAGCGGCGGCGTGCACGCCCAACTGAGCGCCGACCACCGGGCGGTGGGCGTGGTGGCCGGGGTGGCGCTGCTGGGGCTGCTGGTGACCGCGCTGGGCGCGGTGCAGGACCGGCGGACGGCACGGGCCACGGCCGCCGCCCACCCGGTGCCGGACTACCCGGTCCCGGCGCCCGGCGCGGGCCCTGCGACGGCCCCTGGAACGGGAGTTGACGTTCTGGACGGCGCACCGGCCGGTTCGGCCGCGGAATAGGCCGTCCAGCGCCCCTGAGAGCCCGCCCGTACGGGGTTCGGGCGGGCCGCCCGGTAGTTCGCCGATCCCCCGCGTCGGCGAACTACCCGGGCGGCCACATGCGTTCGAGCGTGGCCGTATATTGGCCAGCAGCCAATGAACGCAGGAGCACCATGTCACCCCGACGCGCATCAGTCAACGAGGCCATGCGGGCCCGGTCCCGTTCGCGGATCATGCAGGCCACCGTCGAGTTGGTGGACGAACGGGGCTTTACGGGCACGACTCTCGGCGACATAGCCGAGCGGGCCGGCCTGGCCAGGGGCCTGGTCTCGTACTACTTCCCGGGCAAGCGCTACCTGCTGCAGTCCTCGATGCACCGGCTGATGCACCTGTCCCTGGCGGCGGAGCTGGCGAAGCTGGCCGAGACCGATCCGCCGGACCTCTGGCTGGCCACCTCGATCGACACGGTGCTGACGCTGACCCGGGACCGGCCGACGCTGATGCGCACCCACCTGGCGCTGATCCTGGCGCCGAGCGCGGAGGGGTTCATCCAGGACGAGGAGCAGCGGCGGTTCGGCGCGCTGCTCCAGGGGGTGCTGCGGCGGCGCGGGGCCGCCGACCCGGTCGCGGAGCACGCGGTGCTCCGCAGCGCCCTGATGGGCGCCTGCATGGGGATGCTGCTGCCCGGGGCGGAGACGTCCTACGCGCTGATCCGCGCGGACCTGTTCGCCCGCTACGGCCTGGAGCCCTGACCGGCCCCGGGCGATCCGGATCGGACCGCCCGGATCAGATCTCCTTGAGCAGCGAGGACAGCAGCTCCACGCTGCTCTCCGGGGTCAGGCTGTCGACGCTGAGCCGCTCCATCACCTGGACGTACTGGTCCACGTCGTCGCGCTTGTCCAGGTACAGGGCACTGGTGAGCTGCTCCAGGTAGACCACGTCGGGCAGGTCCTGCTCGGGGAAGCGCAGGATGGTGAAGGCACCGCTCTCCGCGGCGTGGCCGCCGAAGCGGAACGGCATCACCTGCACCACGATGTTGGGCATGTCGGCCGCGTCGATGAGGCGCTGTATCTGGGCCTTCATCACCGCCGGGCCGCCCACCGGACGCCGCAGCGCGGCCTCGTCGACCACGGCCCAGAGCCGGGGCCCGTCGCCCTCGGCGACCAGCTTCTGACGGCGCATCCGCACGTTGATGCGGCGCTCCAGCTCACCGGGGTCGGTGTGCGGGCGGTTCAGCAGCATGATCGACCGGGCGTAGTCCTCGGTCTGCAGCAGGCCGGGGATGAACTGCACCTGGTAGGTGCGGATCAGCGCCGCCGCCTCCTCCAGGCCGACGTAGGTCTGGAACCAGTTGGGCATGGCGTCACTGAAACTGTGCCACCAGCCGGCCTGGTTGGCCTCGCGCACCAGGGTCACCAGAGCGGCGCGCTCGGTCTCGTCATCGACGCCGTACAGGCTCAGTAGGTCCGTCACGTCCCGCTCCTTGAAGCTGACGCGGCCGAGTTCCATGCGGCTGATCTTCGATTCGGAGGCCCTGATGGTGTAGCCCGCGTCTTCACGGGTGATCCCCTTAGCCTCACGGAGTCGGCGCAGCTGGGAGCCGAGGAGGATACGGCGCACCATCGAGCCGCTCCCCGGCTGAACTGTGGTCATTCCGTTGAACCTCCACCCAATGAAATCAGCGCACAGTCTGCCACTGTCCGGTGGCGAAGGGTGCCCAAACGGACAGGTTTGTGTCAAGAACCCGGACGGGATGGCCCCACGTCAGTAGTGACGCCTGCGGCGAGCAACCATGAGACTACTCCTTGCACACGAAGATGCACGTGCAGATGCCCGGGTCGCACATGCACGTGAATCCACCCTTGCATCTGGCGTGAGCGGGGAGGAGCATGATGCACGTGCACATGCACACCCACTGGCAGTCCTGCGGGGAGCCCGCTCCCCCCTCACGCCACTCCGCGCCACCGCCCCGTCAACCGTTCGGTGACGCGGCGGAGCTCGGCGTCGCGCGCGCGACCCCGGCAGGGCAGACCTCGGCAGAAATGCCTGCAGCGCCCTTATGGGAGGAGCTCTTCATGGGCCTGAGCCCGGCACTGGCCACGGACCCCGACGTGGTCAACTGCGCCCTCGCCCCCCGGCTGGAATCCGTGCGCACTGCACGTGAGTTCACCAAGCTGACGTTGAACCGGTGGGGTCTCGGCGACCTCTTCGACGACATCGCCCTGGTGACCAGCGAACTCGTGACCAACGCGCTGCGCCACGCGCTCGCGGCCGCGAGCGTGCCCGAACAGCGGACCAGCGCCTGGGGAAAGCGCGGGGCCGGCAGCCCGGGACCGATCACCCAGAAGTTCGGCGACGCCCCGCAGGCCCCCGCCCCGTTGATACGCCTCAGCCTGGTCCGGCGGGCGCCGCAGGTGGTGTGCGCGGTGAGCGACCCCAGCAGCTCGGGTCCGGTCACCCGGGAGCCGGACTGGGTCGCCGAGTCGGGACGCGGCCTGCACCTGGTGGACTCGTTCAGCCAGTCCTGGGGCTGGCACCCGGTGGCCGCCGGAAAGGTGGTCTGGGCCCTGTTCGAGCTCGACGAGGCAGCCGCCCTCCAGGAGGGCGCGCTCCAGGACATCGGGGAGACACAGACGGAGCGGCGGTACCAGGGGGAGTGACTCCCCCGGCACCGCCGCTCCGTGTGTCGGGTCCGGCCGCCGGCCGGGTCCAGCGGCGGTCGGGGCCGGACCGGGGTCCGGGCCGCCGACCGCTCCGGCGCTCAGGCCGGCTCGGCGAGGTGGTCGAACTCGCCCTTCTTCATCCCGTCTATCAGCGCCGCTATCTCGGCCCGTGTGTAGATCAGGGCCGGCCCCTCGGGGAACCGCGAGTTGCGCACCGCCACATCGCCGTCCGCCAGCCGGGCCAACTCGACACAGTCACCCTGCGAATTGCTCAGACGGCTCTTCTGCCAGACCACACCCTCGATCTCCGTGGCGGCCATGCCGTTGTACATGCGAAGCATCGGTGTCTCCTGGTTGTGCGAGCCGTGCAGGATGGGCCAGAGAGGCGCCTCACTGCACGTGATGATAACGCCAGTGCACTTGCACGTGCAGCTGCTTATGCGCGTGCACGTGCGTTCACCACATGTGACAACTTCCGCTCCGTAATGCTGGGCTGACGGATCGAAAGGGACAAAAGCCACCTGACTCGTCGCTCTGGGCTACGGGCGCACTGCAACGCGCCGCCGACCGGCAATCAAGATCCACAGCGCGCAGCGCCCCGGTGACACACAGTCAGTAATCATGTGCGTCGCACACCTATGTGACGCTGCTCACCGTGATCCGGTTGCAACGCGCACAGGCGCCGCAAATATATGACCGGATTTGAGGATGATTCAGGGGGTATGGCCACGCCGCTGAACCGCAAAGAAGGGTGCCCGACTTCAGCAGTCCGCACACATGACCTACGATCGTCCGACATGAGCTCTGCCGCCACCCCCAGCACACCGCTGCCCGTCCGCACGCCCGGGACCAGGGCACGCGGCCGGCACCGTCGGCCCGAACGCCACGAGATCCCCGCGGAGGCCCCCGCGCTGCTTCTGGCCGTACCCGCCGAGGCCACTCCGGCCACGCAGCAGATCGCCGACGAGCTGGTCGCGCTGATCCGCGCCGAGCAGCCCGGGATCGACGCGCGGGCCGGGTACCTGTCCGCGAACGGCACCGACGGCGACGGCACCGAGACCCTCGCCGCGCTGCTGAGCGCGGCCGCCGCCGAGGAGCGTCCGGCCCCGGTGGTCGTGCCGCTGCTGCCCGGTCCCTCCGACTCCTTCCGGGACGCCGTCAGCGGCATCCCCGGCGAGGTCAGGGTCACCGACACGCTCGGCCCGCACCCGCTGCTGGCCGAGGCCCTGCACGTACGGCTGTCCGAGGCCGGGCTCGCCCGCGCCGACCGGGCCAGGCTGTTCGCCATCAACACCTCCGCCGACGGCGTGGTGCTCGCCACCGTCGGCGGTGCCGAGGCGCTGCAGCTCGCCGAGGTGACCGCGGTGCTGCTGGCCGCCCGGCTGGCCGTGCCGGTGGTGGCGGCCGCGCTGGACGAGCCCGGATCGGTGGCCGCCGCGGCCGCGCACCTGCGCGCGACCGGCAGTGCCCAACCCGCGCTGGCCCCCTATGTCTTCGGTCCCGAGGTGGACCCGGACCTGCTCAAGTCGGTGACGGCGGAGGCCGAGTGCCAGGCGTCGGAGCCGCTGGGGGCGTACCCGACGGTGGCGCGGCTGGTGCTGGGGCTCTACCTGACGGCTCTGGGCATGGAACTGGACCCCGACCTCACCTGAGCCGACCTCAGCTGAGCGGGACCCGGCCGAGCGGGCACAGCACGGCGGGGGCGCGGGGCGGTTGCCCGGTGCCCCCGCCGTGCTGTGCCGTGCTGTGCTGTTCTCCGCCGTCAGTCGCGCGGCCGGGCCGCCCCGGTCGAGCCGCGGACCACCAGCTCCGGCTGGAACACGAACTCGCCGCGCTGCGCCGGGTTGCCGCCGATCTCCTCCAGCAGGACGTTGACCGCCGCCGCGCCCATCGCCTCGACCGGCTGACGGATCGTCGTCAGCGGCGGGTCGGCGAAGGCGATCAGCGGGGAGTCGTCGAAACCGACCACCGACACGTCCCCGGGCACCGAGAGGCCCCGCGAGCGTGCCCCGCGGATCGCCCCGAAGGCCATCAGGTCGCTGCCGCAGACGATCGCCGTGCAGCCCTTGTCCAGCAGCGCCCCGGCGGCCGCCTGGCCGCCCTCCACGCTGAACAGCGAGTGCTGGACCAGTTCGGCGGACTCGGCCGGCTCCATGCCCAGCCGGGTGCGCATCGCCTCGGCGAAACCCTCCAGCTTGCGCTCCACCGGCACGAACCTGGCCGGGCCCACCGCCAGTCCGATCCGCCGGTGGCCGAGGCCCACCAGGTGCTGCACCGCCATCTGCATGGCCGCACGGTCGTCCGGGGAGATGAACGGGGCCGCGATCTTCGAGCTGTAGCCGTTGATCATGACGAAGGGGACGCCCTTGCCGGTGAGCCTGGCGTAGCGCTCGGTGTCGGCGCTGGTGTCCGCGTGCAGCCCGGAGATGAAGCAGATGCCGGTGACGCCCCGTTCGACCAGCAGCTCCACCAACTCGTCCTCGGTGGAGCCTCCCGGGGTCTGCGTGCACAGCACCGGCGTGTAGCCGTAACGGGTCAGCACCTGCTCGATGACCTGGGTGAAGGCCGGGAAGATCGGGTTGCTCAACTCCGGGGTGATCAGCCCGATCAGCCCGGCGCTGCGCTGGCGCAGCCGGGTGGGCCGCTCGTACCCCAGGACGTCCAGGGCGGCGATCACCATCTGCCGGGTGGTGGCGGAGACCCCCGGCTTGCCGTTCAGCACCCGGGAGACGGTGGCTTCGCTCACCCCGGCCTGTGCCGCGATATCCGCCAGCCGTGCGGTGTTCACTCAGCTTCTCCTCGGGAAGTCCTGGCGCAGGGGCCGGCCGACACGTGTTCACGTGGGGGTGCGGGGGGTCGCCCCCCGAAGGTTTTGAGCAAGTGTTCCCCAGTCAGTGTCGGTCCGCTGCCGTACAGCATCGCACCCTATTGCACCTGACTGACCGGTCCGGGCGCTTCGGAACGTTCTCCTTCCGGCCGGACGGCGCCGGCGGCCGGCGCGGCGAGTCCGCGCCGGCCCAGCAGCGCGATCAGCAGGGCGAGACCGCTCATCGCCGCGGGGATCCGGAACCCGGCGCCGGGGCCCAGGTGCTGCACCGCCCAACCGCCCACCGCGGCGCCCCCGGAGACGCCCAGCAGCAGGCCGGTGACGGCCCAGCCGAAGCCCTCGTTGAGCTTCTGCGGCGGAACGCAGTCGCGGACCAGGCCCATGCCGGTCACCATGGTCGGCGCGGTGCTGAGCCCGGCCCCGAACAGCACCGCGGCCAGCGTCGGAAGGCTGCCGACCAGCGGCAGCAGCGCCAGCAGCGCCGTCATCAGCAGCAGGCACAGCGGCAGTCGCACCGCGGCGGCGCCCTTGGGCTTCCAGAGCCCGAAGGCGAGTCCGGACAGGCACGACCCCAGCGCGTAGCAGGCCAGCACCAGGCTGGCGGCGGCCTTGTGGCCGAGGTGGTCGGCGAAGCCGATGACGGTGATCTCGTTGACGCCGAACACCCCGCCGGTGGCCAGCAGGGTCAGCACCAGGACCCGCAGCCCGGGCGAGCGCAGCGCGGAGCCGCCGCGGGCCTCGCGGTCCGTACCGTCCGCGCCGTCAGCACCGTCCGCGCCGGCCCGGGCCACCGGCGGCTCGGTGCGCCGCTGGGCGCAGAACAGCACCGTCCCCAGCAGCATGACCACTCCGGCCGCCAGGAAGCCGGCGGCCGGGAACAGGGTGGTGGCCAGCATGGTCGCCGCCAGCGGGCCGAGGATGAAGCAGATCTCGTCGATCACCGCCTCCAACGCGTAGGCGCTGTGCAGCACTTCCTCGTCGCCCCGGTACAGCGCGGCCCAGCGGGCCCGGGACATGGTGCCGATGTTGGGGCCCAGGCCGGTGACCGCGGCGGTGCCGAAGAGCAGCCAGCCGGGGCCGTCGAAGCGCAGGCACAGCAGCTCGGCGAAGCCGCCGGCGGTCGACACCAGCACGGCCGGAACCGCCACCCTGGCCTGGCCGTGACGGTCCATCAGCCGGGATATCTGCGGGCCCGCCACGGCGACCACCACCAGCACCGTGGCGGCCAGCGAGCCGGCCAGCGAGTAGGAATGCCGCCAGCCGGTGATCATGAAAACGGCGGCGACGCCGGTCATCCCCATGGGGAACCGGGCGAGCAGCCCGGTGAGGGCGAAGGCGACGGTACCCGGTTCCACGAAGACCCGGCGGTAACTACTGAACACAACTCTCCTGAAGTGTCTGCGGATTGGCCCCGTCAGTATGGGATCCGGCATCGCCGCAGGTGCAACAGGTTATTTCCGGGCCCGGGGTGTCCGGGGCGCGGATCCCGGGGCATGCCGGAAGCGGGGCCGGACGGGGAGGCACCTCCCGTCCGGTCCCGCTCTCCTGCGGGCCCGCGCGACCCCTCAGACGCGCGGGCGGGCCGCCCCGGTGGAGCCCCGGACGACCAGCTCGGGTTGGAAGACGAACTCGGCACGGTGCAGGGCGTTGCCGTTGATCTCCTCCAGCAGCGCGTCGACCGCCGCCGCGCCCATCGCCTCGACCGGCTGACGGATCGTCGTCAGCGGCGGGTCGGCGAAGGCGATCAGCGGGGAGTCGTCGAAACCGACCACCGACACGTCGCCCGGTACGTGGAAGCCGTGCTGGCGGGCGGCCCTGATGACGCCGAAGGCCATCAGGTCGCTGCCGCAGACCACGGCGGTGCAGCCGGCCTCCAGCAGCGCCGCCGCTGCCGCGTGGCCGCCCTCGACGCTGAACAGGGTGTGCTGGATCCGGCCGGCGATCTCCTCGTCGGACTGGCCGAGGAGCTCGCGGCAGGCGGCGGTGAAGCCCTCCAGCTTGCGCAGCACCGGGACGAAGCGGCGCTGGCCCAGGGCGAGCCCGATCCGCTCGTGGCCGAGCTCGACCAGGTGCTGCACGGCCATCCGCATCGCCGCCCGGTCGTCCGGGGAGACGAACGGCGCGGAGATCCGCTCGCTGTAGCCGTTGATCAGCACATAGGGCACACCGCGGCCGGCCAGCCGGGCGTAGCGCTCCATGTCGGCCGTGGTGTCCGCGTGCAGCCCGGAGACGAACACGATGCCGGTGACGCCGCGCTCCACCAGCATGTCGACCAGTTCGTCCTCGGTCGAGCCGCCGGGGGTCTGGGTGCACAGCAGCGGCGTGTAGCCGTAGCGGGTCAGCACCTGCTCGATGACCTGGGCCAGCGCCGGGAAGATCGGGTTGTTGAGCTCGGGGGTGATCAGCCCGATCAGTCCGGCGCTGCGCTGCCGCAGCCGCACCGGGCGGTCGTAGCCGAGCACGTCCAGGGCGGCGAGCACCGACTGACGGGTCGTCGGGGAGACCCCGGCCCGGCCGTTGAAGACCCGGGACACGGTCGCCTCGCTGACCCCGGCCTGGGCGGCGATGTCGGCGAGCCGAGCCGTCGGCTGCGCCGGCTGGGGCGATGCCGCCGACGGGGACGCCGCTGAGGGAGAGCCCATCTCAGACGGCCCACCAGACGGTGGCGTCGGCCGGCAGCACCAGTTCGTCCTCCACAACGGTGACCGGCTCCGAGGCCAGCAGCAGCCGTCCCGGGGCGGCCAGCCGCACCGCCTGGTCACCGGTGTTGGCGAAGCAGGCGAACGCGCCGTCGGGGCTGTCGCGGCGGAAGGCGAGCACCCCGGCCGGGGCGTCCAGCCACGTCACGCTGTCGCCGGTGCCCAGCGCCGGGTGCTCGCGACGGGCCTTCAGGGCGGCGCGGTACAGCTCCAGGGTGGAGCTGCGGTCGCCGGTCTGGGCCTCCACACCGAGCTTGGCCCACTCGGCGGGCTGTGGCAGCCAGCTGGGGCCGCCGGGCACCGGGCCGAAGCCGAACGGGGCCTCGGTGCCGGACCAGGGCAGCGGCACCCGGCAGCCGTCGCGCATCCCCTCCTGGCCCTCGGCGTTGGTGCCCTTGGCGCGGGTGAAGGCCGGGTCCTGACGGACCGCGTCCGGCAGGTCGAGCACCTCGGGCAGGCCCAGCTCCTCGCCCTGGTAGAGGTAGGCCGAGCCGGGCAGGGCCAGCATCAGCAGGGTGGCGGCGCGGGCCCGGCGCAGGTCCTGCTCGGCGTCGTTGCCGTCGCCCAGCCGGGTGAGGTGGCGGACCACGTCGTGGTTGGACAGCACCCAGGTCGCCGGGGCGCCGACCGGGCGCATCGCGTCCAGGGTCAGGTCCACCACCTCGCGCAGCGCCTCGGCGTCCCAGGCGGTGCCCAGGTACTGGAAGTTGAAGGCCTGGTGCAGCTCGTCGGGGCGTAGGTAGTTGGCGGTGCGCTGGACCGTCGGGGTCCAGGCCTCGGCGACGGCGATGCGGCGGGTGTCCGGGTCGGTGCCGTACTCGTCCAGGATCCGGCGCCAGTCGCGGTAGATCTCGTGCACGCCGTCCTGGTCGAAGAACGGCAGTACGTCGTTGCCGAGCAGTTTCAGCTGGTCGTGGCGCCCGATGTCGGGCAGCCCGGCCGCCTTGACCAGGCCGTGGGCGACGTCGATCCGGAAGCCGTCGGCGCCGAGGTCCAGCCAGAACCGCAGCACCGAGCGGAACTCGTCGGCGACGGCGGCGTTCTCCCAGTTCAGGTCGGGCTGCTCGGGGGCGAAGAGGTGCAGATACCACTCCCCCGGGGTGCCGTCGCTGTTGACGGTACGGGTCCAGGCGGGTCCGCCGAAGATGGACTCCCAGTCGTTCGGCGGCAGTTCGCCGCCCTCGCCCCGGCCGGGACGGAAGTGGAAACGGTTCCGCAGCGGGCTGCCGGGGCCCTCGCGCAGTGCCTGGCAGAACCAGGCGTGCTGGTCCGAGGCGTGGTTGGGGACGATGTCCACGATCACCCGCAGGCCCAGACCGTGCGCGTCGCCGATCAGCCGCTCCGCGTCGGCGAGGTCGCCGAACATCGGGTCGACGACCCGGTAGTCGGAGACGTCGTAGCCGGCGTCGGCCTGCGGCGAGGCGTAGAAGGGGGACAGCCAGACCGCGTCGACGCCCAGGTCCCGCAGGTAGGGGAGCCT
This sequence comes from Streptacidiphilus jeojiensis, assembly GCF_042510965.1. Lineage (NCBI taxonomy): Bacteria > Bacillati > Actinomycetota > Actinomycetes > Kitasatosporales > Streptomycetaceae > Streptacidiphilus > Streptacidiphilus jeojiensis. The sequence goes on from NZ_JBEUKS010000016.1 coordinate 23,226, forward strand.
GCTGCGGACACCTTCCAGGTCGCCCATCCCGTCGCCGTCGGCGTCGGCGAAGCTGCGCGGGTAGACCTGGTAGATCACCGCGTCGCGCCACCAGCCGGATCTGCGGCCGGAGTCGGCGGCAGGGGCGGTCGGGTTGGCGGGGTGCTGGGGGGTCATGGGATCCCTTGGGTCTCAGAGACGGTCGAGTGACGGGTGGTGCGGCGGCCCGGGGCCGCTAGCCCTTGGTGCCGCCGGCGGTGAGGCCGGCCACCAGGTGCTTCTGTACCAGGTAGAACACCACTCCGGCGGGGATGGCGATCAGCACCGCGCTGGCCGCCATGTAGTTCCACTGGGAGTTGTACTGGCTGATGTAGGTCTGCAGTCCGACCGCGAGGGTGTACTTGTCGGCGGAGAGCATGAAGTGCGAGGCGAAGGCGACCTCGCCCCAGGCGGTGAGGAAGGTGTAGAACGCCGCCACCGACAGGCCGGGCTTGGCGAGCGGCACGATCAGCCGCCAGAAGGTGCCGAACGGCGAGAGCCCGTCGATCTGCCCCGCCTCGTCGATGTCCACCGGGATGGTGTCGAAGTAGCCCTTCAGCAGCCAGGCGCAGTAGGGGACGGCGGTGGAGCAGTAGATCAGGATCAGGCCCTGGTAGGTGTCCAGCAGGCCCAGGTTGGCCATGATCTTGTACAGCGGGACCATCAGCACCGACACCGGGAACATCTGGGTCAGCAGGAAGGTGTACATCAGCGGGCGGTGCCCCGGGAAGCGCATCCGGGAGACCGCGTAGCCGGCGCTGGCCGAGATCAGCACGCCGACGGCCATCGTGCCCAGGCCCACGATCAGCGAGTTCAGCATCCAGGTGCCGAAGCCGGTGTGGTTGACGACGAAGCTGTAGTTGGACAGCGTCATCCGGCTGAAGATCCGGCCCGGGTGCAGGTAGTCGTCCTTGCCGGCGCCCAGGGAGATGTAGAGGATCCAGGCCACCGGGAAGGCCGCGACGAACGCGCAGACCGTCAGCAGGCTGTGCAGGCCCACCGAGGCGAGCTTCCCGCGCTCGCCGCGCCGCAGCGGGCGCCGGGCGGGCTTCGCGGCACCGACCGCGACGGGCCGGTCGGCTGTGGTGAGGGTGGACATCGGGTCTGCTCCTGCGGTGTCGCCGGGTTCGGGGAGGACGCTGGTGCTCATGCCGCGGCCTCGTTCCTGGTCATCCAGCGGCGGTAGAAGCCGGTGAAGACCACCAGGATCGACAGGCAGATCACACCCACCGCCGCCGACTCCGCGTAGTCCTGCGGCATCTGACCGAAGAACAGCTGGTACGCGTAGGTGACCAGGATCTGCACGCTGTCGGTTCCGTTGGAACCGAACAGCAGGTAGATGACATTGAACTGGTTGAAGGTCCAGATGATTCCGAGCAGCGTCACGGTGCTGCTCACCGGGCGCAGCCCGGGCAGGGTCACCTGGGTGAAGCGCTGCCAGGGCGTGGCGCCGTCCATCTCGGCGGCCTCGTAGAGCTCGCTGGGGATGGACTGCAGTCCGCCGAGGAAGGACAGCATCATGAAGGGGAAGCCGACCCAGGTGTTCACCAGGATCGCGGCGACCTTCATCGCCAGCGGGTCGCTGAGCCAGCTGGGCTGGGGCAGGTGCAGCGCGCCGAGCAGCCCGTCGACGGCGCCGCCGTCGCTGAGCAGCAGCCGCCAGGAGAAGACGGTGACGAAGGTCGGCACCGCCCAGGGCAGGATCAGCAGCATCCGGTAGACGGCGCGGCCGCGCATCTTGCGGTTCATCAGCACGGCCAGGCCCAAGCCGGTGCCGACGGTGAGGACCACGCAGACGAAGGTCCAGACGACGGTCCAGACGAAGTGCGGCACCAGCTGGTTGTCCGGGCCGGTGAGCAGGTCGACGTAGTTGTGGAAGCCGATCCAGGTGTAGCTGTCCGGGATGTGGTTCACCCCGATGGTGCGGCCGACGTTGAGGCTGTTGGCGTTGGTGAAGGTGAGGATCACCCCCTGCACCAGCGGGTAGCCGACCAGCACGGCCAGCACCACGACGACCGGGGTGCACATCACCCAGGCGTACCAGTGCTGGTCGTAGGAACGCCGAAGCCGGGCGATCAGCCCCGGCCGGGGTTCGCGGTCGCGGCGCTCCTTGCGGGCTCTGCCCTGGACGGCGACGGTCATCGGTCTGACACCTCTTCGGATCTGCGGCTGTTCGTACGGCGCGAGGGGCACGGCAGGCGCCCGGCGGGCCGGTCCCGGATCGGGGACCGGCCCGCCGGGCCGGGGGTCACTGGGTCGCGTAGGACGGGACCAGCTTCTTGATGGCGACCGAGGCGTTGTTCAGACCGGTCTGGGTGCTCTCCTGGCCGGCCAGGATCTTCAGCAGGTCGGTGTTGAACGGGGTGTACATGGAGCTGTACTCGGGCACGGCCGGGCGCGGCACGCCCGCGGCCAGGATCGCCTGGAAGGCGGCGATGCCCGGGTTCGAGGTGACCGCGGAGGTGTAGGCGTCGGACCGGGTCGGCAGGGTCGCGTTCTTGGTCGCGATGGTGACCTGCGAGGCGGCCGAGGTCATGAAGGCGATGAACTTCTCCGAGGCGGCCTGGTGGGCGGTGTCGGCGCCGGCGTAGGCGACCAGGTTGTGGCCGCCGATCGGGGCGCCGGCCTTGCCGGTGGAACCGGCCGGGACCTGGGCCACGCCGAGGTTGCTCTTGTCGGTGAAGGCCGAGCCCTTGTAGACGTTGGTGGTCTCCCAGGGGCCCTGGACGATCATGGCGATCTTGCCGCTGCCGAACTTGTCCATCATCGTCGCGTAGGCGTTGGCCGTGGTGTCCAGCTTGGTGACGCCGGGGCTGGCCAGCAGGCTCTTGATGGTGTCGATGCCCTTGACCGCGGCGGCCGAGTTGACGGTGATCTTCTGCGAGGAGGCGTCGATCATGTCGGTGCCCTCCCCGTAGAGGAACGGCATCGCGTAGTAGGAGGCGGCGTTGAACTCGAAGCCGTCGACGCCGTCCTTCTGCTTGACCAGCGCGGCGTCGGCCTTGAGCTCGTCCCAGGTGGTGGGGGCCGCGGTGATGCCGGCCTTGGCGAAGAGCGCCTTGTTGTACATCAGGCCGAGGGTGTCGGTGACCAGCGGCACGCCGTACTGGTGGCCGTTGTAGCTGGCCTGGGTGACCAGCTGCTTCTCGAAGGAGCTGCTGTCGGCGGTGGCCGCGGTGCCGTCCAGCGGGACCAGGTAGCCGGCCTTGGCGAAGCCGGAGGTCCAGCCGACGTCGGCGCGCAGCACGTCCGGGGCTCCGGAGCTGCCCGCGGCGGTCTGGAACTTGGTCTGCGCGTCGGCGAAGGGGACGTTGACGTACTTCACCGTGATGGTCGGGTTGGCCTTCTCGAAGGCGGCGACCAGGGCCTTGTAGGTGGGGGCCTCATTGGTCGCGTCCGAGGTGTCCCACCAGGTGATGGTGACCGGGCTGTCGGCCTTGGCGCCAGAACCACTGCTTCCGCTGCTGCTACTCCCGCAAGCGCTTGCAGAAACCGCTATCGCTGCCGCCAGAACGGCTGCCGCAATGCCACGACGCATTGTGAACTCCTTGGAGGGTGGATGCCCGAGTGGGTGGGTCGGCACCTGCGAAGGAACCTCCCCGAGCCGACGCACCGTTGCTGCCGTCGGGCTTGGGGAGGAACGTAACAGGCGCGTGAGCGGCGTGGAAAGACCTTGCAGCAACTTTCTGAAAGGCTGGGTGATCGTTACATTCATGTGTCCAGGTCGTTGCCACTCGGCTCATTGACCCCGGCTTGACCCCGGCCGGCTCCGGAGTCCACTGCTTGACAGCGGCAGGGCCGGGCCGTGGGATGTGAGGGCAGGCCCTTCGGCGACCCCGAGGGCGTGCGTCCTGGTCAGAGTCGCTCAGGTCGCTCAGGAGGCGAAGGTGGCGTACTACCGCAGCGCGGGCACGATCCCCCCGAAGAGGCACACCCAGCACCGGGACGCGGAGAGTGGCCGGCTCTACTTCGAGGAGCTGATGGGCGAGGAGGGCTTCTCCTCCGACTCGTCGCTGCTCTACCACCGGCACCTGCCCTCGGCGATGGTGGACAGCCGGGTCTGGCAGCTCCCCGAGGACAAGCCCGAGCCCAACCATCCGCTCAAGCCGTACCACTTCCGGCTGCACGAGCTCTTCCCCGGCGAGAGCTGGCGCCAGGCCGACCCGGTCCGCGACCGCCGCACCGTGCTCGGCAACGCCGACGTCCGGATCGGCTACGTCGCCGCCGGGCTGCCCTCCCCGCTCTACCGCAACGGCACCGGGGACGAGTGCGTGTACGTGGAATCCGGCAGCGGGGTGCTGGAGAGCGTCTTCGGCAGCATCGAGGTCGGCCAGGGCGACTACGTCATCGTGCCCAGGGCCACCACGCACCGCTGGCTGCCCACCGGGGACGCCCCGCTGCGGCTCTACGCCGTCGAGGCCAACAGCCACATCACCCCGGCCCGGCGCTACCTGTCCAAGTACGGCCAGCTGCTGGAGCACGCGCCCTACTGCGAACGCGACCTGCGCGGACCGGTCGGACCGCTGCTCGCCGAGGACCTCGGCGGCGACGCCGACGGCGATGTGGACGGCGATGTGGACGTCTACGTGAAGCACCGGGTCGGCGGCGCCATCGGCGGCACCGTGCTGACCGTGCCCACCCACCCCTTCGACGTGGTCGGCTGGGACGGCTGCCTCTACCCCTACGCCTTCAGCATCAGCGACTACGAGCCGATCACCGGCCGGGTCCACCAGCCGCCGCCGGCGCACCAGGTCTTCGAGGGCAACGGCTTCGTGATCTGCAACTTCGTCCCGCGCAAGGTGGACTACCACCCGCTGTCCATCCCGGTGCCGTACTACCACTCCAACGTGGACAGCGACGAGGTGATGTTCTACTGCGGCGGAGACTACGAGGCCCGCAGGGGCTCCGGCATCGGCCAGGGCTCGGTCTCGCTGCACCCCGGCGGCCACACCCACGGCCCCCAGCCCGGCGCCTACGAGCGCTCCATCGGCGCCGAGTTCTTCGACGAACTCGCGGTGATGGTGGACACCTTCCGCCCGCTGGACCTGGCCGAGGGCGGCCGGGCCGTCGACGACGGCCGCTACGCCTGGAGCTGGAGCGGTCGCGGGCCCGGTGGTGAGGGATGAGCTGGGTCCCGGTCCCGGACGGCTCCGGATTCACCCTCGACAACCTGCCCTACGGGGTGTTCACGCCGCTGCGCGGCGGCCGGCCGGTCGGCGGGCCCCGGGTCGGGGTGGCCATCGGCGAGCACGTCCTGGACCTGGCCGCGATGTGGGCCGGCACCCCGCTGGGCGCGGACCTGGCCACCGGCTCGCTGAACCGGTTCCTGCGGCGCGGACCGCGGGAGTGGGCCTACGTCCGCGCCGAGGTCCGCCGGATGCTGGAGACCGACGAACGCCGCCGCTTCTGCGAGCGGAACCTGCACCGCGTCGACGAGGTGACGCTGCGTCTGCCGGTCGAGGTCGCCGACTACGTCGACTTCTACGCCTCCGAGGCGCACGCCGCCAATCTGGGACGGATCTTCCGCCCGGAGACGGCGGAGCCGCTGCTGCCCAACTGGAAGCACCTGCCGGTCGGTTACCACGGCCGGGCCGGCACGGTGGTGCCCTCCGGTACGGTGGTGCGGCGGCCCTGCGGGCAGCGGGCGGCCGGCGACTTCGGCCCCACCCTCAAGCTGGACATCGAGGCCGAGATCGGCTTCGTCGTCGGCGCACCGTCGGCGCTGGGCGAACCGGTCGGCACCGGGGCCTTCGCCGACCATGTCTTCGGCGTGGTCCTGGTCAACGACTGGAGCGCCCGCGACCTGCAGCGCTGGGAGTACCAGCCGCTGGGGCCGTTCCTGGGCAAGTCATTCGCCACCTCGGTCTCGCCGTGGGTGGTGCCGCTGGCTGCGCTGGAGGCGGCGCGGGTTGCCGGGCCGGACCAGCGGCCCGAGCCGCTGCCGTACCTGGCCGAGAAGGAACCCTGGGGGCTGGACCTGCAGTTGGAGATCCTGCTGAACGGGGAGGTGGTCTCCCGGCCGCCCTACCGCGACACCTACTGGTCCCCGGCGCAGATGCTGGCCCATCTGACCGCCAACGGCGCGTCGCTGCGCACCGGGGACCTGTACGCCTCCGGCACGGTGTCCGGCCGGGGGGACGCCGAGCGGGGCTCGCTGATCGAGCTGGGCTGGAACGGGGAACGGCCGCTGCGGCTTCGCGACGGGAGCGAACGGGCGTTTCTGCAGGACGGGGACACGGTGTCGATTCGCGGGAGTGCGCCGGGGGTTGGCGGCGGGCGCATGGGGTTGGGGGAGGTCAGCGGGACCGTGGTGGGGTAGGTGTGCATCTGCGGACCGTAGATGGCTGGTCGCGCAGTTCCCCGCGCCCCTGAGCAAGTGCAACTGGCTCAGTTGCAAGCCAGACAGGGGCGCGGGGAACTGCGCGACCAGCCATGCAAGTGCTGTGCAAAGAATTGCGACGCCCCGTACGCGACCCTCGGCGCGTACGGGACGGCGCGAAGCGGCACCGCTGAGGACCTGTCAGGTGGTCCGCAGCCACACCGCCGTATCGGGGGGCAGCAGGCCGCCCGGGGTGGGTCCGCTGGCCAGCAGCACCTCGGCCGCCGCAGGCCCTGGCAGCGGCACCGCCGCGTCGGAGAGGTTCACCAGGCAGGTAAAGCCGGCACCGCGCCGGAACGCCAGCACCCGCGGACCCAGCGCGGCGCCGTCCGCCTCCTCGGTCAGCCACTCCATCGGCCCGTCGCCCAGCGCAGCTTCGTCGCGGCGGATCCGCAGCGCCTGCCGGTAGAGCGTCAGCATCGAGGCCGGGTCGCCGTCCTGGGCCTCCGCGCTGAGCCGCGCCCACGCGGCCGGCTGCGGCAGCCACGGCTCGGCCTCGGCCGTCGGCGGGCTGAAGCCGTACGGTGGGACCACCCCGGACCAGGGGATCGGTACCCGGCAGCCGTCGCGGCCCGGGTCCACACCGCCGGTGCGGTGGTACATCGGGTCCTCGATCCGGTCCGCGGGGATGTCCTCCACCTCCGGCAGCGCCAACTCCTCGCCCTGGTACAGGTAGACCGACCCGGGCAGGGCCAGCGAGAGCAGTGCGGCGGCACGGGCCCGTCGGGTGCCCAGCTCCAGGTCGGTCGGGATGCCGTGGGCCTTGTCGGCGAAGTCGAAGCCGGTGTGCTCGCGGCCGTAGCGGGTGGCGGTGCGGGTGATGTCGTGGTTGGCCAGCACCCAGGTGGCGGGGGCCCCCACCGGGGCGTGCACGGCCAGCGTGGTGGTGATGGTGTCCCGCAGTTCGACCGCGTCCCAGGGGCAGGCCAGGAAGCCGAAGTTGAAGGCGGTGTGCAGCTCGTCCGGCCGCAGGTAGCGGGCGAAGCGCACCGGGTCCGGCAGCCAGACCTCGCCGATCAGGGCGCGGGGCTGCGGGTAGGAGTCGGCGATGGCCCGCCAGGAGCGGTAGATGTCGTGCAGTTCCTCCCGGTCGATGTAGGGGTGCGGCTCGTCCGGGGCGTGCGGCGCCTCGTAGTCGTAGTCCGGCAGGGCCGGGTCCTTGACCAGTTCGGCGGCCGAGTCGATGCGGACCCCGGCCGCGCCCCGGTCGAACCAGAACCGCAGCACGTCCTCGTGCTCGCGGCGGATCTCCGGGTGGTCCCAGTTGAGGTCGGGCTGCTCGGGGGCGAAGCGGTGCAGGTACCACTCCCCCGGTGTCCCGTCCGGCTCGGTGACCCTGGTCCAGGCGGAACCGCCGAACTGGGAGCGCCAGTTGTTGGGCGCCACTTCGCCGTGCTCGCCGCGGCCGGGGCGGAACCAGAAGCGGGCCCGCTCCGGCGACCCCGGCGGGGCGGCCAGTGCCTGCTGGAACCAGACGTGCTGGTCCGACACGTGGTTGGGGACGATGTCGACGATGGTGCGGATGCCCAGGTCGAGCGCCTCCGCGATGAGCTTCTCGGCCTCCGCGAGGGTGCCGAAGGCCGGGTCGATCTCACGGTAGTCGGCGACGTCGTAGCCGCCGTCCGCGAGCGGCGAGGCGTACCAGGGGGTGAACCAGAGTGCGTCGACACCGAGGTCGGAGAGGTAGGGGAGCCGGGAGCGTACGCCGGCGAGATCGCCGACTCCGTCGCCGCCCGCGTCGGCGAAACTGCGTACGTACACCTGGTAGATCGCGGCGCCGCGCCACCACTGGGGCTCGTGCACGGTAGGGGTCTCCATCTGTCGGGGACGAGGCTGGTCCGCCTGGGACCGGTCCGGGGAGGGACCGGTCCCGGGCAGGACCAATCACGGGACGGGGCGCGGCACTGCGGGAGGGTGTCCGCGGCAGTCTGTCGGGGTGTCAGCCCTTGAGGCTGCCCGCGGTCAGGCCGGCCATGATGTTGCGCTGGAAGAACAGGAAGAACAGGATCGTCGGCACCGCCGAGATGGCCGAGGCCGCGATGAGCACGTTCTCGGGGACGCCCTGGGAGAGCGAGTAGATGCCGGCGTTCAGGGTCTGCTTGGTCGGGGAGGGCTCCGCCAGCAGCGGCCAGAGGAAGTCCTTCCAGACCGCGACCAGGGCGAAGATCGACACCACCGAGATGATCGGCCTGGACATCGGCAGCACGATCGACCAAAGGATCCGGATCGATCCGGCTCCGTCGATCGAGGCCGCGTCCAGCAGCTCCTGCGGGATCGAGTCGAAGAATCGTTTCAGTAGGAAGATGTTGAAGGCGTTGGCCACCGAGGGCAGCCAGATCGCCCAGGGCGTGTTGAGCAGGTTGACGTGCAGGATCGGCACGTCGATCGCGGTCAGGTACTGCGGCACGATCAGCACCATGGCCGGGATCATCAGGGTGGCCAGCATCGCACCCAGCACGAGGTTGCCGAGGACCGGGCGCAGTTTGGAGAAGGCGTAGGCCGCGCTGATGTCGAAGACCAGCTGGAGGAGCAGCGCTCCGAAGGCGTAGATCAGCGTGTTCGTCAGCAGTTTGGCCAGGTTGAGCTGGGTCCAGGCGGTGCTGTAGGTGCCGGGGGTGATCTTGTGCGGGTACAGCGTGGGCGGACTCTGGATCGCCTCGGCGGTGGTCTTCAGGCCGCCGGTGACCATCATGTAGAGCGGTCCGATGAAGACCAGGGTGAACACCACCAGGGTCAGCACCAGCACGGACCAGTAGACGATCCGACCGCGCGGGCGGTTCAGCTGGACCCGGGAGACCAGGGTTCGGGTGGACGTGTCGACTGCGACTGCCATGGCTGACCTCACTGCTCCGCTCGGCGGCTGACCCACCGGTAGATGAGGGCGAACACGATGAGCACCAGCAGGAGCAGCAGCCCCAGGGCGGACGCGGCGCCGTAGTTGCTGAAGTTGAAGGCGTACTGGTAGACGAGGTAGACGATGGTGGTGGTGGAGTTGTCGACCCCCTGTCCGCCGTTGGTGAGCACGAAGGGCTCGACGAAGACCTGCATGGTGGCCACGATCTGCAGCATCAGCAGCATGCTGAGGATCAGCCTGGTCTGAGGGATCGTCACATGCCAGATGCGGCGCAGGATGCCGGCCCCGTCGATCTCCGCCGCCTCGTAGAGCTCACCGGGGATGCCCTGCAGGGCGGCGAGGTAGATCAGGGTGGCGCCGCCCATGTTCATCCAGGTGGAGGCGATCACCACGGCGATCATGGAGGTGTTCGGCGACTGCAGCCACTGCAGCGTGGGCAGCCCGACCGCGTGCAGGATGTGGTCGAACAGGCCGTACTCGGGGTTGTAGAAGTACTGGAACAGCACCAGTGAGGCGACCGGGGGCAGCATCACCGGCAGGTAGACCACGACCCGCAGGTAGGCGCGGGCGTGCCGGAACTCGTTGAGCACGATGGCGACGAAGAACGGCACCACGTAGCCGAGCAGCAGGGCGAGCAGGGTGAAGTAGAGCGTGTTCCGCCAGGCCTGGCCGAAGCTGGGGTCGTTCCAGATCTGGTTGAAGTTGTGCATGCCGACCCACTGGGTACGGCCGAGCTTCTGCTTCTGGAAGCTCATGATGAACTCCCGGACCATGGGGTACCAGGAGAAGAGGCCGAAGCAGAGCAGCGCTCCGATCAGGAAGCCGTAGGCGCTGACGTTGCGCCGCAGCTCCCGGACGAAGTCGCCCTGCCTGCGCGGTGTGCGCCGGGGGGTGGGCCCCGGTTCGGTGGTGCTCACCAGTACCTCGATTGCCGCCATCGGGGCTCCTGACAATGCCTGGACGGGGACGACGGTGGCGGGGCGGCCCGGTTGGCGGCCGCCCCACTCCGACGTTCGGATCGGTTGCCGGCTACTTGTTCGCGAGGACCTGGTTGACCTGGGTCTCCGCGGTCTTCAGCAGCTGCTGGAGGTTGGCGTTGGGGTTGGTCAGCGTGGACGCCATGGCGGTGTCCAGCACCTTGTAGATGTCCTGGGCGTTGCCGGGCTCCAGGTCACCGGGGACCGCGGCCTGGATGAACGGCGCGTAGTTGTTCACCGGCATGGTCGCGTTGGCGGCCTTGAGCGTGTTGTCGGCCTGCAGCGAGGCACCCGAGTAGAACTCCGGCTCGGGCAGTCCGACGGCCTGGTTGGTGCTCTTGGCCCGGGCGTAGTTGAACTGGCCCTGACCCATGGTCAGCTTGAGGAAGTTGACCAGGGCGACGCCGGCCTTGATCTGGTCCGGGGTGTCCTTGACGTTGAACATGTAGTCGTCGCCGCCGGCCAGGGTGCCCTTGGCGGGGCCGTCGGTGCCGGGGATCGGGCCCATGCCGTAGTCCGAGTACTTGGCGTTCAGCTGCTGCACCATATACGTGATGTCGTCCGGCGCCGCGATGTACATGCCGAGCTTGCCGGTGGCCATCTGCTTCTGCAGGTCGCCCCACTTGAACAGCTGGGTGGTGCCCATGGCGCTGTCCTTGAACCGCAGGTCGTGCAGGTTCTGCAGGACGGCGAGGCCCTGGGCGTTGTTGAAGGCGGCGGTCTTGCCGTCGCTGCTGACGACCGGGGCGCCGAGGGCGTCCATCTCGGCGACGAAGTGCCAGCCGCCGTTGTTGCCGGCGCTGTAGTCGCCGTAGCCGCTGATGCCGCCGCCCAGCTTCTGGATCGCCGCGGCGTCGGTGGCGACCTCCGCCCAGGTGGTCGGCGGCTTGTCCGGGTTGAGGCCCGCCTGCTTGAACAGGTTGCGGTTGATGATCATGCCCATGGAGTAGTTGCTCCGCGGGATGCCGTACAGCTTGCCGTCCGACTTCTGGCCGTCCAGCACGGACGGGAGGATGTCGTTCAGGGTGGGCACGCTGGTGGTGTTGACGTACTGGGTGATGTCCGCGGCCTGGCCGGAGTCCAGCACCTGCTGCTTGTCGGTGAAGTAGGTGTAGAAGACGTTCGGCTCGGTGTGCCCGGCGAGGGCGGCGGTGAACAGCGCCGGCGTCTCGCACGGGAAGGTGTCGATGCTCTTGACCGTGACGTTGGGGTTCTGCTTCTCGAACGCGGCGATGTCGTCGACCCACTGCTGACGGGGAACCGGCTGGCTGGTCGGCGGCTCGCAGTCGATGCTGATGGTCACCTTGCCGCCGCCCGAACCCGCGCTGGCGCTACCGCCGTTGGAAGCAGTCTTGGTGCTGCTGCCACAGGCGGCCGCGGTGAGTCCGACAGTTGCCGCGAGGAGCAGGGCGGCCGTTCTACGGGTGCGAGGACTGGTCAGTCGCTCACTGGTCATTGTGAGGACCCTTCTGGGTGGCGATTCAGGGTGTCGTTGCGCTGTGATGCGGGACACTTAACCATCGCAAGCAGATGACCACAATATGTCGACCAAAGATTGCAAGATTTCGACATGGTAACGAGAGGGCATGACAAAGGGGTCGGACGATTACCGTCCGACCCCTTGACAGTGCGCTGCGTGCGGATCCGGCCGCGCTAGCCCCGGCCGCCCACCGGCCCGGTGGAGCCGCGGACCACCAGCTCCGGCTCGAAGAGCAGCTCGTCGTGGGTGACCCTGGCCCCGGCGATCTCGCTGGCCAGCAGGTCCACCGCCGCCCTGCCCATCGCCTCGATCGGCTGCCTGATGGTGGTCAGCGGCGGGTCGGTGCAGGTCATGAAGGAGGAGTCGTCGTAGCCGACGACCGAGACGTCGCCGGGGACGGTGAGCCCGGCCCGGCGCACCGCGCGCACCGCGCCCAGCGCGATCGGGTCGCTGGCGCAGATGATGCCGGTGACCCCGCGGGCCACCAGCCGTCCCGCCGCGACCTGGCCGCCCTCCAGCGAGAACAGCGCGTGCTCGATGTGCTCGTCCGGCAGCTCCACGCCGGCCCGCTCGGCGGCGATCCGGGCCGCGGCGAGCTTGCGCCGGGAGGGCACGTGGTCCGGCGTGGCCAGCACCAGGCCGATCTTCCGGTGGCCCAGCGAGACCAGGTGCCCCATCGCCTGCTCCACCGCCACCGCGTCGTCGCAGGAGACCTGCGGGAAGCCGAGCCCGTCTATGGCCGCGTTGAGCAGCACCGTGGGCAGGCCGCGCTGGGCCAGCCGCTCGTAGTGCTCGTGCGGGGAGTCCGCCTGCGCGTAGAGGCCGCCGAAGAAGACCACTCCGGACACGTGCTGCTGCAGCAGCAGTTCGACGTAGTCGGCCTCGGACACCCCGCCGGCGGTCTGGGTGCACAGCACCGGGGTGAACCCCTGCTGGGCCAGCGCCCCGCCGACCACCTCGGCGAAGGCCGGGAAGATCGGGTTCTGCAGCTCCGGCAGCACCAGGCCGACCAGCCGGGAGCGCTCCCCGCGGAGCTGCGTCGGCCGTTCGTACCCGAGCACGTCGAGTGCGGTCAGCACCGCCGTCCTGGTGTTCTCGGAGACGCCGGGCTTGTCATTGAGGACGCGGCTGACCGTCGCCTCGCTGACCCCGACTTTCTTCGCCACTTCAGCAAGTCGTCGTGTCATGCCCGCAAGTGTATGTCATGATGCGCAAGCTGCTTACTATTTCTTGCAACCTGGTGACAAGAAAACTGACCCGGACTCAGCCGACCTGCACGGCCTGGGTCGCGCGAGCCGGCGTGCACGCCGCCAGCAGCGGAGCGGGCCAGGCGGTCAGCACCCCGGAGCTCAGTTCGACGAAGACGCAGCCGTCCTCGGGATCGGAGATAGCAGTGACGACGGTACTGCTCTTCGGGCTCGCGGAGACCTCCGTCCGCTGAAATGCCGTGTTCGGCGGCGCCTTGGCGGCGGACAGCAGACCGGGCAGATCCGCCTGCCGCGCCGCCGCGGTACCGGACAGCAGGGCCAGCCGGCCCGCCAGGACCTCGGCCTTCCCGGCCGACAGGTACAGCGCGGCCGCCACCGGCGGGCAGTCCGTCGAACTCCGCACGGCCGCGGCCGGAGCACCCGTCCAGCTGTAGGCGTAGCAGTGCCGCACCGTCGTGGTCCGGTGTCCGCTCAGCGCTCCGCGCACGGACGTACCGGTGATCCGCACGGTCAGGGCGACCTGGCCGGGGGCCGGACCGTAGCGGGCGTCCAGCAGTTGGCCGCCGACCCGGCGCACCGCGCCGGCGTACGCCGCCTCGCCCACCGGCACCGCCCCGGGGGAGCCGGCCGCGGGTATCCCGCGGAGTGCCAGCAGCAGTGTGGACGCCCGGTAGTCCGCGGCGGCCTCGGCCTGGGCGCGCCCGCGCCCGGAGCCGATCCAGCCGGCGAACTGACCCACCGCCACCAGCGCCAGCAGGCTGCAGAGCAGCAGCAGCAGGCCGAGGCCGTACCGCCAGCGGAACCGGGGACGCGGAAGACGGCCGTGGGCGTCCGGCTGCATGGCGAGTCCGGCCACGGCTGTCTCCCCCTCCCCTCGCCCACCTCTGCCGGACAGACTCCCAGATGTGCCAGTCCGGTGAAGAACAATTGTGAGCCCTGTCGAGCAGGTTTACGGACGAACGGCCGCGGTCGCGCGGGCGCAGGCCGCTCACCGCCCCGAACGGCGCCGGCTCCCCGGGAGTTCGGTCCGGCGCGGCCGGGGAATCCGGCCCGTGGCACCGGCCGGACTACGCCGATGGGCGGAGCACCAGGGTACTGGTTCCGGGCGAGGCGAAGCCCGCACCCGGCCCCGGCGCAGCCGGCCGTGCCCGGGCGCACCGAGCGGCGCACCGGTGACTTTCGCACCAGGTGTTCACCCGAGTCGCGCCCCGGGTCTTACCCCGGTCCACTAGCTTGGCCTCGACGACCGAGTCATTTGACCGAACTTGGGGACCTTCTCTCAGTATGTCCGTTCCTTCCACGGCTCTGACCAGCCGTCGCTTCACGGTCCTGCGCCAGCGCCCGGAGTCCGGGCAGGAGCGTCCCTCGTACCTGCACCGGACGCTGAGCCTGCTCGCCGTGCTCTCCCTGTTCCAGGGCATGGCCGACGCGATCCGTTCGCACGCCCTCGCCAACCACAAGGTGCTGGTGCTGCTGCTGGTGCTGTACGCGTCGATGGTGCTGCTGGCCGTGCTGGCGCTGACGGTGCGCCGGCAGCGGGCGCTGGTCCGGGTGGACCTGGCGGTGCTGCTGGCCGGCTTCCTGCGCTTCGCCGCGATCTTCGTGGGGTCGGTCGGTTCCAGCCAGCGGCCGTACCAGGACGACGAGGGGCCGCTGGTCACCCTCGCGGCCCGGGCCCTGGCCGCCGGCGGCCACGTCTACGGACGGCACTGGCCGCACTTCGCCCAGCAGTTCGGGGTGGGCACCACCCCGCTGATGAACGGCCGGTTCGCGGACACCTTCAGCTACCCGCCGCTCAGCGCCCTGCTGGCCGCGCCCTTCGTCAGCTCTCTGCCCTCCTGGGTGCCCCTGCTCGGCCTGTTCGCCTTCGCCGCGCTGAGCGCGACCGCGCTGTTCATGTTCCGGACCCTGCCGGTGCAGCTGCGCCCCGCCGCCACCCTGGTCTGCTTCGGCATGAGCTGGTACTTCTTCTACGTCAGGAACGGCTACCCGGTCTTCCTGGCGCTGCCTTTCCTCGCCGTCGCCGTGCACCGGTGGACCCGTACCGGGGCCGGCGGGGTGCTGGGCCGGCGGGGCGTGCTCTCCGCGCTGTGCCTGGGCATCGCCGCCTCCGCCCACCAGCTCGGCTGGTTCCTGGCGCCGTTCCTGCTCCTCGGGATCCTGCTGGCCCGGCGTGGCGAACTGCCCTGGCGCGGCGCGCTGCTGGTGACCGGACGCTGGGCGGCCATCGCCCTCGGCACCTTCCTGCTGGTCAACCTGCCCTTCATGATCCGGGACGGCGGCGCCTGGGTCAGCGGGATCGGCAGCGTGCTCACCCAGCACGCCACCCCGCAGGGGCTGGGCGCGATCGACATCAGCTACTACCTGACCTCCGGCTCCGGCAACCTGGCGATGTACTCCTACGCCGCCGCGCTGCTGCTGGCCGCGACCCTGGTCGCGCTGCTGGTGTACCCCCGGCGGCTGGCCCCGGCCCTGGCCCTGCTCCCCTGGCCCGCCTTCCTGTTGGCGCCGCGCTCCCCCGAGACCTACTTCGTGCTGCTGGCCCCGCTGTGGCTGATCGCCTTCGCCAGCTGCCCGCAGGAGGACTACCAGGGGCTCCGGCAGTGGCGGCCCCGGCTGCTCGCCGACCGCCGCCTCCGGGTGGCGCTGCCCGCCCTGCTCGCCGTCCCGGCGCTGCTCTGCCTGGCGGTCGCGGTCGCCTCGCCGGTCCCGCTGAGGATGGACATCTCCGCGGTACGGACCACGACCGCCGCCGGCAAGGGCTCGTCGGCCGTCACCGCACTGACCGTCAGACTGACGAACACCTCGGACGCGGTGCTCACCCCGCAGTTCGCCTCCAGCAGCAGCGCCTGGACCAGCTTCGACTGGAGGGTGGAGTCCGGCCCGTCGATGCTGGCCCCCGGGGGCTCCGGCAGCTACCGGCTGATCCGCCGCGGCAACCCGTCGGGCGGCAGCGGCTCGACCTACCTGCGGGTGTTCACCGACGACCCGCAGACCCTCACCAGCGCCGTGATCCCGACTGCGGGCGCATCCGCCGCGAAGCCGTGAGCCGGGACGGTGCCGCCGCTCGCCGGCGGCGGCGCCTCACTCGCCGGGACGGACAGCGGGCACCGGGCTCGCGGCGCTCAGGGCGAGTTCGACGACGGAGACCAGCACCGCCTTGGCCGAGTCCCGCACCCGGGCGTCGCACTGCACCAGCGGGATCTCCGCGCCGAGGTCGAGCGCCGCGCGCACCTGCTCCAGCGGGTAGGGGCGCGCGCCCTCGAAGCAGTTGACGGCCACCACGAAGGGGATGCCGCGCCGCTCGAAGTAGTCCACCGAGGGGAAGCACTCGTCCAGCCGCCGGGTGTCGGCCAGCACGACCGCACCCAGCGCGCCCACCGCGAGCTCGTCCCAGACGAACCAGAAGCGGTCCTGGCCCGGGGTGCCGAACAGGTAGACGGCCAGGCCCTCGCGGATGTCGATCCGGCCGAAGTCCATCGCCACGGTGGTGGTGGTCTTCGCCTCCACGCCCTCGGTCCGGTCCACCGGCCGTCCGGCCTCGCTCAGTTGCTCCTCGGTGCGCAGCGGACGGATCTCGCTGACCGCGCCGACCAGCGTGGTCTTGCCCACCCCGAACCCGCCGGCCACAAGGATCTTGAGCGCCACGGGGGCGGCGGCAGCGCCGTTGCGGCGGGATATCGGGTCCACCCGCGAGATCCTAGCGGGATTGCGCGGAGCGGGGGAGGCGGGGCGGCACCGCTGGTCGGCGACGGTTTCGGATCCCTGCTAGCCCGCCGACAGTTGGGCGAAGCGGGCCAGGCTCTGGGTGTAGGCGACCGGGGTCACATGGACCGGGCCGGTGTACGGGTGGGTCATGTGCAGCACCAGGTAGATGCCGAAGCCGACCACCGCGCCGACCAGTCCCAGGGCGATCGACTCGCGCAGGTGGAAGGTCAGTCCGGCGATCGGTGCGTACAGCAGCACCAGCAGTCCGGCGCCGATCAGCGCCGGGTAGAGCGGGGCCGGCAGCGAGGCCTGGGTGTCGGCCAACCGGATCTGACGGGTGGTGTAGACGCTGGCCAGGTCGGTCAACTCCTGGGCCCTGCTGGGGTTGGTGGCCGGCAGCGCCTCGACGTGGGCCCGCACCGCGTCCAGGTCGCTCCAGGTGGCCGGATCGGCGTCGCCGTGCGACATGGTGGCCCACTCGCCGTCGATGACCGAGGTGACGTACCTGGTCAGCAGCGGGCGGGTGGTCGTGTCGGCGTCGGTGTAGGCGGCGTTGAGGGCCCGGGACTCGTCGAAGGTGTGCCCGCGGGCGGTGTTGATGTTGGACCAGGAGCCGGCGATCAGAAAGGCGGCCACCAGGATGAACGAGGACAGAGAGGCCGAGCCCAGGAAGCTGAGCGCGCCGCCTGAGAAGGTCCCCTCCCTGGACCGCGCGGTGCGGCCGAAGGCCGCCAGCACCCCGACCGCCGCGAGCGTGCCGAGCAGGACGAAGAGAATGAAACCGAGGATCAACGGTGCCTCCCGACAGCGTGGTTGATGAAGCTGGCACCGGCCGCGATCAGCGCCGGAAGGGTCACCGCGACCAGGATGAACGCCGCCTCCGGGGACCCGTTGGTGGCCGGGGCCGCGGTGTCGGTGATGATGCGCGGCGGCGCGGTGGTGGTGTGCACCTGGGCGTGCGGCGTGGGGGTGGGCAGCACAGCGAGCGGGTGCGGCGGCGGGGTCGGACGCGGCGTCGGCTTCGGTGCCGGGTGGTGGTGCACCACCACGACCGGCGCCGGATGGTGCACCGGGCGCGGCGTGGGATGCGGCGTCGGGTGCGGGTGCGGCGTCGGCGTCGGACGCGGCGCGGGCGGCGTGCTGCAGTGCGGGAACGGCGGGAAGGACGGGAAGCTGGGGAACGACGTCGGCGGCGCACCGCCGACGGGCGGCTTCGGCGGCGCGGGCACGGGTGGTGGTGGCGGGACGGTGCACTGCCGGTGATGGTGGTGGGACGGAGCCATGCGCAAGGATTGCCCGACGGCGCTGCGCTGCATGGGGCAGATCCGGCAAACCCACCCATGAGGATGAATACCTCTCAAACATCTGATTCAGCAGGGGTGGTGGCGACACCGCCGGAGGACTCGACGCCGAACGAGTGAATCGGCCGTTCGCGGCCGAACCGTGCAGAGACTGGACCCGGGGCCATCCCACGGCCCCTGACCGGCAGTTCAGCACCCCAGGAGTCCCCATGCCAGCTTTCCTCCGCCGAACCGGCCCCACCCCCGTCCCCAACGCCCGTACCACGATGGGACGCAGGACCGTCCTGGGCACCGGAGCGGCCGCCGCGCTCTTCGGCGCGACCGGCTTCGCACCGGCCCCGTCCCGGCCGGAGACGGGAACTGACCCGGCGTCATATCCGGGCGGGGCCGACCCCGAGGTCAGCCGGGACCTGGCCCGCAAGATGCTGCTGGTCGGCGACAACGGGGAGGACCTCAAGCTGGAGTACCTGAAGATCCTCATCGACGGGCAGCTGCCGCCCCGTTCCCCGCGCAAGAAGGTGCTGGTGGTCGGCGCCGGAGTGGCCGGGCTGACGGTCGCCGGGCTGCTGAAGCGGGCCGGGCACGAGGTGGTGGTGATCGAGGCCAACGGCAACCGGGTGGGCGGCCGGGTCAAGACCTTCCGCGGCGTCTTCACCGACCCCGCCCTGCACGCCGAGGCCGGGGCCATGCGACTGCCCGACTTCCATCCGCTGGTCCTCGCCCTGGCCGACCAACTCAAGCTGAAGCGGCGGCTGTTCTACAACGCCGACGTCGCCCCCGGCGCCGAGCCCACCGGCAGCACACCGCCGGTGGTGTACCAGTCCTTCACCGGCATGCAGTGGCGCAACGGTCCGGACGCACCCGGCTTCACCGCTCCGGCGGCCACCAACCGCACCCTGATCCGGGTCAACGGCAGCACGACCACTCGGTCCCGCTACGCGAGCGCCCCGGCCGCGGTGAACGCCACCTTCGGCGTGGACAGCACGCAGACCACCACCGCCGCGGTGAACCAGGTGCTGGCGCCGGTGACCGTCCCCGGCGGCCCGATCGCCGACCAGATCGACGGCTGGTCCAAGCTGCTGCAGAAGTACGACGGCTACTCCACCCACCGCTTCCTGGTGGAGGAGGCCGGCTGGTCCCTGGACCAGATCCAGGCCGCGGGCACCCTGGAGAACCTCACCTCGCGGCTGCACTACTCGCTGATCCCCACCCTGATGGACCACGCCGCCATCTCCCCCACCGGCCGCTACTGGGAGCTCACCGGCGGCACCGCCACCCTCACCGACGCGCTGGCCGAGCC
This sequence comes from Streptacidiphilus jeojiensis, assembly GCF_042510965.1. NCBI lineage: Bacteria > Bacillati > Actinomycetota > Actinomycetes > Kitasatosporales > Streptomycetaceae > Streptacidiphilus > Streptacidiphilus jeojiensis. The sequence continues at coordinate 42,451 of NZ_JBEUKS010000016.1, forward strand.
GCTGCGCAACGACCTGCGGATGGGTCGCCGGATGACCCGGCTGGTCCAGACCGCCGGCGGGGTACGGGTGGAGACCACCGCCGAGACCGGGTCCGAGTCCGGCTTCACCGGCCGGCCGGTGGCCCCGACCGAGACCTTCGAGGGTGACTACGCGATCGTCACCATCCCCTTCAGCGCCCTGCGCTTCTGCCAGGTCGAACCGCTGATGTCCTACCCCAAGCGGCGCGCGGTCAACGAGCTGCACTACGACTCGGCGACCAAGGTGCTGCTGGAGTTCAGGACCCGCTTCTGGGAGCAGGGGGCCGGCGGCTTCACCGGCGGCGGGTGCGTCTCCGACAGCCCCAGCCGCTTCAGCTACTTCCCCTCGCACGCACCCGACGGCTCCAAGGGCGGCGTGGTCCTGGCCGCGTACACCTGGTCGGACGACGCGATGCGGTGGGACTCACTGACCGACGGCGAGCGGTACGCGTTCGCGCTGAACGACCTGGAGGCGCTGTTCGGCCCGGTGGTGCGGCGGGAGTTCACCGGTACCGGCGCGACCCAGTCCTGGGCCCGGGCCCGCTACGCGCTGGGCGAGGCGGTCGTCTTCACCCCCGGCCAGCTGCACGAGCTGCATGCGGCGGGGCGCACGGTCGAGGGACGGGTGCATTTCGCGGGCGAGCACACCAGTCTGAAGCCCGCGTGGATCGAGGGCGCACTGGAATCCGCTGTGCGGACCTTCCTTGAGGTGCACGGGCGGCCGTAGGGGGTGGCTTGTCGCGCAGTTCCCCGCGCCCCTGGGTAGGTGCAACTTACCCACCGTGGATGAGTTGCAGCCCCCAGGGGCGCGGGGAACTGCGCGACGAGCCAGCTACGGCCCGCACCCGACGATCCGTCAGAACCCGCTACAACGCCCGCAGCCCCTGAATGACCTCGCGGAGCACACTCACATCCGGCAACAACGCCGCAGGCACCGGCCGGCTCACCCGGATCAGTTCCGCGTCCAGCAGGTCTCCCAGCAGGATCCGGGCCACGCCCAGCGGCAGATCGGTCTCCGCGGCGATCTCCGCCACCGACAGCGGAGCGGACCGGACCAGCTCCAGGATCTGCTGGTGCTCCGGGTCGTCCGCGCCCTCCGCCCCGTCCGGGTCGGCAAGGCCGTCCCGGTCCGCGGCGACCACCTGGGCGATCACGTCGAACGCGGCGCCCTCGGCGTGCCGGGTCCGGCCCCGGGTCAGCGTGTACGGGCGGACCAGCTGCGACAGTTCGGCGTCGTCGTCCCAGTCCTCCTCGGCCGGCTGGCCGTCCCGCAGCGAGCCGTCGTCCTCGTGCCTGCCGCCCTCGTGCCTGCCGTCCTCACCGCCGCCGTCCTGATGGGGAGCGCCGTCCTGTTCGGCACCCTCCTCCTCCGGTACTCCGTCGTTCTCCCAGGAGCTGTCGCCCCAGGCCCTCCTGCCCCGTCCGCCAGGGCCCCCCGTATTCCGCACGATGCCACTCACCGCCCCGTGGGCAGGCCCGCCCGGGGCTCGCTGCCGAGGTGCTCGCCGACCCGTTTGACCAGCAGCGCCATCTCGTAGGCGACCAGGCCGACATCGGCCTCGGCCTCGCTGAGAACCGCCATGCAGCTGCCGTCCCCGGCGGCGGTGACGAAGAGGAAGGCGTGGTCCAGCTCGATCATGGTCTGTCTGACGCCGCCGGCCTTGAAGTGTCTGCTGGCGCCCTTGGCCAGGCTGTGGAACCCGGAGGCGACGGCGGCCAGGTGCTCGGCGTCCTCGCGGGTCAGCCCCGAGGAGGCCCCGGTGGCCAGACCGTCGCTGGACAGCACGACCGCGTGCCGGACCTCGGGGACACGGCGCACCAGATCGTCGAGCAACCAGTTGAGGTCGCCGGAGTTCGTGGTCGGTACGGTCATCGGGAGGGTCCTTCCGCTGAGGGTTCGGGGGCTGCGTCCGCGCGGGCGGCGTGCGGATCGTCGGCTGGGAGCGCCTGGCCCTGTTCGGCGCCGACCCGACCGCGGCCCCGGCTGAGGCCGCGCTGGAACGAGGAGAAGGTGGCCCGTACCTCCTCGGGGGAACGCTCGCGCACCGCGGGCTGCGCCGGCCCGCCCGGATCGGTGTGCTCGGCGTGCTCCGCACCGGACTCCTGGGCGGCGACCCGCAGTTGCGGGGCCAGGCTGGCCTGCCGCACCCGGCGCGGCAGCAGCGGCGCCGGATCGGACACCGGCGCCTCGCGCACGGATGCCTCGCGCACAGGCACCTCGCGCACCGGCGCCTCCCGCAGCGACGCGTCCCGCGCCGCCAGGTAGGAGTCGGCACGGCTGGACACCGGACGCCGCTTGGGCAGGGCCGCCAGGCCCTGCTCCTCCCCCGAGACCTCCAGGACCTCCGGGACCGCGGCCGGGAACGGCGCCGCGTGCCGGGGCCCGCTCCTCCTGCGCTGCGGTCCGGGCTCCCCCGGCGTCCCGGCCCCGCCGGGCCGCCCGTCCTCGCCCGCCCCGGTGCCGCCGCCGGTGCCCGTCGGCAGCTCCCGGCGCGTCCGCGACCGGGTCACCTGCAGCGAGGCGGTCTGCAACTGGTTGGCCGGCAAAGGGTGTTCGGCCGTCGCCTCGGACTCCTCCACCGGGGCGTCGCCGCCCCGCGAGGGCACCTCGGTGATCAGCTCACGCGGCAGCAGCACCACCGCGGTCGTCCCCCCGTACGGGGACCGCCGCAGCGACACCTTCACCCCGTGACGGGCACTCAGCCTGCTGATGACGAACAGTCCGAGCCGGTCGGTGTCGCTGAGGTCGAAGTCGCCGCCGGTGGCGAGCCGCTCGTTGGCCGCCGCCATCGCCTCCTCGCCCATGCCGAGACCGCGGTCGTCGATCTCCAGGACGAAGCCGTTGGCGACCTCCTCGCCCTGGACCCTGACCTGGGTGTGCGGCGGGGAGAACACCGCGGCGTTCTCGACCAGTTCAGCGATCATGTGCACGATGTCGGACACCGCCCCGCCGACCACGGCGACCTGCGGCATCCGGTGCACCCGCACCCTGGCGTAGTCCTCGACCTCGCCCACCGCGGCCCGCACCACGTCCAGGATCCGCACCGGGCGGCGCCAGTTGCGGCCGGGCGCCGACCCGGAGAGGATGATCAGGCCCTCGGCGTGGCGGCGCATCCGGGTGGTGAGGTGGTCGAGCCGGAACAGGTCCTCCAGCTCGTCCGGGTCGTCGGCGCGGCGCTCCATCTCGTCCAGCAGGGTGAGCTGACGGTGCAGCAGGGCCTGGCTGCGCCGGGCCAGGTTGACGAAGACCGCGGCGACGCCGCGGCGCAGGTCGGCCTGCTCGACCGCGGCCTCGACGGCCGCCCGCTGCACCGCGTTGAAGGCCCGGCCGACCTGGGCGATCTCGTCGTTGCCGCTGGGCCGCACGGTCACCTGGGGCACCTCGGCGGCGAGGTCGACCCGTTCGCCGCCGCGCAGTCTGCGCATCACCTCGGGCAGCCGGACCCCGGCCAGGTCGAAGGCGTCGTCCCGGAGCCCGACCAGTTCGCGGACCAGGCCGCGGCCGATCCGCAGCGACAGCACCAGCGTCAGCACCACCGCGAGCAGTCCGATCAGGCCGACCGCGACGGCGCGCCAGATCACGCCCATGGCGTACGACCTGGCCCGGTTGCCGGCCAGGGTGGCCGACTGGGTGTCCAGCTGGGACAGCTGGCTGAGCGCCGTGCCGTAGCTGGCCACCCAGGCGGCGCCGTCGATCAGCTTGGGCGCCTGCTGGGCGTCCAGCGTGCTCACCGCGGCCTCCAGGCTGTTCACCCGGGTGTAGATCTCACCGGTGGTGAAGTCCTGGAAGAGCGTCTGCTCCTGGTCCGGCAACTGCGGTACGTGCACCTGGAACAGCAGCCGTTCGCCATCGCTGACGGTGAGGAACTGCTGGTACTCGCCGGAGCTGAAGAAGCCGGTCGCCCGGGCGCCGTACATCAGCGCGTCCTCCTCCGAGAGGTACTCGCGGGCACGCACCAGCTCGATCAGGTTCCCGGCCTCCCGGGTCAGGTCTCCGGCCTGGAAGTTGCTCATCGCCAGCCGCAGGTTGAAGAAGGGGTCCTGGGCGCCGGTGTACCAGGTGAAGGTCTCGTCCCAGTCCTCCTTGTGCCCGGAGACCTGGGCGCGCTCCATCGTCAGGCCGCCGATCTGTGCCTGGATTCCCTGCAGCGCCAGCTTCTGAGCACCGGTCAGATCGTCGAGCCGCCCGCCGTCGGTGGCGTGCTCCTGGAACACCGCGACCTGCTGGTCGGTGGCCGCCTCCGCCTTCTGCAGCGCGGCGCGGTCGCCCTTGCCGGCGGCCGCGGCGACATAGGCGACCGCCGCCCTGCGCTCGTCCTGCAGCGCGCGGGAGAGGTCGTCGGCGGGTGTGCCGAACCAGCGGTAGTCCGAACTCACCTGGACCAGGCCCCATACCTGGTCGACGCTGGTGGCCGTGGTCCAGGTCCAGACGCCGGTCAGCGAGACCAGCGGGACCAGGAGCAGCGCGACGATCTTCGCGCGGATCGACCTGCTGCGAATGCGCATGGACTCCTCCGGACCGACCGCAGGAGGTGCACGCGGAGGCGGACGCGACTGGACGGCATGGATGAGGGACGGTGGTGGCAGGGATGGCGCTGTGTCGGCGAGAGCCTACTACCAGTGGGCGCGTCAGTTCGAGCTTCGCTCACTTACGGCTTTCCCGGCCCACGGTCGCGTTCTCCGGCCCGCGTCCGGCCCGCGGCAACGGCCCGCTGTCCGGGCCCGGTCAGTGCGCGAGCGCCCCGGCGCAGAGCCTCCGCAGCGGGCCGATGACCGCCTCGGGCCGCTCCATCAGCAGCATGTGGCCGCAGCCCGGCTCGATCTCCAGCCGCGCCTCCGGCAGTTCCTCCAGCAGCCGACGGCTGTGCGCGACCGGGGTGAGCCGGTCCAGCGAGCCGACCACGATCTCCACCGGCGTCCCCCGCAACGCGCCCAGCGCGCCCGCCTTGTCATGGAGCATCAGCGCCGGGAACCAGTCGGCGACCGCGGCCATCGGACAGGCGTGGATCATGCGCGCCCCGGCGACCACGGCCTCGCGGGCCGCCCTGGGGCCGTAGAGGTAGCGCTTGACCAGGTACGGGTTGAGCCGCCCGTCCGGGCCGGGCAGCCGGGTGCGGATCCGCTCGGAGCGCTCGGCGGTGCGCGAGCAGTAGCCGAAGAAGGCGGACTCGACGTGGCCCAGCGCCCGCAGCCGCAGCGGCGCACCGCGGCGGCCCCGCGGGTCCAGCTGCCCGGCGGAGGTACTGGTCAGCAGCACCCCGGCCACCCGCTCGGCGAAGAGTTCGGGACGGGCCGCGGCCAGCGCCATCACCGTCATCCCGCCCATGGAGTGGCCGCCGAGCACCAGCGGACCGCTCGGCGCGGTCTCCGCTATCACCCGGTCCAGGTCCTCGCCGAGCAGGTCGATGCTCCAGGGCCGGGCGCTGCCGCCGGTGGAGCCGCCGTGGCCGCGCTGGTCGTAGCGGACCACCCGTACCGTCCCGTTGGCCGACAGTTCCTGGGCGTGCCGCTCCCAGGCGCCGGCGTCCAGGGTCCAGCCGTGGGCCAGCACCAGGGTGACCGGGGCGTCCTCGGGGCCGTCGGTCCGGACCGCGAGCGAGGCCCCGTCCGCGGTGGTCACCGTGCGCAGAGCGGTGGTAGAAGTGGCGGCGGGAACGGCCGGGACGCCTGGGACGCCTGGGACGGCGGACATGAACGGCCTCCGATGAGGGGAGAGCTGAACTTACTGACTGGTAAGTTATGTCCGGCCCCGACGCCCCGTCAACGGGTGTGCACGACCTGACCCGATCCACGCGTGCACATCACGTGGAGATCGGTGGGGATCGGTGGAGATCGACTGCGGACCCCTGGCCAGAGGTTTTACCTTCGGGTAACTTTCCGGCACAGACCGGCGCAGAAACGGCGCCGCCGACGGAGAGAGCAAGTGTGCGCGAGTTCTCGGTTCCCGCCCTCACGGAACCGCCGACCCACGGCGGCCTCGCCGAGTCCGTCTTCGCGACCGCCGTCGCGGACCCCGGTCTGGCCGCCCTCTCCCGGCGCACCGAGGACGGCGGCTGGCAGACCGTCACCGCCGCCGAGTTCCGCGACGAGGTCGTGGCCATCGCCAAGGGCCTGCTGCACCAGGGCGTCCGCTTCGGCGACCGGGTCGCCCTGATGTCCAGGACCCGGTACGAGTGGACGGTGCTGGACTACGCGCTGTGGACCATCGGCGCCCAGCCGGTCCCGGTCTACCCCACCTCCTCCGCCGAGCAGGTGCGCTGGATCCTCGCCGACTCCAAGGCGGTGGCCTGCGTCGTCGAGCACGAGGACCACGCGATGACGGTGGGCTCGGTGGTCGAGGGCCTGCCGGAGCTGCGCAGCATCTGGCAGTTGGACGCCGGGGCGCTGCGGGCGCTGGCCCTGGCCGGCCGCAGCGTCCCCGACGACCTGCTGGACCGGCACCGGCAGGCGGTCACCCCGGAGTCCACCGCGACCGTCATCTACACCTCCGGGACCACCGGACGGCCCAAGGGCTGCGTGCTGACCCACGCCAACTTCGCGGCCGAGACCGACAACATCGTGGCCCGGTACCACGACGTCTTCCAGAACAAGGCCAGCGAGCAGCCGGCCACCGTGCTGTTCCTGCCGCTGGCCCATGTCTTCGGCCGGATGGTGCAGGTCGCGGCGCTGCGCGCGGGGGTGCAGCTGTCGCACGAACCCAGCCTGGCACCGGCCGACCTGATGCCGGCGCTGGAGTCGGCCCGGCCGACCTTCGTCCTCGCCGTGCCGTACATCTTCGAGAAGCTGATGCAGCGGGCCCGCGAGGCGGCGGAGGAGGCCGGGAAGCTCGCACCGTTCGAGAAGGCCGTGGACGCCGCGGTGCGCTACGCCGCGGCGGTGGAGCGGCACGCCTTCGGCGACGGCCCAGGACCGAGCGCGGCCCAGCGGGTGCAGCACCAGGTCTACGACCGGCTGGTCTACAGCAAGGTGCGGGCCGTGCTGGGCGGCCGGGTGCGGCACGCCATGTCCGGCGGCTCGGCGATGAACCGGGAGCTGGGACTGTTCTTCGCCGGCGCGGGGATCACCGTCTACGAGGGCTACGGCCTCACCGAGTGCACCGCGGCGGCCACCGCCAACCCGCCGGACAAGCCGCGCTTCGGCACGGTCGGGCACCCCGTCCCGGGCACCACGGTGCGGATCGCCGAGGACGGCGAGGTGTGGATCAGCGGCGGCCAGGTGTTCCAGGGATACCTGGACGACCCGGAGGCCAGCGGACTGACCCTGCGTCAGGGCTGGCTCGCCACCGGGGACCTGGGCCATCTGGACGAGGACGGCTACCTCACCATCACCGGCCGCAAGAAGGAGATCATCGTCACCAGCAGCGGCAAGAGCGTCGCCCCCACCGTGCTGGAGGACCGGGTGCGGTCCCACCCCCTGGTGGCGCACTGCATGCTGGTCGGCGACAACCGCCCCTACATCGGCGCGCTGCTGGTGCTGGACGCCGAGGCGCTGCTGCGCTGGCAGCGGCAGCGCGGCAAGCCGGACCAGTCCCCGGCGACCGCGGCCCGGCACGACCCGGACCTCCAGGCCGAACTGCAGCGCAGCGTGGCCATGGCCAACACCGCCGTCTCCCGTGCCGAGTCCATCCGCGCCTACCGGGTCCTCCCCGGCGAGTTCACCGAGGACCGCGGGCTGCTGACACCGTCCCTGAAGATCCGCCGCCGCGCCGTCGCCAAGACCTACTCCGACGACATCGACGCCCTCTACGCCTCCTCCCCGGCCTGATCCTCCTCCCGGTACACCACCTCGACCTCGAACCCCTGCCCGTCCACCAGGTGCACGGCCCGCCCGGTGTCGACCCGCTGCGTCCAGCCCTCGGCCAGCGCCGCCGCCAGCACCGGCCCGCGCTCGCCGCGCAGCGCCAGGTGGTTGATGCCGGCGCGCATGCGGTCGTGCCCGCCGGCGCGCAGCGCGGGCGACTGCTCGATGACCAGGTAGCTGCCGTCACCGCCCCGCCAGCTGCGGCCGTGCTCCCAGTGCTGGAACGGCGCGCAGCCGAGTGCCAGCAGGACAGGGCCCCACTGGCGCTCGGCTGCGGCGAGGTCGTCCACCCACAGCTCGACGTGGTGGACGAAGGACGGACCCTTAGGGTCCTCGTTGGTGCGGTCGTCGTTGGTGCGGTCGTCGTTCATGACGACCATGGTCCGACGGATCAGCCCGCGGCGGAGGTGAAGCCGGGGAGGTAGCCGCCGGACTGGCCGGCTGCGGTCGGGTGGTAGGACTCGTCGATCGGCAGGGTGGTGCTGTGCAGCCAGGAGTCGCTGGAGCAGATCTCGTGGCCGGTGAAGGCCCCGCGGACGTCCACGAAGGTGAAGCCGGCGTTGGCGGCGCGCTTGGCGATCACGCTGTCCAGCTCGTCGGCCGCGCCGTTGATGGCGTTGCGGGAGGTGTCGCTGATGCCGAACAGGCAGGTCCCGGGGACCTGGTAGAGGTGCGGGTAGTCCAGCACCACCACATGGGCGTTGGGCGCGTGCGCGCTGATCGCCGCGTAGGTGGCGTCGAGCTTGGCGGCGAGCGGCCCGTTGATGTAGGTCTCGGCGGTGGACACGGCGGACAGGCAGGAGCTGGTCCCGTCCAGCACGCAGGTCTCCATGGTGCTGGAGAAGCCGGCGTCGTTGCCGCCGATGCTGATGCTGACCAGTCCGGTCGAGCTGCTGAGCGTGGAGAGCTGGCTGCTCAGCACGTCCGCCGTGGTCGCGCCGGAGCAGGCCACGAAGGAGAACGAGGACGGGCTGTGGGCGGCCTGCCACAGGTAGGGGTAGGACTTGGTGCTGCGCTCGCAGTCGCCGCTGGAGCTGATGTAGCTGCCGGCGCCGACGCCGCTGGAGTACGAGTCCCCCAGGGCGACGTAGCCGGGCTCGGACGCGTGGGCCGGCGCGGCGGCCAGCCCGGCGCCGGCCAGGCCGAGGGTGGTGAGGAGGGTCAGGGTCGCGGTGCGGAGCGAGCGTGCGCTGGGTGAGCGCATGGGGCCTCCACGGCAGATGGGTGGCACACGGGGTGACGTGCGTCACGCACATTTATACCGACGGGTAACCCGTTTCCATAGTGTCCATGCCATGAAATTCTGACGTGTCGTCACCCATTTGGTCACTCGTGTAGCCACCCGCCCCATCAGCCCATGAAGGACAGCCGGACGGTGCGCCGGGGGTTGTCGCCGTTGGTGTCGACGAGCACCACCGACTGCCAGGTGCCGAGCGCGATCCGCCCGTCGACCACCGGCAGGGTGGCGTGCGGGGCGACCAGCCCCGGCAGCACGTGGTCCCGGCCGTGCCCGGGGCTGCCGTGGCGGTGCCGCCAGCGGTCGTCGGCGGGCAGCAGCTCGCGCAGCGCGGCCAGCAGGTCGTGGTCGCTCCCGGCGCCGGTCTCGATCACGGCGACGCCCGCGGTGGCGTGCGGGACGAAGACATTGAGCAGGCCGTCGCGGCCCGCGGCCGCCTCGCGCAGGAACTCGTCGCAGCGGTCGGTGATGTCCACCGCGGCCTCGCGGCTGCCGGTGGTGAGCTCGAACGTCAGCGTGGTGAAGGACATGCGCCCATCTTCGCCCACCGGGGCGCGCGGCTACCGTGCGCCGTCCCGGACCCCGTCCACCGCCCCGTCCACCGCCTTGTCGACCGCCCCGTGAACCGCTCCGTCCCGGGTCCCGCCCGCTGCCCTGTCGCCGGCCTCGTGGGCGCCGTGCGGCCCGTGCCACCAGGGCGCCGACTGCGCCGCCTCGACCTGCTCGTGCAGATCGCTCGCCGCGTCCAGGGTGGTGCCCAGCGACAGCCCGAGCGCACCGGCCAGCACCGCGGCGGCCAGCAGCGAGGCCCGGCGCCGACGCGGCGCGGCCCGGCACTCCAGCATCGCGGCGACCCGGCGCGGCACCGGTCCGGCCGCCATCCGCAGCGCACCCGCGCCAGCCCCCGCCAGCGCCGCCCGGCCGACCGCCCGGGCCACCAGCCGCCGGTCGGCGACCCGCTCGGCGGCCGACTCGTCGGCCCAGCGCTCCAGGCTGTACGCGGCGCCGTCGCGCAGCGGACGCAGCAGCGGGTGCAGCGCCACGGCCAGGTCGGCGAGCAGCAGGAAGCGGTGGTGACGACCGGTCAGATGGGCCCGCTCGTGCGCCAGCAGCACCTCGCGCTCGTCGGCGGGGAGCGCCTCGATCATGCCCGCGGTGACCACGATCCGGTCCCGCCCGCCCCGGAACAGCCCGCCGGGCAGGGCATAGGCGTCCGGCAGCCGGTCCGGCAGCACGATCAGGTCACCGGCCCCGGCGCCCGCGTGGAGCGCGACCAGCAACCTGGCCTCGGCGTGCTCCGCCCGGTGCCGGCGCAGCACCCGCAGCGCCCGCACCGCCAGCACGACCAGCACCAGCGCCGCGGCCGCGCCGACCGGCACCACCGCCCCCGGGGCGAGATGCCGGGCGACCGGCAGGTCGAGGTGGCCCACCGCGGCGACGAACGGCAGGTGCAGCAGCGCCGCCACGCTCAGCAGGGCGAGCGCCGCGGCCCCCGCGGCGGACAGCCCGGCCGCGGTCGCGGTGAGCAGCCAGGCGGCGGCCCTGGGCGGCAGCAGATCGGGCAGGGCCCCCATGGAGGGCAGCGCGAGCAGCGGCGCGAGCAGCAGCGGCAGCAGCAGCGGCGCCCAGACGCTGACGGTCACGACCGACCACCCCCGTCGACCGGCCCCGACCCGTTCCGGCCGGCCTCCGGCCCGTCCTGGCCCGCCTCCCGGCTGAGCAGGGCGCGCAGCACCTGCTCGTCGTCCTCGCTCAGCCCGGAGACGAAGCGGGCCAGCACGGTGGGGCGGTCCGCCTCCTTCTCCAGTTCGGAGCGCATCCGCCGGGCGGCGAGCCCGGGCGCGTCCTGTGCCTCCTGCGCCGGCGCGTAGGCGAAGGCACGCCCGACACGCGTGCGGACCACCACTCCCTTGTCGAAGAGCCGGGTGAGAATGGTGTTCACCGTGGTCCGGGCGAGGTCACCACCGATGGCACGCTGAATGTCGCCGGGCGTCAGCGCCCGCTCCCCGGCCCAGAGCACGGCGAGGACGCTCGCCTCCAGCTCGCCGGGGTGGCGACGCTGCGGTCCGATCATCGTCAAGGACTTCCGCCTCCCACAGGCCTACCGCGGCTATCCACTACAGTGGCACTGAACGTCTACACACATGTAGACGATAGCGCCCGGACTCGAACAGTGTCCCCCATCGCAGGAGTGTGACGTCCATGGCCCCGGATCCGACGGCCCTGATCAATCTGGCGGTGAACCCGCTGGACGCGAACTCGCTGCTCGCCTCCTTCGGGGCGATCGGCATCGCCGTCGTCCTGTTCGCCGAGACCGGACTGCTGGTCGGCTTCTTCCTGCCCGGCGACTCGCTGCTGTTCACGGCCGGGCTGCTCTGCACCACCAGCAAGAACGGCGTCCACCTCAACCTGGCCGAGGTCCTGGTCGCCGCCGTGGTCGGCGCGCTGGTCGGGGCCCAGGTCGGCTATGTGATCGGGGCCAAGGGCGGAAAGGCGCTGCTGGCCCGCAGCAGCAACAAGCACCTGCAGCGGGGCGCGGTCCGGGCCGAGGAGATCCTGGCCAAGTACGGGTATGCCAAGGCGATCGTGCTGGCCCGCTTCATCCCGGTGGTCCGCACCGTGCTGAACCCGATGGCCGGCGCACTGAACGTGCCGGTCCGCACCTTCACCCTGTGGCAGGTCGTCGGCGGCCTGCTGTGGAGCGTCGGGGTCACCATGGCCGGCTACGGCCTCGGCAACACCATCCCCAGCATCGACAAGTACCTGCTGCCGATCATCGCCCTGATCGTCGTGGTCTCGCTGATCCCGATCGCCCTGGAGCTGCTGCGCAGCCGCCGGGACGCCAAGGCGGCTCAGTGATCCAGCACTCCCCCGTACAGCTCGCCGCGCTCGACGGCGCCTCCATCGACGGCAGCCTCTACCACTGGTTCATCACCCGGGCCGCCAACGCCCCGCACTGGTTCGACGACCTGGTCTCCTGGTACGCCAGCTACGGCCTCGGCCTGTTCGCGCTGATGATGGTCTGGTGCTGGTGGCAGGCGCGCAGCTCGCGCGACTCGGTGGCGATGGCCATGGCGCTGGCCGTCCCGGTCGCGGTGGTCCTGGCGTACGTCGTCAACGACATCGTCAAGAGCGTCTTCGACGAGGCCAGGCCCTGCCAGGTGATCACCTCCCCGGCGACCGTCCAGCCCTGCCCCGGGGTCGGCGACTGGTCCTTCCCCAGCAACCACTCGGCCATCGCGGCGGCCGCGGCGGCCGCGATCTGGCTGATCAGCCGCAGGCTCGGGATCATCGCGACGCTGGCCGCGCTGGTGATGGGCTTCTCCCGGATCTGGGTCGGCGCCCACTACCCGCACGACGTGCTGGTGGGCCTCGTCGTCGGAGCGGTCGTCGCGGTACCGGTGGTGCTGGCGGCCCGGCGCTACGGTCCGCCGCTGGTGGTCCGGCTGAAGTCGGGCTTCCTGCGCCCGCTGCTGACCGCCTAGGTCGGGATCCCGGCCCTGGCCCGACGCGGGCTGCCCCGCGTCGGGCCTGCCCCGCGTAGGGCCCGGGCCCGGCCCGGTTCAGTGCAGTTCGACACCCTGGCCCGGCGCCAGCCGCTCGTAGCCGGCGTCCTCGACCAGGAGCCCGATGAAGCGCTCCACCCCGGCCAGCCCCAGCGGGCTCAGCAGCACGTCGTGCAGGGCGAAGGCGCGCTCGGCGCCGACCGCCCTGGCGTAGTCGGCGACCTCGCCGGTCTTGGACCAGGGCGCGTGCACCGGCAGCAGCAGCGTCGGAATGGGCCGATCGGGTACGGTCAGCGCGTCCCCGGGGTGGAACACCTTGCCGTCGACGGCGAAACCGACGTTGCCGACCCGTGGGATGTCGGGGTGGATCAGCGCGTGCCACTCGCCGTGCACCTCCACCTCGAAGCCGGCCGCGGTGAAGGCGTCGCCGTGCCCGACCCGGTGCACCCGCCCCACTCCCAGGCCGGTCAGCTGCTCGGCCACGGCGCCGTTGGTCCAGATCTCCAGCGCCGGGTTGGCCTCGGCGGCGGCCCGGAGCCGGGACTCCTCGAAGTGGTCGAAGTGCTCATGGGTGATCAGGACGGCGTCGGCGCCGTCCAGGGCCTCGGCCTCGGAGTAGACACCGGGGTCGAGCACCAGGGTCCGGCCGTCCCGCTCCAGCCGGACGCAGGAGTGGGACATCTTGGTGAGGCGCATGGCTCTCCTCGTCGTCTGTCGCTGCCACTGGGTGATCAGTCCATCCTGCACCCGTCCGGGGCGGCGCACCTCAGCCGCGGAGGGCCGGACGGCGGAGTGGGCGGCGGCATCGGCGGCGGTACGGGCGGGGACGCCGGAAGGTGTGTCAGCTCCCGTTACGGACGGAGCCTGCCCACCATCACGAACTCGTTGTACTTGAAGGTCCGTCCGGCCGCGCGCGGCAGCGGGAAGGAGTAGGCCCGGACCACCTCGACCCCGGCCGTCTCGGCGTGGTCGCGCAGCCCGTCCAGGTCGACGAAGCGCACATGGGTGGCGTCGCTGGCGTAGCCGGCCTCCTGCGGGGTGATCAGCACCACCTTGCCGCCGGGCCGCACCGAGGGCAGGTAGGTCGTCAGCAGGTCCTCGGCGACGTCCTGGTCCAGGTGCTCCAGCACATGGGCGCAGAGCAGGCTGTCGAAGCGCCCGGGTTCGCCGTCCTCCGAGGCGTTGAACTCCTCGGGGGTGTAGGCGTTGAGTCCGCGGGCCCGGGCGGTCGCCACCGAGTGCTCGTTGTGGTCCACGCCCACGCTGTCCGGCGAGCAGTTCTGCAGATTGCGCCCGAGGCCGCACCCCACGTCCAGCACCCGTCCGAGACCCAGCCGCCGGATGTTCCACCGATAGGGCGCCTGGGTGGGCAGCAACCGCTTGATGCCGGAACCTTCGAGGGTCGCCAGTCGCTCGGTGTACTCGGGGAGTGCCGTCGGCGCGCCGTCGTCGTCGGACGCGTCGTGGGAAGAGTGCTGTACCAGCTTGTCCATAAAGGGTGACACCTTCGCGTATGGAGCCTGTGGACCTCTAGCCGAAAGCTTAAAGCCCGCCGGGATATAGCTGTGTCCGCGCCAGCAGCCCGGCATGAGCGCCGAGAGTAGCGTGTCTTGGTCAAGACGGCGAACAGTGCCCCGGCCGAACGGACAGGGCCCCGACCTGCACGGGTGAACTACCCCTGATTCCAGGGTGAACACTCCTCGGTCGGGGCCCGCCGCCTCCGCCTGCGGTCGCGCTACAGCGCGGCCTCCCCGCGCTCCTTGGTGCGGATCCTGACGATGGTGTCGACCGGCAGGACCCATACTGCGCCACCGGTGCCCCCGGCGGCGACGGTGATGACCTGGACCACGTCCACGGCGTCCAGGTCGGTGGTGACGATGTCCATCCGCACGGCGGGCCGCAGGGCGATCTGCCGGCGTACTCCCCGGTAGACCTCGAACCTGGGAGTTCCCTGTACTCGTCCGAGTGGTGGAGCCATCACGGTGCTGACGGTGATCCCGGGGATACCCAGGGTCCGCAGCGCCTGCTGCACCTGTTCGAAGCCGGCCGTCGGGAGGACGGCCGTGATCAGTTTCACGGTTCAGCGGCTGGTTCGGCGCTCTTGGCCGATGCCGGGGACTCCGTCGGCGGCGGGCCGGTGCTGGCGGCGCCGGCGCCCACGGCCGCCAGGCCCTCCTCGCTCGGGTACGCCTCCTCGTCGTGGGCCGCGAGGTCGCCGAGCTCCAACACCTCGTCCGGGGAACGGAGTCTGACGAACAGTCCGATCACCTTGAGGATCACGAAGGTCATCAGGCCGTCCCAGACGATGATCGTCCCGGCCGCCCCGGCCTGCAGCGCCAGCTGCTTGGGGTGGCCGTGGAAGAGACCGGAGACGGAGACGGCGCTGCCGTCCTTGTTGTAGTAGATGGCCATCGCCGGATCCGCGAACAGGCCGACCAGCAGCCCGCCGACCAGTCCGGCCACACCGTGGGTGTGCACCACGCCCAGGGCGTCGTCCACCCGGCTCATGAACTTCAGCTTGGCCAGCTTGTTCCAGGACAGCCAGACCAGGACCGAGGCGATCAGCCCGACCAGGATCGCGCCGGTGCCGGTGACGAAACCGGCCGCCGGGGTGATCGAGACCAGGCCGACGATCATGCCGTTGACCGCGCCCAGGAAGGTGGGCTTGCGCTGCGCGCCGGCGAACATGTCCAGCAGCACCCAGGCGAGCAGGGCGACCGCAGTGGCCAGATTGGTGTTCAGCACGGCCGCCGCCGCGTTCTGGCCGCCGAAGTACATGTCGCCGCCGTTGAAGCCGTTCCAGCCGAGCCACAGGAAGCCCGCACCGCAGGCCACCAGCGGCAGGTTGTTGGGCACGGCCCTGGCTCTGTCTCTGGCCAGCCTCGGTCCCACGACCGCGGCTGCCACGAAGCCCGAGGTCCCGGCGGCGAGGTGGATCACATAGCCGCCGGAGTAGTCCAGCGCGCCCATCTGCGCCCACCAGCCGCCGCCCCAGAGCAGGAAGGCGTTGACCGAGTAGACGATCCCGGACCAGAGCAGCACGAAGAGCAGCCAGGCCCTGAAGTTCATCCGGCCGATGACGCTGCCGAGGAACAGCAGCGGGGTGATCGCCGCGAAGGCGAACTGGAAGTAGGCCAGGGTGGACTGCGGGAAGCGGAAGGCGGGCATCAGACCGGCCCCGCTGACCAGCGGGATGTTGGCCTGGCCGATCTCCGCCTTGGCCCCGGTGATGGTCCCGGGCTTGCCCACGGCGGCGCGCAGGATGCCCGGGCCCATGTGCAGCGGGCTGCCGAAGCTCATCTTGAACTCGTAGAGCACCCAGGCGACCAGCACGATGGAGAACGCGCTGAACGCCATGAGCATGGTGTTGACGGCCCATTTGCGTTGGACCAGGCCGCCGTAGAGGATCGCGATACCGGGAATGCTCATCAGGCCGACCAGCGTCGCGGCCACCAACTGCCACGTGTTGTCACCCGAGTTGAGCCAACTTGGATAGGGAATCACTGCGCAGTGCCTCCCGTCGGGGTCGAGCGGCGCGGCCCAGCCGCGCACATCCAACCGGAAGGTCCAGCGGTTCGGTTTCCCTGACGTTGCGTCAGTATTTCCGGGCGAAAAATTACCCCATGTTGACTGACGCATGATCAGTTCAGTTGCGGCTCAAGGCAATTGATCGTTCATCCGCCGGAGCGGCGCTCCACCCGGCTGCGCTTCACGGTGCGGAACCGGCGCGCCACCTGCCGGGCCAGGTCGGCCGCGCCGACCAGCCCGGCCTCGTTGCCCAGCCGGGCCAGCACGATGTCCGCCTCGGGCCGGAAGCCGCGTCCGGTCAGGTTGCGCCGGAACGCCTCGCGGGCCGGGCCGATCAGCAGCTCACCCGCCGCGGAGACCCCGCCGCCGATCACGAAGCGGCCCGGGTCCAGCGCCGCGGCCAGGTTGGCGATGCCCAGACCGAGCCAGTGCCCGATCTCCTGGAGCAGTTCCACCGCCACCGCGTCGCCCTGCTGCGCCGCCTCGGTCACCAGCGGGCCGGTGATCAGCGCGACATCGCCGTCGACCCGGTCCAGCAGCGGCTGGGCCACCGGCGACTCGGCCGCGGCCAGCTCCCTTGCCTCGCGGACCAGGGCGTTGCCGGAGGAGTACTGCTCCCAGCAGCCCCGGTTGCCGCAGGGGCAGCGCAGCCCGCCCGGCACCACCGTCATATGGCCGAACTCCCCGGCCATGCCGTACCGCCCGCGCTCCAGCCAGCCGTCGCGGACGATGGCGCCGCCGATGCCGGTGCCCAGGTTCACCATCACCAGGTGGTCTGTGCCGGCGCCGGCGCCGAAGCGCCACTCGGCCCAGGCGGCGGCGTTGGCGTCGTTCTCGACCACCACCGGGAGCCTGAGCCGCGAGCTCAGCGCCTCCCGCAGCGGCTCGTTGCGCCAGGACAGGTGCGGGGCGAAGAGCACCCTGGACCGGTCGGCGTCCACGAACCCGGCCGCGCCGATGCCGACCGCGTGCACGTCATGACGGTCCGCCAGGTCCAGCACCAGCTCGGTGATAGTGTCCTCGACCACCTTGGGGCTCTTGCTCTTGTGCGGCGTCTCGGTGCGCAGCTGCTCCAGGATCCGTCCCTCGCCGTCCACCACCCCGGCGGCGATCTTGGTGCCGCCGATGTCGATGCCCACGGTCGGCAGCCGCAGCAGCCCGGGGCGGGGGGCGCCGTCGCGGCGCGGGGCGGTCCGGCGCCTGGCGGCGCTGAGTCCGGAGACGCGGGTGTACGGGGTACGCGGGGTGGTCACGTGGTCGGTTCCGTTCCTTCACCGGGATCTGCTGGCACCACCCCGGCGCGCCGCAGCTCATGGCTGAGTTCGGCGAGCTCGGAGCCTCCGGCCATCTCGGCCGTCAGCTGTTCCAGGGTGATCTCCGCCCTGGTGTGGCTGCCGGCCATCCTCCCTCTTTTCAGCAGCAGGAAGCGATCTCCGACCAGGTAGGCGTGGTGCGGGTTGTGGGTGATCAGCACCACGCCCAGCCCCTGGTCCCGGGCGGCGGCGACGTACTTGAGCACCACCCCGGACTGCTTCACCCCCAGCGCGGCCGTGGGCTCGTCCAGGACCAGCACCTTCGCGCCGAAGTGGACCGCCCGGGCGATCGCGGTGCACTGCCGCTCGCCGCCGGAGAGGGTGCCGATCGGCTGGTCCACGTCGCGCAGGTCGATGCCCATCCGCAGCAGCGCCTCCCGGGTGGTGGCCCGCATCGCGGCGACGTCCAGCCTGGCCGTAGGACCGCGGCCGCGCTGCAGCTCCGAGCCGAGGAAGAAGTTGCGCCAGACCGGCATCAGCGGCACCACGGCCAGGTCCTGGTAGACGGTGGCGATGCCCCGGTCCAGGGCCTGCCGCGGCGAGGAGAGGTGCACCTCCTCGCCCGAGATCCGGTACGAGCCGGTGTCATGGGCGTGCAGCCCGGCGACCACCTTGATCAGGGTGGACTTGCCGGCGCCGTTGTCACCCAGCACACAGCTGATCGAACCGGCGTCGACCACCAGGTCGACGTCGCGCAGCGCCAGCACGCTGCCGTAGTTCTTGCCGATCCCGGAGAGCTCCAGCAGGGGAGCAGGCGGGGTGGTCATCTGTGCTCCGCCCGGCGCCGCACCCAGGAGTTGAGCAGGGTGGCCAGCAGCAGCATCGCGCCGAGGAAGAACTTGAACCAGTCCGGGTCCCACTGCGCGTAGACGATGCCTTTGCTGGTCATCCCGAAGATCGCCGCCCCCAGCGCCGAGCCGGCCGCCGAGCCGTAGCCGCCGGTGATCAGGCAGCCGCCGATGACCGCGGCGACGATGTAGATCAGCTCGTTGCCGACGCCCTCGCCGGACTGCACCGTGTCGAAGGAGAACAGCAGGTGCTGGCCCAGGATCCAGGCGCACAGCGCCACCCCCAGATACAGCGCGATCTTCGTCCGGCCGACCGGCACCCCCACTGCCCTGGCCGCGTCGGCGTCCCCGCCCACCGCGAAGACCCAGTTGCCGAAGCGGGTCCGCAGCAGCAGCCAGCCGGCGACCAGCACCAGGCCCAGCCACCACCACACCGTCGCCCGGACCGTCAGCCCGCCCACGGTGAAGGAGCCGGCGAACAGCCAGGCGCAGGAGCGGTAGCCCTGCATGTCGGCGATCGACTTGGTCGCCACCGTGCCGTCCACCAGCTGGGTCACGCCCAGGTTGGCGCCGGTCAGCATCAGGAAGGTGCCCAGGGTGACGATGAAGCTGGGCAGCCGGGTCCGGGTCAGCACCCAGCCGTTGAACAGCCCGATGCCCAGCGTGACCACCAGTGAGACCCCGACCCCGACCCAGGTCACCGCCGTGAACTGGTACGACACCATGGACGAGGCCAGCGCCGCGGTGGTGACCAGCACCCCGGCCGACAGGTCGAACTCGCCGCCGATCATCAGCAGCGCCACCGGCACCGCCATGATGCCGATGGTGGAGGCCGAGTAGAGCACCGTGCCCAGCGCGCCCGGGGTGAGGAAGGTGCTGGTGACGACGGCGAAGAAGAGGAACACCGCCACCGCGCCGACCAGCGCGCCCAGCTCCGGACGCGCCATCAGCCGGCGCACCGCGGACCGGGGAGCCAGCCGCTCGTCCCCCGCTGACAGCAGGTCAGGACCGCTCATCGGGTCCCCCTGGCGACGTATTGGGCCAGCGCGGGCGCGTCCTTGGCGGTGAGGATCTGCGGCCCGGTCGCCACCGGGCTGCCGCCGCCCAGCACATTGAGGTTGTACTTGTAGAGCCAGAGCAGGTCCACGCCCTCGTAGCCCTGCAGATAGGGCTGCTGGTCCACGGCGAAGCCGACCGTCCCGGACTTCAGCCCGGCCACCACCTGGCTGCTGAGGTCGAAGGTGTCGGTCTCGGTGCTCCCGGCCGCCCGGCCCGCGTCGCCGACCGCCTGCAGCGCGGTGGCGGCCAGCGGCGCGCTCAGCGTCAGCACGGTGTCCACCGAGGCGTCCGCCTGCAGCTTCGCCGAGATCGCCGCCTTGGCGTCCGGCAGGTCGGTGCCGTTGACGTAGAGCACCTGCAGCGGGCCGCCGAAGCCGGCCCTGGCGCCGTTGCAGCGCTGCTCCTGGCCGACGTTGCCCTGCTCGTGGATGACGCACAGCACGCTCCGGCGCCCGCGCTGCTTCAGCTCGGCCCCGGCGGCCTTCCCGGCGGTGGACTCGTCCTGGCCGACATGGGTCAGCGCGCCGAACTTCGCCGCGTACTCCTCGCCGGAGTTGACGCTGATCACCGGGATCCCGGCCGCCTCCGCCTTGGCCAGCACGTCCTTCATGGCGTCGCCCTTGGCCAGGGTGACGATCAGTCCGTCGACCTTCTGGTCGATCGCGGCCTGCACCAGCTGCACCTGGTTGGCCGTGTTGGCGTCGTTGGAGTAGAGGAAGTTGATGTTGTCCTTGGCGGCGGCCTGCTCCGAGCCCTTGCGGACGGTGTCCCAGAAGGAGTCGCCGCTGCCGGCGTGGGTGACCATGGCGAAGGTCCAGCGCGGGGTGGTGACCCCGGAGCCGCCGCCGGCCGCCGCGGCCGAACGGGCGGCCTCCTCGGCCCGCAGCCCGCCGGTGCTGCTGCAGCCCGTCAGCATGAGGGCCGAGGCCATTACGGCTGCGGCGGCGGGCAGGAGGGGACGGCGCATGGCCCCAGTCTGCGCTGACCCGCCGTCAGCCGCCGTCCGCGTTCACCCGGGCGGGTGGCGTCAGGACAGCTCCAGGGCCAGGTAGAAGTCCACCCGGTCCTCCAGCTTGGACAGGTCCCGCCCGGTCAGCTCCTCGATCCGCCCGATCCGGTACCGCAGCGTGTTGACGTGCACGTGCAGCGCGGCGGCGCAGCGGGTCCAGGAGCCGTCGTAGCGCAGGAACGCGCCGAGGGTGCGGACCAGGTCGGCCTGGTGCTCCAGGTCGTAGCCGATGACCCGGTCCAGCAGCCTGCTGCGGAAGGCCCGCCGCACCTCGTCCGGGACCGCGGCGAGCAGCAGCACGTGCGAGGCCAGTTCCTCGGGGCCGCTGACGCAGATCCGGCCGACCCGGGAGGACGCGATCCGGCGGGCGTGCCGGGCCTCCTCCAGCGCGCCGCGCAGCCCGCCCGCCGAGGCGGCCGGGGCACTGGCGCCCAGGGTCAGCCGTCCGTCCGCGCCGAGCCCCGCCTCCAGCGGCGCCAGCAGGGCGCGCAGCAGCTCCGCCATGGTGCTGCCGTCGGCCGGCTCGGGGACCAGCAGGATCGCGCCGGTTCCGCCGCCGCCGATCAGGGCCCGGTCGTCCGCGCCGGTCAGCGCCTCGACCAGGGCGGCCCGGGCGGCGCCCTCGGGCAACCCCTGGCCCTCGGCCGAGACCACCACCCAGGAGTCCGGCATCGGGGTGCCCAGGGCGGTCTGCGCCATCGCCAGCGAGGCCTCCAGCGCCCGGCTGAGCTCCTCCGGCGGGGCGTCCCGCTGCAGCAGCGTGATCACCTCGTCGGCCAGCCGGATCCGCAGCCTTCGGCTCTCGTCCCGGCGCTCCCGCTCGGCCCCGGCCAGCCGGGCCAGGTTCTCGGCGAGCTGCTGCCGCTTGGGCGTCCACTCGGTGACGTCGCCCTCGACCGCCAGCAGCCACTGCGCCAGCAGCCCGGTGCCCTCCGCGGCGACCGGCAGCACCGAGAACTGCCGGCTGCCGACCCGGGCCCGGACCGACGGGCCGGGACGGCGGCGCTGGCCGTCCAGATGGGCCCGGACCAGTTGGTCCCGTTCGGCCTCGTTGAGCCGGTCGGGTGGTCCGGCGACCACCCGACCGCTGGGGGTCAGCACCCAGCAGTCCAGGTCCAGATCGCCGCCGAGCAGCTCCAGCACCGCGTCCAGACCGGCCCCGCCGCTGGCGGAGACCAGCACCCGGTGCCGGTCCACCAGCGCCGACAGGTCGGCGGCCCGGTCCGCCGACACCTGCCGCACCACGTACTCGGTGAGCTGCGCGAAGGCCACGTCCTCGGGCACCGCGAACAGCGGCATCCGGTGCCGCTCGCAGGCCGCGACCAGGTCCTCGGGCACCGGCCCGACCTCGGCCTCGCCCGCCGCCAGCCCGACGGCGCCGGCGGCGGCGAGGCCCCGGACGAACCGCTCCGAGTCCTCGGCGCCGCTGCGCCACAGCATCCCGGTGAGCACCAGCTCACCGCCCTGCAGGTACCGCCCGGGGTCATGCAGGTCGGTGGTCATCACCCCGGACACCACCCGGTCCAGCTCCTCGCGCCCGGCCAGCAGGCGCAGCCGCGGTGCGGCAGGCGCGAGCAGTGCTCCGATCCGCACGGGGATACCTCCGGGTTGACGTTTTGTGGCAAGCGCGTTGCCGCACGTTACCCGACCCAACCCACCATGGAGCAACCCCGAACGCACCCCAGGGGCGCGGGGAACTGCGCGCCCAGCCACCCACAGCGGATCAGCCGGTCAACCCCCTCCGCACCAACAACGGCTCAACCTCCGGCCCCCTCCCCCGGAACCCCGCAAACGCCGCCATCGCGTCCTTGCTCCCGCCGACGGCGAGCAGCTCCCTGCGGAAGATCTCCCCGCTCTCCCGGATCGACTTCCCGTTCTCCTTGAACCACTCCACCGTGTCCGCGTCCAGCACCTCGGACCAGATGTAGCCGTAGTACCCGGCCGCGTACCACCCGCCCGCGAAGATGTGCGCGAAGTACCCGCTGCGGTAGCGCACCGGGATCTCCGGCATCGCGATGCCGTACCGCTCCAGCGCCGCGGTCTCGAAGGCCTCGACGTCCCCGGGGTCGGTCCCGGCCGGGACGGTGTGCCAGGCCCAGTCGAGCAGCGTCGCAGCCAGGTACTCCACGGTCCGGAAGCCCTCACCGAAGGCCTCGGCCTGCTTCATCCGGGTGACCAGCTCGGCCGGCATCGGCTCGCCGGTGACGTGGTGCTTGGCGTAGTTGGCCAGCACCAGCGGCCAGTCCGCCCACATCTCGTTGACCTGCGAGGGGTACTCGACGAAGTCCTGGGCCACCTGGGTCCCGGAGGCCAGCGGGTAGCGGACGTCGGAGAGCAGGCCGTGCAGCGCGTGGCCGAACTCGTGGAACAGGGTGGTGACCTCGTCCCAGCTCAGCAGCGCGGGCTCACCGGCCGGGGGCTTGACGATGTTCAGGTTGTTCACCACCACCGGCAGCGTGCCCAGCAGGTGCGACTGCAGCACCACCTCGTTCATCCAGGCGCCGCCGCGCTTGGACTCGCGGGCGAACCAGTCGCCGATGAACAGCCCGACCGGGCTGCCGTCGGCGTCCTTGACCTCGAAGACCCGGCTGTCGGGGTGGTGGCCGACCAGGTCGGTGCGCTCGGTGAAGCTCAGCCCGTAGACCTGCTCGGCGGCGAAGAACGCGCCGTTGCGGATCACCGACTCCAGCTCCAGGTAGGGCCGCATCACCGAGGCGTCGACGTCGTAGCGGGCCTTGCGGACCTTCTCGGACCAGTACTTCCAGTCGGCGGCCTCGATCCGCTCCACGCCAGCCTCGGCGGCCAGCGCCTCGGCCTCGCGGCGGGCGTTGGCGACCGCCGGGCGGACCAGTCCGGTCAGCATGGTCTCCACGGCCTCGGTGCTGCCGGCCGTCTGGTCGGCGACCACGTACTCGGCGTGGTTGGCGAAGCCCAGCAGCGCGGCGCGCTCGGCGCGGAGCACCACCATCCGCCGGATCAGGTCGGGGTTGGACCCGGCGCCGCGCCCGAGCGAGGCGGCCAGCAGCCGGCGGCGCACCGCGGGATCGTCCAGCGACGCGAGCTCGGGCTGGTTGCTGAAGCTCTGCAGGCTGAGCACGTACTTGCCGTCGCGCCCCAGCGCACGGCCGTTCTCGGCGGCGGCCGCGACGGCCAGCTCGGGGAGTCCGGCCAGCTCCTCGGCGCTGTCCAGGACCAGGGCGGCCGCCCTGGTGTCGGCGAAGACGTTCTGCTCGAACGCGGTGCCCAGCGAGGCCAGCTCGGCGTTGATCTGCCGCAACCGGTCCCGCTCGGCCTCGCCCAGGCGCGCCCCGGCCCGGACGAAGCGGTCGTGGTAGCGCTGCAGGAGATGCTCCGACTCCGGGTCCAGCCGCAGCTCGGCGCGCTGCTGGTAGAGCGCGTCGATCCGGGCGAAGAGGGCCTGGTCCAGGTTGATCGCATCGCTGTGCTCGGCCAGCCGGGGGCTGATCTCGGCGTCCAACGCCTGCAGGCCCGGAGTGGTGTCGGACGCGGTCTTGTTGGAAAAGGCGAGCGACACCCGGCTCAGCACGGCGCCTGAGCGCTCCAGAGCCTCGATGGTGTTCTCGAAGGTCGGCGGCTCCGGGCTGCCGGTCCCTGAACTGCCGCTGATGGCGGCGACCTCGGCGAGCTGCTCCGCCATGCCCGCCTCGAAGGCGGGGAGGTAGTGCTCCTCGCGGATCTCGGCGAACGGCGGCAGCTCGAACGGCAGGGGGCTGGGGCTCAGGAAGGGGTTGCTCATCCGCCAGACACTACGCCTCGGGGTGGCAGCTCAGCCCCTGAATTCCGACGCGGGTCCGCCCGGTGACGACGCCGTGAACGGAGGGCCATCGGTTGGAGAAAAGTACAGCGGCTCCGGTGGCTCCGTACCGAGGGGTTCATGCCATCAGTGACTGCCGACACACCCCCCGGCGCTTGTCTACTGCTCACAACCCCGCACAGCTGCAGCAGACCCCCACAGCACGACACACCGCACGTCTGACAAAGGAGTCACCGCATGGAGTTCCTGCGGCCCGCCACCTGGGACGAGGCACTCGCGGCGAAGGCCGAGAACCCGTCCGCGCTGCCGATCTCCGGCGGCACCGATGTGATGGTCGAGCTCAACTTCGACCGCCACCGCCCCGGCGCCCTGCTCGACCTGAACCGCATCACCGAGCTCACCGAGTGGGAGTCAGGAACCTACGAGGGCCAGGACGGGGAGGTGATCCGGCTGGGCGCCGCGGTGCCCTACGCCCGGATCACCAAGGAGCTGTCCGGACCGCTGCAGGGCCTGTCCATCGCGGGCAACACGGTCGGCTCCCCGCAGATCCGCAACCGCGGCAGCGTGGGCGGCAACCTGGGCGGCGCCTCCCCCGCCGGTGACGCCCACCCCGCCCTGCTGGCGGCCGGCAAGGACGTGTTCGTCGAGGCCGAGTCGGTGCGCGGTACCCGGCTGATCGCCATCGACGACTTCTACGTCGGGGTCAAGCGCAACAGCCTGCAGCCGGACGAGCTGATCCGCGCGGTCCGCATCCCGGTCGCGGACGGGCCGCAGCAGTTCTCCAAGATCGGCACCCGCAACGCCATGGTCATCGCGGTCTGCGCGTTCGGCTTCGCGCTGCACCCGAAGAACGGGACGGTCGGCACCGGCATCGGCTCCGCCGCGCCCACCCCGCGCCGGGCCCCCGAGGCCGAGCAGTTCCTCGCCGACGAGCTGGCCGAGCGCGGCCTGTGGCAGAGCGGCGGCCTGATCGGCCCGGCCGCCGTCCAGCGCTTCGGCGAACTGGTCTCCGCCGCCGCCTCCCCCATCGACGACGTGCGCGGCAGCGCGGCCTACCGCCGCCACGCCCTCGCGGTGATGGCCCGGCGGACCCTGACCTGGACCTGGAACGAGTACACGCAGTCCCTGAGGAGCGCAGCAGCATGAGGGTGACCTTCAACGCCAACGGTCGGCCGGTCGAGGCCGACGACGTCTGGGAGGGCGAGAGCCTGCTGTTCATGCTGCGCGAGCGGCTGGGCCTGCCGGGCTCCAAGAACGCCTGCGAGCAGGGCGAGTGCGGCTCCTGCACGGTCTACCTGGACGGCTCGCCGGTCTGCAGCTGTCTGGTCGCGGCCGGCCAGGTGCAGGACCGCGAGGTCCGCACCGTCGAGGGCCTGGCCGACGACGAGAACGGCCTGGACCCGGTGCAGCAGGCGTTCATCGACGCCGGCGCCGTCCAGTGCGGCTTCTGCACCCCCGGCCTGCTGGTGCAGACCCACGACCTGCTGGAGCGCGAGCCGCAGCCCAGCGACAGCGACATCCGCGAGGCCCTGTCCGGCAACCTCTGCCGCTGCACCGGCTACGAGAAGATCATGGACGCGGTCCGCCTCGCCTCCGCCCGCAAGTGCAGCAACAGCTCGGAGGTGTCCCAGTGAGTGCCCGCAACTCCGCCACGCGGACCATCCGCGGCGAGAAGAACCTCCAGGACATCACCACCGCGCACCCGGACGGCATCGGCGGCTCCCCGCTGCGGCCCGACGGCACGCTGAAGGTCAGGGGCGAGTTCGCCTACTCCTCCGACCTGTGGCACGAGGACATGCTCTGGGGCATGGCGCTGCGCTCGCCGCACGCCCACGCCCGGATCCTCTCCATCGACACCACCGAGGCGCTGACCCAGCCCGGCGTGTACGCGGTGATGACCCACGAGGACATCCCCGGCAGCAAGTACTACGGCCTGGAGATCCAGGACCAGCCTGCGCTGGCCTTCGGCAAGGTCCGCTACCACGGCGAGGCCGTCGCCATCGTCGCCGCCGACCACCCGGAGACCGCGCGCCGGGCGCTGGCGAAGATCAAGGTCGAGTACGAGGTGCTCGCCCCGATCACCACCGAGGAGCACTGCCAGAACCCGGAGACCTTCGGCTACGTCCACGAGCCCGAGGAGTACCGGGGCCACGCCTCCGGCAATGTGGTGCACTCCCAGAAGGTCGTCTCCGGCCTCGGCGTGAACGACGACGTCCGGGCCATGGCCGACGTCGTGGTGGTCGGCGAGTACGAGGTCGGCATGCAGGACCAGGCCTTCCTCGGCCCGGAGTCCGGCCTGGCGGTGCCCGCCGAGGACGGCGGCATCGACCTGTACATCGCCACCCAGTGGCTGCACGTGGACCGCCAGCAGGTGGCGCCGGTGCTCGGGCTGCCCGAGAACAAGGTGCGGCTCACCCTGGCCGGCGTCGGCGGCGCCTTCGGCGGCCGCGAGGACCTGTCCATGCAGATCCACGCCTGCCTGCTGGCGCAGCGCACCGGAAAGCCCGTCAAGATCGTGTACTCCCGCGAGGAGTCCTTCTTCGGGCACGTCCACCGCCACCCGGCGAAGATGCGCTACGAGCACGGCGCCACCCGCGACGGCAGGCTCGTCTACATGGACGCCCGGATCGTGCTGGACGGCGGCGCCTACGCCTCCGCCTCCCCGGCCGTGGTCGGCAACGCCTCCTCGCTGAGCGTGGGCCCCTACGAGGTGCCCAACGTCAACGTGCTGGCCATCGCCTACTACAGCAACAACCCGTCCTGCGGCGCGATGCGCGGCTTCGGCGCGGTCCAGGCCTGCTTCGCCTACGAGACCCAGCTGGACCGGCTGGCCGCGGAGCTGGGCATGGACCCGGTGGAGCTGCGCCAGCTGAACGCCGTCTCGCAGGGCTCGCACCTGCCGACCGGTCAGGTCATCGACGCCCCGGCGCCGGTGGCCGAGCTGCTGCAGAAGGTCAAGGACCTGCCGCTGCCGCCGCCGCTGGACACCGAGCACCACCTGGACATCCGCGAGCTGCCCGGCGCGCTGTCGAACACCTCGCACGGCGAGGGCATCGTCCGCGGCGTGGGCTACGCGGTGGGCCTGAAGAACGTCGGCTTCTCCGAGGGCTTCGACGACTACTCCACCGCCCGGGTCCGTCTCGAGGTCATCGGCGGCGAGCCGGTCGCCATGGTGCACACCGCGATGGCCGAGGTCGGCCAGGGCGGCGTCACCGTGCACGGCCAGATCGCCCGCACCGAGCTGGGCGTGGAGCAGGTCACCATCCACCCGGCCAACACCGAGGTCGGCTCGGCGGGCTCCACCTCCGCCTCCCGGCAGACCTACATGACCGGCGGCGCGGTGAAGCTGGCCGCCGAGGCGGTCCGCAACGAGCTGTTCAACCTGGGGCGTTCGCGCTACGGCTGGACCTACAACGACCTTTCGCTGATCGGCGGCAAGGTCGTCTCCGCCTCGGCCGGCGTGCTGATTTCCATGGTGGACCTGCTCGGCGACCAGGCGATCGACCTGACCCGCGAGCACCACCACCGGCCCACCGTCCCCTTCGACAAGGAGACCGGGCAGGGCTTCGGCCACGTCCAGTACACCTTCTGCGCGCACCGCGCGGTAGTGGACGTGGACGTGGAGCTGGGCCTGGTGAAGGTGGTCGAGCTGGCCGCCGCCCAGGACGTCGGCAAGGCGCTGAACCCGCTGTCGGTGATCGGCCAGATCCAGGGCGGCTCCACCCAGGGCCTGGGCCTGGCCGTGATGGAGGAGATCATCACCAAGGACGGGAAGGTGCGCAATCCCTCCTTCACCGACTACCTGATCCCCACCATCCTGGACACCCCGCCGCAGCCGGTCGAGATCATGGAACTGGCCGACCCCAACGCCCCGTACGGGCTGCGCGGCGTCGGCGAGGCCCCCACCCTCTCCTCCACGCCGGCCATCGTCTCGGCCATCCGCGCCGCGACCGGCCTGGCCCTGAACCGGGTGCCGGTCCGTCCGGAACACATCACCGGGACCTGAGGGTCCGTCATGAACCTCCCCGGGGCGGCCGTCCTGTCTTCCCACAGATCCGCCCCGGGGTTGCACCACCGCAGTAGCCGCAGTATCCGCACCACCGCAGTACCGAGCCGCAGTACCGAGGTACAGGCATGAACCACCAGGCGCACGACCGGATCAGCACCACCGCCCGTACACCGCTCTCGCCGGAGCCGTACGGACGGACAGCACCACCTGCGAGCCGCACCGTCCCCTGTTCCCCTACCAGACGGGCCATCAGGCCGGCCGCGAGCCCCACCCCAACCCCCTATGAACCTTGGGAGTGGAACCCGTGACCCAGATCCCCACGGAATCCAGAGTTACCGCCGAGACCGACGCGGACGCCACCTCGTCCCCGTCCCCGTCGTCGGCCCATCCCGCGCCGAAGAACGCGCTGGACGCCTATTTCAAGATCAGCGCCCGTGGCTCGTCCATCGGCAACGAGATCCGCGGCGGCCTCACCACCTTCATGGCGATGGCCTACATCCTGCTGTTGAACCCGATCATCCTCTCGGTCGCGGACGTCAACGGCGCCCATCTGAACCACGCTCAGGTCACCACCGCCACCGCCCTGGCGGCGGCGGTCACCACCATCCTGCTCGGCGTGGTCGGCAACGCCCCGCTCGCCGCGGCGGCCGGGCTCAGCGTCTCCAACACCCTCGCCGCCGTGATGGCCCCGCACGTCACCTGGCCGCAGGCGATGGGCCTCTGCGTGATCTACGGCGCGCTGATCGTGATCATGGTCGTCTCCGGACTCCGAGAGATGATCATGAACGGCATCCCGCTGGCGATCAAGCACGCGATCACCATCGGCATCGGGCTGTTCATCGCACTGATCGGCCTGGTCAACGCCGGATTCGTGACCCGCGTCCCGGACGCGGCGCACTCCGACACCCCGGTCCAGCTCGGCTCCATCGGCAACCTGACCGGCTGGCCGGTGCTGATCTTCGCGATCACGCTGCTGTCGATCTTCGTGCTCCAGGTCCGCAAGGTCCGCGGCGCGATCCTGATCGGCATCGCCATCGGCACCGTGCTCTCGCTGATCCTGCAGGCGGCGCTGAACCTGCCGGCCAGCACCTGGGGCCTGTCCGTGCCCAAGTGGCCCGGCAACCCGGTCTCCGCCCCGAACTTCGGGCTCTTCGGCCACATCGACCTGTTCGGCGCCTTCGGCTCGCACGGCATGGGCGCGCTGAGCGCGGGCTTCGCGGTCTTCACCCTGGTCCTGGCCGGCTTCTTCGACGCGATGGCCACCATCATCGGCATCGGCACCGAGGCCGGGCTGGCCGACAAGCAGGGCCGGATGCCCGGACTGTCCAAGGCCCTGCTGGTGGACGGCGCCGGCGGCGCGATCGGCGGCCTGGCCGGCGCCTCGGGCCAGACGGTGTTCATCGAGTCCGCCACCGGCGTCGGCGACGGCGCCAGGACCGGCTTCGCCAGCGTGGTCACCGGCGCGGTCTTCGCCTTCATGCTCTTCTTCACCCCGCTGGCGGGCATGGTCCCGGGCCAGGTCGCCGCGGCCGCCCTGGTCGTGATCGGCTCGATGATGCTCACCCAGGCCCGCCACATCGACTGGGGCGACCGGGAGGTGGCCATCCCGGCCTTCCTCACCATCGCGCTGATGCCGTTCACCTACTCGATCACCGCGGGTGTCGGCGCCGGTGTCATCTCCTACGTGGTCATCAAGGCCGGCGCGGGCAAGTGGCGCGAGCCCGGCGTACTGATGTGGTCGCTCTCGCTGGTGTTCGTCGTCTTCTTCGCCCTGCACCCGCTGAAGGCCTGGCTCGGCATCCACTAGCCGGCCCTCCTCCCCCCATCCCCCTCCACGTTCCGAAGGAGCCACCCATGCAGGACATCGCCGAGCAGCTCGACGCCTGGCATGCAGCGGGTCGCTCCTTCGCCGTGGCCACCGTGGTGTCCGTCTCCGGGAGCGCCCCGCGCGATCCCGGGGCGGCGCTGGCCGTGGACAGCGACGGCGAGGCCGTCGGCAGCGTGTCGGGGGGATGCGTGGAGGGGGCGGTCTACGAGCTGTGCCAGTCCGCGCTCGCGTCCGGGAAGCCGGAGCTGCACCGCTTCGGCTTCTCGGACGAGGACGCCTTCGCCGTCGGTCTGACCTGCGGCGGCATCATCGACGTCTTCGTCCAGCCGGTCGTCCCCGGCGCCTCGGAGGGGCTGGACGCCGCCCTCGCCCACATCCACTCGGGCACCCCGGTGGCCCTGGTCCGCGCCGTCGCCGGACCGGCCGCCCTGCTCGGCTCCGCCCTGGCCGTCACCGGCGACACCCACCACGGCACCCTCGGCCGGTACCCGGCGCTGGAACGGGCCGCCGCCACCCACGGCCGGGCCATGCTGGACGCCGGGCGCACCGGGCAGTTCACCCTGGCCCTGGACGGCCGGCCGTGCACCCCCGACGCCACCTCGGCGGAGACCGATGCCGACTCCGAACGGACCGTCACCTTCTTCGTCGAGTCGCACGTCCCCGCCCCCCGGATGATCGTCTTCGGGGCCATCGACTTCGCCGCGGCGGTCGCCCGCATCGGCGGCTTCCTCGGTTACCACGTCACCGTCTGCGACGCCCGGCCGGTCTTCGCCACCGAGCGCCGCTTCCCCAGCGCCGACGCCGTCGTCGTCGACTGGCCGCACCGCTACCTGGACGCCGAGGTCGCCGCCGGACGGGTGGACGGCCGCACCGCGCTGTGCGTGCTGACGCACGACGCCAAGTTCGACATCCCGCTGCTGGAGCGGGCGCTGCGGCTGCCGCTGGGCTTCGTCGGCGCGATGGGGTCGCGCCGCACCCACCTGGAGCGGCTGGACCGGCTGCGCGAGGCCGGCCTGACCGAGGTCGAGCTGAACCGGCTGCGCTCCCCCATCGGGCTGGACCTCGGCGCCCGCACCCCGGAGGAGACGGCGGTCGCCGTCGCCGCCGAGATCGTCGCCCACCGCCGCGGCGGCACCTGCCTGCCGCTCAGCAGCCACAGCGGCCCGATCCACCACGACCACCCGCTGCGGGTCAGCGACCTGCCGCGCCGGATCGCGTGAGGCCCCCGGGCCCGCGAGGCGGATGACCTATGCTTCCCGGGCGGGCCGTAACTGGCGCTTGGGTGGACCACCACCGGGGAGCGACCCGCCTTCGGAGCGAAGCCGCGCGCCTGGGCACACCCTTCCAGCACCGGGATCCGCCCATGTCCGCCCAGCTCATGTCCGGTACCGCCCTCGCCCGGCAGATCGTCGAACGCTGCGCCCGGCGGGCGCAGTCCCTGTTCGAGGAGCACGGCGTCCGGCCCGCCCTCGCCACCGTCCTGGTCGGCGACGACCCGGCCTCGGTCACCTACGTCACCATGAAGCGCAACCGCTCCGCCAAGGCGGGGATCGACTCCCGCCTGGTCCGGCTGCCCGCCGAGACCACGACGGCGGAGCTGGTCGCCGCGGTGCGAGCGCTCTCCGACGACCCCGGCGTGCACGGCATCCTGCTGCAGCACCCGGTCCCCGCGCACATCGACGAGCGGGCCGCCTTCGAGGCCATCGCCCCGGCCAAGGACGTCGACGGCGTCACCATGCACTCCTTCGCCGCCATGGCCTTCGGCGAGCCCGGCTTCGCCTCCTGCACCCCGGGCGGCATCATCCGTCTCCTCGACGCCCACGGCGTGGAACTGAGCGGCCGTCAGGCCGTCGTGGTGGGCCGCAGCCCGATCCTGGGCAAGCCGATGGGCATGCTGCTGCTGGCCCGCGACGCCACCGTCACCTACTGCCACTCCCGGACCGTCGACCTGGCCTCGCACCTGGCCGCCGCCGACATCGTGGTGGCCGCCGTCGGCAGGCCCGAGTTCATCAAGGGCCGCGACCTCAAGCCCGGCGCCGTCGTCGTCGACGCCGGCTACAACCCCGGCAACGTGGGCGACGTCGACTTCGCCGGCGCGATGGAACGAGCCGCCCTGGTCACCCCGGTCCCCGGCGGAGTCGGCCCGATGACGATCGCGGTGCTGCTGGAACAGACGGTGGACGCGGCGGAGCGCGTTTTGTTCAACTTGTGACGTGTCATGTACTCCCACCTGCCCGAATTTAGGTCACTTTGACTTCACATCTTGAAGGCATATTCTCAGCTGGTTGACCAAAGTCTTCAAGCCACAGCCTTCAAGTCCGGCGAGGATGCCGGACGCCAAGGAGCACCGCAGTGACCAGCACCACCCTGCCCACGTCCGCCAGGCCCCCTCGCAGCGCCGGCGACAGTCTGGGCCACGTCATCTTCATCACCGCCGCCGCTGCCATGGGCGGCTTCCTCTTCGGCTACGACAGCTCCGTCATCAACGGCGCCACCGGTGCGATCCAGAGCAAGTACGGCATCGGCTCCGCCGAGCTGGCCCAGGTCGTCGCCATCGCGCTGATCGGCTGCGCCATCGGCGCCGCCGTGGCCGGGCGGGTCGCGGACCGGATCGGGCGCATCCGCGTCATGCAGATCGCCGCCGTGCTGTTCACCGTCAGCGCCGTCGGCTCGGCGCTCTCCTTCGCCGTGTGGGACCTCGCGCTGTGGCGCGTCATCGGCGGCTTCGGCATCGGCATGGCCTCCGTCATCGGCCCCGCCTACATAGCCGAGGTCGCGCCGCCGGCCTACCGCGGCCGGCTGGCCTCGTTCCAGCAGGCAGCCATCGTCATCGGCATCGCCATCTCCCAGCTCGTCAACTGGGGCCTGCTCAACGCCGCCGGCGGCAACGACCGCGGCCACCTGCTGGGCCTGGAGGCCTGGCAGGTCATGCTCGGCGTGATGGTGGTCCCGGCCGTGGTCTACGGGCTGCTGTCGTTCGCCATCCCCGAGTCCCCGCGCTTCCTGATCTCGGTCGGCAAGACCGACCGCGCCAAGGCCGTCATCGCCGAGGTCGAGGGCGAGAGCCGGGACCTGGACGCCCGGGTCGCCGAGATCCGCGCCGGCATGGAGTCCGAGCACCAGTCCACCTTCAAGGACCTGCTCGGGGCCCGCTTCGGCTTCAAGCCGATCGTCTGGGTCGGCATCGGCCTGGCCGTGTTCCAGCAGCTGGTCGGCATCAACGTCGCCTTCTACTACTCGAACACGCTGTGGCAGTCGGTCGGCATCGACCCGAGCTCGTCCTTCCTCTACTCGTTCACCACCTCGATCGTGAACATCGTCGGTACCGTCGTCGCGATGATCCTGGTCGACCGGATCGGACGCCGGGCGCTCGCCCTGATCGGCTCCTCCGGCATGGCCGTCTCGCTGGCCTTTGAGGCCTGGGCGTTCTCGGCCAAGTCCGGGGAGACGCTGCCGCACGGCCAGGGCATGGTGGCGCTGATCGCCGCCCACGCGTTCGTCTTCTTCTTCGCGATGTCCTGGGGCGTCGTGGTCTGGGTCATGCTCGGCGAGATGTTCCCGAACCGGATCCGCGCCGCCGCGCTGGGTGTCGGCGCCGCAGCCAACTGGATCGCCAACTGGGTGATCACCGCGACCTTCCCGAGCCTCGCGGGCTGGAACCTCACCACGACCTACGTCATCTACACGGTCTTCGCCGCCCTCTCGATCCCCTTCGTGGCCAAGTTCGTGAAGGAGACCAAGGGCAAGCGACTCGAGGACATGGTCGGCTGACCAGCCGTCAGCAGCAGTTCCCAGTCCTCGGTCCGTTGACGGCGAGGGCGCGGCCCCTGGTGGCCGCGCCCTCGCCGTCGGCGTCGGATCAGATGCCTCCGCCGCCGAGGCCGGCGATGCTGGTGGTGGAGTCGCCCGGCGAGTTGTGCGACAACGAGTCGTAGCCGCCGCGCTTCTTCGGGCCGGCCGTGCGCAGCTGCACCACCGCGTCGCGGACCTGGCGGAGCACCGTGCGGACGGCGGTGTCCGGGTCGGCGAGCACCTCCGGGTCCGCGGCTGCCGGCAGTGCCTCGCTCAGGGAGCGGGTGGTCTCGGCGATCGACTCACGGAGCTCCTCCTGCTCGGGGCCCGGGAACAGCAGCGGGGTGAGGCCGGCCCGGTGGGCCAGCGCCGCGAAGGGCTCGTCCTCGGTCGCGAGCAGCGACAGCCGGGCGATCAGCCCGTCGCGTTCGGACGGGTCCGCGAGCGCGGTGCGGGAGGTCGGGATCAGGCCGAGGCGGCGGCCGCGCCGGGGGGCTATGGTGCCCTCGTCCTCCAGCAGGGCGCGGTAGCTGTCCCTGAGTTCCGGCGCATGCCGCTTGATCCAGGCCTGGACCACCTTGGGTTCGGGGATCAGCTTGATCACCGCGATCGCGCGGTCGAACCGCGGGTCGCCGGTGTGCGGTTCGGTCTGGGTCCGGCCGAGCAGCGTCAGATTGGCGCCGCGGATGCCGAGCCGTCCCGCCTCCAGCAGATCGAGGAGTTCCGCCCCGGCGAGGGCGCAGCCGAGCTCGGGTCCACCGTCCAGTTCGCCGGTCCGGTCGTCCCAGGCAAGCAGTGCCAGTTCTCGTCCGCGTGTCATACCTTCAACGTATGTCGCGGCGACCCCCATGGACAGGGCTGGGGCCTGCGGGTTCTCCGGCCGGGCGGAAATCTCAGAGCGACAGCGCCAGCAGCACCGGGGCGGCGCGGGAGGCGAGGGTCTCGGCGGTCTCACGGAGCCGGAAGGACTGGTCCAGCGGGAGCGAGAAGCCGAGCGCGCCGACGCTTCCCCCGGCCGTGACGGGCACCGCCGCGCAGACCGTCCCGAGGGCGTACTCCTGGAGGTCGAGCACCGGCACCGTAGCCGGCTGGCGGTCCAGCCGGTGCAGCAGCACCGTCTGGTCGATCTCGGTGCTGGGGGTGAACCGGGCGGCCGGGTGGCGGAAGAAGTGGTCCCGGCGGCCGTCGTGGTCCAGCTGGCCGAGCAGGCACTTGCCCAGGGCGCTGGCGTGGCCGGTGGCCCGGAAGTCCACCCATTCGTGGACGCTCGGGGTGGACGGACTGTCCACCACCACGTCCACGGAGACCTCGCCGTCCTGGTACCGGCTGAAGTAGACGGCGGCGCCGAGCTCGTCCCGCAGTGAGGAGAGCTTGGCCAGCAGCCGGGACTGGATCATCAGCTCGCGGCTGCCCTCGCCCAGCAGGGCCAGCGCACCGCCGATGACGTAGGCGCCGTCGTCCAGACGCTGCAGGTAGCCCTCGCGCTCCAGGGTGCGCAGCAGCCGCCGGGCCGCCTCGATCGGCAGCCCGACCTCGGCGGCCAGCTCGACCGGGGTGCTCCCGTGCGGGTGCCGGTCCACCGCCTCCAGCAGCCGCAGCGCACGCGCGACCGGGCCGCGCGGGGCCCCGGAAGGTGGGGCCGCATCGGCCGGACGGGTGCTGTTCTGTGCCGCCATGCCCATCAGAGTAATCAGCGACACGGCTGATGGGCATGGCTTGCACGGAAAGCGGGAATGACCGTACGTCAGTCCGATGGTCCGGGGTCAGCCCGTGGGCATGTCCTGGATGATCGAGAAGGACGCGCCCCAGGGGTCGGTCAGCGCCGCCATCCGGCCGAAGGGGGTGTCCTGCGGCGCCGAGGTGACGTTGGCGCCGCGCTTGACGGCGGCGTCCACGGTGCTGTCGGTGTCGTCGACGCAGAAGTAGGTCATCCAGTGCGAGGGGACCTCCTCCGGGAAGTTCTCGTCGGTCATCGGGTTGATGCCGCCGACCGGGCGTCCGTCGACCTGGATGGTGAGGTAGCCGCCGGGACCCTCGGGCGCGCCGGGGATCGGGCCGACGCCGAGGCCGAACACGGTCTTGTAGAAGGCGCCGGAGGCCTCCGCGTCGCGGGAGTTGCACTCGTTCCAGGCCAGCGCGCCCGGTTCGTTGACGAGCTGCGCGCCGATGAAGTCCTTGTGCTGCCAGACGCCGAAGACCGCGCCGGCCGGGTCGACCGCGACCATCATCCGGCCGAGGGTCATCACGTCCATCGGCGGCATCATGATGGTGCCGCCGGCCTTGCCGATGGCGGCCGCGGTGGCCTCGGCGTCGCCGGTGGCCAGGTAGGTGGTCCAGACGGTGGGCGTGGACTCGTCCATGGTCGGGCCGATGCCGGCGACCGGCAGGCCCTTGTAGGTACAGACCGCGTAGCCGCCGGTCTCGGCGGCCCCGGGCTCGCCCTGCCAGCCGAGGATGTCGCGGTAGAAGTCGAGTGCGGCCTGCTGGTCCGGGACCATCAGGTCCACCCAGCAGGGGGTTCCAGGTGCGTATGGGGCTTTGACTTCGGGCATCGGTGCGAGCCTCCGGAATGAGACGTGCGGACGGTCCCCCCGGGGGACACTCTTCACCGTCCGCTGCCACTCCGCTACCGGAATCGCAGAATAGAACAGAAGAGCGAACCCCGGTGCGACGCTGCACCGGGGTCCGCTGGTTCACTGCCGCCGATCGGCTGCCGGTCGGCAACCGATCAGCCGGGGATCAGGCCTCGTCGGCGTTGCGGATCGCCTCGACGGCGGCCTGCAGCCGCCGGCCGTAGTCGGCGTCGGCCGCATGGAAGAACGGCAGGACCCGCTCGACCACGTCGTCGCGGCCGACCGAGCCGATGGAGCCGGCCAGGTTGGCGATCAGACGCTCCTTCTCGCCGTCCGACATCAGCCGGTACAGCTCGCCCGCCTGGAAGAAGTCGTCGTCCTTGGCGTGCGCCAGGGCCGCATGGGTGCCGGTCCAGCCGTGCACCGCGGTCGGGGCGGCCAGGGCCTGGTCGGTCTGGCGCGGGCCGTCGTAGGAGTTGGGCTCGTAGTTCTTGGCCCGGCCCGCGGTGTTGGCCGCGCCGAGGCCGTCCCGGCCGTAGTTCTGCGCGGTGGTGGCCCTGGGGGCGTTGACCGCGAGCTGGGTGTGGTTGACGCCCAGGCGGTACCGGTGCGCGTCCGCGTAGGCGAACAGCCGGCCCTGGAGCATCTTGTCCGGCGAGGGGCCGATGCCGGGGACGAAGTTGTTCGGCGAGAACGCGGCCTGCTCGACCTCGGCGAAGACGTTGTCGGGGTTGCGGTTCAGGACCAGTCGCCCGATCTTGTGCAGCGGGTAGTCCGCGTGCGGCCACACCTTGGTGAGGTCGAACGGGTTGAAGCGGTAGTCGGCCGCCTCGGCCACCGGCATCAGCTGCACGTGCACCGTCCAGGACGGGAAGATGCCGCGCTCGATGGCCTGGTGCAGGTCGCGCTGGTGGCTGTCGGCGTCCTGGCCGACCAGCTCGGCCGCCTGGCCGGCGTCCAGGCTGCGCACGCCCTGGTTGGTCTTGAAGTGGTACTTCACCCAGTAGGCGGCACCGTCGGCGGCGACCCACTGGTAGGTGTGCGAGCCGTAGCCGTTCATGTGGCGGTAGGAGGCCGGGATGCCGCGGTCGCCGAAGAGCCAGGTGATCTGGTGCAGCGACTCGGGCGAGTAGGACCAGTAGTCCCAGACGTTGTCCGCCTCCTGCACGCCGGTGAACGGGTCGCGCTTCTGGGAGTGGATAAAGTCGGGGAACTTGATCGGGTCCTTGATGAAGAACACCGGGGTGTTGTTGCCGACGAGGTCGTAGTTGCCCTCCTCGGTGTAGAACTTCAGCGCGAAGCCGCGGGGGTCGCGCACCGCGTCACCGGCGCCGAGGTTGCCGGCCACGGTGGAGAAGCGCAGGAAGACCTCGGTGCGCTTGCCGACCGTGTTCAGGAAATTGGCACGGGTGTACGGGGTGACGTCGTCGGTCACCTCGAAGTAGCCGTAGGCGCCGGAACCGCGGGCGTGCACCACGCGCTCCGGGATGCGCTCGCGGTTGAACCGGGCGAGCTTCTCGATCAGCTGCTGGTCCTGGATCAGCACCGGGCCGCCGATGCCGGCCTGGGCGCTGTTCTGGTTGTCGGCGACGGGGGCGCCGGACTCGGTGGTGAGGATTTTGGCGGTGCTGGTTTCAGGCATGGCGGTACCTCGGTAGTGGCTCAGGGAAAGGTGAAGGGTGGTGCGGCAGCTGCTGGGCGGGCCGTCGTCTCAGACGCCCAGCAGCCGCCAGATCGCGGCCCGGCGGCGGGAGGTCTCCGCGCCGTCGGGGGTGTCGGCGGGCGCCAGCGCGGCGACAGCCGACTGCGCCGACGCGGCGTCAGTGAGCGGGCGGGCTCCGGTTACTGACGCAGCCTCAGTTCGAGTCAGGCCGGCCTCGGTCAGGGCCTGCACCGCCTCCTCGACCGGCACCAGGTTGAACCAGCGCAGCGCCAGAGCCGCCCGTCCCGCCTCGGTGAGCCGGCCGGTGAGGCGCAGCCGGGCCACGCCGCCGTCCGGGAAGACGTTCAGCCGGGCGCCGTCGACCGGACGCTGCGGGGCGACCCGGAAGCGGTGCCGGGTGTCGGGCTGGAGCCGGGTGCGCGGCAGCAGGTCGAACCACTCGCCGGTGGCGGCGTCGCGGCCGGATACCGAGGCCCAGCCGGGGCAGTTGGCGACGAAGTGGGTGGTGTCCAGCTCGATCGCCAGCACCTCGCCGGTGTCGGCCAGGTTCAGCTCGACCCAGTCGTTGTCCTTGTTGCGGCGCCGCCGGGTCTCCCAGCCCTCGCCCATGACCGCCGCGCGGCCCAGCGAGTTGAGGTTGTGCGGGGAGGAGAAGTAGCGGTCCGAGGCGCCGGTGGCGACGCCGCCGTGCTCCTGCGCGGCCAGGTCGAAGGTCAGCCCGTCCAGGTCGCGCGGGTCGGCGACGACCTCGCCGTGCACCCGGAGCCGCGCCACGCCGCCGTCCGGCCAGATGTTGAGGCGGACGTGGGTGAAGCGCTGCTCGCTGTCGACCGCGAACTCGTGGGCGGTGTCGCCCTTGAGCGCGGTGCGGGGCACGATCTCGGTCCACTCGGCCGCGGCCAGCTCGGCCGGGGAGGGGTGGCCGGGGACGGAGGCGGCCTCGACCGAGGCGGTCTCCGGGTAGTTGCCGGTGAAGTGGGCGGTGTCGACGATGACGCCGCGGACCACGCCGGCCGCGCCCAGCCGGACCACCGCCCAGTCGTGGTCGTCGTCGGTGGGGTGCGGCTCGTCGGCGCCCGCGCCCCGGCGGCGGCGGGTCTCCCAGCCGTCCATGATCTGGCCCTTGTGCCCGAAGGTGTGCGGCCGGAACTCGGCGGCCGCAGCGACGATCAGGTTCTCCTTCTCGGCGAACAGCTCGTCATTGGCGTCCACCACGCCGGCGCCCAGACCGCGGGCCGCGAGGTTGACCAACTCGGTGAAGGCGGCGGGCTGCTGACTCTCGGTCATGCTTCTCCTCGGGCGATGATGCGGCCGATCGGACGGGCGTCAGCGTCGACGTCCACGACCTGGCCGCGAAGCCAGGTGGTACGGACGGCGCCAGTCAGCGAACGGCCTGCGTACGGGGTTACGGGGTTGCGGTGGTGCAGGCCCTCGGGGTCGACGGTGAAGGCGGCGTCGGGGTCGAAGGCGACCAGGTCGGCGTCCTTGCCGGGGGCGATGGCCCCCTTCGTACACAGCCCGACCAGGGCCGCCGGGCCGGAGCTCATCCAGCGCACCACGTCGGCCAGGGCGAAGCCGCGGCGGCGGGCCTCGGTCCAGATGGCCGGCAGGCCGAGCTGGAGCGAGGCGATGCCGCCCCAGGCGGCGGCGAAGTCGCCGTTGCCGCCGTAGCGGGCGAGGTGCTTGAGGTCCGGCGTGGACGGCGAGTGGTCGGACACCACCGCCGCGAACTCCCCGTCCGCCAGGGCCTGCCAGAGCAGGTCGCGGTTGGACTCGTCGCGGATCGGCGGGCAGCACTTGAAGGCGGTGTCGCCGTCCGGGACCTGCTCGGCGGCCAGTGTGAGGTAATGCGGGCAGGTCTCGGCGGTGACCTGGACGCCGTCGGCGCGGGCCTGCCGCAGCAGCGGCAGCACGGCGGCCGAGGAGACGTGCAGGATGTGCACCCGGGCGCCGGTGCGCCGGGCGGCGGCCAGCAGGCCGGCCACCGCGGTGGCCTCGGCGTCGTCCGGCCGGGAGGCCAGGAAGTCCGAGTAGTGCGGGCCGGGCTGCTGCGGTGCGGCATCCAGGACGGCGGGGTCCTCGGCGTGGATGATGGCCAGGGCGCCGATCCGGGCCTGCTCGGCGAGGGCCTCTTCGAGTTGACCGCCCGTCAGATGCGGGAACTCGTCCACCCCGGACGGGGCGAGGAAGCTCTTGAAGCCGAACACCCCGGCCCGGTACAGCGGTTCGAGATCCGCGGTGTTGCCGGGGATCGCACCGCCCCAGAGGCCGACGTCGACGAAGGTCTGGCCGTCGGCGACCTTGCGCTTGGCCTCCAGGTTGGCGACCGTGGTGGTCGGCGGGATGGAGTTCAGCGGCATGTCGACGATGGTGGTCACGCCGCCGGCGGCGGCCGCGCGGGTGGCGGTGGCGAAGCCCTCCCACTCGGTCCGCCCCGGCTCGTTGACGTGCACGTGGCTGTCGACCAGACCGGGCAGCAGGGCCAGGTCGCCCAGGTCGACCAGGTCGGTCCGGGCACCGTCGATCTGGCCACCGTCGGCCTGCCCGTAGGGCAGCACCTCGACGATCTTCCCCTCGCGGACCACGACATCGGCGGCCTGCTCGCCCTCGGGGAGGACGGCGCGACGGGATCGGAAGACCTGGGTCAACTCAACCTCCGGGATCGGTGCTGCGGCGCGGAACGGATGCTGCGGCTCAGGTGGTAGGGGGAGACTACGGGCGGCTTCAACAAAACGTCAACGTTCGAATCTCCACATCGCCCGGCGATCAGAGCAGGAAGCGTTGAGCGATCTGCTCCCCCGCCAGCTCGGCCAGCTCGGCGGCACGGGCGATGCTCTCGGCCGCCGTCGCCCCCGGACCGGCCAGCGCCGCGAGTTCGTAGGCGGCGGCGAAGCCGGCGCCGCGCCAGGCGGGCGCGTCGAGTTCGAGTCGGCCTGCCACGGCGACCACCGGGACCCCCGCCCCTGCGGCCGCCGCGGCGACCCCGGCGGGGGCCTTGCCGTGCAGTGTCTGCACGTCCAGGCATCCCTCACCGGTCACGACCAGGCCGGCTCCCCGCACGGCCCGGTCGAAGCCCAGCAGATCGAGCAGCAGCTCGATCCCGGGCCGCATGCGGGCCCCCAGCAGCGTCATCGCGCCGAAGCCCAGTCCGCCGGCGGCGCCGGCCCCCGGGGCCTCGCGCAGTTCGGTGCCGGTGGCCTTGGCGACGGCGTCGGCCCAGTGCGCGAGGGCCGCGTCCAGCTCGGCCACGTCCGCCGGGCCCGCGCCCTTCTGCGGGCCGTAGACGGCGGGGGCGCCGCGCTCGCCGAGCAGCGGGTTGTCGACGTCGCTGGCGATCACCACCTCGACCCCGCGGAGCGCTCCCGCGACGGGTCCGAGGTCGAGGTGGTGCAGCCGGCTCAGGGCGGCGCCGCCAGGGGGGAGGTCGGTGCCGTCGGCGTCCTGCAGCGTCGCGCCGAGAGCCTGGACCAGGCCGGCGCCGCCGTCGGTGCAGGCGACTCCGCCCAGGCCGAGGACGATCCGGGTGCAGCCGAGGTCCAGCGCCCGGGCGACCAACTGCCCGGTGCCGTAGCTGCTCGCCGTCAGCGGCGCCGGAACCCCGCCGGGGAGCAGCGTCAGCCCGCTGGCCTGCGCGGCCTCCACCACGGCGGTGTCCTCGCGGACGGCTATGGCCGCCTCGACCGGCTCGCCGGTCGGGCCGCTGACCGTCAGTGCGACGCGGCGGTAGCCCGCCGCGAGCGCGGCCAGCACCGTACCCTCGCCGCCGTCGGCGACAGGGAGGGTGCGGACGTCGGTGCCGGGCGCGGTCCGCAGGATGCCTGCGGCGATGTGCTCGGCGGCTTCGGCAGCGGTCAGGCTGCCCTTGAACTTGTCGGGTGCGACGACCACATGACCGGTGGTCTCCTGCTGCTGGGTCATCGCGTCCTCAATCTTCCGGTTTGCGCCATACATGGTGGGTCTCCTCCCGGCGGCGCGGGCACGACCGGATTCCATCATGGGATGGGTCACGCCGCCGAGAGGAAGCTTGGAGCCCCCCGCGTCGGCGGGCACGACCGGAATGGATCTACCGGCGCGGGGGGAGTCGGTGGGGGCTAGCCCAGGGTGTTGAGCAGGGCGCTGGGGGCGTCCGAGGCGCGTTCGGCGATCGGCTCGAACTCGTTCACCTTGTCGATGTCGCTGCCCGACATCGACACATTGGTGACGCGCTCCAGGATGACCTCGACGACCACCGGCACCCTGAACTCGGCCATCAGCTTCTTGGCCTGCTCGAACGCGGCACCGAGCTCGCTCGGGTCGAAGACCCGGATCGCCTTGCAGCCCAGGCCCTCGGCGACCTTGACGTGGTCCACGCCGTAGCCGTTGACCTCGGGGGCGTTGACGTTCTCGAAGGACAGCTGGACGTGGTAGTCCATGTCGAAGTTGCGCTGCGCCTGGCGGATCAGGCCCAGGTAGGCGTTGTTGACGACGACGTGGACGTAGGGGATCTGGAACTGCGCCCCCACCGCCAACTCCTCGATCATGAACTGGAAGTCGTAGTCGCCGGAGAGCGCGACGACCGTGCCCTCGGGGTCGGCGGTGGCGACACCCAGCGCGGCCGGCAGGGTCCAGCCCAGCGGCCCGGCCTGGCCGGCGTTGATCCAGTTGCGCGGCCCGTAGACGTGCAGCATCTGCGCGGCCTGGATCTGCGAGAGGCCGATGGTGGTGACGTAGCGGGTGTCCCGGCCGAAGGCCAGGTTCATCTCCTGGTACACCCGCTGCGGCTTGACCGGGACGTTCTCGAAGTCGGTCTTGCGCAGCAGCTCGCCCTTGCGCTCCTGGCAGCTCGCCGCCCACCCGCTGCGGTCCTTGAGCTGTCCGGCCGCCTTGCGCTCGCGCGCCACCTCTACGAAGAGCTCCAGCGCGGCCCTGGCGTCGGAGACGATGCCGAAGTCGGGGGCGAAGACCCTCCCGATCTGGGTCGGCTCGATGTCGACGTGGACGAAGGTGCGTCCGGCCGTGTAGGTGTCGATGCCGCCGGTGTGGCGGTTGGCCCAGCGGTTGCCGATGCCCAGGACGAAGTCCGAGGCCAGCATGGTCGCGTTGCCGTAGCGGTGCGAGGTCTGCAGGCCGACCATGCCGGCCGTCAGCTCGTGGTCGTCCGGGATGCTGCCCCAGCCCATCAGGGTCGGGACCACCGGGACGCCGGTCAGCTCGGCGAACTCGACCAGCAGGTCGGCCGCGTCCGCGTTGATGACGCCGCCGCCGGAGACGATCAGCGGCTTCTCCGAGGCCTGCAGCAGGTCCAGCGCCTTCTCGATCTGGGCGCGGCTCGCGGACGGCTTGTAGACCGGCAGCGGCTGGTAGGTCTCGATGTCGAACTCGATCTCGGCCATCTGGACGTCGATCGGCAGGTCGATCAGGACCGGGCCGGGACGGCCCGAGCGCATCAGGTGGAAGGCCTGCTGGAACGCGCCGGGCACCTGGGCCGGCTCCAGCACGGTCATCGCCATCTTGGTCAGCGGCTTGGCGATCGAGGTGATGTCGACGGCCTGGAAGTCCTCCTTGTGGAGCTTCGAGACCGGCGCCTGCCCGGTGATGCACAGGATCGGGATGGAGTCCGCGCTGGCCGAGTAGAGACCGGTGATCATGTCGGTGCCGGCCGGGCCGCTGGTGCCGATGCAGACGCCGATGTTGCCGGCCTTGGCCCGGGTGTAGCCCTCCGCCATGTGCGAGGCGCCCTCGACGTGGCGGGCCAGGATGTGGGTCAGCCCGCCGTTGGTCCGCATCGCGGAGTAGAACGGGTTGATCGCCGCACCCGGCAGACCGAACATGTGGGTGACACCCTCGGCCTTGAGGATCTCAACAGCCGCCTGGGCGGCAGTCATACGGGCCATGTCAGTTGACCTTCCGTCCGGCGAGGCGCTCGACGCCGCGCAGCAGTGCCGAGTGGTCCAGCGAGCCGTCGCCGTTGGCCCGGGCCGAGGCGACCAGCTGGGCGACCAGGGAGCCGACCGGCAGCGGCGCCTCGACGGCGCGGGCGGCGGCGGTGACGATGCCCATGTCCTTGTGGTGCAGGTCGATCCGGAAGCCCGGGGCAAACTGGCGGTCGACCATGTTGGCCTTCTTGCGGTTCAGCACGGTGGAACCGGCGAGGCCGCCCGCGAGCACGTCCAGCGCGGCCTGGAGGTCGACGCCGGCGTTCTCCAGGAAGACCACGGCCTCGGCCACGACCTGGATGTTGACCGCGACGATCAGCTGGTTGGCGGCCTTGACGGTCTGTCCGGCGCCGGCCGGGCCGACGTGGATGACCGTGGTGCCCAGCGCGTCGAACAGCGGCTTGGCCTCGGCGAAGTCGGCGGCGCCGCCGCCGACCATGATCGAGAGAACCGCCTCGATCGCACCGGCCTCGCCACCGGACACCGGGGCGTCCAAGGTGCGGATCCCCTTCGCGGCGGCGGCCTCGGCAACCTTGATGGAGGTCTGCGGGGTGATGCTGCTCATGTCGATGACCAGGGTGCCGGGCTTGGCGTTCTCCAGGACACCGCCCTCGCCCAGGATCACCTGCTCGACCTGCGGGTCGGCGGGGACCATGGTGATGACCACCTCGGCCTCGGCGACGGCCTCGGCAATGCTGGTCGCTGCGCGACCGCCGTCGGCCACGAGCTTGTCGATGGCCGGCTGGGTCAGGTTGTACCCGGTGACCGTGTGCCCGGCCTTGACCAGGTTGGCAGCCATCGGGCTGCCCATGATCCCGAGGCCGATGAACGCGATGGTGCGGGCTGTCATGTGGTGCTCCTCAGGGGGTGCAAGTTGAGGGGAGTGGGAGGGTACGGGTC
Organism: Streptacidiphilus jeojiensis; assembly: GCF_042510965.1. Lineage (NCBI taxonomy): Bacteria > Bacillati > Actinomycetota > Actinomycetes > Kitasatosporales > Streptomycetaceae > Streptacidiphilus > Streptacidiphilus jeojiensis. Next base: position 87,164 of record NZ_JBEUKS010000016.1, read on the forward strand.
TGCGATGGTTGGCCGCGCAGTTCCCCGCGCCCCTTGGCGGTGGTCAATGACGCGAGGGAAAGTTGCAGCCCCCTAGGGGCGCGGGGAACTGCGCGACAAGCCACCTACGCCCGTGCACTGGTGCGCAGGTCCCGGGGCAGCCAGGCGAAGGGGTCCTGCTCCGGTCCGGCCTTGTACTCCAGGCCGACGTAGCCGGTGTAGCCCACGCCGTCGAGACGGCTCAGCAGGGACGGGAAGTCCAGTTCGCCGGAGCCCGGGAAGTTGCGGGCCGGGGCGTCGGCCACCTGTACGTGGCCGATGCGGTCGGCGTAGGTGTCGATGACCGCGAGCAGGTCCTCGCCGTTGCGGGCCAGGTGGTAGAGGTCGCAGAGGAAGCGGGTGTTGTCGAGTCCGGTGACCGCGTTGACCTGGTCCACCACCGCGACCGCGTCCTTGCTGGAGAGCAGCCCGTACAGTGGCGCCTCCGGCGCGTTCAGCGCCTCGACCAGCAGGGTCGCGCCGATGCCGTGCGCGGCGTGCGCGGCCAGGGTGAGGTTCTCCAGCGCCAGTTCGTCCTGGACCTTGAGGTCCACCCCCTCCACCCGGTTGCCGTAGAGGGCGTTCAGCGAGCGGCAGCCGAGCGAGTCGGCGAGGCCGACCGCGACCGCGATGTTGTCGCGGAACTGCTGGGACTCGGCCGGTCGGGAGAGCAGGCCCTTGGAGCCCGCGGCCATGTTCCCGGCGTCGAAGTTGAGCCCGGTGAGCTGCACGCCGGCATCGGTGAAGGCGCGGCGCAGCGCGTCCAGGTCGCTGTCGGGCGGGGTGGGGCCGTCCAGGGTCCACCAGAGTTCGGCGGCGTCGAAGCCGGCTGCCGCCGCCGCGGCGGGGCGCTCGAACAGCGGGAGCTCGGTGAAGAGGATCGACAGGTTCACGGTCCAGCGCTGGTCGAGCCAGTTGTGCTGCTTCTGCGCGGCGGCGGTCATGCGGTCACCCATTCAATTCCACGATACGGAAGCTCGTTTCTGCTTGATGGAACTATCGCACGAGGCCGCGAGGCACTGTCAAGGGTCGCCGCAACAAAATGTTGAAAATGGCCGATCGGCACTCCGCCCGACCGCACAGCGGTCGGATACGCTGCGCCCGTGCGATTGAAGGTGGAGTTCACGACAGAGCCGTTCGAACTCGACGGCTTCCCCGACCATGCCAAGGCCGCCCGTCGCGCCGTGGACGAGGCGGGACTGACGGTCGACGTCGGCCCGTTCGGCACCAGTGCGGAGGGGGAGGCCACGGCCGCCCTCGCGGCCGTGGAGCGGCTGCTCCGGGAGACCCTGGCCAGCGGCGCCACCCGGATCTCGCTCCAGGTCAGCACTCTGGACGAGGCCGGCCGGCCGATAGCCGAGCGAGAGGAGGACGGCGCATGAGCCGCGAGGAGCACCCGCTGGCACAGGCCATCAAGCCGCTCCTGGACGCCGTCGGCGCCACCGCGGTCAGCCCGGCCGAGGCCCGGCCGGACGACGTGCTGCTGGAATGGGAGGAGCAGCCGGCCGTCGCCGTGCGACTGCCCGGACTGGAGAGCGCGCTGGACCGGCTGCTCGGCGAGGTGCGCCGGCAGTTCGGCGGCGTCGAGCTGACCGCGCTGGACCGCGCCAGCAAGCAGCGGGTGGTGGCACAGCTGGAGGAGCGCGGCGCCTTCACCATCCGGCACGGCGTGGAGACCGTCGCGGCGGCGCTCGGCGTCAGCCGCTTCACGGTCTACAACTACCTCAACCGGCAGCAGGCGACCACGAAGGACGCCTGAACGCCGACGCGCAACACTTTTTCAACAAACTGTTGACGTACGGCGGTGGTGGACCTAGCTTTTGGTGACACCCCCCTCGTAGGAGGTCATCCGTGGCCCTGTCCACCTCCGCGCTCTCCCGGCTCGAAGCCGGGCTCGACGAGATCTGCACCAGCCCCACCTGGGCGAAGCTGGTCCGCGCCGCCGGCCCCTGGGCCGACCCCGAAGCCGTGCACGCCGCCAACGCCGCGGCGATGGCCGGGCTCAGCGCCGCCGACCTGAGCGACGCGATGGCGGGGCACGCCCGGATCGGGCAGCCCAAGGCCGGGGACGCGACCTCCGAGCGCGAGCAGTCCGGCGTCCAGGGCGCCGAGCGCACCCTGCTGGACGAGCTGGCGCAGGCCAACGCCGACTACGAGGCGAAGTTCGGCCATGTCTTCCTGATCTGCGCCACCGGCCGCACCGCCGGGACGATGCTCGGCGCCCTGCGCGAGCGCTACGGCAACGACGCGGCGACCGAGCGCGAGACCGTCCGCGGCGAGCTGCGGAAGATCAACGACATCCGTATCGACCGCCTTCTCACCGAGGACTGACGGAGCATCATGACGTCCATCTCCACCCATGTGCTGAACACCAGCACCGGCCGCCCCGCCGAGGGCGTCCCGGTCGAGCTGGCCCAGCGGGGGGCCGGGGGCGGCTGGACCGTCCTCGGCGGCTCCAGCACCGACGCCGACGGCCGCTGCAAGGACCTGCCGGTCCCGGACACGGCGGCGGGGACGGTGCTGCGGCTGAACTTCACCACCGAGGGCCCCTTCTTCCCCGAGGTCTCCATCGTCTTCGACGTCGACCCGGCCCAGGCCCACTACCACGTACCCCTGCTGCTCAACCCGTACGGGTACTCCGTCTACCGAGGAAGCTAGAGATCCCATGGCTCACGTTCTTGGCCAGAACCAGTACGGAAAGGCGGAGACCCGTGTCGTCCGCATCTACCGGGACACGACCCGCCACGAGATCAAGGACCTGAACGTCTCGGTCGCCCTCTCCGGCGACCTGGACGACGTCCACCTCACCGGTTCCAACGCCAACTGCCTGCCGACCGACACCACCAAGAACACGGTGTACGCGTTCGCCAAGGAGCACGGCATCGAGTCGGCCGAGGCCTTCGGCATCCACCTGGCCCGGCACTTCGTCGACAACAACGAGCCGATCCGCCGGGCCCGGATCCGGATCGAGGAGTACACCTGGGACCGGATCCGCACGCCGGACAACTCGGCGCGCTTCATAGGGTCCGAGGAGGTCGGCCACTCCTTCGTCCGCAACGGCGGCGAGATCCGCACCGCGCAGATCACCTACGACGGCGACCGCTTCGAGGTCATCACCGGCCTCAAGGAACTGACCGTCATGAACTCCACCAACTCGGAGTTCTGGGGCTACATCAAGGACAAGTACACCACCCTCAAGGAGGCCTACGACCGGATCCTGGCCACCCAGGTGACGGCCCGTTGGGCGCACTCCTGGAGCGGCGAGGAGACCCAGCCCAACTGGGAGCGCTCGTACACCCACGTACGCCGCCACCTGCTGGAGGCCTTCGCCGAGACCTACTCCTACTCGCTGCAGCAGACCCTGTACGCGATGGGCAGCCGGGTCCTGAACAACCGCGCCGAGGTGGACGAGGTCCGCCTGGAGCTGCCCAACAAGCACCACTTCCTGGTGGACCTGGAGCCGTTCGGCCTCAAGAACAACAACGAGGTCTACTTCGCCGCGGACCGCCCGTACGGTCTGATCGAGGGTACGGTGCACCGCGAGGGCGTGACCCCGGTCATCCCGGTGGCATAGCCTTCCTCCAGCACCACCCCAGGGATTCTCCCGCCGTCCCGCCCTGGGCAGCCCCACCCGACGGCGGTTCTTGTGGGACCCGGAGCCCGCACCGCCATCGCCGAGGAGCTGAGACAGCAGATGACAACCATTCCCCCGTCCTCCGACGAGCGCATCGTCATCGAGAACGCGGCCATCGCCACCGTGGACGCCGCCGACAACGAGTACACCCGCGGGCACGTGGTGATCGCCGGCAACCGCATCGAGTCGGTCGGCGAGGGCCCCGCCCCGCAGTGGCTGCAGGGCGTGGTGCGCCGGATCAACGCCGAGGGCCACCTGGTCACCCCGGGCCTGGTCAACACCCACCACCACTTCTACCAGTGGATCACCCGCGGGCTGGCGCAGGACAACATCCTGTTCGACTGGCTGGTCGCGCTCTACCCGACCTGGGCCCGGATCGACGACCGCCTGGTCCACGCCGCCGCCCAGGGCTCGACCGCGGCCCTGCTGAAGTCCGGCTGCACCACGGCCAGCGACCACCACTACGTCTTCCCCAAGGACGGCGGCGACATCCTCGGCGCCGAGATCGAGGCGGTGGCCGAGCTGGGCATGCGCTTCACCGCGCTGCGCGGCTCGATGGACCGCAGCAAGAAGGACGGCGGCCTGCCCCCGGACCACGCGGTGGAGCAGACCGAGGAGATCCTGATCGCCTCGGAGGCGGCGGTGGACCGCTACCACGACGCCTCCTTCGACTCGATGCTGCAGATCGCCATCGCGCCCTGTTCGCCGTTCTCGGTCTCCACCGAGCTGATGCGCGAGGCCGCGCTGCTGGCCCGCCGCAAGGGCGTACGGCTGCACACCCACGGCTCGGAGACGGCCGAGGAGGAGCAGTTCTGCAAGGAGCTGTTCGGCATGGGCCCGACCGACTACTTCGAGTCCACCGGCTGGCTGGGCGAGGACGTCTGGATGGCGCACTGCGTCCACATGAACGACTCGGACATCGCCAAGTTCGCCGAGACCGGCACCGGGGTGGCGCACTGCCCGTCCTCCAACGCCCGCCTGGCGGCCGGCATCGCCCGGGTCCCGGACATGCTCGCGGCCGGCGTCCCGGTCGGCCTGGGCGTGGACGGCACCGCCTCCAACGAGTCCGGCGAGCTGGGTACGGAGCTGCGCAACGCGCTGCTGATCAACCGGCTGCACGGCCGCCCCGACGCGCTGACCGGGCGCAAGGCGCTGCGCCTCGGCACCATGGGCGGCGCCCGGGTGCTGGGCCGGCAGAACGAGATCGGCTCCATCGAGGTCGGCAAGCTGGCCGACCTGGCGCTGTGGAAGATCGACGGGGTGATGCACTCCTCGATCGCCGACCCGGTCGCCGCGCTCACCCTGGGCGCGCTGCCGCCGCTGACCCTGCTCCTGGTCAACGGCCGCCCGGTGGTCGAGAACGGCCTCCTGACCACGGTCAACGAGGACCGGATCGCCAAGGCGGCCGCCGACGCGGCCAAGGAGCTGGCCTCCCGCACCTGAGCCGGTGCAGAACCCCCCTGAACTCCGGGTGCCGCTGGACGGTGTGGCACCCGGGCTCCCCGGCAGCGCCCTGCGCGCCGCCGGGGACCGCGGCCCCGGATCCACGGCGAGGATCCGGGGCCGCGGCGTACCCGGATGACATACCAGCCGGTATGTTGGGACTCCAAGGTGTTACCCACTGGTAAGGAGTCAGGTATGCGGGCGATCCAGATCACCGAGTTCGGCGGCCCCGAGGTACTGCGGCCGGTCGAGCTGCCCGATCCTGTGGCCAAGCCGGGGCAGCTGCTCATCGACGTCGCCGCGGTCGGCGTGAACTACGCGGACACCCACTCGGTGGAGGACTCCTACCTCTCCCGCAGCACCCTGCCGATGGTGCCCGGCGGCGAGGTGGTCGGTCTGACCGCCGACGGCCGCAGGGTGGTCGCGCTCACCGCCACCGGCGGCTACGCCGAGAAAGCCGTGGCCTGGGAGAACATGGCGACCGAGGTGCCCGACGGAGTGTCCGACGGGGCCGCACTGGCGCTGGTCGTCCAGGGCCTGACGGCCTGGCACCTGCTGCGGACGGCCGGACGGATGGCCCCCGGCGAGACCGTGGTGGTGCACGCGGCGGCGGGCGGCACCGGCTCGCTGGCGGTGCAGCTGGCCCGGCGCTTCGGGGCCGGACGGATCATCGCCACCGCGTCCAGCAAGGAGAAGCGGGAGCTGGCCCTGGAGCTCGGCGCGGACGTCGCGGTGGAGGCCGAGGCCGAGGGGCTGAAGGAGCGCCTGGTCGAGGCCAACGGGGGCGCCAAGGTCGACCTGGTGCTGGAGATGACCGGCGGCCCGGTGTTCGACGCGTCGCTGGCCGCGCTGGCGCCGTTCGGACGCCTGGTGACCTACGGCATGGCCTCGCGCACCGAGCCCACGGCAGTCGCCGCGGGGAAGCTGATGGCGCACTCGACCGCCGTGGTCGGCTTCTGGCTGATGCACTGTGTGGGCAAGCCCGCGCTGCATGCCGAGCCGATGGCGGAGCTGCTGCGGATGGTTGCCGCGGGCGAGCTCAACCCGCTGGTGGGCGAGGCGTACCCGATGTCGGAGGCGGCCCGGGCCCACAGTGAGCTGCGCGCTCGGCGGACCGTGGGGAAGCTGGTGCTGGACCCCCGGCGGTAGCGTGCGGCACCTGCATGGTTTGTCGCGCAGTTCCCCGCGCCCCTGGGGGTTAGGGGCGCGGGGAACTGCGCGACCAGCCCACTACGGTCCGCAGCCAAAGAAGCCCCTGCCCTAGCCACAACTGTTCTGACGGTCCATCATCTGCCCCGTAGGACACGATCCTCGGGAGGCGTCATGTCGAAGAAGACCCGCAAGCGCAGCTGGCGCAGGCGCAAGGCCAACCACGGCCGGCGGCCCAACTGCCGCTGACAGGTCGTGCCGACAGGCAATCAGGCGGCGGTGACCAGGAAGGACCTCCCCAGGTTTGTTCCCGGTCACCGCCGCCGGTCGTTGCTGCCCCGCTCAGCCCAACAGGGCGTAGCCGGGCAGGGTCAGGAAGTCGGGGAACTCCTCCGCCAGCGCCACCTGCTCGAACAGCCCGGCGGCCTCGGTCCAGCGGCCGGCCTGGTACGCCTCGTCGCCCAACTCGCTGCGCAGCTCCGCGAGTTCGGTGGCGACCAGCTCGCGGACCAGCTCCGGGGTGACCTTGACGCCGGTGTCGTCCAGCACCACCCCGTTGTAGATCCACTGCCAGATCTGCGAGCGGGAGATCTCCGCGGTCGCGGCGTCCTCCATCATGTTGAAGATGGCGACCGCCCCCAACCCGCCCAGCCAGGCCTCGATGTAGCGGATGCCGACCTGGACCGCGTTGTGCAGTCCGACGGCCGTGCACTCCCCGTCCGCACCGGCGATGTCCAGCAGTTCGGCGGCGGTGACGGTGCCGGCCGGCTGGACGTCCTTCTGGTTGGGCCGGTCGCCGAGCACCGCGTCGAACGCGGTCCGGCAGATCGGCACCAGGTCGGGGTGGGCCACCCAGGAGCCGTCGAAGCCGTTGCCGGCCTCGCGCTCCTTGTCCGCAGTGACCTTCTCCATCGCGGCCGCGTTGACGGCCGGGTCGCGGCGGGAGGGGATGAACGCGGCCATCCCGCCGATGGCGTGGGCGCCGCGCTTGTGGCAGGTCTGGACCAGCAGTTGGGCGTAGGCGCGCATGAACGGCGAGGTCATGCCGACGGAGTTGCGGTCCGGGAGGATGTACTGCTCACCGGCGTCGCGCAGGTTCTTGATGATCGAGAAGAGGTAGTCCCAGCGGCCGGCGTTCAGCCCGGCGGCGTGGTCGCGCAGCTCGTAGAGGATCTCGTCCATCTCGAAGGCCGCGGTGATCGTCTCGATCAGGACGGTGGCCTTGACGGTGCCGTGCGGGATGCCCAGCGCCTCCTGGGCGTGGGTGAAGACCTCGTTCCAGAGCCGGGCCTCCAGGTGGCTCTCGGTCTTGGGGAGGTAGAAGTACGGGCCCGAGTTGGGGTCCTCCGCGCCGCGGGCCAGCAGCCGGGCGGCGTTGTGGAAGAAGTACAGCCCGAAGTCGACGAAGGCGCCGGCCACCGGCTCGCCGTCCACCAGCAGGTGCGCCTCGTCCAGGTGCCAGCCGCGCGGGCGGACCACGACGGTGGCGAGTTCGGCGTCGGGGCGCAGCGCGTAGCTCTTGCCGGCGCCGGTGCTGAAGTCGATCCGGCGCTCGAAGGCGTCGATCAGGTTGATCTGCCCCTCGACGACATTGCTCCAGGTCGGCGCGGTGGCGTCCTCGAAGTCGGCGAGCCAGACCTTGGCACCGGAGTTGAGGGCGTTGACGACCATCTTGCGGTCGGTGGGGCCGGTGATCTCGACCCGGCGGTCCTGAAGGGCCCGGGGCGCGGCGGCGACCTTCCAGTTGCCGCTGCGGACGGCGGCGGTCTCGGGGAGGAAGTCCAGGGTGCCCTCGGCGGCGATCCGGGCGCGGCGCTCCTTGCGCAGCGCCAGCAGTTCGCGGCGGCGCGGCCCGAAGCGGCGGGACAGGTCGGCGACGAAGGCGAGCGCCTCCGGCGTCAGCACCTCCTCACCCCGGTCGACCGGGAGGCCGGCGACGACGATGGAGGCGGGTTCGGCTTCCTGCGGTCCTGCCATGGTCCAATGCTCCTTCAGGATGATGATCGAAAGGCGTGCTCGGCACCCTCGGTCTTCTGTAAGGTGGAGGCTAGTTTCCGCGATACAGAATTTCAACACTTTGTTGATGTTGATCGCGGCACACCGTACCCCTGCCCTGGAAGGTAGTCCTGTGGCGGCATCCCCCGCATCGATCGACGCTCCGGCAGACCGCTCCGGAGGCGTCCAGTCCGTCGAGCGCGCCTTCCAGTTGCTCGAGGTGCTCGCCGACTCGGGCGGGGTGAGCACGCTGAGCGATCTGGCGGCCGCCTCGGGACTGCCGATGCCCACCATCCACCGCCTGGTCCGCACCCTGGTCCAGCAGGGGTACGTCCGCCAGGACACCGCCCGCCGGTACACCCTCGGCCCCCGGCTGATCCGCCTCGGCGAGACCGCGGGGCGGCTGCTGGGCAGCTGGGCCCGGCCCTACCTGGCCGAACTGATGGAGGCCACCGGCGAGACGGCGAACCTCGCGGTACTGGAGGCCGGCGAGGTCGTCTACGTCGGGCAGGTGCCCTCCCGGCACTCCATGCGGATGTTCACCGAGGTCGGCCGCAGGGTGCAGCCGCACTGCACCGCCGTCGGCAAGATCCTGCTGGCGCAGCTGCCCCGGGAGGAGGCGGCGGGTGTGCTCGGCAGCGCGGCGCTGCCCGCCCACACCGAACACACCGTCACCGACCCGGCCCGGCTGCTCGCCCAGTTCGACGCGGTCCGGGCCGGAGGCTACGCCGTCGACGACCAGGAACAGGAGATCGGCGTCCGCTGCATCGCCGTCCTGGTCCCCGGCGCCCCCACGCCCACGGCGCTCTCCATCTCGGGGCCCGAGGCCCGGGTGCAGGCGCTGGAAGCCCGTAGCGGCGGGCTCATCCCGCAGATGCGGGAGATCGCCGTGCGCTTGGGTCAGGCTCTGGGGACAGCTGACTGACCGTAGATGGCTGTTCGCGCAGTTCCCCGCGCCCCTATGGGGCTGCAACTGGCTCAGTTGCAATCAGCCAGGGGCGCGGGGAACTGCGCGATCAACCACGCACCGAGCAGATCTCTGCGCTAACCCCGCCACCGCTCCCATTGGTCAACAGTGTCGACGTCGTCCCCCGAAGCAACGTCCCCACACTCCACCAACAGAAGCTCCGAGGCCCGCGCAGCGAACAGCGCTCGCGCCCCCGCGTCCCCCACCGCACCCCGCGCCGCCTCCCCCCAGTACCCCGCAGGGATCCGCACCGGATGCCCCCGCCGCCCCTCGTACGCCGCCGCGGCGAACCCCTCCGCAGCGAGCACCCGCGCCACCGCCGCAGGCGTCAGCCCGGGCGTGTCCACCAGTGAGACCAGCACCGCCGGCGCATCCGCAGGCAGCGCGCCCAGCCCGGCGCGCAGCGAGGACCCCATCCCGGTGCGCCAGTCCTCGTTGCGCACGACCGTGCAGGCCCCCAGCTCGGCCGTCGCCAGGACCTCCCCGGCCCCCGCCCCCAGCACCACCACGATCCGCTCGCAGCCCGCGGCCCGCAGCACCGCGAGCGCATGCTCGACCAGCGGACGCCCCCGGTAGGGCAGCAGCGCCTTGGGGCCCAGCCCCAACCTGCGTCCCTCGCCGGCGGCCAGCAGCAGGGCGACAGGTGTGGAGGACATGCGTCCAGTCTGCCGGGAGGGACCCGGACCCCGCGTTGGACGAAACTACAGCCCTGCCGCCGCCCCCTCCCCCGTTCACCGGGGCTTCACCCGCTGGACCGTTGCCCGGTGCGGCCGTTCTACTGGGCCAATGCCCTGCACCACCGCCTCCCCCCTGACGGACCGTCTAGGCCGGGTCCACACCGATCTGCGGGTGTCCCTCACCGACCGGTGCAACCTGCGCTGCACCTACTGCATGCCGGAGCAGGGCCTGGACTGGCTGCCGCGACCGGAACTGCTGACCGACGACGAGTTGGTGCGGCTGGTCGCCCTGGCGACCAGCCGGCTGGGCATCCGCACGGTCCGGCTCACCGGCGGCGAGCCGCTGCTGCGGCGCGGGCTGCCGGGCCTGGTCGCCCGGCTGGCCGCGCTGCCGAACGCCCCGGAGCTGTCGATCACCACCAACGGCGTCGGCCTGGCCCGCAGCGCCGCCGCCCTGCGTGAGGCCGGTCTGCGGCGGGTCAACGTCAGCCTGGACACGCTGCGGCCGGAGCGCTTCGCCGCGATCACCCGCCGCGACCGGCTCCAGGACGTGCTGCTCGGCCTGGCCGCGGCCCAGGTGGCGGGGCTGGCGCCGGTGAAGGTCAACGCGGTACCGGTGCGCGGCGTCAACGACGACGAGATCGCCGAGCTGGCCGCCTTCGCCGTCGAGCACGGCTACCGGATGCGCTTCATCGAGTCCATGCCGCTGGACGCCCAGGGCGCCTGGGACCGGGCCAGGATGGTCACCGCCGACGAGATCCTGGCCCGGCTCGGCGAGCGCTTCGAGCTGGCGCCGCTGCCCCGCGAGGGCAACGCGCCCGCCGAGGAGTGGCGGGTGGTCGGGACCGACGCGGTCATCGGCGTGATCGCCAGCGTGACCCGGCCGTTCTGCGGCGGCTGCGACCGGGTCCGGCTCACCGCCGACGGCCAGCTGCGCAACTGCCTGTTCGCGGCCACCGAGTCCGATCTGCGGGCCCTGCTCAGGGGCGGTGCCGACGACGACGCGGTCGAGGCCGCCTGGCGCGAGTCGATCGCCGGCAAGGGCCCCGGCCACGCCATCGGCAGCGCCGACTTCCGGCAGCCGGACCGTCCGATGTCGGCCATCGGCGGTTGATCACCCGCGATCCGCACCGTCCCGTCCGATAAAGGGCCTCCCCGAACCCGTTTGGATCAGCGAGGATGTTAGGGCGCAGCCCGCCCCGACCGGAACGGACGGTTAGTCATGCCCGCCACGCCGCAGCCCGACAGCCAGGGGGCGCCACAGCCCGCTGCCCGCCCGGTGCGCTGCCCGTCCTGCCGTCGGGAGCACGCCTACGAGCCGTCCGTCTTCCCGTGCCCCTGCGGGGCCAGCCTCAAGGTGCCGCTGCTGCGCGGCGGGGTGCCGGTCCAGGTGCGGTTCCGCTCCTGGGAGGACTCCTGGCTGAGCATGCGCTGCCCGTCCTGCGGACGGTCCGAGCAGTGGCCGCAGCCCGAGTTCACCTGCTCCTGCGGGGCCACTGTGCGCCTGCCGGTGGACACCGACCGCAGGCCGGTGCCGATCGCGCCGCCCAAGCCGCCGACGGTCCAGCGCCCCGCGGTGCAGCACCCCTCGGGACAGCCCGTGGCCGGCCCGTACCCGTCCGGCCCGCAGCCGGGGCAGCCGCCCGCGGCGCAGCCCCCGGTGGGCCGCCGCCCGGCGCCCTCGCGGCCGCCGTTCGTCCCGCATCCGGTGCGGAACTCGGACGACGCGATCCTGGCCGCGGCCCGCTACCTGGAGTGGCTGGGCTTCGGCACCCTGGAGGTGTCCGACTCGCAGGACCGCGAAGGGGTGTGCCTGCTCGGGACCACGGTCGTGGCCCAGGTCGACACCTGGACCGAGCCGGCCGACCTGCGCGCGGTCGAGTGCCTGTGGCTGAACACCCTGCACGCCGACGAGCTGCAGCCGGTGATGTTCACCCTGGCCGGCTACAACCAAGAGTCCCGCAACCGGGCGGACCAGCTGCTGGTGGCCCTGTTCGAGCTGGATCTGGAGGGCGTTCCGCAGCCGGTGAACTCCGCGGCGCGGGAACTGCTCCGCACCGGCGGCTCGAACTGACGCCACGTCAGTTCGAACTGGATCTGTGATTGATCTGGCGCGGGTGGTCGACTGCGTGTTGCAATTCCGTCACCACCGGCCCAGCAGCACGGAGGGGAGCCGTCCTTGTCGGTCAACCGAGGCGCGTCGGACCAGCGAACGGCAGCGATCCCGAACCCCGACGGATCGGTCCCCGACGACTCGGCTCCAGGGGCCGCCACGCCCGACGGCGGCGCCACGGTCTGGCTGCTGCGCTCCCGCGGCTGCTGGGAGCCGGCCGCCGCGCTGCTGGAGCCCGCCGCCGCGCACTCCCCGGAGGCCGCGCTGGACCGGGCCGAGCTGCTGATCGAGCGCTCGCTCTTCGAGAACCGCGGCTGGGGCGAGGCCGAGAGCGCGCTGCGGCTGGCCGAGGCGGGCGCGCGGGTCGACGGCACCCGGGCCGCCGCAGCCTGCGCCCGCGGCTACCTCGCCTACTGCGCGACCCTGCTGCGGGTGCACGACCGGCTGGACGAGGCCCAGATGGCCCTCGGCCGGGCCTCCGCGATGCTCCCGCCGGACGCGCCGGGCCGTCCGCTGCTGGACTTCCGCCGCGGCCTGGTCGCCGAGAACCTGCTGAAGGACCCGGCCGCCGCCCGCACCGCCTACCGCCGCGCCCACGCCGGGGCCGAGCAGCAGCGGGACGACCTGCTGCTGTCCTACACCTGGCGGCACCTCGCCTCCATCGCCCAGCAGGACGGCAACCTCGCCGGGGCCAGGCACGGCTTCGCCGAGTCGCTGCGGCTGCGCGAGCTGATCGGCTTCGCCATCGGCATCGCCCCCGCGCTGGCCTCGCTGGCCGAGGTCTCCCCCAGCCCGGAGGCCGTGCTGCTGCGGGCCGAGGCGGCCCGGCTGGTCCGGACCTTCGGGGGCGTGCCGGTGTGGCTGGCCGAGGACGGCGGTCCCGGCGCAGCGGCCGATCAGCGGGACGGGCAGGCGCCGGGCCGGGCGTAGAGGCTGATCTCGACGCCCTTGACCTCCAGGCTGGTGCACTTCTGGAACCCCGAGGTCAGCTCCGCCTGCTTGGCCCGGTCCCGGGCCGCCGCGGTCGGCGAGGGCCCCTTGCCCTTGGTGCGGACGGTGATGATCCGGGTGAAGTCCGCCATCCGGTCCGTGATCTGCTGCGGCGTCAGCTCGACGCCGCCCAGCGTCGCCGAACCGGCCACCGGGGCGGACAGCGCCAGATCGGTCAGCCCCGCGTAGTCCTGCGGGAACGCCAGCTCGGACTGGCGCCGCGAGGTCGGCATGAAGAGCACCCCGTCCCCCGGCTCGGCGAGCGCGGCGACCGCCCTGGCGGTGCCCTGCAGGTCGTCGGACCGGCTCTGCGGGGTCCGCAGCTGCGTCTCCACCGGCAGCAGCAGGAGCAGCGCCAGCGGTACGGCCAGCAGCGCGCGCCAGCCGAGCCGGGGCAGCCGCCGCCCGAGCGCGTCCAGCGCCGAGCCCACCAGCAGGGCCAGACCCGCGTACTCGAACAGGACGTAGCGGTCCAGGTAGACCGGGTGCACCAGCGAGACGCCCAGCAGCACCGCCTGCGGCAGCAGGAGCAGCGGCAGCGCGAAGCCGCGCAGGCTGACGGCGCCGGACTGCCGCTGCGGCACCAGCGCGCAGAGCCCGCCGAGCAGGCACATCCCGGCGGCGAAGAGGACCGTCCCGGTGCTCGGGGCGGTGATCCAGGCGACCTGCTGAGCCTGCTCCGCCCCGGCCACGGCCAGCGGCGCCAGCCCGGCCAGTACCGCCACCATGGCCGCCACCCAACCGGCCCACACCCGGCGCGGCACCCGCGCCGCTACCAGCGTCACCGCGTGGGCGGCGATGGCCAGGGCCGCGTACTCGTGCAGCAGGCAGGTGAGCAGGGCCGCTGCCGCATAGCCGGCCCAGCGGCCGGGGCCGGGGCGTTCCACCGCCCGGAGCAGCAGCAGACCGCTGAACACCACCGCGGCCATGACCAGCGCATAGGAGCGGCCCTCCTGCGCGTACTGCTGGACCGCGGGGAAGACCGGCAGGGCCAGTCCGGCGGCGAGCCCGGCCCGGGGCCCGGCCAGCCGGCGTCCGATCAGGGCGACCCCGGCCGCCGCTGCCGCCGTGCCCAGCACCGAGGGCAGCCGCAGCAGCGCCGGGCCGCCGTCGTGGAGCTGGAACATGCCGTGCAGCAGCAGGTAGTACAGCGCGTGCACGGCGTCGACCTGGTGGACCAGCGCCCAGATCTGTCCGGTGCTGCGGTGCGCGACCTCCAGGCTGACCGCCTCGTCGCCCCAGAGACTGCGGTCCCGGCCGATGCCCCACAGGCCCAGCGTCAACGCCACTACCACAGGAGGCAGCAGCAGTGCCGGCGTTCCGAGTCGCCGCTCCGGTCCGCGACGCCCGGCCCCGGACCCTTCGGAGGGGCGAAGCCGCAGGCGGGAGCGGGTGGACACGGGGGACATCCGGCCACCCTACCCGGTGTGTACACCAACGATGGATACACCCTTCCGGTGTATCCATCCCAAAAGCATCATGCGCCCCGGAGGTTTGAGCCAGGATGGTTCCCACTTCGGCACCGGCCGGGGTCGTGGACGTTTGAGCTCCGAGGTTTGGGCAGGGGCATGAGAGTTTCCGACACAACGCTGGGGTGGGGCGTCGCTGCCGTCACGGGCCTGCTTCTCATCGCGGGGCTGGCGACCCTGCTGCGGTCGCGCGGCTCCGCTTCCCGTGCGAGCACCGACTCGTGGGAGCGCAGCGAGGAACGGCGGCGCAAGAAGGAGGCCCTGTACGGCTCGGCCTCCTACGTGCTGCTGTTCTGCTGCGCCGCGGTGGCCGCCGCGCTGTCCTTCCACGGACTGGTCGGCTTCGGCGTGCAGAACCTGGGGTTGTCCGGCGGCTGGGAGTACCTGGTGCCGTTCGGCCTGGACGGGGCGGCGTGCTTCTGCTCGGTGCTGGCGGTGCGCGAGGCCAGCCACGGCGACGCGGCGCTGGGCTCGCGCATCCTGGTGTGGCTGTTCGCGGCCGCCTCCGCCTGGTTCAACTGGGTGCACGCGCCGCGCGGGGTGGACCACCACGGCGCACCGCAGTTCTTCGCCGGGATGTCGCTCTCGGCCGCGGTGCTGTTCGACCGCGCGCTGAAGCAGACCCGCCGGGCGGCGCTGCGCGAGCAGGGCCTGGTGCCGCGTCCGCTGCCGCAGATCCGCATCGTGCGCTGGCTGCGGGCGCCCCGGGAGACCTACGCCGCCTGGTCGCTGATGCTGCTGGAGAACGTGCGCAGCCTGGACGAGGCGGTCGACGAGGTCCGCGACGACAAGCGGCAGCGCGAGATCGAGCGGCACGAGCAGCGCCGGGCCTCCCGGCACGAGCGGGCCGAGCTGCGGGCGCTGAGCAGCCGCGGCTGGTCCCGCGGGCTGCGCGCGCAGGCGGAGCTGCCGGCCCCGGCCGGCCCGCGTACGGCCGCGGGTGAGCGTTCCCCGGCCGCGGAGCCCGTCATAGCCGACAACGACCCGCTGGAGACGGAGACCCCCGCGACCCCGGTCCCGCCGGTGGTCGAGCTGCCGGTGCGGCCCAGGCCGGAGGAGCGGACCTTCGACCTCTCGGCGGAGGACGACACGCTCACCCTGCCCCGGCTGGACTCGCTGGAGCAGAAGCTCAAGGACCTGGAACAGCTCTACGGCTGAGGTTCCGGGTCGGCGGCCTTCGGCTGACGGTGGATCAGCTCGAACCACATCCGCTTGCCGCTGCCCCGGGGGTCGACGCCCCAGGCGTCGGAGAGCGCCTCGACCAGCATCAGCCCGCGCCCGGAGGAGGCCTGCTCCCCGGGCGTGCGGCGGCGGGGCCACAGGTCCGACTCGTCGTCCACCTCGACCCGGAGCCGGGCCGACCCCTCCGGGCCGCCCTCCTGGTAGAGGCGGGCGGTCAGCACCGCGTCCCGGTCGGTGTGCACCAGGGCGTTGGTGACCAGCTCCGAGGTCAGCAGTTCCACGGTGTCGGCCAGGTCGCCGACGCCCCAGCGCCGGACCGCGTCCCGCAGCTCGCCGCGCACCTCGGAGATCTGGGCCAGGTCGGCCTGCTGGATCCGGCGCCGCAGCTGCCGGGGGCGGCTTTCGGCCGGGCCCTCCCAGCGGAGCAGCAGCAGGGCGATGTCGTCGTCCCGGTCATGGCTGTCGGCAGCCTGCTCCTCCAGCCGGTCGGCCAGCGCCTCCAGGGCCGCGGGCCCCTCCGGGTGCGGACCGGCGATGGTACGGCGCAGCCGCTCCATGCCCTCGTCGATGTCGATGGTGCGGGTCTCCACCAGTCCGTCGGTGCAGAGCAGCAGCATCTCCCCGGGGTCCAGGGTGAACCGGGTGACCGGGTAGGCGCTCTCCGGGTCGATGCCCAGCGGCAGCCCGCCGGCCACCGGCTGGACCGCGGCGCTGCCGTCGGCGCGGCGCACCAGCGGGTCCAGGTGCCCGGCGCGCACCGCGTAGACGGCGCCGTAGTCGACGTTGACCTCGGCGTAGAGGCAGGTCGCGAAGTGCCCGGTGTCCAGGTCGGCGAGGAAGCGTGAGGCGCGGGCCATCACCGCGGCCGGCGGGTGGCCCTCGGCGGCGTAGGCGCGCAGAGCGATCCGCAGCTGGCCCATCACCCCGGCGGCGTGCACGTCGTGCCCCTGCACGTCGCCGATGACCAGCCCTACGTGGCCGCCGGGCAGCGGCACCACGTCGTACCAGTCGCCGCCGATCTGCAGCCCGGTCCCGGCCGGGAGGTAGCGCACCGCGGTGCTGAACCCGGGCAGCGGCGGCACCCGGCGCGGCAGCAGCACCCGCTGCAGGCCCGCGGCCAGCTCGTGCTCGGCGTCGTGCAGCCGGGCCCGGGCCAGCGACTGGGCGACCATGCCGCCCAGGGTGCTGAGCAGGGTCCGGTCCTCGGAGTCCAGCTCGCGGTCCTCGGCGAAGCTGACCAGGCAGACGCCCAGCGGTCGGCCGCTGGCGATCAGCGGCAGGAAGGCCCAGGCGCTGTGCCTGGTGTGCTGCACCATCGGCGCCCAGGCGCCGGGGAAGCGCTGCTGGTACTCCGGCCGGCTGGAGATGAACACCGGGGTGCGGGTGCGCAGCGCCAGCGCCGCCGGGTGGTCGGCGTCCAGCGGGACGTGGTTGTGCGGCGGCGGCGCGGTGTCCGGGTCGTAGCCGGTGGAGCGCAGGATCTGGATCCGGCCGTTCTCCAGCACGGCCAGGATCAGCCCGTCCGGGGGGATGCCCGGCAGCGGCAGCTCGGTGAAGACCCGGGCCACGTCGTTCATGCTGGTGGCCTCGGACAGGGCCCGGGCGGCCTCCTTGATGAAGCGGGTGCGCTCCTCGCGGAGCACCGCCAGATGGTCGGCGCGCACGCGTTTGTGCAGCTCGGCGGTGGCGTCCCAGACGAAGCCGACCATGTGCGAGGGCCTGCCGCGCTCGTCGGCCAGGACCCGGCCGCGGAAGCGCACCGCGTGCATCTCGCCGTCGGCGAAGACGGTGCGGTAGTAGGCGCCGCACTGGCCCAGCGTCTCCACCGCCCTGGCCACCCGGCGCCGCACGATCGGGGCGTCCTCGGGGTGCAGCATGGCCAGGAAGGACTCGGAGTTCAGCGGCGGGGGTCGGTGCCCGGTGCCGTCGTCGAGCGGGATGCCGAGGATCAGGCAGGCTCGGTCGTCGCCGTCGACGATGTCGCTGTGCAGGTCCCAGTCGAAGGAGCCGATCCCGTTGGCGGCCATGGCCGGCGCCAGCCAGGCGGGGGTGGCCTCACCGGACTCCGAATCGCCCTGCAGGCTCGCTGCCATCAGACCGCCGGACGAGGAGAGGAAGGTGAGTCCCGGAAGCTCCGTGGGCAGGCGCGGCGACTGGGGTGCGGACGCCATTGCTCTCCCTGCCGGTCGTCGGTTCCGTGACTCCCGGAGGTCGGCGGCCCCTGGCCGGCGACTGCGGAAAAACGTCACGTTTATCTGGGCTTCATCCTGTCGGATGAAGGTATCAGCGGCAATGCCGGAATCGGAGTCCGGCGCGTCCCGGCTCCTTGCTGGACATCGACCAGTCGGTCGGGGTTCAATGCCAGCGAGGGTTTGAACGGCGTTCTAAAGACCGGGACGAGGCACTGTGCGACTGACACCGACCGAGCGGGACCGGCTGCTGCTCTTCACCGCCGCCGAGCTGGCCCGAGCGCGGCGGGCGCGCGGGGTGCGGCTGAATGTGCCGGAGGCCACCGCGCTGATCGCCGACACCGTCTGCGAGGCCGCCCGTGACGGCCGGCGGCTGGCCGAGGCGGTCGAGGCCGGCCGGTCCGTGCTGACCGCCGACGACGTGCTGCCCGGCGTTCCGGACGTGGTGACCACGCTGCAGGTGGAGGCGGTCTTCGACGACGGGACCAGGCTCTGCGTGATCGACGACCCGTTCCGCGGCGCCGGATCGCTGGGCCCGGACGCCCCCGGGGCCGCACTGCCCGGCACCGGCGAGGGCTACCAGGCCCCCGAAGCTCCGGTACGGCTGCCGGTGCGCAACACCTCGCCGGTGCCGATCAGCGTCACCTCGCACTTCCACTTCTTCGAGGCCAATCCGCGGCTCGCCTTCGACCGCGCCGCTGCCTACGGCACCCGACTGGCGGTACCGGCCGGCTCCACGGTGCGCTTCGACGCCGGGGCGACCGTCGAGGTGGAACTGCTGCCGATCGGCGGCGCCCGGGTGGCCATCGGCTTCGCCGGCCTGGTGGACGGCCCGCTGGACGCCCCCGGCGCCAGGGAGGCGGCACTGGAGAAGGCCCGCGCCACCGGATATCTGACCCAGTACCAGGAGGACGGCCAGTGACCGCCAGCGGTTTCGACGCCCACGGCTGCCACGGCCGCCCGGGGCCCAGCAGCACCATCTCCCCCGCCGACTACATCGCCGTGCACGGCCCGCGCACCGGCGACCGGGTCCGGCTGGGCGACTCCGGTCTGATCGTCCGGGTCGAGTCCGACTCCCAGCAGCCCGGCGAGGAGTTCCTGGCCGGCTTCGGCAAGACGGCCAGGGACGGCCTGCACCTCAAGGCCGCCGCCGTCCGCGACACCTGCGACGTGGTGATCAGCAACGTCCTGGTCATCGACGCCGTGCAGGGCATCCGCAAGACCAGCATCGGCATCCGCGAGGGCCGGATCTGCTCCATCGGCCGGGCCGGGAACCCGGACACCCTGGACGGGGTGGACGTCGTGGTCGGCACCGGCACCACCATCGTCTCCGGCGAGGGCATGATCGCCACGGCCGGGGCCATCGACACCCATGTGCACCTGCTGTCGCCGCGGATCATGGAGGCCTCGCTGGCCTCCGGCGTCACCACGATCATCGGCCAGGAGTTCGGCCCGGTCTGGGGCGTCGGCGTCAACTCGCCCTGGGCGCTGCGGCACGCCTTCAACGCCTTCGACGCCTGGCCGGTGAACATCGGCTTCCTGGCCCGCGGCTCCTCCTCGGACGGCGCACCGCTGGTCGAGGCCCTGGCCGAGGGCGGCGCCTCCGGCTTCAAGGTGCACGAGGACATGGGCGCCCACACCCGCGCGCTGGACACCGCGCTCCGGGTCGCCGAGGAGCACGACGTCCAGGTGGCCCTGCACACCGACGGGCTGAACGAGTGCCTGTCCGTGGAGGACACCCTGGCCGTGCTGGCGGGCCGGACCATCCACGCCTTCCACATCGAGGGCTGCGGCGGCGGACACGTCCCCAACGTGCTGAAGATGGCCGGCGTCCCCAACGTCATCGGCTCCTCCACCAACCCGACCCTGCCCTTCGGCCGGGACGCGCTGGGCGAGCACTTCGGCATGATCGTCTCCGCGCACGACCTCAAGGTCGACCTGCCCGGCGACGCCGCGATGGCCCGCGACCGGATCCGGGCCGGGACCATGGGCGCCGAGGACGTGCTGCACGACCTGGGCGTCATCGGCATCACCTCCTCCGACGCCCAGGGCATGGGCCGGGCCGGCGAGACGGTGCGCCGGACCTTCGCCCTGGCCGGGAAGATGAAGTACGAGCTGGGCCCCATGGACGGTGCAGGTTCGTTCGGTGAGAGCAGCGGCGGCGACGACAACGAGCGGGTGCTGCGCTACATCGCCAAGCTCACCATCAACCCCGCCATCGCCCACGGCCTGGCCCACGAGATCGGCTCCATCGAGGTCGGCAAGCTCGCCGACCTGGTGCTCTGGCGTGCCGACCACTTCGGCGCCAAGCCGCAGCTGGTGCTGAAGTCCGGCTTCCCCGCCTACGGGGTCACCGGCGACCCCAACGCCTCCACCGACCGCTGCGAACCGCTGGTGCTGGGCCCGCAGTTCGGGGCGCACGGGGCGACCGCCGCCGACATCTCGGTGGCCTTCGTCGCCCAGGCGGCCGTCGACAACGGCGACGCCATGCCGACCCGGCGCCGGCGCGTCGCGGTCCGCAACACCCGTGGCATCGGCCCGCGCGACATGCTGCGCAACGGCCGCACCGGCACCGTCGACGTCGACCCGGCCACCGGGCTGGTCTCCCTGGACGGCGAGCTGCTGCAGTCCGTACCGGCCGACTCGGTCTCCCTCAGCCGCCTCTACTTCCTCTAAGGACAAGCACCATGACGAACCATCAGATCCCCGACCCGCAGACCCCGGCCGAGCTGGGCTACTCGATGCCCGCCGAGTGGCAGCCGCACGACCGCACCTGGATGGCCTTCCCCACCCCCAACGAGACCTTCACCGGTGACGACCTGCACGCCGCCCGGGAGGCCTGGGCCGCCGTCGCCAACACCGTGGTCCGCTACGAGCCGGTGACGCTGGTGGTCGCCCTCGGCGAGACCGAGGCCGCCCGCGGCTACGTCTCCGCCGAGGTCGAGATCGTCGAACGGCCGCTGGACGACGCCTGGATGCGCGACATCGGCCCCACCTTCCTCACCGACGGCAAGGGCGGCCTGGCCGCCGCCGACTGGGTCTTCAACGGCTGGGGCGCCCAGGAGTGGGCCAGCTGGGAGCACGACCAGCACATCGCCGAGGAGGTCAGCGCCCTGGCCGGGGTCCGCCGCTTCGCCTCCCGCCTGATCAACGAGGGCGGCGGCATCCACGTCGACGGCGAGGGCACCGTCCTGCTCACCGAGACCGTGCAGCTCGGCGAGGGCCGCAACGCGGACTGGACCAAGGAGCAGGTGGAGGCGGAGATCCACGCCCACCTGGGCACCACCAAGGCGATCTGGGTGCCGCGCGGCCTGACCCGCGACTACCAGCGCTTCGGCACCCGCGGCCACATCGACATCGTCGCCGCCTTCCTCAAGCCCGGCACCGTCGTGGTGCACAGCCAGCCCGACCCGGCCCACCCCGACCACGAGGTGACCCGGCAGATCGCCGACCTGCTCCGCGCCTCCACCGACGCCCGCGGCCGCCGGCTGGAGGTGGTCGAACTCCTGGCCCCCACCGTGCTCTTCGAGGAGGACGGCGAACCCGTCGACTACTCCTACATCAACCACTACCTCTGCAACGGCGCCGTCGTCCTCTGCGCCTTCGACGACCCCCGCGACCAGGCCGCCGCCGAGCTGTTCGCCCGTCACTTCCCGGACCGGAAGGTCGAGTTGGTCGACGCCCGGGAGATCTTCGCCAACGGGGGCGGCATCCACTGCATCACCCAGCAGCAGCCCCGGGCCTGAACCTCAGCGGGCCGCCCGGACCTCCAGCCAGACCGTCTTGCCGCGCTCGGACGGGGCGCTGCCCCAGACCTCGGCCAGCCGGGTGACGATGTGCAGGCCGTGGCCGCCGGGGCGGGCCGCCTGGTGCGGGGTGCGCGGGTGGGGCTGTTGCGGGCTGAGGTCGGAGACCTCCACCCGCAGCCGCTCCCCGGTGCAGCGCAGCGCCAGCTCGGTCGGCCCGCCGGCGTGCAGGCAGGCGTTGGTGACCAGTTCCGAGACCAGCAGCAGCACGTCCTCGGCCACCGCCTGCTGCTCCTCGGTCCGCCCCGGCAGCCACTCCCAGTCGGTCAGCGCCTTGCGGGAGAAGTCGCGGGCCCGTCCGACCGGCCCCGCGGTGCCGGTCAGGGCCAGCCGCCGGATCTGGCCGCCGGGTGGCAGGACCGGGGTGCGCCTGACCGTGTCCTGGCCCATCACGCGGCCGCCAGCGCGTCGTCGAGATCGGGATGGATGCTGAACACCGTCCCGGCGCCGGTGATGTCGAACATCCGGACCACATGGCCGCGCAGCGCGGCCAGCCGGATGACCACGCCCTGACCGTCGGCCTGCAGTCGGGCCGCCAGCAGCACATTGAGCCCGGTGGAGTCGCAGAAGGCCAGCTCGGAGCAGTCCACCACCACGGTCGGACGACGCCCCGCCCGTCCGGCCCGCGCCAGGGCCTCCGCCAGCCGCTCCCGCAGGGCCGGGGCGGTGTCGTGGTCCAACTCGCCGGTGAGGGCCAGCACCGGGACGGCTCCGACCTCGCGCAGGTGCACGGCGAAGCGCGGGATCGCGTCCGCTCCGAGCTCGGGCACGGTCACTCCTCGACGAGCAGGTGCGCCCGCAGCTTGTCCAGGGCCCGGGTCAGCAGCCGGGAGACGTGCATCTGCGAGATGCCCAGCTCCGCGCCGATCTGGGACTGCGTCAGTTCGGCTCCGAATCGCAGCGACAGCAGGATCCGCTCGCGCTCGCTGAGCCCGGCCATCAGCGGCTTGAGCGACTCCAGGTTCTCGATGCCCTCCAAGCCGGGGTCGAGGGTGCCGACCCGGTCCGCGAAGGAGCCCTCGGTCTCGTCCTCGCCGGGCTGGGCGTCCAGGGAGCTCACCGAGTAGGCGTTGCTGGCGACCAGTCCCTCGCAGACCTCCTCCTCGGTGATGTCGAGGTGCGCGGCCAGCTCGGCCGCGGTCGGGGAGCGGTCCAGCGCCTGGGCGAGGTCGTCGCCGGCCCGGGCCAGGGCGAGCCGGAGCTCCTGCAGCCGGCGCGGCACGTGCACGGCCCAGCTGGTGTCCCGGAAGAAGCGCTTGATCTCGCCGAGCACGGTCGGCAGGGCGAAGGTGGGGAACTCGACCCCGCGGGCCGGGTCGAACCGGTCGATGGCCTTGATCAGGCCGATCGTGCCGACCTGGACGATGTCCTCCATCGGCTCGCTGCGGGTGCGGAACCGCGCGGCGGCGAAGTGGACCAGCGCCATGTTCAGCTCCACCAGGGTGTTGCGCACGTACTGGTACTCGTGCGTGCCCTCCTCCAGCGTCGCCAGCCGGGCGAACATCACCTTGGACATGGCCCGGGCGTCGGTGGGACTGACACCGGACGGGTCGAGGAGAGCGGCGGGGTGGACGACAGCGGCGGGGTCGGCGAAGGCAGGCAGTGCCACGTCCGCGACGGGTTCCGCGGACCGCTGCGGGGCAGCGGCGGTGCTCCTCGTCATGACCTTGGTACTGCTGTTCATGGTGCTCCTCCCTGGGATGTGACCGGCATGAACGGCTTCCATGCGGTCGATCGCTCACTGATCAGGACTGACTTCGGGCGGTCGTGTACCCGGGCAGGTCGATCCCATGCGCCCGGAGCCGGAATGATTTCGAACGGGCGCGCCGGTCCGGCTCCGGTCCGGCTGCTTTACTGGGTTAGAACGACATTCCAACGCCATCGGAGGGACCGGCGTGCCAGACCGGGAGCAGGGCCGACGCCCCGCGCCGCCGCGCGAGGAGGTGTTCGCCGCGGCGATGGACGCCATCGCCGGGCAGGGGCTGGCCGCGCTGACCATGGCCGGACTCGGACGGCGCCTGGGCATGAGCGCGGGACACCTCCTCTACTACTTCGGCAGCAAGGACCAACTGCTGCTGGAGACCCTGGGCTGGAGCGAGTCCGAACTGGGCGAGCGCCGCCGCACCGCGCTCCGCTCGGACGCACCGGCGGCCCGGCGGCTGGACGACTACGTCGCCCTCTACCTGCCGACCGGCATCGGCGACCCGCGCTGGGCCCTGTGGGTGGAGGTCTGGGGCCGCTCGCTCGCCGTCGAGGCGATGCGCACCGGGCAGGCCGTGATCGAGGCCGCCTGGCGGACGGACCTGGTGGCACTGCTGCGCCAGGGCATCGCCGCCGGCGAGTTCCGGGCCGTCGATCCGGAGCGCTTCGCGGTACGGCTCGGCGCCCTGCTGGACGGCTTCGGCACGCCCGTGGTCACCGGAGTGCCCGGGGCCGGCCGGGAGGCGGCGCTGGCGCACATCGGCGAATACCTGGACGACTCGCTCCACCTGCGGTGACGCCGCCGCAGCGGGCCGGGCGGGCCGATGGACGGCCACCCGGCCGCTCGGTAGCATCAGCCGCCCCGCCGCCGATGAGCGGGCCTTTCCCAGGTGGAGTCACCTTGCCCTGTCCGTCCTGTTCGTCCCCGTATCTCGACCCCTACGGACGGTGCTCCGCCTGCGGCTGGGGCGGCGCCCAGCCGCCCTCGGCCTACTACCCGGTCGCCTACACCGTGCCCACGGCGCCGACCGGGCTGGCACTGGCCGTACAGATCCTGTTCGCCGTCGGCCTGCTGGTGTCGCTGCTCTTCGTCGGCCTGGACGGCTACGGCCTCGCGCTGTCGCACTCGATAGCCACCGACGGCTCCGGCAGCCACCTGGACGCGGCCACCGCCACCGACGGCGGGGCCGCACTGCTCCTGGTGCTGGAACTGCTGCTGGTCCTCGGCACCGCCGTCACCTTCATCATCTGGTTCTTCAGGTCCGCCAGGCTCTCCGCGGTGCTGGCCCCGGGCCGGCAGCGGCTGCGCCCCGGCTGGGCGATCGGCGGCTGGTTCGTCCCGCTCGCCTACCTGGTGCTCCCCCGGCTGGTGGCCGGGGACATCTGGCGGGCCTCCGAGCCGCTGGCCGAGCAGCCGGTGCGCCGGCCGCGCACCCTGCTGGTGACCTTCTGGTGGCTGACCTTCGCCCTGAGCCAGCTGGTCTTCGCACTGCCCTACGCCCCGCTGGCCATGCTGATGCGGCACAGCAACGAACTGGGCGACGACATCAGCGTCCCGGTCTCCACCGCATGGTTCGTCTGGGCGTTCGTGATCGGGGCGCTGCGGATCGCGGCCGCCGTGCTCGGCATCCTGATGGTGCGTCGGGTGACCAGCCGTCAGCAGGTGCGGATCATGCAGGGACCGGGGACGGGACACCCCTACTCGATGGCAGCGGCGATGCAGGCCCCGGTCTACGGGACCGCTCCGGTGCCTCCCGCTCCGGCCGTGGAATTCGCCAAGCCCGCGGCCGAGCCCGTCCCGGTCGAGCCCGTCGCCGTCGAGCCCGCGGACGCGGTGCCGGCCGACGCCGTGCCCGCCGACGCCGTACCCGGGCGGGCCGAGGACTGACCGCGCCCGCCCCCGGCCCGCCGGGTCAGTCCTCCCAGATCGCCGCCGCGGTGCGGTCCGCCGTGTAGCCCTCGGCGCGCACCTGGATCTGCCGCAGGAAGTCGACCTGGCCCGGCGGATGCGGGTGCGCCCAGTGGTCGGCGAGGAAGTCGGACACCGCAGGCTCCTCGCGCAGCGGCCGGTCCAGGCCCTCGCTGCAGAGCAGCAGCACATCGCCGGGCTCCGGCACCACCACCCGGAAGCGGAAACGGTCCGGGCTGCGCGGCGCCCCCGAGGGCTTCTCTGCGCCGGCCCCGGCCGGCTGCTGCGAGCCGACCAGCCGGCGTCCGGCGTAGGCGTCGTACCAGGCGTCGTCGCCGAGCAGCAGCAGGCCGCCGGGGCCGAGGCCGAAACCCGCCCGCAGCCTGCTGGTCGGGTCCAGCGGGGCCAGCAGCGCGTGCAACGATCCGCCGGTGCCGCTGAGTTCGGTGGACGAGCCCGACTGCGGCACCCGCTGCAGCCGGACCGCGGCCCGGGCGGTGAGCCGCTGCAGCCCGTACCGCAGCCGCTCCTGCGCGCCCACCCGGAGATCGGCCAGCAGTTCGCCGCGGCTGCGGCCGACCGAGGCGGCGAGCTGGCGGCAGGCGTCGTCGGCGAGCGAGGGGCTCTCCTCGGGGGGCGGGGTCGCCATGACCACCAGCAACAGCGCCTCACTGCCCTCACCGAAGCGCAGCGTCAGCAGCCGGTCGCCGCGGACCTCGCCGCGGCGCCGGGCCCGGTCACCACGGACCGAGGCAGCGAGCAGGGTCATGGTTCCGTAGCGGGCCCCGTCCAGGGCGGTGTCCGGGACCATCCCGACCAGCAGGTCGGGGTCGGCCGCCGGAAGCGCCGCGGGCTCCGGCTCCTCACCGGAGGAACGCTCCGTCGGACGCGCGCCCGGCAGCGGCCGGGCCGGGGGCACCGGGATCCGCGGCGCCGCGACCTTCGGCGCGGCCGGTACGGCGGGCGGCGCGGGGGTCACCGGTGCTGAGGGGGTGCTCGGTGCTGAGGGGTTACTCGGTGCCGTGGGGGTGCTCGGTGCGGTGCTCGGCAGCGGGGGGACCGGGATGTCCGGGATGTCGTCGTAGGGGTC
Source organism: Streptacidiphilus jeojiensis (assembly GCF_042510965.1). NCBI lineage: Bacteria > Bacillati > Actinomycetota > Actinomycetes > Kitasatosporales > Streptomycetaceae > Streptacidiphilus > Streptacidiphilus jeojiensis. The sequence goes on from NZ_JBEUKS010000016.1 coordinate 113,496, forward strand.
GTAGGGGTCGTAGGGATCGAACAGGTCGTCAGATTCCTCCGAGGCCCGCTGCGCGGGGACGGCCCTGGGGTCGGGCTTCAGCGCCGGTATCCGGGGCGGACGCACCGGCAGCGGCGGCAGCGGCGGTTCGGCGTCCCTCGGGGGCTCGGCGTCCCTCGGCGGACCGTCGACCAGGGTGGGCGGACCGCCCGGGGCAGCGCCCTCCTCGCTCCGCGACGCCGGGGGCGACGGCGGCACCGGGGGCGACGGCACCGCACCGCTCAGCATGCCGCTGGCCGAGTCGAACCAGTCGTCCACCGACCCGGGCCCGGCCTCGGCCCGCGGTGCGTCGGGGACCTCGTCCCCCGGCCCCTCGTACACGGCGTCCCACCAGGAACCGTCCGCCCCACCCGACGCGGGTCCACCCTGGCTGCTCATCGATTCGTCTCCTCAGCGACAATTCCGCACCCCGGACGGACGCCATTGTCCACGTCCCGACCCCGCTCACCGGGCGGAACGGGCGAATCGGATCACCCCGTGGCGCGCAACCACACTTCCTCCACAGGGTCCCGACTACCCGGAAAGCTCCTGGCCAGGCATGATGACCTTCAACTACTCCTATTACTCCAGCTTCCCGGGCGGGACGGCGGCGCGAAAGCGAGGCGGGTCAGGTGCTGGGCTTCGTCGGACTGGACGACGTGAGCGAGGAGGTCTACCGGCTGCTGGTCGGGCTGGGCTCCGCCTCGGTCGACGAGCTCTCCGGCAAGCTCGGCCTGCACCACGGCGACCTGGTGGCCGGCTCCCTCGACGTCCTGGAGGAGCTGGGCCTGGTCGCGCAGTCCTCGCTGGAGCCCGGCCGGTACGTGGCCGCGCCGCCCGCGGTGGCGCTGGGAGCGCTCCTGTCCCAGCGCAGGCACGAACTCACCCAGGCCGAGCGGTCGGTGGAGATCCTGGCGCAGGAGTACCGCCGCAACGCCGTCGGCCTCTCGCTGGGCGACCTCATCGAGGTGGTCACCGGGGCCGCCGCGGTGCGCCACCGCTTCGAGCAGCTGCAGCTGGGCGCGGAGCACGAGGTACTGGCCCTGGTGACGAGTTCGCCGATCGCCGTCAGCGGCGACGAGAACGGGGCCGAGCCCATCGCCGTGGCCCGCGGCGTCGACTACCGGGTGGTCCTGGAGCGCGCCGCACTGGACGACCCCGGCAACGCCGTCGCCCTGTTCACCGCCCTGGACCGGGACGAGGAGATCCGGGTCGCCGACCGGGTGCCCACCAAGCTGATCATGGCGGACCGCTCGCTGGCGATGCTGCCGCTGCGCCCGCTGAACGCCCCAGGCGAACCCTCCGCGCTGATCGTGCGCGCGGGCGGCATGCTGGAGGCCCTGACCGGGCTGTTCGACTCGGTCTGGGAGTCCGCCCTGCCGCTGCGGGTGTCCGAGGCCTCGGGGAAGCGTGCGCTGGTGCGGGACGCCGGCGAGCAACCGGAGGACGTGGACCTGCAGATCCTCTCGCTGCTGCTGGTGGGGATGACCGATGTGAGCGTCGCCAAGCAGCTCGACCTGGGTCTGCGCACGGTGCAGCGGAGGGTCAAGCGGCTGATGGACCTCGCCGAGGTCACCACCAGGATGCAGCTCGGCTGGCACGCGTACGAGCGCGGCTGGGTGTCCCGCTAGCAGCGCTGACAGCGCGCCGCACTAGTCTGTGCTCCATGTCCGATCCTGCCCCCCGCTCAGCGACCGCGGCGACCGCCGCAGCTCCCCACACCGTCGATCCCGCGCAGGTGCAGCGACTCACCGACGTGGTGACCCGACTGCGTCGCGCCCTGCGCAGCAGCATCCGTACGGACTACCCGTGGGAGTCGCTGCCGATGGCGCAGGTCGAACTGCTGCAGACGCTGGCCACGGGGCCCCTGCGGGTCGGCGAGTTGGCGGCGCGTCAGCGGCTGGCGCCGAACACCGTCAGCGGGCTCATCGGGAAGCTGCTGGAGTCCGGTTTCGTGGACCGGCAGGCCGACCCGGGCGACCGCAGGACCGCGAGGATCGCGGTGACCGAGGCGGGGTACCGCCAGCTGGCCGACTGGCAGCAGGCGCACGAGCGGCGGATGGCCGCGGCGTTGTCGTTGATCTCGGCGGAGGACAGCGCCGCGGTGATGGGCGCCCTCGGCGGCCTGGAACACCTCGCCATCGCCCTCGGCGAGGAACCACCCACAGCCTAAGGGGCGCGGGGAACTGCGCGACCAGCCCTCTACGGAGGTGCATGGTTGGCAGCGCCTGCTTTTCATCGAGCAGAGCCCCGCGCCCCTGTTGTGGTGACGGTCAGTTGAAAAGTGACTGGTCCCTGGACTCCAGGCCCAGGAGGAGCTTCTTGGCATCAAGGCCTGCGGCGAAGCCGGTGAGCGCGTCGTTGGCGCCGAGGACGCGGTGGCAGGGGCGGACGATGAGCAGCGGGTTGGCCCCCACCGCGCCCGCGACCGCCCGTACCGACGTGGCCGGTCGGCCCGCCGCCGAGGTGAGTTCGCCGTAGGTGACGGTGGCGCCGTAGGGGATGGTGTCCAGGGCGTCCCACACCCGCTGCCGGAACTCACTGCCGACCGGGGCCAGCGGCAGGTCGAACTCCTTGAGCTCGCCCTCGAAGTACGCAGTGAGCTGGGCGACGGCCTCGGTGAACGGCGCCGGGTCCTCGATCCAGTCCGGGTCGGGGCTGCTCACCTGGCCCTTCGTGTTGGGCGCGAGCACATGCGAGAGTCGCCCCTGCCCGTCCGCCACCAGCAGCAGCACGCCCAGCGGTGAGTCCATGGTCGAGTAACTGGTCATCAGATGCTCCCTCGTCAGTCCTGCTTCTGCTTCTGCTTCTGCTTCTCTTTGCCTGCTTCGGTGGCGGCCACCCACAGGTGGTGCACCGCGTAGGAGCGCCAGGGCCGCCACCCCGAGGCGTCGACCGCCTCGGCGGCGCCGGCCGCGGCCAGCCCGTGCCGGACGCCGATGTCGGTCGGGAGATGGGCGTCCGGGTCGCCGAGGGCCCGCATCCGGACGTAGGAGACGGTCCACGGGCCGATCCCGGGCAGCGCCAGCAGCGCCGCCGAGGTCTGCTCCCGGTCCACGCCCGGGCTGAGGTCCAGCTCGCCGGAGGCCAGCGCCGCGCACAGCCCCCGCAGCGCCCGCTGCCTCGCGGCCGGCATCGCCAGGTCCGCCGAGTCGGCCTCGGCGAGGGCCGCGGCCGACGGGAACAGCGAGGTCAGGCCCCCGTCGGCGGCGGCCAGCCGGCGGCCGTAGCGCTCGGCGAGCCGCGCGGCCAGCGTCCGCGCCGCCGCGACCGTGACCTGCTGGCCGAGCACCGCGCGGACGGCGAGCTCCTGCGGGTCCACGTGGCCGGGCGACCGCAGCCCGGGACGGGCCGCGACCAGCGGGGCCAGCCACGGGTCCGCGCCCAGCACCCGGTCGACCGCGTCGGGGTCGGCGTCCAGGTCGAACAGGGCCCGGATCCGCTGGACCGCGGTGGTGAGGTCGCGCAGCGAGGTCAGCCGCAGCCGGCAGTCCAGCCAGCCCTGCGACCTGCGCGGCTGGTCGACCTCGGCGACGCCGGGGCCGCCCGGCAGTGCCAGCGTGCGGCGGTAGGTGCGCACCGCGCCCCTGCCGCCCGCCGCGGTGACCTCCTCGACGCCGGGCACCGCACGGACCGCCAGGAAGTCGAAGAGGTGCGCGGCGTCCAGCGGCTGCCGGTGGGCCAGCCGCAGCGGGATCGTCCCCGGCACCTGGGCCGGCTGGGACGAGCGGGCGGCCTTGTGCCGCAGCTCGGTCGGCGTGAGCCCGTACACCTCGCGCATGGTGTCGTTGAACTGGCGGACGCTGGCGAACCCGGCAGCGAAGGCCGTGTCGGTGGCGCTGACGTCGGTGGTCTGCAGCAGCAGCCGCGCCGTGTGGGCGCGTTGGGAGCGGGCCAGCGCCAGCGGTCCCGCGCCCAGTTCGGCGACCAGTTCGCGGGTCAGGTGCCGCTCGCTGTAGCCGAGGCGCGCGGCCAGGCCGGAGACGCCCTCGCGGTCGACCACCCCGTCGCCGATCATGCGCATGGCGCGGCCGACCAGGTCGGCGCGCAGATTCCAGTCCGGCGAGCCGGGAACCGCGTCCGGACGGCAGCGGCGGCAGGCCCGGTAGCCGCCGGCCTGCGCTGCGGCGGCGCTGGGGTAGAAGTGCACGTTCTGCCGCTTGGGCGTCACCGCCGGACAGCTGGGGCGGCAGTAGATGCCGGTGGTCCGGACGGCGGTGAAGAACACGCCGTCGAAGCGTGCGTCGCGGCTGCTCACCGCTCGGTAGCTGCTCTCCTCGTCGATCACAGCTCCCAGTCTGCGGCATCCGGGAGCCAAGGACTAGCGGGAATCGGACATGGGCGTACGGCCCGCCCGCTGGCGGAATCTTCACGAGCACCGGCGTTCACGCCACTCGTGGGCACCCCGGCTGCGGCGACATGATCGGTGCGACGCGATACCGCCGCCCCGAGGAGTCAGCATGACGACCGCCGTCCCCACCAGCGCCGTCCCCACCAGCGCCGTTCTCTCCGTCGCCCCGGCCGAGCCGGCCGTCGCCGCCGCGCACTTCGCCGAGCGGCTCGCCTTCGAGGCCGACGTCTCCGACGTCCACGCCGACCTGCAGGCCGGGGTGGACGGGATCGTCGTGGTGGACACCCGCAGCGACGCCGCCTGGGCGCAGGGACGCATCCCCGGCGCGGTCCACATCCCCACCGCCCGGATCGCCGAGCTGGCCCCGGCCCTGGTCGCCCCGGGCGCCACCGTGGTGACCTACTGCTGGGGCCCGGGCTGCAACGGCGCCACCCGGGCCGCCCTCGCCTTCGCCCGGCTCGGCCACCCGGTCAAGGAGATGCTCGGCGGCTTCGAGTACTGGGTCCGCGAGGGTTTCGCCTTCGACACCGCCCAAGGCGGCGAGCAGCGCCCGGTCGACGACCTCACCGCCCCCCGCTCGGGCATCGCCTGCGCCTGCTGACCGACCGCAGGCCCAACCGCTCAGCCGGGGTAGCCCCAGGTCCGGGTGATGCCGCGGAGCACCGCGGGGACCTCGGCCGCCGACGGTAGCGGCCTGGCCTGCTGGACCCGGCCGGAGGCGATGTTCTCGCTCCAGTCGCCGAAATAGGGCTTGAAGGGGCCGTGCTCCTGCTTGCCGTAGTCGAGCATCTGCGGCTCCCAGTCGACGCCCAGGTAGTCGCAGATGCGGCGGGTCTCGCGCTCGGGCTCGGCGGTGAGTTCCTCATAGGTGAGGGTCAGGCCGTCGAGACATCGGCGCGCCTCGTCCACGGCGGCGATCTGGGTCGCCACGTCGCCGATCGCCCGCTCGCGGGTGAAGTCGTTGTGCCTGGCCAGCATCGACTCCACCACCGAACCGGGGTGCCGGAGCAGGAAGAGGTAGCGGGCGTTCGGCCAGGCCGTGGAGATGCGGCGCCAGATCAGCGCGTTGGACGGGGTCTTGTCGACGATGACGCCCTTGCCGCTGCGCTGCAGCTCGTGGTCCAGCACCCGGTCCCAGAGCAGGTGCTCCAGCGTCTGCCGGGCCAGGCCCAGCTCGTCCATGATCCCGTCGACGTAGTCGGCGCCCAGGTCGACCCGGAGCGAGTCCAGGTGCAGCTCGTGCGGGGCGCGGATGCGCGAGTGGCTGTTGAGGAGCACCCGCAGCAGGGTGGATCCGGAGCGCTGGGTGGAGATCACAAAGACCGGGGAGTCGACCAGCCGGGTACTGGGCACCCGGTCGGGCAGATGGACCCTGCGCCTGGGCTTGACGCCCGGCGGCCGGAAGGCCTCGATGAGGAATTCCGACCTTCGACGGACCGCCCGTCCCACTGCCCTGCTGCGCTGCGTCTGCTCCATGGCTGCAACACTCACGTAACTTTCCTAATGAATTCTTAGGAACGGATGAGCGCAGAATTTGACGGAATACTCCCAGGAAAACGGGAGGGAGGCCCGCCGTCCGGCGGACCTCCCCTGATGCCCTGATGCCCTGAGGCCCTGATGACCTGGTGCCCTTGGCGTGTGCCTCAGCTCACTTGTAGGTGACCGTCACCGACGTGAAGCCGAGCGAGCCCAGCAGTCCCTTGAGCATGGCGCTGGTGTTCTGCTCCGCGCGGGTGGTCAGCCCGCTGGCGGCGGCCGCGGCCTCGATCTTCTGTGCGGCCAGGACGTCCAGCTGCTGCTGGTTGTTGGGGTTGCTGGAGAAGAAGTCGCCGATCCGGTTGAACAGCCCCCGCTGCTCCGCGTAGGTGTAGGAGTTCTTCGGGTCCAGCGCGGTCTTGTCCAGCGCGGCGTGCGGCAGCACGATGGTCGCGCTCCTGCGGTCCTTGCTCACCGTCACCCCGGCCTTGCCCATGTCCACGTAGGAGCCGACGGTGCCGGCCGCGACGTAGAGGGTGCGCTTGCCGAGCAGCGCCGAGGGCAGGAACTTGGCCTCCTTGTCGATGTCGACGACCAGCTGGAAGTTGCCGTCCGCCGCCTCGTAGTGGCTCATGTTCTCGATCGACTGGAGCACCGCCGGCTGGCTGCGGTCGACGGTGGTGGTGCCGAACGGGTTGGGCAGCGAGGGAAGCCAGTTGAACTTCCCGGCGGCGAGGAAGAGCGCGACGATCACCACGAAGGTGATCGGGATGCTGATGTACCAGGGGACGCGGCGCCGGGCGTACCGCCGCTCCTCGACGACGGGCCGCTCGGTCTCCGTCGCGTCTCCACGCAGGGACCTCATGGTTGTCTCCTCTGCCAGGGGTTCCGGGGGCGTCGCTCCGACGCCCTCGACCACCTCCTACCCCGTACCCGCCGACCCAAGGACCCGTCAGTTCGACGGTCGGGCAACAGGATTGTCACCGGGTGATCCCGGTCGCCGCCGGTGTGGGAGCCGGACCGACCGGGCACCACACAGGTAGGCGGATTCCGGGAGGTCACCATGGTCGGCGTGGTGCTGGTCGGCATCGTGATCGCCCTGCTGGCGGTCGCCGCGATCGGCTTCACGCTGTGGAACGACGGGCAGGGCCTGCCCCGCGGCCGCTCCAGGGACCGGAGCGGGCGGCGCAGGCCCCCGGACGGCGGGCCGTCGGACGACTGAGTCAGCGCCTTCCCTTCGCCCGCAGCGCCGCACCCCGCTCCCGGTCGGCGGCCTTCCAGCGCCTCAACTGCTCGGCGCGCAGCCGGGCGTCGGTCCGCGCCGCGATCCGCTCGTTCTCCCGGCGCAGCTTGCGGTAGCTGTCCAGCCGCCGCTCGTCCAGCCGGCCGTCCCGCAGGGCCGCCAGCACCCCGCAGCCGGGCTCGGCGACATGGCCGCAGTCGCCGAAGCGGCAGTCCCGCGCCAACGCCTCGATCTCGGCGAAGGCCTGCTGCAGCCCCTGCGCGGCGTCGAACATGCCGACTCCGCGCAGCCCGGGGGTGTCGATCAGGACACCCCCGCCGGGCAGCGGCAGCAGTTCCCGGGCGGTGGTGGTGTGCCGGCCCTTGCCGGAGCCGCCGACCGGGCGGACCGCTCCGGCGGTCGAACCGGCGCGCCCGGTCAGCGAGTTGGCCAGGGTGGACTTGCCCGCGCCGGACAGTCCGACCAGGGCGCTGGTGCCGGGCAGGCGGCCGGCGAGTTCCGGCATCCCCTGCCCGGTCAGGGCGCTGACCACGAGGACGCCGACGCCGGGGCTGACCCGTTCGACGTCGGCCCTGATGTGGTCGCCGTCGGGGGCCGCGTCCGCCTTGGTGAGCACCACCAGCGGCTGTGCCCCGCTCTCCCAGGCCAGGGCCAGGAAGCGCTCGACCCGGCCGAGGTCGGGCTCGACGGACAGCGAGACGGCGATGACCACGGTGTCCACATTGGCCGCCAGCACCTGCCCCTCGGACCGCTTGGAGGAGGTGGACCGCACCACCGAGGTGCGCCGCGGCAGCAGCGCGCGGACGGCCGGGCCGGACGCGGCGGGGCCGACGGCCGCCCAGTCGCCGGTGCAGACGTAGTGCAGCGGGTCGTGCACCGCCACCGGCGCGATGTCGGCCCGGAGCGGGACGGCTTCGCCGCCGTCCGCGACCACGACCTCGCACAGGCCGCGGTCGACCCGGACGACCCGTCCGGGCAGCAGGCCCGCCTCGGCGTGCCCACGGAACTGTTCGGCGCACAACTCGTCCCAGCCGTAGCGGGCGAGCGGATGCGCGGTGTCGGAAGGTGTGCTGATGACAGCGTCGGACAAGGGAGACCCTTCGAAGGGCGGCCCCGGTTGACGTGGCGTCAGGCGGGGACCGCAGGAGTGGGAACGATGTGCTGCACCGTGATCGCCATCAACGTCCTCACCTCCTGTCCCCGCTGTGTCTGCTCCCGGATGCGGCGGCCAGCGTAACCGGGCGCCGGCGCCGGCTGCCATCAGTTTTTCCGGCCGGTACGGGTGCAACCAACTCGAACGGGGTTGCGTGAGGCTATTCGAGAACTCGGAAACGCTTGTGGGGGGACCATGAACGCGCAGCGCAGCACCGTCCGTCGGAGAAACGGCCTGATCGGCTCGGGGGCGGCGACCCTCGTCGCGCTGGCGCTGGCCGGCTGTTCGGCGGGGGGCGGAGCAGGAGGCGGTTCGAACGCCGCCGCCGGGCTGGGCGGGGCTCCGCAGGCCGGCGCCGGCAGCTCGGCGAGCAGCGCGCCCGCTGCGAGCGCCTCACCCTCGGCCGCCCCGAGCACGCCCTCGGCCTCGCCCTCCCCCACCGGACCCACCGTGCCCGAGCCCGCCGTGCTGGCGGACGCGCAGATCAATGTCGGCGAGGGCCAGACCGTCGGTGTCGGCATGCCCGTCTCGGTCACCTTCGCGCACCCGGTCCCGACCTCGCAGCGGGCCGCGGTGGAGCAGTGGCTGACGGTCCAGGCTGGCGGCGTGACCGGGGCCTGGAGCTGGATCAAGGACCGCAACCTGCTGGACGGCGAGCGGGTGGACTTCCGCCCGCAGAGCTACTGGAAGCCCGGCACCGAGGTGACGGTGCATCTGGGTTCGCAGACGGTGCGGCACTTCACCGTCGGCCGCTCGCTGATAGCCACCGTGGACGTGCGCACCCACCAGATGACCGTGGTGAACGCCGGGAGGACCACCCGCATCCCCATCACCGCGGGCCAGCCCGGTCTGGACACCTGGAACGGCGTCATGGTCGTGCTCGACAAGGCGCAGAAGGTGCTGATGGACTCGCGCACCGTCGGCCTCGGCGACGCCTATCTGGGCTACTACTACTGGGCGGTGCACATCACCACGTCCGGGACCTACGTCCACCAGAACCCCAGGGCCGACACCTACGGGGGCAAGGAGAACGTCACCCACGGCTGTGTCGGCCTCGCCGACGACGGCACCGCGAAGAGCTTCTACAACGAGGTGATCCCCGGCGACGTGGTCAAGGTGATCCACTCCAAGGACACCGTCGCCGCCGGCAACGGCTACGGCGACTGGAACCTGAGCTGGACCCAGTGGCTGGCCGGCAGCGCCCTCAAGGGCGCCACCGGCGCGTAGCCGCAGTAGTTCTGAGTGTCCGTCAGGCAGCGGTGACGGCCGATTCGTCGGACTCCTGGGGCTCCGGCTGCTCCTGGAGTCCGCGGCGCAGGCCGAACAGCGCCACCAGGCAGGCCACCGCCATCACCCCGGCCATGATGTAGAAGACGGTCTGGGTGGCCCGGGCGAAGTCCAGCCGGACGAAGTGCGGGATGCCCGCCGTGCTGCCGCCGGAGCCGGTGCCCGAGTTGGCGTCGGCCGCCTTGACCGCCTCGGCGTGGGTCAGGCCCTGGGCGGTGAGCGAGGAGACCAGGTGCGAGCGGGTCTCGGTGACCATCACCGTGCCCAGGATGGCCAGGCTGAGGCTGGAGCCGTAGTTGCGCACGGTCTGGGTGATCCCGGTGGCCTCGCCGTAGGAGAGGCTGGAGGCCCGGTTGACCGCGTCGGTGTTGGCCGGGCCCATCATCAGGCCCATCCCGGCACCGGCGATGACGATCATCCACATCTCCTTGTTGAAGTCGAGTGTGGTCAACCGCTGGGCCCAGAGGTAGAAGCCGACCGCCGCGACGGCGCAGCCGATGACGACCGGGCGCTTGGCGCCGACCCGGTCCAGCATCCGCCCGCCGATCTGCGCGGCGACGACGAAGCCGAGGAAGAAGTACAGCAGGCTCTCCCCGGCCTGGGACGGCTTCTCGTCCAGGCCGACGGCGGCGTACTCGCTGGCGAAGAAGAACATCGGGACGAACACCATCATGGCGACGCCCAGGATGACGTTCTGGACCACGAACGCCCGGTTGTTGAAGATCGAGACGTTCATCAGCGGCGAGGCGACGGTCTTCTCGTAGCGGAAGAACACCACCAGCAGCAGCAGTCCCAGGCCGATGCTCAGGCCGATGCCGGGGTTGCTCCAGCCCCAGATGTTCGACTGCTGGAAGCCGAAGACGCTGAGCGCGACCCCGGCGGCGATCAGCACCAGGCCGCGGTAGTCCATCGGCGCCGGACGGTGCCGGGTCTCCGGCTTGGACAGCACGATCAGCACCAGCGCGATCAGCGCGATCGGGATGTTGACCCAGAAGATGGCCCGCCAGGTCCAGGCGCTGAGGTAGCCGCCGAGCAGCGGCCCCACCGCGGTCAGACCGCCGGCGATGCCGAAGAAGAGGGCCAGCGCCCGGCCGCGCTCGCGCAGTTCGTAGGTGTTCACCACGATGGCCAGCGCCGCCGGGTACATGATCGCGCCGCCCACGCCCTGCAGCGCGCGGAAGGCCACGATCCAGGTCTCGGCCAGGCTGCCCTTGGGCGTCAGCCCGCACAGCGCTGAGGCGCCGGCGAAGACGATCACCCCGATGGTGACCATCTTCCGGTGGCCCACGGTGTCGGCCAGCCGGCCGCCGTAGGCGAAGAGCGCCGCCATGGTGAGCAGATAGGAGTTGACCGCCCACTGCATCCCGGTGCTCGACAACCCGAGCTCGCTCTGGATCTTCGGTGCCGCGATCGAGACGATCGTCTGGTCGATGAAGGTCATCGCCACCGCGAAGATCATCGCGGTCAGCACCAGGTTCTTCCGGCCCGTCCCCACGGACCCCGTACTCACACTGCTCACTCGGTCAGCTCCCCCGTCGTCTGGTCAGCCTGTACGGACGCTGAGAGTAGCGGCTCCCGGTGTGACCGAGCAGGCGGACGGCGGTCTAAGCGCGGACGACCTCACCCGGGCGCAGTGCCTGCCGGGCCGCCTCGACGAAGGCCTCCCTGCGGGCCTCGACCTGGTCCAGCGAGCCGTGCCCGGTGCCGAGCAGGTCGACCAGTTCACGTGCGGCGCCGCACGCCTCCGGAGGTCCCGCCAGCAGCACCGCGGCGAAGGCGCGGCGCAGCGCCGGCAGGTCGGAGGCGTCGCCGACCCGGGTCCTGCGGGTCAGCACCAGTACCTCGGCGGCGGCCAGGAAGTCCGCGTAAGCGCCACGCCTGAGCTCCAGCTCACGGGCGGTCCGCTGGTCCCGAAAGGCCGTCAGCACCGCCTCCAGCACCGCGTCCGCCCGCCGGGCGCCGGCGACATGGGTGAACCCCCCGGTCACCAGGCCGCCCGCGACTGCTGCGCCGGCCGCGATCAGCGCGATCCACCCGTCACCCATGCGTACATTCTTTCCATCTCCGGCCGGGTGACGCAGCAGGATCCGGACATCCGGGCCTGACCCGGGGTCAGAGCCCGCGGCTGCGGCGGCCGCGCTCCCAGCCGCCGCGCCTGCGCTGGTCCTTCGGGTCCTCGGGCGGCGGGTAGGGGTTGCGGCGGCGGATCTTCCTGGACTGGATCCGGTCGCGGAGGTTGGTCGGCGCCAGGAAGTCGGCCCAGCGCTCCGGGTACTCGGACGGGGCCTCGCCCTCCGCCTCCTCGCCCTCCGGCGCCGGGTTGGCGGCCTTGTTGCGCACCGCCGCCCGGCGCGCCTCGGCGCGGCGTATCAACTCCGCAGCGGCCTCCTCGCGGGCCCGCTCGTTCTCGGCCCTGGCCATCGCGGTCTCGCGGCTGGGCCACATCCGGTCGATGGCGGCGTTCATCGCCGCGCCGACCAGCACCGCCATCGCGGTCACGCCGATCCACAGCAGCACCGCGACCGGCGCGGCCAGCGACCCGTACACGGTCGGCCCCTCGACGGCGTGCACCAGGTAGAACCGCAGCACCCCGCTGCCGATCACCAGCACCAGCAGCGCGACCAGGGCCCCGGGCAGGTCCTCCTTCCACGGCGTCCGCACCGGGACGGCCACGTGGTAGAGGGTGGTGAGGAAGACCACCGACAGCACCATCGCCCCGGGCCAGTACAGCGCGTGCACCAGCCCCGCCGACTCCGGGAAGGCGTCGACCACCTGCCCGGGGCCGGCCACCACCAGCGGCAGCACGATGGTGCCGACGATCAGCGCGACGATGTAGAGGCCCAGCGACAGCATCCGGGTGTGGATGATCCCGCGCTTGCCCTCCAGCCCGTACATGATGGTCACGGTCTCGACGAAGACGTAGAGCGCCCGGGAGCCGGACCAGAGCGCCAGCATGAAGCCGATCGAGATCAGGTCGGGCCGGCCGGAGCTGAAGACGCTGTTCAGCAGGGGTTTGACGGTCTGATCGATGGAGGAGGGGGACAGCACGGTCGCCGCCGCGTTGAGGATGTCCTGTTCCAGCACCTTGATGGTGCCGGCGCTGAGGTAGCCCAGCGTCCCGGCGACGCAGAGCAGCAGCGGCGGCACCGACATCAGCGTGAAGAAGGCGACCTCGGCGGCGAGCCCGGTCACCCGGTACTCCATGCAGGTGTTGGTGGTGTCCTTGACCAGCTGCCAGGCGATCGTCCGGTACGGCGCACCCGCCCGCCGCCCACCGGCGCGCCGGGACGGCCTGGCTCTGTGCCGGGCCTTGGGGGGTGGCGTTTCGCCTGCTGGTTGCACCCTCAGAGAGTATCCAACCAGCAGACCCCGACCAGGCACACACCAAGGGGCGCGGGGAACTGCGCGACAAACCACGCACCTCCGTGCACAGGCGTCACAGCCCCGCCCCCACCCCGCTACGCCCCCGAAGCGTCCAACATCCCCTCACGAGGAACGATCTTCACCCGCTCCCGCCCCTGCGCCTCTCCGAGCGCCCGTTCGGCCGCGTCCAGCCGGTACCACCCGTCCCAGGTCGTGTACCGCACCCCCGACGACGCCAGGAACTCCGTCACCGCGTCCTCCTCCGGCGCAGCCGGCTCCGCCAGCCTCCCGGCCTGGAAGTCGGCCAGCAGGTTGGCGACGGTCTCGTTGGCGTCGCCCTTGGTGTGGCCGATCAGGCCCACCGGACCGCGCTTGATCCAGCCGGTCACGTACGTGGAGGCCAGGTGCTCGCCGTTCTCGACGACCCGTCCGGCCTCGTGCGGCACCGTGCCGGTCTCCTCGTCCCAGGGCAGCTTGGGCAGTTCGGAGGAGAGGTAGCCGACGGCACGGTAGACGGACTGGATGTCCCAGTCGGTGAACCTGCCGGTCCCCTTCACATTGCCGGTGCCGTCCAGCTCGGTGCGCTCGGTGCGCAGCCCGACCACCCGGCCGTCCTCGCCGAGCACCTCGGTCGGGGACTCGAAGAAGTGCAGGAAGAGCTTGTGCGGGCGGTCGCCGACGTCCCGGATGGCCCAGTTCTCCAGCGTGGAGGCGACCATGTCGGCCTGCTTGTTGGAGCGGCGGGTGGCGATGCTGCCCTCGTCGTAGTCGATGTCCTCGGGGTTGACGATGACCTCGATGTTCGGCGAGTGGTCCAGCTCGCGCAGCTCCATCGGGCTGAACTTGGCCTGGGCCGGCCCGCGGCGCCCGAAGACGTGCACCTCCAGCGCCTTGTTGGCGACCAGCCCCTCGTGCACGTTGGCCGGGATCTCGGTGGGGAGCAGCTCGTCCCCGGTCTTGGCGAGGATCCGGGCCACGTCCAGGGCGACGTTGCCGACGCCGAGCACGGCGACCTTCTCGGCCTCCAGCGGCCAGGTGCGCGGGACGTCCGGGTGGCCGTCGAACCAGGAGACGAAGTCCGCGGCGCCGTAGGAGCCGTCCAGCTCGATGCCGGGAATGTTCAGCGCCCGGTCGGCGCTGGCGCCGGTGGAGAAGACGACGGCGTCGTAGAACTGGCGCAGGTCGTCCAGGTTGAGGTCACCGGGGTAGTCGATGTTGCCGAAGAGACGTATCTGCGGCTTGTCGAGCACCTGGTGCAGCGCGGTGATGATGCCCTTGATCCGCGGGTGGTCCGGGGCGACGCCGTAGCGGATCAGTCCGAAGGGGGCCGGCATCCGCTCGAACAGGTCGATGGAGACACCGGGGTCGGCCGCGACGTCGGACTTCATCAGGGCGTCGGCGGCGTAGATGCCGGCGGGGCCGGCTCCGACGATGGCGACCCGCAGAGGGCGAGGCATGTGGCGTTTCCTTCGATCTGGACGGCAGACGAGACTCCGGTAAGGGTAAGCATGCCTAAGAGTGATCGAGGAACAGTACCCGGCCCCGGTCTATGAGTGCATAAGCCGAAGTTATGACCCCTCCAAGAACAGGAACGGGATGCACCCGGCCCCGCTCAGGCCCGCAGCGCCGGCAGCATCCGCTCCCAGGCCTCGGGGTCGTCCAGGGCCACCATCACCAGCTGGTAGCAGGCCCGGTGGCAGAGCTCCACCAGCTCGGCGCGGTCCATCCGCTCCGCCGTCGGCTGGTCCAGCCAGGCCAGCACCACCTCCTCCATGAAGGCCTGCCACCCGTGCACCGCCATCGCCACCGACGGGTTCGGCGGCATCCCGGCCGCCACCAGCCCCTCGGTGATCCACTCGGTGAAGGTGGTCCGCATGGCCCGGTGCAGCGCCTTCATCTCCGGGTTGTCGCCGGTGGTGGTCAGCCGGACCACGGCGAGGTAGACCGAGGGGTGCCGGGAGACCTGCTCGACGAAGGTGTCGATACCGGAACGCAGCTGCGCGGAGGGGGTGAGCGCGGGGTCGGGGCGGACGTGGTCGAGCAGTTCCGAGGCCACCGCACGCAGCACCGCGTGCCGCAGCCTGCGCTGCGAGCCGAAGTAGTGGAACAGCAGCCCGGGCGAGACCCCCACCTCGTCGGCCACCGCCTCCACCGACAGGTCCTCGATGCTGCGGCGTTCGAGCAGACCGCGGGCGGCGGCGAGGATCTGCGTCTTGCGATCGGCGGGAGACAGCCGGGAGCCGGCGGAACGAACCATGTGCACAGTCTATTGACTTGTCCTCAATAGACCCTACTGTTGAGTAAGCATCAATAAGACATCGGTCAGGGAGGACCCATGCCCCACAGCCCGGCCGGGGACGGCGAGCACCACGACCTGGTCCTGCAGCCCAGGAACGTGCAGTTCGACTGGAACGCGCTGCCGATGCACTGGATCCCCGGCGAGCCGATGGCCACCCATGTCGTCAATGTGCTGCACCTGCTGCTCCCCGAGGGCGAGCGCTGGTTCGTCCGGACCTTCAAGGAGGCGCTGCCGCTGATCCGCGACGACCGGCTGCGCGAGGAGGTGCTGGGCTTCGTCGGCCAGGAGGCGATCCACGCCGAGGCGCACCAGGGCGTGCTGGACCACCTGCTCGCCAAGGGGCTGGACCCGCGCCCCTACACCCGGCAGGCCGAGTACCTGTTCCAGCGGGTGCTGGGCGAGCACCCGGAGCTCACCGGCACGGCGGCCTGGGAGAACCTGATCGAACGGGTCGCCGTGATCGCCGCCATCGAGCATTTCACCGCCTTCCTCGGCGACTGGGTGCTGAACGCGGACGGGCTGGACCGGGCCGGGGTCGACCCGGTGATGCTGGACCTGCTCCGCTGGCACGGCGCCGAGGAGGTGGAGCACCGCAGCGTCGCCTTCGACCTGCTCCGGCACCTCGACCCGGGATACGCCCGACGCATCCGGGCCATGGCGATCACCGGCCCGGTGCTGGTGCAGCTGTGGGTCCGCGGCGTCCGGTTCCTGATGGCCAACGATCCGACGCTGCGGCCCGGCGCGGCGCGGCCCAGCTGGCGGGCGTACACCGCGGCGTCCGGACGCGGGCTGCTGCCGCACCTGGGCAGGGCCGCCCGTTCGGCCGCCCGCTACCTGCGCCGCGACTACCACCCGACCCAGGAGGGCTCCACCCGGCAGGCCGTCGCCTACCTCGGCAGCTCCCCGGCCGCCCGCGCCGCCGCGCACTGATCGCGCACCGAACCGCGCACCGACCCCCGCGGACCGACCCCGAGGACCACGCCATCCCATGAGCCCCGAACCCACCCCGCTGCCGCCCCCGCCCGACCTGTACGGACGCGGACGCGACGACCGCTTCATGCGCTTCCTGGACCGGGCCACCCGCCTGTACCTGCCCGTCAGCACCCGCAGGAACCGCTACGGCCGCCGCGGCCCGCTACCGCTGACGCCGGCGCTGCTCCAGGTCGTGGTGGCCGCCCGCACCGTCGAGGCCGAGGGCGTGGTCTCGCTGGAACTGCGCCCCGCCGCTCCCGGCGGCGGCCCGCTGCCCGGCTGGCAGCCCGGCGCCCACCTGGACGTCGACCTGCCCTCGGGGCTGCGCCGGCAGTACTCGCTCAACGGCGACCCGGCCGACCGCGGCAGCTACCGGATCGCGGTACGCCGGATCGACGGCGGCGCCGGCGGTTCCCTGGAGGTCCACCAGGACCTCGCCGTCGGCAGCGGACTGACGGTCAGTCACCCGCGCAACGCCTTCCCCTTCGCCGCCGACCCGGCCGTACTGCTGATCGCCGGCGGCATCGGTATCACCCCGCTGCTGCCGATGGCCCGCGAGGCGGCCCGGCGCGGACTGGACTGGCGGCTGGTCCACACCGGGCGCTCCCGCGCCTCCATGCCCTTCGCCGCCGAACTCGCCGCGCTCGACCCGGACGGCAGCCGTGTGGTGTTCCGCTCCGACGACGAGCACGGCGGACCGGCCGACGCCGCCGAACTGCTCGGCCACGCCCCCGCCCCCGGCGCCGCGGTCTACGTCTGCGGCCCGGCACCGATGCTGGACGCGGTCCGCGCCGCGTTCGACGACTCCCCCGCCCGAGCCCTGCACTTCGAACGCTTCAGCGCCGCCCCGGTCAAGGACGGCCGGCCGTTCACCCTGCGGCTGCGCCGCAGCGGGGTGACCCTGGCCGTCCCCGCCGACCGCTCCGCCCTGGACGTGCTCCGCGACCACGACCCGGCCACGCCGTACTCCTGCCGCCAGGGCTTCTGCGGCGTCTGCCGGCGCAGCGTCACGGCCGGTACGGTCGAGCACCGCGACCGCAGGCTCAGCGACCAGGAGCGGGCCGAGGGCCAGATGCTCGTCTGCGTGTCCCGCGCCCCCGAGGGCGAATGCCTCGAACTGGACGGATGACCCGATGACCCCGATGACCTCGATGACCACAGCGGTGAAGAGCCCGCCCCGTTTCCCCTACGACGACCAGGACCTGGACCGGTTCCGCGAGTTGCAGCAGCTCGCCTACGGCTGCGCCGAGAGCGTCGCCGCCTGGCTGGCCCCCGGGGTCACCGAGCGGGAGGCCGCCGACCGGCTGCGGCGCGAACTGGTCGCGGCCGGGGTCCAGGACTTCTTCCACATCCCCTTCGCCTGGTTCGGCGACCGCACCGCCTTCCGGCGCTTCCGCACCCCGCTGCAGTTCTTCGCCAGCGGCCGGCGGCTGGAGGAGGGCATGTGCTTCGTCCTGGACTGCGCCCCGGTGGTGGACGGCTACACGGCCGACATCGGCTACTCCGGGAAGGTCGGCGACAACCCGATCTGGGACATGATCGCCCAGGACCTGCGCGAGTACCGCGAGCTGATCCTCCGTGAGGTGCGGGCCCGGCGGCCGCTGAACGAGGTGTACGCCTCGGTGGACGCGCTGATCGCCAAGCACGGCTACGACAACCGGCACCGGGTCTACCCGGGCCGGGTGATCGGCCACCAGGTGACCAGGACGGTCCAGCGCGGCCCGGCCGGGGTGAACCTGTTCGGCTTCGGCGTGCGCACCCTGCAGACGCTGGGCCGCGAACTGGTCAGCGAGCGGGTCCAGGGCCGCAGCCCGCTCTGGGCCGACGGCCGCTCCTCGCAGCACCCGCCGACGCCGGGGCTGTGGGCGGTGGAGCCGCACGTGGGCTTCCGGGACGTGGGGCTGAAGTTCGAGGAGCTGCTGGTGGTCACCGAGGACGACGCCTACTGGCTGGACGACGACCTGCCGCACGTGCGGCGCTGGGAGCAGAGCCGATGACCGCCGCCGCCCGTCACCTCACCGTCACCGGACCTTCCGGGCTGCCGCTCTCGGTCCACGCCGAGGGTGACCCGGCCCACCCCACCGTGGTCCTGGTGCACGGCTACCCCGACACCCACCGGGTCTGGGACGACGTCGCCGCCGACCTGTCCGCCGACCACCACGTGGTCCGCTACGACGTGCGCGGGGCGGGCGGCTCGGGCCGGCCCGAGCGGGTCCGCGACTACCGTCTGGAGCACCTCGCCGACGATCTGACGGCCGTCGCGGACGCCGTCAGCCCGGACCGGCCGGTGCACGTGGTGGCGCACGACTGGGGCTCGATCCAGTCCTGGGAGGCGGTCACCCGCCCCGGCGCGGAGGCCAGGATCGCCTCCTACACCTCCATCTCCGGGCCCTGCCTGGACCACATCGGCCACTGGGCCCGGCACCGCTTCGCCAGGCCGACGCCCCGTCACCTCGCCCAGCTGGCCGGGCAGGCTGCGCACTCCTGGTACATCGTCGCATTCCACCTGCCCGGGCTGGCACCACTCGCCTGGCAGCACGGGCTGGCCGCCCGCTGGGACTCGGTGCTGCGCCTGGTCGAGGGGGTCACCCCGAGAGCCGGCGACCCCCGGTCCGCCCGGGAGCTGGCCGGAGACGCGGTGCGGGGCATCGGGCTCTACCGCGCCAACATGCTGCCCCGGCTGCTGAACCCCGGGCAGCGGCCGACCCTGGTACCGGTGCAGACGATCACCCTCACCGAGGACAACTACGTCAGTCCGGCGCTGACCGAGGGCCTGGAGCGATGGGCGCCGCAGCTGTGGCAGCGCACCATCCCGGTCGGCCACTGGGGAGCGCTGCTGGAGAAGGGAACCACCGTGGCACGGATGGTCCGCGAGTTCACCGCCCACCACGAGGGCGGGCCGGCGCTGCCCAGGGCCCCGCGCCGGCTGGTGGTGCTGACCGGCGCCGGCAGCGGCATCGGCCGGGCCACCGCGCTGGCCTTCGCCGAGCGCGGCGCCGAGGTGGTGCTGCTGGACCGGGACCTGGAGTCCGCCGAGCGCACCGTCGAGCTGGCCCGGCTGCTGGGCGCGACCGCCCACGCCTACCAGGTGGACGTCTCCGACGGCGCCGCCATGGACGCCCTGGCCGCCAAGGTCGCGGCCGAGCACGGGGTGCCCGACGTGCTGGTCAACAACGCCGGCGTGGGGCACTCGGGCAGCTTCCTGGAGACCACCGAGGCGGAGTGGAAGCGGGTGCTGGACGTCAACCTCTGGGGCGTCATCCACGGCTGCCGTGCCTTCGGCGCGCTGATGGCCGCCCGCGGCGAGGGCGGACACATCGTCAACCTGGCCTCGGCCGCCGCCTACCTGCCGTCCCGGATGCTGGCCGCCTACGCCACCAGCAAGGCCGGGGTCTCCATGCTCTCCGACTGCCTGCGCGCCGAGCTGGCCGGACAGGGCATCAAGGTGTCGGCGATCTACCCGGGCATCGTCAACACCAACATCACCCGCAGCACCACCTTCTCCGGACTGGACGACGCCGAGCAGACCGCCCAGCGCCGCCGGGTCAGCGGGCTCTACGCCCGCCGCAACTTCCCGCCCGAGAAGGTCGCCGCCGCGATCGTCAAGGCCGTCGCCGACGACCGCCCCTTCGTCCCGGTGACGGTGGAGGCCAAGGCCGCCCGGGTGCTGGGCCGGCTCTCCCCCGGCCTGATCCGGACAGCAGCCCGGTTCAGACTGGGCTAGCAACGAGGAGCGAACTACGGTGGCTGACATGAGCACCCACGAGGTCACCAACCAGGCCCCGCCACTGGTCGACTACGACGTCTACGGGGCCGACGCCGCGCTGCGCGAGGGCGTGGCCCGGTACGCGGCGCCGGAGCGGCTTGCGGAGATCGACGGCGAGCTCGGGGAGCTGGGGCGGGCGGCCGGTTCGGCCGAGGCGCAGCACTGGGGCGAGCTGGCCAACACCCATGAGCCGGTGCTGCGCACCCACGACCGCTACGGCAACCGGATCGACGAGGTCGAGTTTCATCCTGCGTGGCACTCGCTGATGGACCGTGCCGTCTCCGCCGGGCTGACCGGCGACGCCTGGACCCGTCCGGACGGGCATCTGCGCCGGGCGGCCGGATTCATGGTGTGGTCGCAGGCCGAGTACGGGCACGGCTGCCCGGTCTCGATGACCCACGCCGCCGTCCCCGCGCTGCGCACCGACCCGGCGCTGGCCGAGCAGTGGGTGCCGCTGCTGACCTCGCGCTCGTACGACTTCGGGCTGCGGGCTCCGCAGCGCAAGCGCGGCGTGCTGGCCGGGATGGGGATGACCGAGAAGCAGGGCGGCTCGGACGTCCGCGCCAACACCACCCGGGCCGAGCCGCTGGCGGCGGACGGCGAGTACGCGCTGACCGGCCACAAGTGGTTCTGCTCCGCCCCCATGTCGGACGTCTTCCTGGTGCTGGCGCAGGCCCCGGGCGGGCTGACCTGCTTCGTGCTGCCCCGGGTGCTCCCGGACGGCAGCCGCAACACCTTCCGGATCCAGCGGCTCAAGGACAAGCTGGGCAACCGCTCCAACGCCTCCTCCGAGATCGAGTTCGACGGCAGCACCTGGGCGCAGCGGCTCGGCCCCGAGGGGCGCGGGGTGCCGACCATCATCGAGATGGTGGCGGCCACCCGGATGGACTGCGTACTGGGCTCCACCTCGCTGATGCGGCAGGCCCTGGCCCAGGCGGCGCACCATGCCGCGCACCGCAGCGCCTTCGGCGGCCCGCTGGTCGACAAGCCGCTGATGCGCAACGTCCTCGCCGATCTGGCGCTGGAGTCCGAGGCGGCCACCGCCACCGCGCTGCGGCTGGCCTCCGCCTTCGACGCGGACACCGCGCCGGAGCGGGAGTTCCGCCGCCTGGCGGTCGCGGTGTCCAAATACTGGATTACCAAGCGCTGTCCGGTGGTCGCCGCCGAGGCGCTGGAGTGCCTGGGCGGCAACGGCTACGTCGAGGAGTCGGGGATGCCCCGGCTGTTCCGCGAGTCCCCGCTGAACTCGGTCTGGGAGGGCTCGGGCAATGTGAACGCCCTGGACGTGCTGCGGGTGCTGGCCCGGGAGCCGCAGGTGGTGGAGGTCTTCCTGGCCGAGCTGCGGCTGGCCGAGGGCTCCGACCGGCACTTCGACGCCGCGCTGAAGGAACTGCTCACCGAGCTGGCCGACCCCGCCGAGCTGGAGACCAGGGCCCGCCGGGTGGTGGAGCGGCTGGCCCTGCTGCTGCAGGCGTCGCTGCTGCTGCGGCACGCCCCGGCGGCCGTCGCCGACGCGTTCTGCCTCTCCCGCCTGGGCGGCGACCGGGGTTCCACCTTCGGTACGCTGCCGACCGGCCTGGCTCTCGCCGCGATCGTGGACCGGACCCGCCCGGCGGTCTGATTGTCTCATCAGATGAGACACAATTGTTCATATTCCGGACGGTGGTGGACGCGAGAAAGCTCGGCATGCGACGCTTCTGCCATGTCTGGTGCCGGAACCGCCTTGGTAGGTCGACTTCACGTCGACCTCGGCCGCATGTCCAGCGCCATCTGTCCGGTGACCTGAGCCGCCCACGCCGCCGCCGTTGCCCGCCGCCAGTCGGTCCGGTCAGGTTCCACCGCATCCGCCACCCGCACGAGTGAGTACATCCGTGCAGCTCAACGGCGCCGTGCAGACCGGGATCCGAGACCGCTCCGCCAGGCCCCCGCCACTCTGCCGAAGGACTGCACCATGGCCTCCACCCCCACCCCCGACGACGCCGCCGCGCGCCGCCCGGCGGCCACCCGCAAGGTGACCCGCCACCGCGGTGAGGGCCAGTGGGCCATGGGTCACTTCACTCCGCTGAACGCCAACGAGCAGTTCAAGAAGGACGACGACGGTCTCAATGTGCGGACACGCATTGAGACGATCTACTCCCAGCGCGGCTTCGACTCCATCGACCCTGCCGACCTGCGCGGCCGGATGCGCTGGTGGGGCCTCTACACCCAGCGCAAGGCCGGCATCGACGGCGGCAAGACCGCCATCCTGGAGCCGCACGAGCTGGACGACGAGCACTTCATGCTGCGGGTCCGCATCGACGGCGGCCGGCTGACCACCGCTCAGCTGCGCGCCATCGGCGAGGTCTCCGAGACCTACGCCCGCGGCACCGCCGACATCACCGACCGGCAGAACATCCAGCTGCACTGGATCCGGATCGAGGACGTCCCGGCGATCTGGCAGAAGCTGGAGGCCGTGGGCCTGTCCACCACCGAGGCCTGCGGCGACTGCCCGCGCGTGATCATCGGCTCGCCGGTGGCCGGCATCGCCGAGGACGAGATCATCGACGGCAGCTGGGCCGTGGACGAGATCCATGAGCGCTACATCGGCGACAAGGAGTTCTCCAACCTCCCGCGCAAGTTCAAGACCGCGATCTCCGGATCGCCGGTCCAGGACGTGGTGCACGAGATCAACGACATCGCCTTCGTCGGCGTGGTCCACCCCGAGCACGGACCCGGGTTCGACGTCTGGGTCGGCGGCGGACTGTCCACCAACCCCCGGCTGGCCGAGCGCCTGGGCGCCTGGGTCCCGCTGGAGCAGGTCCCGGACGTCTGGGCCGGCGTGGTCGGCATCTTCCGCGACTACGGCTACCGCCGGCTGCGCACCCGCGCCCGGCTGAAGTTCCTGATGGCCGACTGGGGCCCGGAGAAGTTCCGGCAGATCCTCGAGGACGACTACCTCAAGACCAAGCTGATCGACGGCCCGGCCCCGGCCGAGCCCAGCACCCGCTGGCGCGACCACGTCGGCGTCCACCCGCAGCAGGACGGCAACTTCTACGTCGGCTTCGCCCCCAGGGTCGGCCGCATCGACGGCCCGACCCTGGCGAAGATCGCCGACGTCGCCGCCGCCCACGGCTCGGACCGGCTGCGGACCACGGTCGAGCAGAAGATGATCATCCTGGACGTGGCGCCGGACCAGGTCGAGCCGCTGGTCGCGGCCCTGGACGCGCTGGACTTCCAGGTCCGTCCGTCCTCCTTCCGGCGCGGCACCATCGCCTGCACCGGCATCGAGTTCTGCAAACTGGCGATCGTCGAGACCAAGGGCCGCGGCCACGACCTGATCTCCGACCTGGAGAAGCGCCTGCCCGACTTCGACCAGCCGATCAGCATCAACATCAACGGCTGCCCCAACGCCTGCGCCCGGATCCAGACCGGCGACTTCGGGCTCAAGGGCCAGCTGGTCCTCAACGCCGAGGGCGAGCAGGTCGAGGGCTTCCAGGTGCACCTGGGCGGCAGCCTGGGCTTCGAGGCCGGCTTCGGCCGCAAGCTGCGCGGCCTGAAGGTCACCGCCGCCGAACTCCCCGACTACATCGAGCGCGTCCTGCGCCGCTTCGAGGAGGAGCGCACCGACGACGAGCGCTTCGCCGAGTGGGCGCTGCGCGCCGACGAAGGGGCCCTCAAGTGATCGAGCGCGCAGCGAGATCACAAATGTTCGGCGTGCAGGCTCACGAAGTGACGGACGAGCGCAGCGAGGAGGGCACATGAGTGAGCGAGCCGCACCGTTCTACTGCCCGTACTGCGGGGACGAGGACCTGCGCCCCAGCGAGGAAGGGGGGCACGGGAGTTGGGAATGCGCGAGCTGTTGTCGGGCGTTCTCGCTGAAGTTCCTTGGCCTGCTTTCACCGCATTCATCCACATCTGGGGGACCGTCAGATGGCAACAGAGACTGACATACCGACCAGGACGCCCGAGCAGTTGCAGGCCCTCGCCGAGCAGGCGAACCAGGACCTGGAGAACGCCTCCGCCCAGGAGATCATGCGCTGGGCCGCCGAGACCTTCGGCCGCCGCTTCGCCGTCACCTCGTCCATGGAGGACGCGGTCGTCGCCCACCTGGCCTCGACCGCCCTGCCCGGGGTGGACGTGATCTTCCTGGACACCGGCTACCACTTCCCGGAGACCCTGGGCACCCGCGACGCCGTCGCGGAGGTCTACCCGGTCAATGTGATCACCCTCACCCCCCGTCAGACCGTGGCCGAGCAGGACGCCGAGTACGGGCCGCGGCTGCACGACCGCGACCCGGACCTCTGCTGCTCGCTGCGCAAGGTCGAGCCGCTCAACCGCGGCCTGGCCGGCTACGACGCCTGGGCGACCGGGCTGCGCCGCGACGAGTCGCCGACCCGGGCGAACACCCCGATCGTCGGCTACGACGCCAAGCGGCAGAAGGTCAAGATCGCCCCGATCGCCCGCTGGACCCAGGACGACGTGGACGCCTACGTCGCCGAGCACGGCATCCTGCTGAACCTGTTGCTCAGCGACGGCTACGCGTCCATCGGCTGCTCCCCGGAGTCCTGCACCCGGCGCATCCTCGCAGGTGAGGACGCTCGTTCGGGCCGCTGGTCCGGAGCCGGCAAGACCGAGTGCGGCATTCACCTGTAGGTCAGGAAGCTCTCAGACTCCTGTAGCACTCTTACCCCGTGCGCCCTTGACGCCCCCACAGCACCACCCGAACCAGCTTGGAGCAGAAACCGATGACCACCACCGTCGACGCAGCGACCGCCCCGGCGGCCGCCGTGGCCGCAGCCGGCGCCACCGTGTGGCTGACCGGCCTGCCCAGCGCCGGGAAGACCACCATCGCGCTGGCGCTCGCGGACCGGTTGCGCGCCGAGGGCCACCGGGTGGAGATCCTGGACGGCGACGAGATCCGCACCTTCCTCTCGGCCGGACTCGGCTTCAGCCCCGAGGACCGCGACACCAACATCCAGCGGATCGGCTTCGTCGCCGAACTGCTGGCCTCCAACGGCGTCAAGGTGCTGGCGCCGGTGATCGCCCCCTACGCCGCCTCCCGCGCCGCCGTCGCCGCCCGCCACGCCGAGCAGGGGACGCCGTACCTGGAGGTGCACGTCGCCACGCCGGTCGAGGTCTGCTCCGAGCGCGACGTCAAGGGCCTGTACGCCAAGCAGGCGGCGGGCGAGATCTCCGGCCTCACCGGGGTGGACGACCCCTACGAGGCCCCCACCGCACCCGACCTGCGCATCCAGGCGCACACCCAGCCGGTGGCCGACTCGGCCGCCGCCCTGCACGCACTGCTCACCGAGAGGGGACTGGCGTGACGACCGCTGCCGACATCCTGACCTCCGAGTCCTACGGCCATAACAATCAACGCCGGCCCTACGCGCTGTCGCACCTGGACGCGCTGGAGGCCGAGGCCGTCCACATCTTCCGCGAGGTGGCCGGCGAGTTCGAGCGCCCGGTGATCCTCTTCTCCGGCGGCAAGGACTCCATCGTCATGCTGCACCTGGCGCTCAAGGCCTTCTGGCCGGCCCAGGTCCCCTTCGCGCTGCTGCACGTGGACACCGGCCACAACTTCCCCGAGGTGCTGGAGTACCGCGACCGCACGGTGGCCGAGCACGGCCTGCGGCTGCACGTCGCCAGGGTCCAGGACTTCATCGACGACGGCCGGCTGCGCGAGCGCCCGGACGGGCTGCGCAACCCGCTGCAGACCGTGCCGCTGCTGGACGGCATCGAGAAGGGCCGCTTCGACGCGGTCTTCGGCGGTGGCCGCCGCGACGAGGAGAAGGCCCGCGCCAAGGAGCGGGTGTTCTCGCTCCGCGACGAGTTCGGCGCCTGGGACCCGCGCCGCCAGCGCCCCGAGCTGTGGTCGCTCTACAACGGCCGGCACTCCCCCGGCGAGCACGTCCGGGTCTTCCCGCTCTCCAACTGGACCGAGCTGGACGTCTGGCAGTACATCGAGCGGGAGAACATCGAACTCCCGGCCATCTACTACGCGCACGAGCGCGAGGTCTTCCAGCGCAGCGGCATGTGGCTGACCGCCGGCGAGTGGGGCGGCCCCAAGGCCGGCGAGATCGTCGAGCGGCGCCTGGTGCGGTACCGCACCGTCGGCGACATGTCCTGCACCGGCGCCGTCGACTCCGACGCGACGACCGTCGCCGACGTGGTCACCGAGGTCGCCGCCAGCCGCCTGACCGAACGCGGGGCCACCCGGGCCGACGACAAGGTGTCCGAGGCCGCCATGGAAGACCGCAAGCGCGAGGGGTACTTCTAAGCATGAGCACCGAACTGCACCAGCCCACCCCCGCGTTGGAGTCCGGGACGGCGACCGCGTTGCTGCGCTTCGCCACCGCGGGCTCCGTCGACGACGGCAAGTCGACCCTGGTCGGCCGGCTGCTCCACGACTCCAAGTCGATCCTCACCGACCAGTTGGAGGCGGTCACCACCGCCTCCCAGAACCGCGGCCAGGAGGCTCCTGACCTGGCGCTGCTGACCGACGGGCTGCGCGCCGAGCGCGAGCAGGGCATCACCATCGACGTGGCCTACCGCTACTTCGCCACCGCCCGGCGCCGCTTCATCCTGGCCGACACCCCGGGCCACGTTCAGTACACCCGCAACATGGTCACCGGCGCCTCCACCGCCGAGCTGGCCGTGGTCCTGGTCGACGCCCGCAACGGCGTGGTCCAGCAGACCCGCCGGCACGCCGCGGTCGCCGCGCTGCTGCGGGTCCCGCACGTCGTGCTGGCCGTCAACAAGATGGACCTGGTCGACTACGCGGAGCCGGTCTTCGCGGCCATCGCCGAGGAGTTCAACGCCTACGCCGCCTCGCTCGGCGTCCCGGACGTGACCGCGATCCCGATCTCGGCGCTGGCCGGGGACAACGTGGTCGAGCCCTCCGCGCACATGGACTGGTACGGCGGCCCGACCCTGCTGGAGCACCTGGAGACGGTGCCGGTCGGCTCCGACCCCTCGGACGAGCCGGCCCGCTTCCCGGTCCAGTACGTCATCCGCCCGCAGAGCGCCGAGCACCTGGACTACCGCGGCTACGCCGGCCAGCTGGCCTCCGGGGTGCTCCGGGCCGGCGACCCGGTGACGGTGCTGCCGTCCGGGCTGACCACCACCGTGGCCGGGATCGACGTGCTCGGCAAGCAGACCGACATCGCCTGGGCCCCGCAGTCGGTGACGGTCCGTCTGGCCGACGACATCGACGTCTCCCGGGGCGACCTGATCGCGGCCGGGGCGGCCCCCGAGCCGACCCAGGACGTGCTGGCGACCGTCTCGCACCTGCACGAGCGGCCGCTGCGGGTCGGCGACCGGGTGCTGCTCAAACACACCACCCGCACGGTCCGCGCGATCGTCAAGGAGCTGCCCTACCGGATCGACATCGACACCCTGGACCGGGTCCCCCAGCCGGAGAGCCTCCAGGTCAACGACATCGGCCAGGTGGTGCTGCGCACCGCCGAACCCCTGGCGCTGGACCGCTACGCGGTGAACCGGCACACCGGATCGTTCCTGCTGATCGACCAGGCCGACGGCACCACGCTGACCGCCGGCATGGTCGGCGAAGCGTTCTGACCGGCACAACCGAGGAAGGGAAGCACACGATGGGCGGCGAGGCTTTCTCCCGCATGGCGAAGGAAGGCGGGCGGGTCGGCAGCGGCGCGCTCGGTGCGGGACAGGGCGGCATAGCCGACTGTCGCGGCACGGGCTGTTGACGCTCCGTCACACCTCCTGTTCCTTCCTGCCGACCATCGTTAAGGACCCCTCCATGTCTGCTCTCTCCCGCACCCGCACCAGACGTTCACTCGCCGCGGCCGGCGCCGGTCTGGCCGTCGTCGGTCTGCTCAGCGCCTGCGGCTACGGTTCCAAGTCGGACTCCACGTCCGGAGCCACCTCGGCCGCCGCCTCCGGTTCCGCCACCGGCGCCAAGCTCTCGGCGGACACCGTCCACATCGGCTACTTCGCCAACCTGACCCACGCGACGCCGCTGATCGGGATCCAGAACGGGCAGTTCCAGAAGGACCTGGGCTCGACCACCATCAAGACCCAGATCTTCAACGCCGGCCCCTCCGAGATCGAGGCACTGAACTCCGGCGCCATCGACATCGCCTGGATCGGCCCCTCCCCGTCCATCAACGGCTATGTGAAGTCCAACGGCGCGGCGCTGAAGATCATCTCCGGTGCCACCACCGGTGGTGCGGAGCTGGTGGTCAACCCCGCGAAGATCAAGAGCATCGCGGACCTCAAGGGCAAGAAGATCGCCACCCCGCAGCTGGCCAACACCCAGGACGTGGCGCTGCTCAACTTCCTCTCCACCAAGGGCTTCAAGGTGGACGCCAAGTCCGGCAAGGGCGACGTCTCGGTGGTCCGCACCGACAACTCGCTCACCCCGACCGCCTACCAGACCGGTGCCATCGACGGCGCCTGGGTGCCCGAGCCCACCGCCTCCAAGCTGGTGGCCGAGGGCGCGAAGATCCTGGTCGACGAGAAGAGCCTGTGGCCGGACGGCAAGTTCGTGTCCACCAACGTGATCGTCTCGCAGACCTTCCTGAAGGCGCACCCCGACGTGGTCCAGGCCGTGCTCAAGGCGTCCGTGGACACCAACGCCTGGATCACCGCCAACCCGGCCGAGGCCAAGACCGACGCCAACGCCGCGCTGAAGACGCTCACCAAGAAGGCCCTGTCGACCTCGGTGCTGGACGCCGCCTGGTCCGAACTGGCGGTCACCAACGACCCGCTGGCCTCCTCGCTGCAGACCGAGGCCCAGCACGCGGTCACCGCGGGTCTGCTGGCCAAGCCCGACCTGACCGGCATCTACGACCTGACGCTGCTCAACAAGGTCCTCACCGCAGCGGGGCAGCCGACCGTCTCCGCGGCAGGGCTCGGCACCCAGTGACCGGCACGCAGTGACACGCTCCGGGGCCCGTCCCGCATCCATGTCGATGCCTGCGGGACGGGCCCCGGCCCCACCCCGTCCGCACCACGTCCCTTTTCCCGCACCGTTCCAGGAGGTGACCGAATGGCTTCGGTAGTCACCGACCAACTGCCCGGCCCCGCCCTCGCCACGGAACCGCCCGCCGTGACGCTCGACCACGTCAGCAAGTCGTTCGGCCGTCCCGGCGCAGAACACCCCGTGCTCGACGACATCACCCTCAGCGTCGCCCCCGGCGAGTTCGTCTGCCTCCTGGGCGCCTCCGGCTGCGGCAAGTCGACCCTGCTCAACCTGGTCGCCGGGCTGGACCGGCCCAGCAGCGGCACCATCGAGGTCCCCGGCGGCCGCGCCGCGCTGATGTTCCAGGAGCACGCGCTGTTCCCCTGGCTGACCGCCGGGCAGAACATCGAGCTGGCGCTGCGGCTGCGCGGCCTGCCGCGCGCCGAGCGCCGCCCCGAGGCCGAGCGGCTGCTGGAGCTGGTCCGCCTCGGCGGCGCCCACCGCAAGCGGGTGCACGAGCTCTCCGGCGGCATGCGCCAGCGCGTCGCCCTGGCCCGCGCGCTCGCCCAGGACGCCAAGGTGCTGCTGATGGACGAGCCCTTCGCCGCCCTCGACGCCATCACCCGCGACGTGCTGCACGAGGAGCTCACCCGGATCTGGGCCGAGACGGCCGTCTCGGTCGTCTTCGTCACCCACAACGTCCGCGAGGCCGTCCGGCTGGCCCAGCGGGTGGTCCTGCTGTCCTCGCGGCCCGGACGGATCGCCCGCGAGTGGCGGATCGACCTGCCGCAGCCGCGCCGTATCGAGGATGCCGCGGTCGCGGACCTCTCCGTCGAGATCACCGACCAGCTCCGAGGGGAGATCCGCCGCCATGTCCAGCACTGAGCAGCTGACCGAGGCGGCCCCCGAGGCCGCCGGGAACGTCACCGGAAACGTCACCGACAAGGCCGCCGACGACGCCGCGCTGGGCGCCGGCCTCGACGCCCTGGAGACCCAGACCGTCGAACGCACCCCGCTGCGCTCCATCCTGATCAGCAAGGTGGTCCCGCCGCTGGTCGCGATAGCCCTGGTGCTGCTGGTCTGGCAGCTCGCCTACGCGGCCCACATCAAGCGGCCCGACCTGCTGCCCAGCCCGCTGGACGTCTGGAACAGCCTCTACGACCAGTGGCTGCAGGGCACCATCCTCGGCACCATCTGGACCTCGCTGTCCCGCGGCGCCCTGGGCTTCCTGGCCTCGGTCGTCATCGGCACGCCGCTGGGCCTGCTGGTCGCCAAGGTGAAGCCGGTCCGGGCGGCCATCGGGCCGATCCTGTCCGGGCTGCAGTCCATCCCGTCGGTCGCCTGGGTCCCGGCCGCCGTCATCTGGTTCGGACTCAGCAACGCCACCATCTACGCCGTGGTGCTGCTCGGCGCCGTCCCCTCCATCGCCAACGGCCTGGTCGCCGGCGTGGACCAGGTCCAACCGCTGTACCTGCGGGCCGGACGCACCCTGGGCGCCACCGGGCTGCGCGGCATCTGGTTCGTGCTGCTCCCGGCCTCGCTGCCGGGCTACCTGGCCGGGCTGAAGCAGGGCTGGGCGTTCGCCTGGCGCTCGCTGATGGCCGCCGAGCTGATCGCCAGCTCGCCGGCGCTGGGCCTGGGCCTGGGGCAGTCGCTGGAGAACGCCCGCGAGGTCCAGGACATGCCGGGGGTGCTCTCCACCATCCTCCTGATCCTGATCGTCGGCATCGGCATCGAGCTGCTGATCTTCGCCCCGATGGAGCGTCGGGTGCTGCGTTCGCGCGGGCTGCTGGTGGCCCGTCGATGACCACCGGTTCCACCCTGCTCCTGGTCGCGCACGGCAGCCGCGACCCGCGCCACGCAGCCACGGTCACCGACCTGGCGGCGCTGGTGCGGGCGCAGCGGCCCGACCTGTCGGTCGAGGTGGGCTACCTCGACCACTGCGCGCCCCGGATCCCGCAGGTGCTGGAGTCGCTCGGCGGGCGACCCGTCGCACCCCCGCGTGAACCCGCGGCACCCGCCTGGTTCCGGGACCAGGTCGTCGCGATCCCGCTGCTGCTGAACCACGCCTTCCACGCCCGCAGCGACATCCCGGCCGTGCTGGCCGAGGCCGCGTCGCGGCAGCACGGGCTGACCGTCCGTCAGGGCGCGGTGCTGGGCCCCTCGCCGCTGCTGCTGGACGCCCTGGACCGGCGTCTGGCCGAGACGGGGGTACGTCCTTCGGCGCGGACCGGGGTCGTCCTGGCCGCCGCAGGCTCCTCCGACCCGGCCGCCAACGCGGTGACCCGCGAGGTCGCCGCCGACTGGCAGCGGACCCGCGGCTGGGGCGCGGTCGAGGTCGCGCACGCCTCCGCCGCCCCGCCCCGGGTCGCCGACGCGGTCGCCGCGCTGCGCGCCCGCGGTCTGACGGACATCGCCGTCGCCCCCTACCTGCTGGCCCCCGGCCTGCTCCCGGACCGCATCGCCGCCGAGGCGTCGGCTGCGGGCGTCGACACCGTCGCCGCACCGCTGGGTGCGACCCCGGAGCTGGCCCGGCTGCTGCTGCGCCGCCACGACGAGGCACTGCGGACTGCCACCCGGCGCGCCTCGCTCGCCGCCTGACCCATAATCAGGTGACCCGGGCCGCAGCCGCCCGCTACCTTCGCCGCATGTCCGAATCCACTTCCGACAAGCGAATGGTGAGAACCTCCAAGTTCCTCTCGCTGGTGCTGCGGCACGACCCCGACCGCATCGGCCTGACCCTGGACCCGGCCGGCTGGGTCGAGGTCGACGTCCTGCTGAGTGCTCTCGCGGCGCACAACCACCGGCTGACCCGGGAGCAGCTCGACCTCGTCGTCGAGCAGAACGACAAGCGCCGCTTCGCCTTCGACCCGACCGGCACCCGGATCAGGGCCAGCCAGGGCCACTCCGTCCCGGTCGACCTCGGCTACGAGGACGCCGAGCCGCCGGCGCGGCTCTTCCACGGCACCCATCCGCAGGTGCTGGACGCGATCCGGCGCGAGGGCCTGCGTCCGATGAACCGGCACGCCGTGCACCTGTCCGCCGACGCGGAGACCGCCACCCGGGTCGGGGCCCGCCGGGGCCGCCCGGTCGTCCTCACCGTCGACGCCGCCCGGATGGCGGCCGACGGCCACCGATTCCGGGTCAGCGCCAACGGCGTCTGGCTCACCGACGCCGTGCCGCCGGAGTACCTGGGGCATCCGGCCCACTAGCTATCGACAGCATGCTGTCGAAGTGACAGAATGCTGTCATGACGAATCAGGCGGAGCAGACCCGCGCAGTCGCACCGATCGTCCATCTCGCCGTCTACGACGGCCTCGCCGACTGGGAGGCCGCGCTCGCGGTCGCGCAGATCCGGAGCGGAACCTTCCAGATCGGTGGCGCCACCCACGACATCCGCACCGTCGGCGTCGACCGGGAGCCGGTCCGCACCATGGGCGGGGTGACCGTCGTCCCGGACCTGGGCCTGGACGGGCTCGCCCCCGCCGACAGCGCCATGCTGATCGTTCCCGGCGGCGGTGGCTGGGAGGCCGGCGACCACACCGAGTTCCCGCTGAAGGGACGTCAGTTCCTGGACGCCGGTGTGCCGGTGGCGGCGATCTGCGGTGCCGTCTTCGGCTTCGCGGCGGCCGGGCTGCTGGACGACCGCGACCACACCGGGGCCGCTGCCGAGTACCTGGCGATGACCGGCTACCAGGGCGGCAAGCGGTACCAGGAGGCCGACGCCGTCAACGACCGCGGCCTGATCACCGCCGGTCCGACCGATTCGGTGGCCTTCGCCCGCGAGGTCATCGCACAGCTGGGCATCTGGCGGCCGGCCGTGCTGGACGCCTGGTTCCGGCTCTTCGGCCGCTCCGAATCGGCCGCCTACGGCGAGCTGATGGGCCTGGTCTCCGCCGCATGACCGACACCGCGCCCGCCGTCGCGCCCACCCTCGCGCCCCCGGCCGCACCGCCCACCCCCGGCGCCCTGCTCTCGGCCGCCGCGCTGGGCTCGTTCCGGGCCAACGGCCTGTTCCTGGAGGCCGCGGAGCAGTTGTCCCGCCCGATCGGGCTCACCGCCGCCCGCTGGCAGGTGCTGGGCGCCGTCCTGGTGGAACCGCTGACCGTGGCCGGCATCGCCAGGGCGATGGGCATCACCCGGCAGAGCGTCCAGCGGCTGGCGGACCTGCTGGTGGAACAGGGCCTGGCCGAGTACCGGCCCAACCCGGCGCACCGCCGGGCCAAGCTGATCCTGGCCACCGAGGCGGGCCGCTCCGCCGTGCACGCCATCGGACCGGCCCACGGCAAGCTGGCCCGGCAACTGGTCGACCGCCTCGGCCCGCAACGGCTGGCCGAGGCGGTCACCGCGCTGGAGGCGCTGTCCGACGCGATGGCGGACATCCTGGACGACCGGCACGACGGCCAGGGCACTACCGGGTGACGTAGAGGTCCGAGTCGGGGAAGGTCCGGACCGAGCCGTCGGTGTAGCTGACGGTGACGGTGTCGCCTCCCGGGGTGGCCCACATGTCCGCGACCGGCCACCAGGCGGTCCAGCGGTTGTTCTGGATGTGCGCCGTGGTCCGGTGACCGCCCGAGTTCACCGTCACGCTGCGGACGCCGTTGCCTGCGAATCCGGTGCTGTAGCCGAATCCCGCCTTACCCTTGCCCACGCCGTGGGCGCCGCCGGTGTCGATCAGGACGGCCCGGTCGGCCAGCTTCGCCGGAACCGGGTCCAGGGTGTCCCAGAAGCCCTGGCCGCCGGAGCCGGCCATGCACAGGAACACGTTCCCGGCCCGTGAGACGATCTCGCTGGCGATCGATCCGCGCAGGTCGGCGACGGTCACGGTCTGCGGGCTGCCGTTGCCCGGGGCGTCCTGGAGGGCGCGATCGCACCACTTCGCCCCCGAGCCGTCCGCCGTCGCGGGAGCGGCGTCGCTGGTCCAGGAGGCCAGCTCGGCCGAGGTGAACATGGGGGCGTGCGGGCTGCCGTAGGAGATCAGGTCGCGGACGCGCTGGACCGCGGTGGGGGCGACCACCACGGCCGCGCAGGCCGCGGCCGCCGTCACCAGACCGGTGGCCAGCAGGATCCGACCGGTCCGCCGGCGACGCCTCGGGGCCGGAACGGTCCGGGGGTCGTGCCCCTCGGTCCGGATGCTCTGCAGCAGCGCCTCGCAGCGGGCGGCCTCCGCCAGGGTGAGCTCCCGGGCCGGGGCCGGGTCGTGTCCGGAGAGCAGCAGGTCCAGGTCGAGGTTCTCGGTCATCGGGTTTCCGTTCTCGGTGGCAGGGGCGACTGCGGCAGGGGAGACGGCGGCAGCACTGCGGTCCTTGCGGCGCCTCATCGGGCACCGCGCTGGGCCGGGACGAACGGGACGGCCGGGGCCGTGAGTTGCAGCAGTTCCCGCAGCCGCGCCCGGGCCCGGGACAGCCGCATCCGGAACGCCGAGGGTGAGCAGCCGAGCACGTCGGCGGCCTGGACATCGCTCAGCCCGTCCCAGACCACCAGGGCCAGCGCCTCCTGATCGCCCGCAGAGAGCCGGCGCCAGGCGTCGGCGAGATCCAGCCGGGCGTCGACGTGCGGAGCCGGATCATGGCCGGGGTCCGGCCGTTCGGCTATCCGCACCGCCAGTGCCTGCCGCCGGCGGCGGCCGCGTCCGGCGTTGAGCATCGCGTTCCGGGCCGTCGCGAAGAGCCAGGGCCGCACCTCGGCCGGCAGTTCGCCGCGCTTGCGCCAGGCCGTCAGGAAGGTCTCCCCGACGATGTCGTCGGCCTGCGCGGGCTCGGCCCTGCGGGCGACGAACCTCAGCACATCGGGGTAGTGCTCCCGGTACATCGCCTCGTACTCGGCTTCGGTGCGGATCGCCATGGGTGTCCTCTCAGAAGGCGTCACCTCTACATGTCCGGACGGGTCCGAACCGCAACAGGTGAGGGCCGCCGTACCGAAGTACGACGGCCCTCACCTGCGTGTGCTGTCCAACGCCCCGACCGGGGAGCTACCTCCGCGAGGCGGAGTCCACGTCGTCGCTCTCGTCCAGCGACGCCGGGACGTTGCCCGCCACCACGAGGCTCTCGCCGGGTCCGGCGGTCCGACGGTCGGCGCGGCCGGGCCACCAGGCGGCGTGCCCGATCAGCGCGGTCAGCGACGGGGTGAAGAACATCGCCATGACGAAGGCCGCGATCACGATGCCGAAGCTGATCGAGAAGCCCATCTCGGCGAAGAGGGTGTTCCCGGCCAGCATCATGCTGGCGAAGGTCCCGGCCAGGATCGCGCCGGCGGCCGCCACGGTGGGACCGGCGTGGCGCAGCGCCTGCGCGGCCGCCTCCCTCGGCTCGCGGCCCTCGCGGGCCTCCTCGCGCAGTCGGGAGATCATCAGGATGTTGTAGTCCGTCCCGATGGCCACCACGAACAGGTACATGAACACCGGGAGCATGAACATCAGCCCCGACTGGTTCTGGATGTGCTGGAAGATCAGCACGGTGGCGCCCAGGGTGGCCGCGAAGCCTAGGCCGACCGAGGCCATCAGGTACCAGGGCGCGACCACGCTGCGCAGCATCAGGCCCAGGATCAGCATGATCAGGATGCCGGCGACCGGGAAGACCACCAGGTAGTCGTGGTTGATCGCCTTGTTGATGTCCTTGTAGATCGCCGAGACACCGCCGACCAGCGCCTTGTCACCGTTGGGTGCGTTGGCGTGGGCGACCGAGCGGATGCTGTCCACCGTGTTCATGGCGGCCGAGCTCTGCGGGTCGTACTTGAGGATCACCGAGATGCTGGCGGTGCTGGCGTCCTTGTTGTAGGTCGCCGGGGACACCGTGCTCACACCGGGGACCGTGGTGATCTTCTGGTCGAAGGCGGCCACCGCGGTCTTGTCCAGCGGCGCGCCGCTCTCCGAGGTCAGGTAGATCTGGGTGGGCTGGGCGGCGCCGGCGCTGTACGCCTTGGTCATGGTGTCCTGGACGACCATCGACTCCTTGGTCTTGGGCATCGAGCCCGAGGCGAAGTCGAAGCTGGCCTTGTAGCTGGTGGCGACGAGCGCCAGGACGACCATCAGCAGGCCGGAGACGATGGCCACCAGGGCGGGGCGGCGCTGCACGCCGCGGCCGACCTTGGCGAAGGCCGAGCCCTGCGGCTCGACCTGCCACTTCTTGGACGGCCAGAACAGCACCCGCGGCGGGATCAGCGAGAAGACGGCGGGGACCAGGGTCAGACCGGCGATCAGGGTGACGCCGACCGAGATGGCCAGCGCCGGGCCCATCTGCTTGAGGAAGGAGACCGAGGAGAGCGAGAGCGCCAGGAAGGCGATGATGACCGCGCCGGCGGCGGAGGCGATGGCCTCGCCGACCCGGCCGACAGCCGTGATCATGGCCTCCTTGGAGTCGTCACCCGCCCGCAGCCGCTCTCGGTAACGGAACATCAGGAACAGGATGTAGTCGGTGCCCACACCGAACAGCACCACGATCAGGATGCCGGACACCGAGGAGTTGGACTCCAGCCCGAGCAGCTTGGTGATGTCGGCGATCAGACCGTTGGCGGCCATCGCGACCACGCCGATGAGCAGCAGCGGCAGGATCGCCATCAGCGGCGCACGGAAGATCAGGATCATCGCCACGATGATGATCACGAAGGTGCCGATGCCGATCAGCGACTGACCGCGCTTGGACGCGTCCTGCTGGTCGAGGACCTGCGCCGCCGAGCCGCCGAGCTTGGCGTTGATGTCGGTGCCCTTGGTCAGCGTCGCCAGGTCGGCGCGCAACGCCTTGGCCGCGTCCGCCTGCGAGGGCTGGCCGTTGCTCTTGTCGTCCATCTTGACGAGGCTGAGGCCGTACTTGCCGTCGGAGGAGTAGGCGCCCGGGAAGACCCCCTGGACGTCCTTGATGGTCTCCTTGTTCAGCTGCGTGGTGATCGAGGAGATCTCGGCCTTGTCGGCCGCGGTCAGCTGCTGGCCGTCGGTGCGCTGGAACAGCGCCTCGGCGGCCGGGGTGAAGGCCGCCGGGAAGGCCTTCTGCTGGAGCGTCATCGCCTGGATGGACTCGTAGCTCTTCGGCAGGAAGCTGCTCTCGTCACTGTTGGACGCCAGCGTCGGCGCCGTCATGGCGATCACGACGGCCGCGACGATCCACGCCACGATCGTCCAGACCGGGTGACGCACGACGGTGCGTCCTATCCGATGAAACATCTGGGTGCGCCTCCAAGGCGTGGATCACTCCGCCCCGGCGACAGTGCACGGGCAGCGCGATCGGTTCGGCAGTGCTAGCCGGTCGGCAAGTAAGTGTGGTGTCGGCATCATAGGAAGCCGACTAGCCGCGCGGCAAGTCGGGTCCTTGGTCCTGCGGAGCTCACAGAAGCCTTAGATGTCCGGGACCTATCTTCACCCGCCGCCACCGGCGGTTTCCTCGTCCCCCGGGTGGAGTCCCCTCCCCCTCAGGGCGGAGACGGACCCTGAGGGGGACCGGGGGGCGGGGGTAGGGCTAGCCCCCGGGAGACCCTGGTGCCAGACCCAGGGAAGGCTCGCCCGCTGGCCGGATGTCCCGCCGGAAGCCCGCTCACTAGCTTCGTTGATGAGCTTCCGCACCCGCCCGTACCGTCCGCATCCGGCCCTGGGGGACCACCGTGACATCGCATGCCCGCACGAATTCGAAGCCGGGGGCGCAGACGCCCCGACGGCTGGGACTGGCCGCCGCCGTCGGCGGCTGGAGTGCCCGGCACCGCAGGACCGCCGTCCTCGGCTGGCTGCTGTTCGTCGTCCTGGCCACCGTCCTCGGCGGAATGGCCGGCAGTCTGCAGACCACCGACAAGGACAACGCCCTGGGCCAGTCCGGCCGGGCCGACCAGATGATCGCCGCGGCCGGGCTGCACTCGCCGGCCACCGAGACCGTGCTGATCCAGAGCGGTTCCTTCACCGCCACCGACCCGCGCTTCCGCACCGTCGTCGACGACACCATGGCCGCCGTCAAGGCCACCGGCGCGACCTCGGCCGTGAAGTCCCCCTACACCAACGGCACCGTGGCCCCCGACGGCCACTCGGCGCTGGTCGTGGTCACCATGGCCGGCGACCCGGACACCGCCGCCGACCGGGTCGCCCCGGTGCTGGCCGCCGTCGCCGGCGTCCAGGCCCGCCACACCGACCTGACCGTCCAGGAGTTCGGCGACGCCAGCGCCGACAAGTGGTTCCAGGACGCCTTCAGCCACGACTTCAGCCGCGCCGAGTGGACGGCCGTGCCGCTGGCCCTGGGCATCCTGCTGATCGCCTTCGGCGCGCTGGTCGCCGCCGTACTGCCGGTGCTGCTCGCCCTCACCGCCTTCATCGCGGCCGGCGGGCTGGTCGCGCTGAGCAGCCATCTGCTGCACACCAGCGACGACGCCTCCTCGGTGATGCTGCTGGTGGGGCTGGCCGTCGGCGTCGACTACTGCCTCTTCTACCTGCGCCGCGAGCGCGAGGAGCGGGCCAAGGGCCACTCCCCCGAGGCCGCGCTGAAGATCGCCGCGGCCACCTCCGGACGGGCCGTCATGGTCTCCGGGCTCACCGTGGTCGTCGCCATGGCCGGGATGTTCCTCACCGGCATCGCCGACTTCCAGGCCATGGGCATGGCCACCATCCTGGTCGTGATCACCGCGGTGCTGGGTTCGGTCACCGTCCTCCCGGCGCTGCTGTCGATGCTGGGTGACCGGGTGATGAAGGGACGGGTGCCGTTCCTGGGCCGTCGGATGATGCGCTCCACCGCCGGCGCCGGCGCCGAGGCTGGCAGCGCCTTCTGGCGGGCCGTGCTCGGCCGGGTGCTGCGCCGCCCGCTGGTCTCGGCCGGCCTGGCCACCGCCTTCCTGCTGGCCCTGGCCGTGCCGCTGCTCACCATGCACACCGCCAACCTGACCTTCGCCCAGCAACTGCCCAAGGGCAACCCGCTGGTGGCCACCCAGCAGAAGATCGCCGCCGCCTTCCCCGGCAACCCCAACCAGGCCACCGTGGTGATCAAGTCCGACCGGCTGGACTCGCCCGCGATGGCCACCGCCCTGGCCGACTTCAAGTCCCGCGCCGTGGCCACCGGACTGCTGCACGACCCGATCACGGTCACCCGCCACCCGGCCCAGGGGATCGAGACCGTCGACGTGCCGATGGCCGGCAGCGGCAACGACAGGACCAGCAGCGACGCCCTCGCCGCACTGCGCGGCACGCTGGTCCCGGACACCTTCGGCAAGGTCGCCGGCACCGAGGCCGCGGTCACCGGTCAGACGGCCGGCTCCGAGGACTTCAACGCGCAGATGACCGGCAGCCTGCTGCCCGTGTTCGCCTTCGTGATGGGCTTCGCCTTCCTGCTGATGCTGCTCTCCTTCCGCTCGGTCACCGTGGCGCTGACCGCGCTGGCGCTCAACCTGCTCTCGGTCGCCGCCTCCTACGGGGCGCTGACGCTGGTCTTCCAGCACGGAGTGGGCGCCTCGCTGCTGGGCACCTCGGGCGTGGGCGCGATCGAGACCTGGGTCCCGCTGTTCCTCTTCGTCATCCTGTTCGGGCTGAGCATGGACTACCACGTGTTCGTGGTCTCCAGGATCAAGGAGGCGCACGACCGGGGCCTGTCCACCCGGGCGGCCGTCGCCCACGGCATCACCACCACGGCCGGAGTGGTCACCAGCGCGGCGACGATCATGGTGGCGGTGTTCGCGGTCTTCGGCACCCTGGACATGCAGTCCATGAAGCAGATGGGCATCGGCCTGGCCGTGGCCGTCCTGATCGACGCGACGGTGATCCGCGCGGTGCTGCTGCCCTCGGTGATGAGCCTGCTGGGCGAGCGCAACTGGTGGCTGCCCCGCTGGCTGGGCTGGCTGCCCGAGCTGGGCCACGGCGAACCGACCGCGGAGCCGACCGAACCGCGCCGCGAGGTCCCCGCCCCCGCACCGGCCCCCGCTCCCGTCTACAGCACCCAGGACGGCTTCTGATCTGACGAACCGTTCGCGCCGCCCGGGCGTATACCCCCGGTAGCGCCCCGATTACCCGGTCGGCTGACCCTCTCCACACGGGGGGAGAGGGTCAGCCGACCGCCGCGCGGGTCGGCCAGTCGACGTTCACCACCGCGTGCGGGTCCTTCTTCCGCAGCCACTCCTGAAGCCCCGTCGCCCAGGCCGCGTACCAGCCGACCTGACGGGTGTGCAGCTCCGCCGGGTCCAGGCCGCCGACCTCCTGCGGGTACTTCCGGCCCAGCGCCAGCGCCACGTGCAGCGCCGCCAGCGCGTCGCTGCCGGCCCGGTGCGCGTCGGCCAGCTCCACCCCGTAGACCGCGCAGGCGCTCTGCAGGGTGCGCGAACCCTTGCGGTAGCGGTCCACCGCGCGGTCCACCGCCAGCGGGTCCAGCACCGGCCCCGGGGCCCGCCCGCCCAGCCGCTGCTCCAGCGAGGGCAGTCCGTACCGGCGCAGCTCGGCGGAGAGCAGGCTGAGGTCGAACGAGGCGTTGAAGACCACCACCGGGACCCCGGCCCGCCAGTACTCGCACAGCGCGGCCGCGACCTCCTCGGCGACCTCGGCCGCCGGACGGCCCTCGGCCACGGCGCGGTCGGTGACGATCCCGTGGATCGCCGCGGCCTCGTCCGGGATGGCGACGCCGGGGTCGGCGAGCCAGTCCCGCTCGCGCACCACCTCGCCGCCCTCGGCCTCCACCAGCGCGGCGGTGACGATCCGCGACTCGGCGGGGTCGGTCCCGGTGGTCTCCAGGTCGAATCCGACCAGGGTGTCGTGCAGCCAGCTCATGGCGTGTCGTCCTCTCGTCCGCGTGCGTCACCATCATCCCGCGCACCACTGACAACAGGACGGGGGGTCAGGACACCGAGCGGGAGTCGCTCCAGGCGCCCTCGAACTCCTCCTGGTAGACCTGGAACAGGCCGGGTTCCGGGGGCCGTCCGGAGAGGATCGGGCCCGGCGTCCCGCCGCGCAGCACCAGCGCCGGGGACTCTATCCCGCGCGAGCGCCGCAGGTAGGCCTGGACCACGCCGAGCCCGTCCGGGCCGTCCCCGTCGACCAGGTAGGCGGAGAAGCGCGGCATCTCGTCGTAGACCCGGATCTCGAAGGAGCCGGCGTCCCGCAGCCGGGCCCGGACCCGGCGGACGTGCATGATGTTGGTCTCCACGGCCTTGCCCAACTCGCCGCGCCCGATGCCCAGCTCCCGCTCGCGGCGGCGCAGCGCGCTGCTGGCCGGGTTGAGGAAGAGCAGCCGGATCCGGCAGCCGCTGTCGGCCAGGCCGACCAGCCGCCGCCCGGTGAAGTTCTGGCACAGCAGGTTGAGCGAGATCCCGACCGCGTCCAGCCGGCGGGCCCCGGCCAGCAGGTCCTCCACCGGCAGGTCGCGCTGCAGCCTGACCCGGTCCGGGTGCACCCCGATGACGTCGGCGTAGCGGTCGCCCACCAGCTCCTCGACCACGTCCACCGGGGCCCGCAGCCGGGTGGCGTCGACCCGGCCGTCCAGCAGCTGCAGCAGCCGGGCGGCCGCCCGCTCGGCCTGGGCCAGCACGTTCTCGGACAGCGCCCGGTTGCGGGAGACCACGTGCCGGGCGACCTCCAGCTCGTCCAGCGCGACCTCGACCTCCCGACGGTCGCTCAGGAACGGCTCGAAGCACGGCCAGTGCTGCACCATCAGCTCGCGCAGCTGCGGCAGCGTGAGAAACACCACAAGGTTGTCGTCGTCCGGGTCCAGCAGGTAGCCCTTGCGCCGGCTGACCTCGCGGACCGCGCCGGCCCGCTGCACCCACTCCTCGCCGGCCGGTCCGGCGGCGGCGATCACCCAGTCCTCGCCGTGCACCGGCTCGTAGACCGGGCGCAGCACCTCGGCGACCACCGAGCGCAGCCGCTGCTCGACCAGGTTCAGCCAGACGTAGGCGCGGCCGGCCCTGCGGACCCGCAGCCTGGCCTCGTCCCAGGCGGCGGCGGGCCAGGCCAGCGACGGCTCCATCGGCCCCGGCTGGTGCGGTACGGTCCGCCCCGGGCCGCCTCGGACGACCGTGGTCGGGGCCTCTCCCCGCGCCGTGCCTCCTGCGGCACCCCCGTCGGGGACGACCATCCCGGACCTCACCGTTCCTTTCGACCCCGCTGAACGCAGCGGGCACACGACGTCAACCGCAGCGCTGCCGGGCAGTCGCCGAACCGTCGCCGACAACGTACCGCGCCGGAGCGCCCGCAGTAGCCCGTCCGGGTGACTCCGGACGATCAAGGGTACTGTGGCCGACCCGGATTCAGCGCCCACTTCGACACTGCTGCCACACCGTCACCGTGGGCCACTGGGACACCCGTTCGGGCGAAGTACCCGGGAAACCGCCATGAGCGGGCACGCGCTGCGACACGATGCGAGTGGACATGACGGAGCCCTTCCCTGGGCATAGGGCACCTGACGGTTGCCGATCTTCTCTGCCGGGGTCGGCGCGGGCACTAGTGGGAGTTGTTGACGACGATGCAGGTCTGGCCGGGACATCCGTACCCCCTGGGTGCCACCTACGACGGCGCCGGGACCAACTTCGCCGTGTTCTCCGAGGTCGCCGAGCGGGTCGAGCTGTGCCTGCTGGGGGACGACGGCTCGGAGACCTCGGTCGAGCTGCGGGAGACCGACGCCTTCGTCCGGCACGCCTACCTCCCCGGCGTCCAGCCAGGGCAGCGCTACGGCTTCCGGGTGCACGGACCCTACGAACCGCGCAACGGGGACCGCTGCAACGGCTCCAAGCTGTTGCTGGACCCCTACGCCAAGGCGATGAGCGGCCGGGTCGACTGGGACGAGTCGGTCTACGGCTACCACTTCGGCTCGCCGGAGCAGCGCAACGACCTGGACTCCGCCCCGCACACCATGGCCTCGGTGGTGGTGAACCCGTTCTTCGACTGGGGCAACGACCGGCCGCCGCGCACCGACTACCACCGCACCGTCATCTACGAGGCCCACGTCAAGGGCCTGACCTTCCTGCACCCCGGCATCCCCGAGGAGATCAGGGGCACCTACGCCGGAATAGCGCATCCGGCCGTGGTGGAGCACCTGGTGAAGCTGGGCATCACCGCCATCGAACTGATGCCGGTGCACCAGTTCGTCCACGACCACCGGCTGGTGGACCTGGGGCTGGCCAACTACTGGGGCTACAACACCATCGGCTTCTTCGCCCCGCAGGGCGCCTACTCCTCGCTCGGGGACCGCGGCCAGCAGGTGCAGGAGTTCAAGTCCATGGTGAAGGCCCTGCACGCGGCCGGCATCGAGGTCATCCTGGACGTGGTCTACAACCACACCGCCGAGGGCAACCACCTGGGCCCGACCCTGGCCTTCCGCGGTCTGGACAACGCCGCCTACTACCGGCTCGCCGAGGACCGCCGCTACTACGAGGACACCACCGGCACCGGCAACAGCCTGCTGATGCGGCATCCGCACGTGCTCCAGCTGATCATGGACTCGCTGCGCTACTGGGTCACCGAGATGCACGTCGACGGCTTCCGCTTCGACCTCGCGGCGACCCTGGCCCGACAGTTCCACGAGGTGGACCGGCTTTCCTCGTTCTTCGACCTGGTCCAGCAGGACCCGATCGTCTCCCAGGCCAAGCTGATCGCCGAGCCCTGGGACATCGGCGAGGGCGGCTACCAGGTCGGCAACTTCCCGCCGCTGTGGACCGAGTGGAACGGCCAGTACCGCGACACCGTCCGGGACCTGTGGCGCGGGGAGAACGCGGCGCTGGCCGAGTTCGCCTCCCGGCTGACCGGCTCCTCCGACCTCTACCAGGACGACGGCCGCCGCCCCATCGCCTCCATCAACTTCGTCACCTGCCACGACGGCTTCACCCTGCGCGACCTGGTCTCCTACAACAACAAGCACAACGAGGCCAACCACGAGGACAACCGGGACGGCGAGAGCTTCAACCGCTCCTGGAACTGCGGCGCCGAGGGCGAGACCGACGACGCCGGGGTGCTCGCGCTGAGAGGCCGTCAGCAGCGCAACTTCATCGCCACCCTGATGCTCTCCCAGGGCGTGCCGATGCTCTCGCACGGCGACGAGTTCGGACGCACCCAGGGCGGCAACAACAACGCCTACTGCCAGGACAGCGAGATCTCCTGGGTGCAGTGGCCCGAGGCCGCCATCGGCCCCAGCCGGATGCCGACCTCCCCCGAGGAGGAGCCGCCGGGCGAGGAGACCCCGTCCTTTGAGGACACCTCGGCCCAGCTGCTGGAGTTCACCCGGCACATGGTCTGGCTGCGCCGGGACCACCCGGTCTTCCGCCGGCGCCGCTTCTTCCACGGCCGCCCGGTCTCCGGCACCCACGACGACCTCACCGACATCGCCTGGTTCACCCCCGGCGGCGAGGAGATGACCGACAAGGACTGGTCCGCCTCCTACGCCAAGTCGCTGACCGTCTTCCTCAACGGCTACGCCATCTCCGAGCCGGACCGGCGCGGCGGCAAGATCACCGACGACTCCTTCCTGCTGCTCTTCAACGCCGGCGACAAGGGCATCGACTTCACCGTCCCGATCAACCACGGCCGGGAGTGGCAGGTCGTCGTCGACACCGCGCTGCCCTGGGTGATCGCCCCCGGCACCGGCCAGAAGGTCCGCGCCGGGGACGGCCTGCACCTGGCGGACCGGTCAATGATGGTGCTCCAACGACCGGCCTGAACCAGCCGCTTTTCCCCCGGGTGGGCCCTTCGGGGTCGTGCGACGGCCCCGAACGGGGTAAGCGTGGGGCATGACCGCCGCACAGGTGCCCCACCTCCCGGGGGGCGACCTCCCGAGCCCCCAGCCGCCCCCGACGGCCACCTACCGACTGCAGCTCCAACCCGGCTTCGGCTTCGCCGAGGCCGGGCGGGCAGTCCCCTACCTGGCCCGGCTGGGCGTGTCCCACCTGCACCTCTCCCCGGTCCTGGAGGCCGTGACGGGCTCCACCCACGGCTACGACGTGGTGGACCACAGCCGGGTCCGCGAGGAGATCGGCGGCGAGCAGGGGCTGCGTGCCCTGTCCGTCACCGCCCGCGCCCACGGACTGGGCCTGATCGTGGACGCCGTGCCGAACCACATGGCCGCCCCGGTCCCGGCCCACCGCAATCCGGCCTGGTGGCAGCTGCTCCGCGAGGGCCCGCAGTCCCCGA
The DNA here is from genome assembly GCF_042510965.1 of Streptacidiphilus jeojiensis. NCBI lineage: Bacteria > Bacillati > Actinomycetota > Actinomycetes > Kitasatosporales > Streptomycetaceae > Streptacidiphilus > Streptacidiphilus jeojiensis. The sequence goes on from NZ_JBEUKS010000016.1 coordinate 158,401, forward strand.
CCGCGTCCTGGTTCGACGTCGACTGGGCGGCCGGGGCCGGCCGGATCCTGCTGCCCGTCCTCGCCGACCGCCTCGGCGCCGAACTGCCGCACCTCAAGACCGACAGCTGGAACGGCGAGCCGGTGCTGCGCTACTACGACCACGCCTTCCCGCTGCGACCGGGCACCGAGCAGCTCCCGCTCGCCGACCTGCTCGACCAGCAGTTCTACCGGCTGGCCTGGTGGCGGATGGCCCGCACCCAGCTGAACTACCGGCGCTTCTTCACCGTCTCGGACCTGGTCGGCGTCCGGGTCGAGCACCCCGAGGTGTTCCGGGCCACCCACAAGGTGCTGCTGCGGCTGCACGCCGAGGGCGTCGTCGAGGGCTTCCGCATCGACCACCCGGACGGCCTGGCCGACCCGCGCGGCTACCTGGCCAGGCTGGCCGAGGCCACCGGCGGGGCGTACGTCGCGGTCGAGAAGATCCTCACCGGTGACGAGGAGCTCCCGCACGACTGGCCCTGCGCCGGCACCACCGGCTACGACGCGCTGCGCCGCATCGACGGCGTGCTCACCGACGGCCCCGGCACAGCGGCCCTCACCGCCGTCTACGCCGACCACCTGGGCACCCCGGTCGACAGCGCCACCGCCGCCGCGCGGCGCGGCCGCAGCGAGATGACGGCCCCGGAGGGCGCGCTGGCCGCCGAGGTGAGCCGGCTCACCCGGCTGGCCACGGCGATATGCGCGGACGACGCCCCCGAACTGCGGGACCATCCGGTCTGGGCGCTGCGCCAGGCGATAGCCGCGACCCTGGCCGCCTACCCGGTCTACCGGCCCTACCCGGTCCCCGGCGAGCCGGACACCCCCGCCGACATCGAACGGCTCACCGGCGCCGCCGCCACCGCCCGCACCCTGCTGCCGGCCCACCACGCCGCCACCGCCGACCTGGTCAGGGACCTGGCCCTGGGCCGCTACGGCCGCAGCCCGGTCAAGGACGAGTTCCGGATCCGGCTGGCCCAGACCGCCTCCGTGGTCGCTGCCAAGGGCGTCGAGGACACCGCCTTCTACCGCCGCTACCCGCTGCTCTCGCTCAACGAGGTCGGCGGCGACCCCGGCAGTCCCGGCCTCACGCCCACCGAGTTCCACGCCTACTGCGCCCGGATGCAGCGCGACCGCCCGGCCGCGATGACGGTGCTCTCCACCCATGACACCAAGCGCAGCGCCGACGCCCGGGCCCGCCTGGCCGTACTGGCCGAGCTGCCCGACGAGTGGCGCACCGAACTGGCAGCCTGGACCAAGCTGCTGCCGCCCCCCGACGGCGACGCCAACGCCGCCTACCTGATCCTGCAGACCGCCCTGGCCGCCTGGCCGATCGACGCCGACCGGCTGGCCGCCACCGCCCTCAAGTCCGTCCGCGAGGCCAAGCTGCGCACCAGCTGGACCACCCAGGACGCTGACTACGAGCGCGCCGTCGAGGACTTCGCCCGAGCCGTCCCCGGCACTCCGGAACTCGCCGCCCGCATCGCCGCCTTCACCGCCCGCCTGGCCCCCTACGAACGCAGCAACACCCTCTCCGCCACACTGCTGCACCTCACCATGCCCGGCGTCCCCGACCTCTACCAGGGCAGCGAACACCCCCTGCACACCCTGGTGGACCCCGACAACCGCCACCCGGTCGCTTTTTCCTCCAGGGGCGCGGGGAACTGCGCGAACAGCAACCAAGCACCCCCCGCACCAGAAAAACTCCACGTCACCACCACGGCCCTACACCTCCGCCGCACCCACCCCGAGTCCTTCACCAGCTCCTACACCCCCATCCCCACCCACGACAACGCCATCGCCTACCTCCGCGGGGACAACGTCCTGGCCCTGGCGACCCGCCTGCCCTCCCGCCTGGAACAGACCGGCTGGAACGGCGCCACCCTCCCCCTCCCACCGGGAGAATGGACCGACGCCCTGACCGAAGGCCCCACCCGCACCGGCGAGGTCCCCCTCGCCTCCCTGCTGGCACACCTGCCCGTCGCCCTGCTGGTCCGCACCCCCCAGGAGCCCTGACCCATGCCGCACCGCTTTGAGCTCTGGGCCCCCACAGCCCACCGCGTCGAGGTAGAGGTCGACGGCAGCACCACCGCCATGGCCCGGAACCGGGCCCGCCCCGGCTGGTGGGAGGCCACCGCCCCGGCCGACCCGTCCCGCTCCCGCTACGGCTTCCGGCTGGACGGCGACGCCACCCTGCTCCCCGACCCGCGCTCGCCCCGCCAACCGGACGGCCCGGACGGCCCCTCCCAGCTCACCGACCACTCCGCCTTCTCCTGGTCGGCCACCCCCTGGCAGGGCCGCGCGCTGCCCGGCAGCACCATCTACGAGCTGCACATCGGCACCTTCACCCCGGAGGGCACCTTCGACGCGGCCGCGGCCCGCCTGGACCACCTGGTCGAACTCGGCGTCGACCTGGTCGAGTTGATGCCGGTGTGCCCCTTCCCGGGGAACCACGGCTGGGGCTACGACGGCGTCTCCCTGTGGGCCGTGCACGAGCCCTACGGCGGCCCGGAGGGCCTGAAGCGCTTCGTCGACGCCGCCCACCGCCGCGGCCTCGGCGTCGTCCTGGACGTGGTCCACAACCACCTCGGGCCGTCCGGGAACTACCTCCCGCGCTTCGGCCCGTACTTCACGGACCGTCACCACACGCCCTGGGGCTCGGCGGTGAACCTGGACGCGCCCGGCTCGGACGAGGTCCGCCGCTACCTCGTCGACAGCGCCCTGGCCTGGCTGCGCGACTACCGCATCGACGGGCTGCGCCTGGACGCCGTGCACGCCCTGGTCGACAGCCGGGCCGTGCACTTCCTGGAGCAACTGTCCACCGCGGTGGACGCGCTGGCCGCCGCGACCGGACGGCCGCTGTTCCTGATCGGCGAGTCGGACCTCAACGATCCGCGCCTGATCACCGCCCGCGAGGCCGGCGGCCTGGGCCTGGCCGCCCAGTGGAGCGACGACTTCCACCACAGCCTGCACGCCGCACTCACCGGCGAGGCCCGGGGCTACTACGCCGACTTCGCCGCCCGTCCGATCGCCGGTCTCGCCAAGACCCTGACCCGGGGCTGGTTCCACGACGGCACCTGGTCCTCGTTCCGGGAGCGCAGCCACGGCCGGCCGCTGCCGGTGCACCGCATCCCGGCGCACCGGCTGCTGGGTTACCTGCAGACCCACGACCAGATCGGCAACCGCGCCCTCGGCGACCGCCTCTCCGCCGAGCTCGATCCCGGCCTGCTGGCGGCGGGTGCGGCCCTGGTGCTCACCTCCCCCTACACCCCGATGCTCTTCATGGGCGAGGAGTGGGGCGCGCGCACCCCCTGGCAGTTCTTCACCGACCATCAGGACCCGGACCTGGCCGAGGCGGTACGCAACGGCCGCCGCCGCGAGTTCGCCGGGCACGGATGGCGCCCCGAGGAGGTCCCCGACCCGCAGGCCGCGGCGACCTTCCTCGGCTCCAAGCTCGACTGGACCGAACCGCACCGCAAGCCCCACGCCGAACTACTGGCCTGGTACCGCACCCTGCTGGCCCTGCGCCGGGCCCACCCGGAGTTCACCGACCCCGACCTCTCGACGGTCCAGGTCACCTTCGACGAGACCGACCGCTGGCTGGTCCTCCACCGCGGCCGCTACCGCACAGCGGTGAACCTCTCCCACGAACCCCGTACCGTCCCGCTGGACACCCCGTCGGTGGAGACCCTGGCCGCCTTCCCCGCCAGCATCCCTGATGGACCGTCAATCACCCTGCCACCGCACTCGGCGTGGATCGGCAGGGCGATCGACCACAGGCCGTAGCAGGCTGGCCGCGCCCCTGGGGTGCTGCAACTGAACCGCTGTGGATCAGTTGCAGCCCCGTCAGGGGCGCGGGGAACTGCGCGACCAACCATGCAACAACCCGCACCCGCCACCAAACCGTCAGTGCACCAACGTCGGCTCCGCCCCCATCTCCCGCTCCTCCGGCACAACCTCAACGTCCCGCCGCCCCAGATGGTTGAAGAACAGATTCAGAGCGATAGCGGCCAGGCATCCTGCACTGATCCCCGACCCCATCACCGTCTGCACCACCTCCGGAAACCGCACCCAGAAGTTCGGCGACGCGATCGGCAGCACCCCGAACCCCAGCGCCACCGCCACGATCAGCAGATTGTTGCTGTCCCCCAGCCCGGCCCGCGCCAGCGTCTTGATCCCGCTGGCCGCCACCGTCCCGAACAGCGCGAACCCCGCGCCCCCCAGCACCGGCTGCGGCACGATCGAGACGATCGCCCCGGCGACCGGGAACAGTCCCAGCAGGATCAGCACGACCCCGCCCACCGCGACCACGTACCGGCTCCGCACCCGGGTGAGCGCGATCAGCCCGATGTTCTGGGCGAACGCCGACACCGCGAACCCGTTCAGCACCGAAGCGACGAACGTCGCCGCCCCGTCCGCGCGGAGCCCGGCCGCGATGGTGTCCTCGGTGACCGGCATCTCGACGACCTCGCCCAGCGCCAGCATGTCCGCCGTGCTCTCGGTCATCGAGACCACCATCACGATCAGCATCGAGACGATCGCGCCGGCCTGGAACTCCGGCGCCCCGAAGTGGAACGGCGAAGGCACCGCGAACACCGGCGTGCCGCTCAGCGCCGAGGCGTCGAAGAGCCCGAACGGGATGGCCAGCAGCGTGCCGACGACCAGCCCCAGCAGGACCGCGATGCTGCGCAGGAACCCGGTCAGGAACCGGTTCAGCACCAGCACCACCACCAGCGTGGTGCCGCCCAGCAGCACCCGCGACACCGAGGCGTAGTCCTTGGCCGCCGGGTCGCTGCCGGTCACCCAGCCGAAGGCGACCGGGAAGAGCGAGAGACCGATCAGACAGATCACCGTCCCGCTCACCACCGGCGGGAAGAACCGGCCCAGCTTGCCGAAGAACGGCGCGGCCACGAAGATCGCCGCACCCCCGACCAGGATCGAGCCGTAGATCACCGGCAGCGCATGCCCGTGGTCGGTCGTCCTGGCGATCGCCAGCATCGGGGCGACCCCGGCGAAGCTGATGCCGTTGACGAACGGCATCCGCGAGCCGACCTTCCACACCCCCAGCGTCTGCAGCAGGGTGGCCAGCCCCGAGGTGAGCAGTGCGGCGCCGATCAGCACGGTCAGCTCGGTGGCCGACAGCCCCACCGCGGCCCCCACGATCAGCGGCGGCGCGACCACCCCGGCGTACATCGCGGCGATGTGCTGCAGCGCATAGGCGATCAGCTTGGGTGCGGGCAGGAGTTCGTCCACGGGATGGACGGCTGGTGCAGGTGCCGCGTCCGGGCGCGAGGTATCCACGTTGATGCCTCCAGGTAGGTGAGTCCACAGAAAGGGAGGACCTGAGGCAGGGGACGGCCTGCGGGCAGGATGGGTCGAACGGTCGTCCGAACGGCGATCCGTGACGGCGTTTCAACGAAACGTAGAACCATCCACATGCAGCGTCAACAGATTGTTTACCCTTTTGGACCTTCCTACGACCGCTGCGCCCGACGCCGCAGCTCTGCCCACACCTCGCGGACCTGCGGCTCCAGCGCCTCCAGCGGGCCGTCGTTGTCGATCACCAGGTCGGCGATCGCCAGCCGGTCCTCGCGCGAGGACTGCGCCGCCATCCTGGCCCGCGCCTCCTTCTCGGGCATCCCGCGCAGCCGCACCAGCCGGTCCAGCCGGGTCCCCTCCGCCGCGTCGACCACCACCACCAGGTCGAACACCTTAGCCAGCCCGTTCTCCGCGAGCAGCGGAACGTCGTTCACCAGCACGTCGCCGGGCCCGGCCCGCCGCTCCAGCTCTGCGGAGCGGTCCCGCACCAGCGGATGCACGATGGCGTTCAGCGCCGCCAGCCGCGCCGGGTCCGCGAACACGATCGACCCCAGCTTCGGCCGGTCCAGCCCGCCGTCCGGCAGCAGCACCTCCGGCCCGAACTCGGCGACGACACGCGCCAGCCCGGGCGTCCCCGGCGCCACCACCTCACGGGCGATCAGATCGGCGTCGACCAGCACCGCCCCGTAGGAGGCCAGCAGCCGCGACACCTCGCTCTTGCCCGCACCGATCCCGCCCGTCAGTCCCACCTTCAGCATGCGGGCAGCTTAGACCGAGCCGCCCCGCATCGGCTCGGACACCCGCTGCGGCGGTCTCTGCGGCGGCAGCAGTGCCTTGCCCAGCGTCCCCCAGCCGGCCCGCAGCGGCGGCAGGGTCTGTCCCTCGCGCAGCCCGATCCTGGCGTGGAACCGCTGCAGCCAGCCCGGCGCCCACCAGTTCGCCCGGCCCAGCAGCGTCATCGTGGCCGGCACCAGCAGCATCCGCACCAGCGTGGCGTCCACCAGCACAGCGACCGCCAGCGCCAGGCCGATCTCCTTGATGTCCAGCATGCTCCCGGTGGAGAACCCGGCGAAGACCACCACCATCAGCAGCGCGGCCGAGGTGATGATCCGTCCGCTGCGCTGCACCCCGAGCTCCACCGCCTTGCGGCAGCGATGGCCCTCCTCGTGCAGTTCCTTGATCCGTGCCAGCAGGAACACCTCGTAGTCCATGGACAGGCCGAAGGCGAACGCGAACACCAGGACCGGGATCCACGCCTCCAACCCGCCGGTCGGGGTGAACCCCAGCAGCCCGCTGAACCAGCCGTCCTGGAAGACCAGGGTCATCGCCCCGAGCGAGGCCCCCAGCGACAGCAGGTTGGTCAGCAGCGCCTTCAGCGGCACCAGCAGCGAGCCGGTCATCAGGAACAGCAGCAGGAACGTCGCGCCCACCACCAGTCCCAGCGCCCACGGCCCGCGGGTCGACACCTCGTGCTTGAAGTCGACCACCGTCGCGGCGTCGCCGGTCACCCAGGTGGTCAGCCCGCCGCGGTCGGCCCGCAGCTCGCCGACCACCCGCTGCGCCGTGCTGCCCTGGGTGCCGCCGTCCACGCTCACCGCGACGCTCACCAGCCCGTCGCCGACGGACGCCACCGTCGCACCGGTGACGCCCGGCAGCGTGCGTACCTCGGCCGCATAGCTCTCGACCTGCGCCGTCGAGCCCTGGACCGCGACGGTGACCGCCGCCTGCTGCTGCGCCGGGAAGCGGCTCTCCAGCGCGTCCGCGACCACCCGGCTGCTGAAGGACTTCGGCAGCACGTCCGCCCCGGCGCTCTGCGCATGCGCGGTCGCGAACGGCGCCGCCAGCGCCAGCAGCAGCACGGTGACCCCGATCGCCACCGGCAGCGGACGGCGCTGCACCCGGCGCACGGTCCGGGCGAAGACCCCGTCGTCGGGGTTCCGGCCGGCCGGCAGCGGTTTGATCCGCCCGCCGACGAACCCCAGCAGGGCCGGGACCAGGGTCAGCCCGGACAGGACCGTGATCACCACCACGCTGACCCCGGCCGCCGCAACGGCGCGGAAGATCGGGCTGACGAAGACGAACAGCCCGGACAGGGCGGCGGCCACGGTCACCGCCGAGAAGGTGATGGTGCGTCCGGCGGTCGCACAGCTGCGCTCCACCGCGGCCGCCACGTCGGCGCCGTGGCCGCGCTCCTCCCGGAAGCGGTTGACCATGAGCAGCGCGTAGTCGATCGACAGTCCGAGCCCCAGCACCGTGGCGATGGGTAGCACGCTGGTGTCCATCGGCATGATCCGGCTGAAGCCCAGCAGGGCGAGGAACGCCCCGGCTATCGAACCGACCGCCCCGATCAGCGGCAGCCCCGCGGCCAGGAAGCCGCCGAAGATCAGCACCATCACCAGCAGGGTCAGCGGCAGGGTCACCAGCTCGCCCAGTTCGGTGTCCTTCTGGGTCTGCTGCTGCACCTGCGCGTTGAGGACCTGGGTGCCGCCGAGGTCGACCGTGGTCCCCGAGGCGGACCCGATCGCCTCCAGGCGCTGGGAGACCGCGGCCACCGTGCTCTTGCCGGCGGTGTCGAGCTGGACCTCGACCAGGCTCGCGGTGCCGTCGCTCGACCTCAGCGCCGTACCGCCGCCGTTGTAGGCGTCGGTGACCCCGGTGACCCCGGCGATGTGCGAGAGGTCGACGGCCGCGGCGGTCACCGCCGCCCGTACCGCGGAGTCGTCCACCGACTTCCCGTCCACCAGGGCGGTGATGCTGAGGTCCGACGAGCTGGCCGAGGCCAGCAGCGCGGTCCCGGTCGCGGACTCGGACCCGGCGGCGGCAGCGGTCGGCGCGGCGGTGTCGAAGACCTTGGTGCCGAACAGCAGACCGACCGCGATCAGCAGCGCCCAGGCGAGCAGCACCCAGCGCCGGCGCCGATGACTGAAGCGCCCCACGGCGGCGAAGGGTCCGCCGACACGGGAGAAGGGTGCGTGCATGGAGAGGGCGCCTTGCGTCAGGAAGAGGGGTTCCTGGAACTTTCGCCCATATCCAGCTGAATAGGAAGTAACTCAGACTATGGCCAGAATCACGGTGAGAACACCCTGATATCCCTTTTGATCCCCTTCATCTGCCCCCGCCGCCCCCACCTGCCGTGAGCTGCGCGGGGACTTCGCCCGACCGCCCGGACGGAGTCCCCGCGCAGCTCGATCCTCAGTGCGCGCTCATGCTCAGCTCTTGAGCGCCCGGCTGTGCAGCGCGGTCACCGCCTTGCGCGCGGACAGGATCGCCCCGTGCTGCCAGGCGTCCATGTAGGAGAGCCAGTCCCCGGCGAACAGCACCCGCCCGGCCGGCTCCACCAGCGGCTTGAGCACCGCCGCGTCGGGGCTGTTGTCGGGCAGGTTGTGCCAGGCGCCCTCGAGGTGCGGGATGAAGCGCCAGGACTGCGAGAAGGAGGAGGCCAGTTCGGTGCGGTACTTGGAGCCGTAGATCCGCTCCCCCAGCGACACCGCCCGGGCCTCGCGCTGGGCCGGCGTCATCCTGCCGTACCGGTCGGCGTCGGTGTCGTAGTTGTAGTAGCCGATCATGACGCCGCGTTCGCCGTGGAAGCCGTAGGACGGGTGCCAGATGTGGGTGAGGTCCAGGTCGGTCTCGGTGATGCCGCCGTAGATCCGGTGGTCGGTCTCCCACCAGCGGCTGCGGTACTCCAGGCCGATCTTGCTGGCCGAGGCCGGGGTGATCGAGGCCAGCCCGGCCTGGACCGCGCTGCCCAGGTTGTGCGGCAGCTTGGCCAGCAGGTGCGGGGGCATCGCCGCGATGCAGTAGTCCGCGGTGACCGCCCGGCTGCGCCCGGCCGCGTCGGTGTAGGCGACCTCGACCCCGCTGCCAGTCTCGGTGATGCCGGTGGCCTGGCAGCCGAGCTTGACCTTCTGCGCGCCGACGGCGCGGGTCAGCGCCTTCGGTATCTGATCCATCCCGCCGACCGGCTGGAACATCAGCATCGCCTGGTCGAACTCGAACTCGAAGGAGAAGTAGCGGCCCACCCCGGAGGCGAAGACCGAGGAGACGTCCGGCACCGGCGCCAGTTCGGTGCCCGGCGTCCCGGCCGCGCCGGGGTAGGTGCTGAAGCCGCGGTTGCTGCTGCCGGTGTAGCCGAAGCCGTCCGCCTTGGCGCCGATGGAGCCCCAGTCCTCCAGGAAGGCCAGCAGCCGCTCCTGGTCGGCCGCGGTCAGCTGCTGGTCGAGCGCTCCCTTGTCGGTGGCCTTGGCCAGCAGTTCGCTGACGTAGCCGTAGGTGTCGGCCTTGGCCGTGCGGTAGCGCACCGGGTTCCCGGGCGTCATCCCGGAGCTCTCGTTGTAGATGTAGGCGTCGGCGTTGGTGTTGGTGAACACCTCGATGGGGACCCCGAGTTCACGGCAGTAGTCCAGCGTCACCATCCACTGGGCCAGCCGCGCCGGGCCGCAGTTCATGTACTGGCCCTCGGCGAACCGCGCGGTCTGGCTGTTGCCGAACAGGTCGGTCTGCTCGGTTCCGGCGCGTGCGGTGAAGTTCCGGCCGCCGGTGCGGCTGCGCGGTTCGAGGATCGTGCAGTCGTACCCCGCCTTGCCCAGCTCGTACGCCGACACCAGGCCGGCCACACCGCCGCCGAGGATCACGACCTTGGCCGCCTTGCGGCCGGTGAGGTGGAAGTCCGAGGCGCTCGGCGCCGAGAACGCCGGCATCGCCGCCGTCGCGGTGGGCGCCAGGCCCAGGGCGCCCATGGCCGCGAACATCGTCCCGGCCCCGCCGCTGACCCCCACCGCCCGCAGGAACCCCCTGCGGCTGAACCCGCCTGCCTCCAACTGCTGCGTCATCCATCATCCCTTCGGACTCGCCTCTGCGAAGATCAGTTCGCCTGCGCTCCAAGGATGTTGATGTTTGTATATTGCAACGGCATACCGATGGGGTAACGCGGCCATGAACGCGACAGTGGCCCCACCCGGACGAACCGGGTGGGGCCACTGTTCAGGTCCTGCTCACTGCCTACCGCAGCAGGTCAGAGCCTCAGCTCTGGCCGCCCGCGAGCTTCTCGCGCAGGGCGGCGAGGGCCTCGTCGGTCGCCAGGGCGCCCGAGGTCTCGTCGCTGCTCGAGGAGTACGAGCCACCGGAGACCGCACCGGCACCGGCGGCAGCGGCCTCGGGGGCAGCGCCCTCACCAGCGGCAGCGGCCTCGGCGTCGGCCTCGCGGCTCTTGATGACCTGGGCCTGGTGCTGCTCGAAGCGGGTCTGCGCCTCGGCGTACTGGCGCTCCCACTCCTCACGCTGCTTCTCGAAGCCCGGCAGCCAGTCGTTCGCCTCGGGGTCGAAGCCCTCCGGGTAGATGTAGTTGCCGGCGTCGTCGTACGAGGCAGCCATGCCGTACAGGGTCGGGTCGAACTCGACCGAGGCCGGGTCGGCACCGAGGGACTCGTTGGCCTGCTTCAGCGAGAGGCTGATGCGGCGACGCTCGAGGTCGATGTCGATGACCTTGACGAAGATCTCGTCGCCGACCTGGACGACCTGCTCCGGGATCTCCACGTGGCGCTCGGCCAGCTCGGAGATGTGGACCAGGCCCTCGATCCCCTCGTCCACGCGGACGAACGCACCGAACGGAACCAGCTTGGTGACCTTGCCCGGGACGACCTGGCCGATCTGGTGGGTCCGCGCGAACTGCTGCCACGGGTCCTCCTGGGTCGCCTTCAGCGACAGGGAGACGCGCTCGCGGTCCATGTCCACGTCGAGGACCTCGACGGTGACCTCCTGGCCGACCTCGACGACCTCGGACGGGTGGTCGATGTGCTTCCAGGACAGCTCGGAGACGTGCACCAGGCCGTCGACGCCGCCCAGGTCCACGAAGGCACCGAAGTTGACGATGGAGGAGACGACGCCGGAGCGCACCTGACCCTTCTGCAGGGTGGTGAGGAAGGTCTGACGGACCTCGCTCTGGGTCTGCTCCAGCCAGGCACGGCGGGACAGGACCACGTTGTTGCGGTTCTTGTCCAGCTCGATGATCTTCGCCTCGAGCTCCTTGCCCACGTAGGGCTGGAGGTCGCGGACCCGACGCATCTCGACCAGCGAGGCCGGCAGGAAGCCACGGAGGCCGATGTCGAGGATGAGACCACCCTTGACGACCTCGATGACGGTACCGGTGACGATGCCGTCCTCTTCCTTGATCTTCTCGATCGTGCCCCAGGCACGCTCGTACTGAGCGCGCTTCTTGGACAGGATGAGACGACCCTCCTTGTCCTCCTTCTGGAGAACCAGGGCCTCGATGTTGTCGCCGACCTTGACGACGTCATGGGGATCGACGTCGTGCTTGATGGACAGCTCGCGAGAGGGGATGACGCCCTCGGTCTTGTAACCGATGTCGAGGAGGACCTCGTCACGGTCGACCTTCACGATGATGCCCTCGACGATGTCGCCATCGTTGAAGTACTTGATGGTCTCGTCGATCGCCGCGAGGAAGGCTTCTGCGTCGCCGATGTCGTTGACCGCCACCTGCGGGGTGGTACGGGCCTCGGTGCTGCTGGTCGTCATTAGGAAAAGGGCTCCGGTACGGACATGAAGTCGTAGGTACTACTGCGCCGGGGACCCGTTATCGCTCCACCAAGGACCAGACAGGGTTGAGCCGGTGTATCGCCACATCCAGATCTACTGGAAGCCGATACCCCGGGCTGTGACTGTGGGGTCTTCAACAGATGCGAGCGCGACCTGCTCCGTCCGAGGCGCGCAGGCCCGCAGCGCAACTTGTAGCATACGGGGACAGCCATGCACGGTCAATGCGGGATGCCGCAGTGCGGGAGAGCCCCACACAGACCGGACAAACCGGTCAAATCAGCACTCTCGCGACGACCCTTCCGGCGCCTCCCGGACGCTACAGGAGCAAGGTTACGCTACCTGTGAGATGACCACGCACCATGACAGCGACGCAGCCCCGGACCGCTCCTCAGCCGCCTGGGACGACGACGGCGAAGCGGTCCGCCGCGAGGCCGGGACCACCGAGAGCAGTCGGGCCAACCGACACTGGTGGGACCGCAACGCCGACGAGTACCAGGACGAGCACGGCGGCTTCCTCGGCGACGCCAGATTCACCTGGTGCCCCGAGGGCCTGGACGAGGCCGAGGCCCGGCTGCTCGGCGATCCGGCCGCGCTGCGCGGCCGCACCGTCCTGGAGATCGGCGCCGGCGCCGCCCAGTGCTCGCGCTGGCTGGCCGCCCAGGGGGCCCGGCCGGTCGCCCTGGACCTGTCGTACCGTCAGCTCCAGCACTCGCGACGGATCGACGAGGACCTCGGCCTCCGCCCGGTCCCGCTGGTCCAGGCCGACGCCACCGTACTGCCGTTCGCCGACGCCAGCTTCGACCTGGCCTGCTCCGCCTACGGGGCGGTGCCGTTCGCCGCGGACACCGCGCTGCTGATGCGCGAGGTGCGCAGGGTGCTGCGGCCCGGAGGGCGCTGGGTCTTCTCGGTCACCCACCCGATCCGCTGGGCCTTCCCGGACGAACCCGGCCCCGAGGGGCTGACGGCGCTCTCCTCCTACTTCGACCGCACCCCCTACGTGGAGCAGGACGAGCGGGGCCGCGCCGTCTACGTGGAGCACCACCGCACCATGGGCGACCGGGTCCGCGAGCTGACCTCAGCGGGCTTCCGACTGGTCGACCTGGTCGAACCCGAGTGGCCCGACGGCCTGACCCAGGAGTGGGGCGGCTGGAGCCCGCTGCGGGGGCGGTACCTGCCGGGCACCGCCGTCTTCGTCACCGTCGCCGACTGACCCGCGCTTCCCCTTCCGGTCACCCCTGCTGCGCCCGCGCGCCTCGAACAGGAAGGCGAGCCCCAGCAGCACCGCGCCCAGGACCGGCGCACCCCAGGGGAGGTAGGTGGTCATGCCCAGCACCAGCTGCCGCTGGGAGCTGATCTGCCGGAACGTCGCGTCCAGGTAGTCGGGGCGGATCTTGACGTCGCCCTCGAAGACGGTGACCGGCGCCTTGCCGCTGCCCTTGGCGAAGCGCAGCTCCTCGTGGTGCTGCTCCTCGCCGTTGACCGGAGCGCCGGTCACCGGGTCCACCCAGAACTCGCGGGTGGTGGTGTACCAGCGCTGGTAGCCGAGGGCGGTGATGCTCGCCGGGGTCAGGCCGGTGATCCCGGCCGGCATGGTCTTCGGGAAGACGACCCGGGTCCAGGGGATGGTCTGGGTGAAGTAGTAGACCTTCATCCCCCGGTACTCCCGGGTGCCCTGGTAGAGGATGGGCGCGGAGGTGCGGGTCTGCGGGTCGTAGTACTGGTAGTCCCTGGGCTGGGTGTCGAAGGGGAACTTGTACTCGATGCCGGTACGGGTCACCGGGTCCCCGTCGACGCTCTCCCCGCAGCAGTGCACCGGCTCCTGGGTGTGCGCGTCGAAGACGTAGACCTCGGGGATGCTGGAGATCATCTTGCCGTCGGTGCCCAGCACGTAGGAGAGGCCGTCCCAGACCACGACGTCGCGGCCGGTGCGCTTCTTCTCGGCGGCGGCCGCGGCGGTGTCGCCCTTGAGCGTCTGCACGATGGTGACGGTCTGGTGCGGGACGCCGGTGAGGGTGCTGTAGTCGATCAGGGTGGCGTCCTTCGCCTGCAGCACCACGGTCTGGTACTGGTCGGCGGGCACCTCGACCACGCGTGGATAGTCGTACCAGCGCACCATCGGACCCAGCACCGCCAGGAAGGCGGCGAGGGCGACCAGGACCAGGCTCAGACGACGTCGCATCGGCGGGCCCGCCCCCCTACGGATGCGCCGGAGCGCTGGTCAGCAGGGGCTTGGGCGAGGTCGGACCGCCCTGGTGCGCCAACGGCACCATCACCAGGGCCACACCCAGGGCGACCGCCACCCCGATCGCCGCAGCCAGCAGTGCACGCATCGGCCACCTCCCTCGTCTCGCCGCCCCGCACGGTAACGCGGGGGCCGCGAAATGAGAACAGGTTCTACCCGGGGATCTCGGGTGCGGCACTGCCTGGCTGGTCGCGCAGTTCCCCGCGCCCCTAGGTAGGTGCAACATGCCCACTGTGGGTCAGTTGCAGCCCCCTAGGGGCGCGGGGAACTGCGCGACAAGCCCACTACGGTCCGCAGCCAGACACCCCTCAGAACCCTCCCGAACCTGACGGAACGTTAGTGCGCCGCCGTCTCCCAGTCCCGTCCGACCCCCACGGAAACATCCAACGGCGCAGCCAACGGGTACGCCGCCGCCATCTCCCGCCGCACCAGCTCCTCCACCGCCTCCCGTTCCCCCGGAGCCACCTCCAGCACGATCTCGTCATGAACCTGCAGCAGCATCCGTGAGGACAGTCCGGCGCCGGTCAGCGCCGTGTCCACCTTCAGCATGGCGATCTTCACGATGTCCGCGGCCGAGCCCTGGATCGGCGCGTTCAGCGCCATCCGCTCCGCCATCTCCCGCCGCTGCCGGTTGTCGCTGGTCAGATCCGGCAGGTAGCGCCGGCGGCCCAGCACGGTCTCGGTGTAGCCGGTGTTGCGGGCCTCGTCGACCACCCGCCGCAGATAGTCCCGCACCCCGCCGAAGCGCTCGAAGTAGGTGTCCATCAGCCGCTGCGCCTCGCCGGTGGCGATGTTCAGCTGCTGGGACAGGCCGAAGGCTGACAACCCGTACGCCAGTCCGTACGACATCGCCTTGATCTTGCGCCGCATCTCCGCGTCGACCTGCGGCGGCTCCACCGCGAACACCTGGGAGCCGACGGTGGTGTGCAGGTCCTCGCCGCTGGAGAACGCGGCCAGCAGCGCCGCGTCCTCGGACAGGTGCGCCATGATCCGCAGCTCGATCTGGCTGTAGTCGGCGGTCAGCAGCTCCTGGTAGCCGGCGCCGACGACGAAGGCCCGGCGGATCATCCGGCCCTCCTCGGTCCGCACCGGGATGTTCTGCAGATTGGGCTCGGTGGAGGAGAGCCGGCCGGTGGCGGCGACCATCTGGTTGAAGGTGGTGTGGATCCGGCCGTCCGCGGCCACCGTCTTGATCAGGCCCTCGACGGTGCTGCGCAGCCGGGTCTGGTCCCGGTGCCGCAGCAGGATCACCGGCAGCTCGTGGGTGGTCTGCCCGGCCAGCCAGGTCAGTGCGTCGGCGTCGGTGGTGTAGCCGGTCTTGATCTTCTTGGTCTTGGGGAGCTCCAGCTCGTTGAAGAGGATCTCCTGGAGCTGCTTGGGCGAGCCGAGGTTGAACTCGTGGCCGACGGCCGCGTGTGCCTCCTTCACCGCCTGCTGCACCGCGGCGCCGAACTGGATCTCCAGCTGGGTGAGCCAGTCCAGGTCGGCGGCGATGCCGGCCCGCTCCATCCGCGCCAGCAGCGCGGCGATGGGCAGTTCGACCTCGCGCATCAGTTCCAGCGCGCCGTCCTTGGCCAGCCGGGTCTCGAACACCTCGGCCAGGTCCAGCACTGTGCGGGCCTGCACCATCAGCGCCTGGGCGGCGGCCAGCGCCTGGTCCTCGGCGTCGCCGGACTCGTCGCCGAAGGCCAGCTGGCCACTGTCGGCGGCGGTGCCGGCGTCCAGCTGGCGGCCCAGGTACTCCTCGGCCAGCACGTCCAGGCCGAAGGTGCGGCGCCCGGGCTTCTCCAGGTAGGCGGCCAGGGCGCTGTCGGCCGTGACGCCCTCGATCCGCCAGCCGTGCTCGGCGAAGGCCCGCATCACCTGCTTGGCGATGTGCAGCGCCTTGGGGCGCTCGGGGTCGGCCAGCCAGTCGGCGAAGGCGCGCTCGTCGGCCTCGGCCAGCACCGCCGGGTCCAGCCAGGCGGCCGGACCGCCCTCGACGGCCAGTGCCACCGCGCTGACGGAGCCCTCGCCCAGCGCCCAGCTGTAGTCGGCGGCCAGCCCGGTGCGGACGGCGCCGGAGGCGTGCTCGGCCAGCCAGGCCGCCAGGGCGCCGTCGTCGGTCAGCAGCTCGCCGTCGACCTCGATACCGGGCCCGGTCGCGGTCGGCGCGCCCTCGGCGCCCTCGCCGGCCCCCGGATCCACCGCGAACAGGCGGTCGCGCAGCGCCTGGTTGCGGAACTCCAGGGTGTCCAGCAGCAGCAGGGTGGCCTCCCTGTCGTACGGGTTGCGACCCAACTCGTCCACACCGAGCGGGAGTTCGACGTCCCGGATCAGCTCGGTGAGCTCGCGGTTGAGCTTCACCGCGTCCAGGCCGGCCCGCAGCTTCTCGCCGATCTTGCCCTTGACCTCGTCGGCGTGCTCGACCAGCTCGGCGAAGGAGCCGTACTGGCCGATCCACTTGGCGGCGGTCTTCTCCCCCACCCCGGGGATACCGGGCAGATTGTCGGACGGGTCACCGCGCAGCGCCGCCAGGTCGGGGTACTGGGCCGGGGTGACCCCGTACTTCTCGAACACCTTCTCGGGGGTGTAGCGGGTCATCTCGGAGACGCCCTTGGTCGGGTAGAGGACCGTGACGTCGTCGGTGACCAGCTGCAGGGCGTCGCGGTCACCGGTGAGGATCAGCACCTCGAAGCCGTCGGCGGCGGCGCGGGTGGCCAGCGTGGCGATGATGTCGTCGGCCTCGAACTCGGCCAGCCGCAGATGCGGCACCTTCATCGCGTCCAGCAGCTCGCTGACCAGCTCGACCTGGCCGCGGAACTCCTCCGGGGAGGCCGAGCGGGTCGCCTTGTACTCCGGGTAGATCCCGGCCCTGAAGGTCTTCCTGGACACGTCGAAGGCCACCGCGAAGTGCGTCGGCGCCTCGTCGCGCAGGATGTTGGCGACCATCGAGGCGAAGCCGTACACCGCGTTGGTGGGCTGCCCGGTCGAGGTGGCGAAGTTCTCCGCGGGGAAGGCGTAGAAGGCCCGGTACGCCATGGAGTGGCCGTCGAGCAGCAGCAGCCTGGGCCGGGCCGCCCCTTTCGCCGCCTTGCCGTTGCTTCCGGTCGTACTCGCCATGCCTGCCACCACTTCTTCCGTCCACGCCCAGCTGCCTGCCACTGCCGAACGAAATCCTATGGCCCGCCACTGACAGTGCCCCCCATCAACGCCGCCGAAGGGAGTCGTACGATCACAGGCAGTCCCGTACAACGACGTCAGGAGCACCATGTCCGAGCGGCCCCCTGAGCCCGGTCCCGCCTTCAAGATCCCGCAGGACGTGATCGACCACTTCACCAAACTGGGCGTGGACCTGAGCACCTTCTCCGGCGGCCACCTCGGCGAGCGGCTGGGGATCAGGGTGGTCGAGGCCTCCCCCGACCGGGTCGTCGGCACCATGCCGGTCGAGGGCAACCAGCAGCCCTACGGCCTGCTGCACGGCGGCGCCTCGGCGGCCCTCGCGGAGACCCTGGGCTCGGTCGGCGCGATGCTGCACGCCGGCCCCGGCCGCTACGCCGTCGGCGTCGACCTCAACGCCACCCACCACCGCTCGGCCACCTCCGGACTGGTCACCGGTGTCGCCACCGCCGTCTTCAAGGGCCGCACCGCCGCGACCTACGAGATCGCCGTCACCGACGACCAGGGCCGGCGCATCACCAGTTGCAGGCTCACCTGCATGCTCCGCGACACCTGAGTGCCGAAACCCGCGCGGCCCGGGCGGCGCGGGGGCACCATGGCCGTGCGGGTCCGCCCCGGTACGGCACCGGGCATCGCCCGCCTCGACGAGGGGGTGCGGGCGATGACCGGTGGTCGCGGGCGGCCCGAACGGCCCGAGCGGCCCGAGCCGGTCGGCGGCGTCGGTCCGCTGGAGTCGGCTGACGACTCGTCAACCATGCCTGCGGAGCTGCAGGTCAACGAGCCGACGGAGTTCGGCGTCGAGCGGCGGCTGAGCAGTTGGTGGCACGGTCTCGGCCGGCCCCTGCGCCGCGGACTGCTCACGGCGGCGATCCTCGCGGCGGCCGGCGCACTCGCCCTGGCGACCGTCGGCGACATCCCGCGCCATCGCCCCCAGGCCGGGCAGACCCGCGGTCCCGTCCCCTGGCCCGCGCAGATCACCGATGTGCACTACGCCGGCATGGCCCCCGGCAACGACCCGCGAAGCAGCCGGTTCGCATTCCTGCTGTCCTTCGTCGACCGGGACTCCGATCCGGTGACGATCCATCACATCGCCCAGCCCTACGCCGGACTTCAGGTCACCACCGAGGATCCGCTGCCGATCGTCGTCCTACCGGCCGAAACCCGGATCGTGCTGGTACTGGCCGACGTCCGCGACTGCGCCAGGACGCCCGCGCGGGACCAGCTGCCTTTCGTCGACGTAACGTTGAGTAACCTGCGCGCAATACAGACGCAAAGCGAAATCCTCGGTGAAAACTACGGCGACGATCTCAGCCGCGAGATCGACGTGCGCTGCGGCCGAACCCCCGCTTCGCTCCCGCCCGTCCCGTCCACCGTGGTCACATCACCAGGCTGAGCTGGGCGATCATCGGATTTGCGGTTCGGCGACCGGAATCAGGGCGAAATCCCACCCCGAACGGTGGTGGCCGGATCAAGCCTCAAGTTTTCCTCAGGTCATAACAAGACCATCACACAGTGCGCGTTGGCTCTGCCGAAGCCCCTGGTGGGGGCCTAGAGTCACGGCCAGTCACCGCGCCATCGGATCGACAGGTCGGGGCCTGCGCGCGGTTCGACCCTCGCCCAGAGGAAAGGACTGATCGTGCGAAACCGTTCGCTTCTCATCGTCACCACTCTTGCCGTAACCGGCGCCCTCAGCCTCACCGCGTGCGGATCGCGCGCCAACAGCGGCTCCAGCTCGAGTGGGAGCTCCAGCGCCGCCGCCGGGTCCACCACCGTCACCATCGGCGTGGACGCCCCTCTGACCGGTTCGCTGTCGGCCCTGGGCCTGGGCATCCAGAACTCCGTGGACCTGGCGATCAAGACCGCCAACTCCACGCACGAGGTGCCCGGCGTCACCTTCAAGATCTCGGCACTGGACGACAAGAAGTCGCCCCAGCAGGGCCAGCAGAACGCCACCGCCCTGGTCGCGGACAGCAACGTCATCGGCGTCGTCGGCCCGCTGAACTCCGGCGTCGCCGTCTCCATGCAGAAGATCTTCGACGAGGCCAACCTGGTCGAGGTCTCCCCCGCGAACACCAACCCCGCCCTGACCCAGGGCCCGAACTGGGCGACCGGCACCAAGACCCGCCCGTTCAAGTCGTACTTCCGCACCGCCACGACCGACGCCATCCAGGGCCCCTTCGCGGCCCAGTTCGCCTACAGCACCCTCAACAAGAAGAAGGTGTTCCTGGTCGACAACAAGCTGACCTACGGCGTCGGCCTGGTTGCGACCTTCAAGGACGAGTTCACCAAGCTCGGCGGCACCGTGGTCGGCCAGGACCACGTCACCAGCGGCGCCAACGACTTCTCCTCCACCGTCACCGCCATCAAGAACTCCAAGGCCGACTTCGTCTACTTCGGTGGCGAGTACCCCGACTCGGGTCCGCTCACCAAGCAGCTCAAGGCAGCCGGCTACAACGTCCCGCTCATCGGCGGCGACGGCATGTACGACCCGACCTACATCCAGCTCGCCGGTGCCGCCGCCAACGGCGACTACGCGACCTCCGTGGGCGCCCCGGTCGAGACCCTGCCGTCCGCCACCAAGTTCGTCGCCGACTACAAGGCAGCCGGCTACAAGGACCCCTACGCGGCCTACGGCGGCTACTCCTACGACAGCGCGTGGGCGATCATCGAGGCCGTGAAGGCCGTCGCCGCCGCCAACAGCGGCAAGCTCCCGGCCAACCCGCGCCAGGCCGTCGAGACCGCCATGGGCAGCGTCAACTTCAGCGGCGTGACCGGCACGGTCTCCTTCGACCAGTACGGCGACGCCACCAACAAGCAGCTCACCGTCTACGGCGTCAAGAACGGCGCCTGGGCCACCGTCAAGACCGGCACCTTCTCCGGCTGACACACCGTCAACACCCGTACAGCACAAGCACCGCGCGGGGGCGCAGCAGGTCAGGCGCCCCCGTGCGGTGCCACATCGGCCCACGTTTCCGGTACCCGCGCTCCCGCACCCGCGCATCCCGTACCCACGCCCATTTCCGGCTCACCCGCCCCTGACAACGGAGGCCTGCGGTGCACGAACTGCCGCAAAACCTAGCCAACGGCCTGCTTCTCGGCGCAACCTACGGACTCATCGCCGTCGGCTACACGATGGTCTACGGCATCGTCCAGCTCATCAACTTCGCCCACGGCGAGATCTTCATGACCGGGGGCTTCGGCGCCCTCACCGTGTACCTGGGCCTCGGCTCGGGCACCTCCATGTGGATCGCACTCCCCCTGATGCTCCTCGGCGGCATCGTCACCGCCACGGTCATCGCCGTTCTCGCCGAGCGCTTCGCCTACCGGCCACTGCGCAACGCGCCGCGCCTCGCACCGTTGATCACCGCGATCGGGCTCTCCATCACCCTGCAGCAACTCGTCTGGGGCTTCTACCCCAAGGCCAAGTCGCCCCGGGTCTTCCCCTCGCTCCCCGGCGGCCCGTTCCACCTGGGTTCCATCACCTTCCAGTCGGCGGACATCTTCGTCGTGGTCGCAGCCGTGGCCTCGATGCTCTTCCTCGCCTACTTCGTCCAGCGCACCCGCACCGGCCGCGCCATGCAGGCCACCGCGCAGGATCCGGACACCGCCAAGCTCATGGGCATCGACACCGACCGCGTCATCGTCATCGCCTTCATCCTGGGAGCCACCTTCGCCGCCGTCGCCGGCGTCGCCCACGGCCTGCGCTACGGCCAGGTCTCCTTCGACATGGGCTTCGTGGCCGGCCTCAAGGCCTTCACCGCCGCCGTCCTCGGCGGCATCGGCAACATCTACGGCGCCATGCTCGGCGGCATCGTGCTCGGCGTCGCCGAATCCCTCGCCGCCGGATACATAGAGAAGATCCCCGGCATGAGCCAGTTCGGCGGCGGCGCCTGGCAGGACGTCTGGGCCTTCGTCATCCTCATCCTCGTGCTCATGGTCAGACCACAAGGCCTACTGGGCGAACGCGTCGCGGACAGGGCGTGAACGACATGACCGACACCATCAACACGCAGCAGACACCGGCCCTGCGCCCCGCGCTGCCACTGCCGGAAGCCGCCGCCCGCGGACTCGCCGCCGTCGGCGGACTGGCCACCGCCGCGTCCGCCTTCCTCGCCTGGACCTACAGCTCCGCGTTCCCCGGCGACCTCACCGTCAACGGATACCCCGGCGGCCTGCAGTGGGTCACCCTCGTCGCCGGCCTCCTGGTGCTGCTCTACGCGTTGACCGGCTACCGCGTCCCGGGGCTGCGCTGGCTCGCCCCCGGCGGCGCCGAGGGCGCCACCGTCATCGTCGCCTTCGGCGCCCTGGCGACCACCTGGTTCACCCTCATCGCCATCGCGGACGAACTCGGCGGCCTCGCCAACCTCGCCAGCGGTGGCTGGGTCGCGGGCATCGCCTCCCTGGTCGCCCTGCTCGGCGCCCTGGGCCTGCCCCGCGACGGCGTCGCCGCGGACGCGGACAACCCGCTCAAGCGCGTCGTCGGCTACCCGGGCAAGCGCCCCGACCTCAGACCCGCACCCGCACTGCCGGTAGCCGTCGAACTCCTGATCATCACTCTGGCCCTCGCCCTCGGCCTGGGCATCTTCACCTTCGGCATCGACACCAGCTACGGCGAACTCTTCGGCGGCTTCCTCATCACCGCCGTCTTCGCCGCCTGGGCGCTCAGCCGCTCCGGTGCCCTCGGCCGACTCACCGACATCACCAGCAGGCACCGCGTCTTCACCGCCGTCGGCGCCTTCGTCGCCGCCGCGATCTTCCCCTTCACCCAGAACAGCGACGCCAACGCCTCCATCGGCGTGAACCTGCTGATCTTCGGCGCCACCGCCCTCGGCCTCAACGTCGTCGTCGGCCTCACCGGACTGCTCGACCTCGGCTACGTGGCCTTCCTCGGCGTCGGCGCCTACACCGGAGCACTGGTCTCCGGGGCCGCCACCTCGTCGCTGCACGTCACCTTCCCGTTCTGGGCGGCGGCGATCACCGGCGCGGCAGTGTCCGGCATCTTCGGGGTCATCCTCGGCGCCCCCACCCTGCGGGTCCGTGGCGACTACCTCGCCATCGTCACCCTCGGCTTCGGTGAGATCTTCCGCATCGTCGTCAACAACCTGGACGGCGTATCAGGCCCCAACGTCACCGGCGGCCCCAACGGCATCCCCAACATCCCCGACCTCAGCATCTTCGGCTTCAACCTCGGGAACGCCCACACCATCGGCGGCATCACCCTCGGCCGGTTCGCCAACTACTTCGAACTGATGCTGGTGTTCATCGCCATCATCGTGCTGGTCTTCAGCCGCTCCAGCAGCTCCCGCATCGGCCGCGCCTGGGTCGCCATCCGCGAGGACGAGACCGCAGCCACCGCCATGGGCATCAACGCCTTCCGCTTCAAGCTGCTCGCCTTCGCCCTCGGCGCCACCCTGGCCGGACTCGCCGGTACCGTCATGGCGCACGTCGGCTTCAGCGTCGTCCCCGACCCCTTCGTCTTCGCCGGACCGGTACCGCCGAACTCCGCCTTCCTGCTCGCCGCCGTCGTCATCGGAGGCATGGGCACCGTCACCGGTCCGCTGATCGGTGCCGCGCTCTTCTACCTCCTCCAGGCGAAGCTGCAGTTCCTGCAGAGCTACCAGCTCCTGCTGTTCGGCATCGCGCTGATCCTGTTCATGCGGTTCCGGCCCGAGGGCCTGATCGCCAACAAGCAGCGGCAGTTGGAGTTCCACGAGGACGAGACCGAATCCGCCGCCGAACTCAGCACCGCAGGGGCGTGAACCAGATGACCGACATCACCCTGGAGAACAGCTCCAGCAACTCCCCCGCCACCGGCACCCCGCTCCTCGAAGCCCGTGGCGTCATCATGCGGTTCGGCGGCCTGACCGCCGTCAACAACGTCGACCTCACCGTCAACACCGGTGAGATCATCGGCCTGATCGGCCCCAACGGAGCCGGCAAGACCACCTTCTTCAACTGCCTTACCGGCCTGTACATCCCCACCGAGGGACAGGTCACCTACAAGGGCACGGTGCTGCCGCCCAAGCCCTTCAAGGTCACCCAGGCCGGCATGGCCCGCACCTTCCAGAACATCCGGCTGTTCCACAACATGACGGTCCTGGAGAACGTCCTCGTCGGTCGCCACACCCGCACCAAGGAAGGCATCATCTCCGCCATCCTCCGCGGCCCCGGCTACCGCCGCGAGGAGGCCGAGTCCCGCGAGAAGGCCATGGCCCTGCTGGAGTTCACCGGCCTCGCCCGCAAGGCGGGACACCTCGCCCGCAACCTCCCCTACGGCGAGCAGCGCAAGCTCGAGATCGCCCGCGCCCTCGCCAGCGAACCCGGCCTGCTGCTGCTCGACGAACCCACCGCGGGCATGAACCCGCAGGAGACCCGGGCGACGGAGGAACTGGTCTTCGCGATCCGCGACCGCGGCATCGCCGTGCTGGTCATCGAGCACGACATGCGGTTCATCTTCAACCTCTGCGACCGCGTCGCGGTCCTCGTCCAGGGCGAGAAACTGGTCGAGGGCACCTCGGAGGTGGTCCAGGCCGACGAACGCGTCATCGCCGCGTACCTGGGCACCCCGTACGAGGCGACCCCCGACGCCGGCGCCGCCGGCGAGGCCGACGGCAGCATTCCCGCCTCCGACGCCACTCCCGACGTCACCCCTGATGCCACTCCCGATGCCACTCCTGAGGAGGACCAGTGACCGCTCTGCTCGAGGTCGAAGACCTCCGCGTGGCCTACGGCAAGATCGAGGCGGTCAAGGGCATCTCCTTCACCGTCGAGGCAGGCCAGGTCGTCACCCTGATCGGCACCAACGGCGCCGGCAAGACCACCACCCTGCGCACCCTCTCCGGCCTGCTCAAGCCCATCGGCGGCAGCATCCGCTTCGACGGGCAGCCGCTGGGCTCGGTCCCCGCACACAAGATCGTGTCCCTGGGGCTGGCCCACTCGCCGGAAGGCCGGCACATCTTCCCGCGCATGACCATCGAGGAGAACCTCCTCCTCGGCGCCTTCCTCCGGAAGGACCAGGACGGCATCCAGGCCGACGTCCAACGCGCCTACGACCTGTTCCCCATCCTCGGCGAGCGCCGGAAGCAGGCGGCGGGAACCCTGTCGGGCGGCGAGCAGCAGATGCTCGCGATGGGACGCGCACTGATGTCCCAGCCCAAGCTGTTGATGCTGGACGAACCCTCCATGGGCCTCTCCCCCATCATGATGCAGAAGATCATGGCGACCATCGTCGAGCTCCGTAACCAGGGCACCACCATCCTGCTCGTCGAGCAGAACGCCCAGGCCGCCCTGTCCTTGGCGGACACCGGCCACGTGATGGAGGTCGGCCGCATCGTCCTCTCCGGAACGGGGTCCGACCTGCTGACGGACGAGTCGGTACGGAAGGCCTACCTCGGCGAGGACTGACGGACCGTCGGTTGCGATTCGGATGCCGTTGCAGGCAGGGACGCTCCCTGCCTGCAACGGCATTCGCCGTAACGCGATCTGCCCCACCGTCTCCGGGGCTCCGCCCCGAAAGCAGCAACAAGCAGGAGCGGGGCGGCCGGGCCCGAAACGGCGCAGATCACGTCGCTGGCCGTCCGGCGTCCAGTGGTGCTCAGCGCCGTCGACCTCCACGGCCAGGCCCTCCCGGTCGAAGAGAAAGTCCACTCGCCGGACGCCCGCCGCCGTCGCCACCTCGGCCTGCGTTCGCGGGTGGAGATCGGCGTCGTACATCAGCAGTCTGGCTTCGGTCTCCAGCGGAGACTCGCTACGGGCGTCAGCGAGTTCGACCCACCGGAGCGCAGTGCTGGTCGCCTGTCGATTGCTCGCCCCGGCCAGGTGCGCCCGCACGTCCGCTTCGGTGCACAGTCCCGCATGCAGTGCGGAGTCCAAGGCAGCCACCGCAGTATTGCGCGGCTCGCTCCGGAGCAGGTCGGTCAGAGTGCGGAGAATCGTGGTGCAGCGGAGGCCCTCCACTGCGGTCGAGTCGTGCGGCCCCAGCGGGAGGCGATGGACGAGCACCCCGGCGACCCGCGTGCGCGCCCGCTCGGGACGGGGGTCAGTCGCCTCGATGGGTCTGGCGGCCTCCCCCGGACGCTGCAGGACGGTGATGCCGTGCAGCCTGGCGGCGGTCTGATGACTCGCGACGAGGTGCGGCTTCGCGGCCTGGGCGGCCCTGAGCCGCAGCAGGGGCAGAGCTGAGGGCGCTCCAGGCGGAGCGAGCAGCCCGGGCTCCGGGTGGTACCAGCCGTAGTCCCGCAGCAGCGTGCGAAGTTGCCGCTCGGAGCAGCCCATGTTGCGCGCGCGATCGACCGACAGGAAGCCGCCGAGGCGCAGGGCGTGCTGGCGCAGTTCGTGTTCGTTCATGCCGCAGAGCACGTGGTTGCCCGGCCCACGGTTGCACCCTGATCGGGTGAACTGGGGTCACTTTCGGTACGTCGGGTCACTTCTGGTACGCGAGAGTCGGGTCAATTCGGGCATTTGGGCATGATCGAGTGACACCTTGTCCCGAAAGTGACCCCGGTTCGGCCCAACCCCGGCGCACGTCCGACGCTTCGCGCCGGGGCCCGGCCGCCCCCGCTCCTGCTTGTTGCTGCTTTCGGGGCGGAGCCCCGGAGACGGTGGGTGCGGTCGTGCTACGGCGAATGCCGTTGCAGGCAGGGAGCGCCGCCTCAGGCCTCCGACGCCGGCGGTTCCGACGGGGCCGCCGGTGCCTTCTTCTTGGCGTCCTGGGCTGCGCCCTCCTCGATGACCGCCTCGGCGACGGCCTTCATGGTCATGCGGCGGTCCATGGACGTCTTCTGGATCCAGCGGAAGGCGGCCGGCTCGGTGAGGCCGAACTTGGTCTGCAGGACGCTCTTGGCGCGGTCCACGAGCTTGCGGGTGTCGAGGCGGAGGCTGAGGTCGGCGATCTCCTCCTCCAGCGCGCGCATCTCGCTGTAGCGGGAGACCGCCATCTCGATGGCGGGGACCAGGTCGCTCTTGTTGAACGGCTTCACGATGTAGGCCATGGCGCCGGCGTCCCGCGCCCGGTCGACCAGCTCGCGCTGCGAGAACGCGGTGAGCATCAGGGTGGGCGCGATGTGCGCCTCGTGGATCTGCTCGGCGGCGGACAGGCCGTCCAGGATCGGCATCTTCACATCGAGGATCACCAGGTCGGGCCGGAGCTCGGTCGCCAGCTTCACCGCCTCGGCACCGTCCCCGGCCTCACCCACGACGGTGTAGCCCTCCTCCTCGAGCATCTCCTTGAGGTCGAGACGGATCAATGCCTCGTCCTCGGCGATGACCACACGGGTCGTCGTCGGCGGGACATGCTGCTCGTGCTGCTCGTCGGCGGCGGTCACGGTGCTCCTCGTTGACGCGGGGGTACGTGCAAGAGCCTACCTAGACACGGTATGTTTAAGGCGCAGCGGGTGAGGGGGAACCTTCATTCCGTAGGCCCCGGTAGCCCAACTGGCAGCAGGCAACGGATTCAAAACCCGTACAGTGTCGGTTCGAATCCGACCCGGGGCACTTCCCCTTTGATTCGAAGGTCAGCTCCATTCTGGCGATCTTCATCACATCAGGCGACCGTCTCGCATTCTGAGCGCCTCAGCGCCTCAGGCGCACGAACATCGGCCTCATGTACGACCGAGCCACCCGGCGCAATGCCCTGGCCCTCCTCAACTCGGGCATGAGCCTCAACCAGGTGAGCCGCACCACCGGTATCTCGCGCGCGGCAATCCGCAGCTGGACCGAACGCCTCGATCCGCTCCCCGGCGTCACCTGCGAATGCCCCGCTCCCAATGGTCACCTCGCGCCTGAGATTCCTCGCCCCGCCTACTCCTACCTCCTGGGCCTCTACCTGGGCGACGGCTGCATCAGCCATGTCAGCAAGGGCGTCTACTCGATGCGCATCTCCTGTGCAGACGCCTGGCCGGGTCTGATCGACTCATGCGCCGACGCCCTCACTCACGTCATGCCCAACAGCAAGGTTGGACGGACGCAGTGCAAGGGGTGCACCAGTGTCGGGAGTTACAGCAAGCACTGGCCCTGCCTCTTCCCGCAGCACGGAGCCGGACCGAAGCACGCCCGCTCGATCAGGCTGACGGACTGGCAGGAGGAGGTCGTCGGCGCCCACCCCTGGCCCCTACTCCGGGGCCTCATCCACTCGGACGGGGCCCGGGTGACCAACTGGACAGTCCGAACCCTTGCCAGCGGCGAGCGGCGCTACGAGTACCCGCGCTACTTCTTCAGCAACAAGTCCGCGGACATCCGCCAGCTGTATACAGCCACGCTCGACTCCCTCGGCGTCGAGTGGCGGCAGGCGAACACCTTGAACATCTCCGTCGCGCGGAGGGCGTCTGTGGCGTTGATGGACGAGCATGTCGGGGCCAAGTACTGACCATGCCGCACGGGGAATGGAATCGTTCGACCGGGGCATAGGGGTGACGGGGATGACGATCATTCAATAGCCATACCCATGTCCGGATCCCGACCTCGACGACTTTCCTCAAGTAATGCTCAAGTTTTCAAGTTGGTTCACGTTCCATCCAGGATCGGCCCAGCGCTGCCCTGCCACGCGGCTGCCACCAGGGGTGATGTCCCCTGTCCGCTGTGGGTGCGGGCCGGTGATTCTCCTGGGAAGCAGGTGTGAAGAAGCTCAAGAGAACGCAAGTATTCAGTGCTGACATCTATGCATGAGCGCAATCTGCACCTAATCTGATCCAGCCCTTAACGGCCGCTTAACAACCCCACCTGCCCTGCCAGCTATGTCGAGAGGTGGCGCCCGCATGGCACCCACTGATCTGTTGTCCAAATCCCCCGACACCGGTGACCGCTCGCTGCGGCGGGAAATCGGCCTCATCGGACTGATGTGGGCGTCCGTCGGGTCGATCATCGGTTCGGGGTGGCTTTTCGGGGCCAAGGAGGCCGTCGTGGTCGCCGGGCCGGCGGCGATCATCTCCTGGGGGATCGGCGCGGTCGCGATCGTCCTGCTGGCGCTGGTGCACGCCGAGCTCGGCGGGATGTTCCCGGTGGCCGGCGGCACCGCCCGCTACCCGCACTACACCTTCGGCGGCCTCGCCGGGATGTCGTTCGGCTGGTTCTCCTGGCTGCAGGCGGCCACCGTCGCGCCGATCGAGGTCGAGGCCATGATCGGGTACGCCCAGCACTGGTCCTGGGCGTCCGGCTTCCAGCACTCCAACGGGACGCTCACGCTGTCCGGCTTCGTCATCGCCGTCGTACTCATGGCCGTGTTCGTCGCGGTGAACTTCCTCGGTGTGCGCCTGCTCGCCCACACCAACAGCGCGGCGACCTGGTGGAAGATCGCGATCCCGCTGCTCGCCATCTTCGTCCTGGCCATCACGCACTTCCACGGCGGCAACTTCACCTCGCAGGGCTTCGCCCCGTTCGGCGCCAAGGGCATCCTCGCCGCGATCAGCACCAGCGGGATCATCTTCGCGCTGCTGGGCTTCGAGCAGGCGATCCAGCTCTCCGGCGAGAGCCGCAACCCCAAGAAGGACATCCCGCGTGCCGTCCTCGGCTCGGTGGCGATCGGCGCGCTGATCTACATGCTGCTGCAGGTGGTCTACATCGGCGCGCTGCCCGGCTCCTCCTTCGTGCACGGCTGGGCGAACCTCGCCTACACCGGGATCAGCGGCCCGTTCGCCGGCCTCGCCACCGTGATCGGACTGGGCTGGCTGGCCTGGATCCTCTACCTGGACGCGATCATCTCCCCGGCCGGAACCGGTCTGATCTACACCACCTCGACCTCCCGGATCTCCTACGGCCTGAGCCGCAACGGCTACGCCCCGCAGCTGTTCGAGGCGACCGACAAGCGCGGCGTGCCGTGGTTCGGGCTGATCATCTCCTTCGTCACCGGTGTCATCTGCTTCCTGCCGTTCCCCAGCTGGCAGCAGCTGGTCAGCTTCATCACCTCGGCCAGCGTGCTGATGTACGCGGGTGCCCCGCTGGCCTACGGCGTGCTGCGCAAGCAGCTGCCCGACCGCGAGCGCCCCTACCGGCTGCCCGCCGGGCAGGTCATCGCCCCGGTGTCGTTCGTGATCGCCAGCCTGATCATCTACTGGGCCGGCTGGGCCACCCTCTGGCGGCTCGGAGTGGCCATCATCCTGGGCTACCTCCTCCTCGGCTCCTACGCCTGGTACGCCCGGGCCAAGAACCTGCCCAACGCCCCGCAGCTGGACTGGAAGGCGGCGCAGTGGCTGCCGGTCTACCTGGTCGGGATCGGGATCATCTCCTGGCAGGGCGGCTTCGGCGTCGGCTCGGAGGGCCACATCCACCTCTGGTGGGACATGGGCCTCATCGCGGTCTTCTCACTGGCCGTCTACTACTGGGCGCTCGCCGTCGGCCTGAAGCGTGAGGACATCGAGCGCAACATCGACGAGGTCGCCGTGGTGGACGAGGGCGGTCACTGACACACGCCGCTGACGCACAGTCAGCCAACAGGCCGGGCCCGGTCGGTGAGGGATACTCACCGACCGGGCCCGGTCACGTTCGCGTCCTGCGGCTCTGCCCGAAGGCTCAGACGGTCACGTCCCGCGGGCTGTCGTCCTCGCCCACGTGGTGGACCCGGACCAGGTTGGTGGAGCCGGCCAGGCCGGGCGGGGAGCCGGCCGTGATGACCACGATGTCGCCCCGCTCGCAGCGGCCGATGGCCAGCAGCGCGTTGTCGACCTGGGCGACCATCTCGTCGGTGGTTTCCACGAGCGGGCCCATGAAGGTCTCCACGCCCCAGCTCAGCGACAGCTGGCTGCGCACCGCCGGCTCGTAGGTGAAGGCCAGCACCGGGATCGGCGAGCGGTAGCGCGACAGCCGCCGGGCGGTGTCCCCGGACTGGGTGAAGGCGACCAGGTACCTGGCGCCCAGGAAGTCGCCGATCTCGGCGGCCGCGCGGGCGACGGCCCCGCCCTGGGTGCGGGGCTTGTTGTTCTCGGTGAGCGGCGGCAGCCCGGCCTCGATGATGTCCTCCTCGGCGGCGCAGACGATGCGGGCCATGGTGCGGACGGTCTCGGTGGGGTACTTGCCGACGCTGGTCTCGCCGGAGAGCATCACCGCGTCGGCGCCGTCGAGGACGGCGTTGGCGACGTCGGAGGCCTCGGCGCGGGTGGGGCGCGAGGCGTTGATCATGGAGTCGAGCATCTGCGTGGCGACGATGACGGGCTTGGCGTTGCGGCGGCAGAGCTTGATGGCCCGCTTCTGGACCAGCGGGACCTGCTCCAGCGGCATCTCGACGCCGAGGTCGCCGCGGGCGACCATGACGCCGTCGAAGGCGTTGACGATGCCTTCGAGGTTGTCGACCGCCTGGGGCTTCTCGACCTTGGCGATGACCGGGACGAAACGTCCCTCCTCACGCATGATCGCGTGCACGTCGGCGATGTCGGCGGCGCTGCGGACGAAGGAGAGCGCGACGATGTCGGCTCCGATGCGGAGTCCCCAGCGCAGGTCGGCGACGTCCTTGTCGCTGAGCGCGGGGACACTGACGGCCACACCGGGAAGGTTGAGGCCCTTGTGGTCGGAGACCATGCCGCCCTCGACCACGGTGCAGCGGACCCGGGGTCCGTCCACCGCGACGACGTCGAGGGCGACGCGGCCGTCGTCGATCAGGATGCGTTCGCCCGGGGTCACATCGGCGTTGAGGCCCTTGTAGGTGGTGCCGCAGCCGTTGCGGTCGCCGGGGTGGTCCTCGGTGGTGATGGTGAACTCGTCACCGCGTTCCAGGAGGACCGGACCCTCCGCGAATGTTTCCAACCTGATCTTGGGGCCCTGGAGGTCGACGAGGATGCCGACGCTGCGGCCGGTCTCGTCGGCGGCCTTGCGGACCCGGCGGTAGCGTTCCTCGTGCTCGGCGTAGGAGCCGTGGCTGAGGTTGAAGCGGGCCACGTCCATACCGGCGTCGACCAGGGTCTTGATCTGGTCGTACGAGTCGGTGGCGGGCCCTAGAGTACAGACGATTTTTGCTCGGCGCATAACACCGAGCGTAGGTCTTACCGGTGAGTAGTGAAGAAGCCCTCATGGAGCGTCAGATGTCGTGCGGATGACGGTTCCTTGAACAATCCGCAGCGTTCCCGAACGCATACGAGAGGTGAACGCCCGCGGAACTCTGGGGACCGATTCCGTCCGGGCTATCGGTCGGCTGTCCGACATGTCTAGCATCTGCGTCGAGGATGCAGGTCGGAGCGCGGTTGTCAGGTTGTGGGGTGCGTGGTGCGGAGGCCGACGGGGCCGACAGGGCCGCTGGGGTCGATCAGGCCCTGGCTGATAGCCGGGACGGTGGCCGCTCTCGCGGCCGTCAGCGGGTGCGGCGGATCCGCCCCGGCCAGGACGGCCGCCGTGAACGACGACTACCCCGGCCTGCCGCACACCACGGTGCAGGTGTCGCCCGGCGGCTGCGGGGTCGGCTGGACGAAGCCGCAGGCGGGCCTGCAGGTCTTTGAGGTGAGCAACACCGGCCCGCAGTCCGAGGAGGCCTACCTCAAGAACCCCGCCACCGGCGCGGTGCTGGGCGAGGTCGAGGAGCTCGGCCCCGGCACCACCCGGTCGATGGTGGTGCGGCTGGCGGCCGGGAAGTACGCCTTCTCCTGCCTGCCGCAGGACGTCGACACCATCACCGGGCCCACCGTGGTGGTCCCGGGCACGGGCGGGACGGATACCCCGGCCGTGGTGCCGGTGACCCAGCAGGACCTGGTGCCGCCGACGCTGGCCTACCAGAAGTGGGTGGCCGCCCAGCTCCCGGCGCTGATCACGGCGGTGCAGGCACTGCAGGCCGCGGTGGACAGCGGCGATGTCGCCACCGCCGAGAAGGCCTGGCTCCCGGCGCACCTGGACTACGAGCGCCTCGGCGCCGCGTACGGGACCTTCGGCGATCTGGACGGCAGCATCAACGGCACCACCATGGGCCTGCCGGGCGGTCTGACCGACCCCGGCTTCACCGGGTTCCACCGGCTCGAGTACGGGCTGTGGCACGGCCAGTCGGCGGCGTCGCTGCGCCCGGTCGCGGCCCAGCTGACCAAGGACGTGCAGCAACTCAGGACCGACTGGGCGAAGGCGCAGATGGATCCGCTGGACCTGGGGCTGCGGGCGCACGAGATCGTCGAGAACACGATCCAGTTCGAGCTGACGGCGCGGACGGACTACGGGAGCGGATCGAACCTGGCGACGGCGCAGGCCAACCTGCAGGGAACGGCGGAGTCGCTGTCGCTGCTGCGGCCGCTGCTGGTGACCAGGATGCCCTCGCTGCCGGCGATCGACACGGCGATGAAGGCGGCGTCGAACGAGCTGTCGACGCTGGGCCGGGTGCCCCTGTCGACGCTGTCGACGGCGGAGCGCGAGCAGCTGAACGCGGTGTTCGGCGAGTTGGTGACGGAGTTGGCGCCGGTGGCGGCTGTGTGTGATGTGCGGAGGACGTCGTGACGGTTGGTTCGGGACAGGTGGACCGGCGGTCGGTGCTGCGCGGTGCGGTGGCGGCGGGAGCCGCCGGGGCCGCCGCGGTGGGGCTCTCGGGGGCTGCGGCGTCGCCCTCGGCTTCGGCCTCGTCGCAGGGCGAGAGCGCCGACGGCGTCTTCGCCTTCCACGGGGTGCACCAGAGCGGTGTGCTGACGGACAAGCAGCGTTGCGCCGCGTTCGTCGCGTTCGATGTGACGGCGAAGGACAAGGCAGGGCTGTCGGCGCTGCTGAGGACGCTGACCGAGCGGGTCAGGTTCCTGATGGCGGGCGGGGTGCCGGAGCCGCTGGGCATCGGCGCGCCGCCGGCGGACTCCGGTGTGCTGGGCCCGGTGGTGCCTGCGGACGGTCTGACGGTGACCCTGGCGGTGGGCTCCTCGCTGTTCGACGGCCGGTTCGGGCTGTCCGCCCGCAAGCCGAAGCTGCTGCGCCCGATGGAGTCCTTCCCGGACGACGACCTGGACGCGGCGTACTGCCAGGGCGACCTGCTGCTGCAGTTGGGGGCGGACAACGCGGACACGGTGGCGCACGCCCTGCGCGACCTGGCCCAGCACACCCGGGGGGCGATGCAGGTGCGCTGGCGGATCGACGGCTTCTCGTCGCCGCCGCGGCCGTCGGGCACACCGCGCAACCTGCTGGGTTTCCGTGACGGCACGGCCAATCCCGATGTCAACGACGCCCGGACGATGGACCAGGTGGTCTGGGTGACCCCGGCGCAGGGCGAGCCCGCCTGGGCACAGGGCGGCTCCTACCTGGCGGTCCGGTTGATCCGGATGCTGGTGGAGTTCTGGGACCGGGTGTCGCTGAACGAGCAGGAGCGGATGTTCGGTCGGGTGAAGCAGTCTGGGGCCCCGCTGGACGGCCAGGTGGAGACGGACGCCCCCCGTTACTCGGCGGACCCGACCGGCGACGTGATCCCGATGGACAGCCACATGCGGCTGGCGAACCCGCGCACCGCGGGCTCGGACTCGCTGCGGATGCTGCGCCGCGGGTTCAACTACGACCGGGGCACGGACAGCAACGGCAACCTCGACATGGGCCTGGTCTTCTGCGCCTTCCAGCAGGATCTGGACCGTCAGTTCATAGCCGTGCAGAAGAAGTTGGCGGGTGAGCCGCTGGTGGACTACATCACGCCGTTCGGTGGCGGGTACTTCTTCGTGCTGCCGGGCGTGCGTGATGCGAAGGACAGTTTCGGAAGCGCACTGATGAGCTGAAAGCACTGACTCGGGTGTCGCCTTCTGTGGATACTGGTGCGGTCTACGCGCACTGACTCATCGTCTTCTCATATGGCGTTCACGTTCCGGTCATCTGCGGGCACGCATCCGGACGTGCGTGCGGCGGAGGATGCGGGACGAAACGAACTCGGTCTTCTTGTCCTGCGGAGGGACTCGTTATGGCGATAGTGACTAGTGGCAGGAGGGGCGCCCGATGGGCGGCCCTCGTAGGCGCGGCGGCACTGGTGGCGGCGGCGGGGACCTCTCCGGCCTGGGCCTGGGACGGAGGCCATGGACACGGCGGGGACCCGCGTCCCACCCATGTGACGACGACGACCCCGATCAAGCACCTCGTGGTCATCTATGACGAGAACGTCTCCTTCGACCACTACTTCGGTACCTACCCGAAGGCGGCGAACACCGACGGGACGACGTTCAAGGCTGCCAAGAGCACCCCGAAGAAGGTCAACAACCTGACCAACTCGGGTCTGCTGACGAGCAACCCGAACCTGTACGCGCCGCAGCGGCTCAGCTCCGCGCAGGCTCTGACGTGCGACCAGAACCACAACTACGGCCCGGAGCAGCTGGCCTACAACAGCGGCCTGGCCAACCTGTTCGTCCAGAACACGGACCACGACACCTGCTCCGGCGGGCTGTACGCGGCGCCCGGTCTGGGCATGGACTACTACGACGGCAACACGGTCACCGCGCTGTGGAACTACGCGCAGAACTACACCCTGAACGACAACTCGTTCAGCAACACCTACGGTCCGTCGACCCCGGGTGCGCTCAACCTGATCGCCGGCCAGACCCACGGCGTGGTCTCGGTGAGCGGCACCGGCAGCACCACCAACCCGGTGCAGACCTCGACCCCGGACTCGTACACGGTGCACTCGCCGAACGCCCAGGGCGTGGGCACCATCACCGGTGACCCGGACCCGGCCTACGACGACTGCGCGGACACGGACCACACCAGCACCAGTGCGCTGGGTGAGATGACCGGCACCAACATCGGCGACCTGCTGAACAAGAAGAACGTCACCTGGGGCTGGTTCCAGGGCGGCTTCTCCCCGAGCACCCCCTACACGGGCGCGGCCGGTACCTACGCCAAGTGCGCGGGCAACACGCACACCAACATCGGTGGCGCGGCCTCCGAGGACTACAGCGCGCACCACAACCCGTTCGCGTACTACGCCTCGACGTCCAACCCGCACCACACCCTGCCGGCCAGCCTGAACGAGATCGGCCACAACGGGCAGGCGAACCACAACTACGACCTGTCGTACTTCGACCAGGCCGTCACCGCCGACAAGCTGCCCGCGGTGAGCTTCGTCAAGGCCGCCGAGTACCAGGACGGCCACGCCGGTTACTCCGACCCGACCGACGAGCAGAACTTCCTGGTCAAGCAGATCAACACGCTGCAGAAGTCGCCGGAGTGGTCCTCGACCGCCGTCGTGATCGCCTACGACGACTCCGACGGCTGGTACGACCACGTCTACCACACCCCGACCAACGGCTCCGCGGACACCGCGCAGGACGCGGCGGCGTGCACGGCGGCCGCCACCGCCAAGAAGACCGCTCCGCTGGGCGGGTACGCGGACCGCTGCGGCCCCGGCCCGCGTCAGCCGCTGCTGGTGATCTCGCCCTACGCGAAGACCAACAGCGTCGACCACACCTTCACCACCCAGGCCTCGATCACCAAGTTCATCGAGGACAACTGGAAGACGGGCCGCCTCGGCGACGCGTCCTTCGACGCCTCGGCCGGCTCGCTGACCTCGGCGTTCGACTTCTGGGACCCGAACAACAAGCAGGTGCTGCTGAACGCCGACGGTTCGGTCGCCTCGGTGAAGCCGATCCACCGGTACGACAACAGCGACACGGTGACCAGCTTCGCGGTGAGCGACACGGCCTCCACGACGTCGACCGGGTCGAACGACTCGGCGCTGCTGTCGGCCGGGCTCGGGGCGGCTGCGCTGGCCGCTGTGGGCACCGGGTTCACGGTTTCACGGCGGAACCGGAAGCGGAGTGCGGCTCAGGTCTGATCCGGACCTAGCCGTGGGTGGGGGTGACTGTTCGCGCAGTTCCCCGCGCCCCTAGAGACAAATACAAAAACACGGCGGCACCTGCCTCTCAACCTTGGTCGGGGACGAGAGGCAGGTGCCTTTGTTGTTCTCCGCGTGCGATCCGGCGGCGCTGGCGGGGACGCGGTGGAGCAGATCCCGGGGGTGTGGCTTCCGGGACCACCGAGGCGGCTCAGGTGTGAGCCGCCCCGGAATTCCTTGGGACCGTCAGACGGTGACCGGACGGTCCGTGGGGCGGATCGGGGCCGGCAGGGTGGAGGCCCGGCCGGAGAGGTAGCTGTCGACCGCCTTGGCGGCCGAGCGGCCCTCGGCGATGGCCCAGACGATCAGGGACTGGCCGCGGCCCGCGTCGCCGGCGACGAAGACGCCGTCGACGTTGGTGGCGAACTTCCCGTCCCGGGCGACGTTGCCGCGGGCGTCCAGGTCGACGCCGAGCTGCTCGACCAGGCCGTTCTGGACGTCGGTGCCGGTGAAGCCCATGGCGAGGGTGACCAGCTGGGCCGGGATGGAGCGCTCGGTGCCGGGGATCGGCTCGAACCGGCCGGCCTTGAACTCGACCTCGACCAGGTGCAGTTCCTGGACGTTGCCGTCCTCGTCTCCGGTGAAGTGGGTGGTGTTGACCGCGTAGACGCGCTCACCGCCCTCCTCGTGCGCGGAGGTGACCTTGTAGGTCATCGGCATGGTCGGCCAGGGCTGGTTGGCCGGACGGTCGTCGCTGGGGCGGGGCATGATCTCCAGCTGGGTGACCGAGGCCGCGCCCTGGCGCAGCGCGGTGCCGAGGCAGTCCGCGCCGGTGTCGCCGCCGCCGATGACGATGACGTGCTTGCCCTTGGCGCTGATCGGGGAGTCGACGTAGTCGCCCTCCTGCACCTTGTTGGACAGCGGCAGGTACTCCATCGCCTGGTGGATGCCGCCCAGCTCGCGGCCGGGGACGGGCAGGTCGCGGGCGGTGGTGGCGCCGGCGGCGACGACGACCGCGTCGAAGCGCTCGCGCAGCTGGCGGCCGGTGACGTCGACGCCGACCTCGACGCCGGTGCGGAACCGGGTGCCTTCGGCGCGCATTTGCTCGACGCGCCGGTTGACGTGCCGCTTCTCCATCTTGAACTCGGGGATGCCGTAGCGCAGCAGGCCGCCGATGCGGTCAGCGCGCTCGTACACCACCACGGTGTGGCCGGCCCGGGTGAGCTGCTGGGCGGCGGCGAGTCCGGCGGGGCCGGAGCCGACGACGGCGACGGTCTTGCCGGAGAGGCGCTCGGGCGGCTGCGGGGCGACGCCGCCGTTGTCCCAGGCCTTGTCGATGATGGTGACCTCGACGTTCTTGATCGTCACCGGGTCCTGGTTGATGCCCAGGACGCAGGCGGACTCGCAGGGCGCGGGGCACAGCCGCCCGGTGAACTCCGGGAAGTTGTTGGTGGCGTGCAGGCGCTCGATGGCGCCGTTCCAGTCGTCCCGGTAGGCCAGGTCGTTCCACTCGGGGATGAGGTTCCCCAGCGGACAGCCGTTGTGGCAGAACGGGATGCCGCAGTCCATGCAGCGGCCGGCCTGCTTGGTGATGATGGGCAGGAGGCTGCGTTCGACGTAGACCTCGTTCCAGTCCTTGATGCGGACGTCGACGGGGCGGCGCTCGGCGAGTTGCTTGGGCGTGGTGAGGAAGCCCTTGGGGTCAGCCACGGTTGGCAGCCTCCATCATCTTCGCGGTGGTCGCGGACTCGGAGAGCCCGTCTCGCTCGGCGGCGTCCTTGGCGGCGAGCACGGCCTTGTAGTCACGGGGCATGATCTTGGAGAAGCGGGAGACGCCGCTGCCCCAGTCGGCGAGGAGTTCGGCGGCCACGGTGGAGCCGGTCTCCTCGTAGTGCTGCTGGACGGTGTCGCGCAGCCATTCGCGGTCGGCCGCGTCGGGGGCCTCGATGCCCACCATGCCGGTGTTGACGTTGTTGGGTCGCATGTCCAGGACGTAGGCGATGCCGCCGGACATGCCGGCTGCGAGGTTGCGCCCGGTCTCGCCGAGGATGACGACCCGTCCGCCGGTCATGTACTCCAGGCCGTGGTCGCCCACGCCCTCGACGACCAGGGTGGCGCCGGAGTTGCGGACGGCGAAGCGCTCGCCGGCCTTGCCGCGCAGGTGGATCCGGCCCGCGGTGGCGCCGTAGCCGATGGTGTTGCCGGCGATGACGTGGGCCTGGGCGTCGGCGCCGATGGCGGCGGCGTCCCGGGCCGGGCGGACCACCAGCACGCCACCGGACAGGCCCTTGCCGACGTAGTCGTTGGCGTCGCCCTCGAGACGCAGCGTGATGCCGCGCGGGACGAAGGCGCCGAAGGACTGTCCGGCGGAGCCGTTGAAGGTGATGTCGATGGTGCCCTCGGGCAGGCCCTCGCTCTTGTACCGCTTGGTCACCTCGTGGCCGAGCATGGTGCCGACGGTGCGGTTGACGTTGCGGATCGGGACCTGGGCGCGGACCGCCTCGCCGTGCAGCAGGGCCTGCTCGGCCAGCTCGATGAGCTGGTTGTCGAGGGCCTTGTCCAGGGCGTGGTCCTGCTCGGTGGTGCGGTGCAGCGCGGTGCCCTCGGGCAGCGCGGGCACGTGCAGCAGCGGGGCGATGTCCAGCCCGTTGGCCTTCCAGTGGTCGACGGCCTTGGTGGCGTCGATCAGCTCGGCGTGGCCGACGGCCTCCTCGATGGTGCGGAAGCCCAGCTCGGCGAGGATCTCGCGGACCTCCTCGGCGATGAACTCGAAGAAGTTCACCACGAACTCGGGCTTGCCGCTGAAGCGTTCGCGCAGCACCGGGTTCTGGGTGGCGACGCCGACCGGGCAGGTGTCCAGGTGGCAGACCCGCATCATGATGCAGCCGGAGACCACCAGGGGCGCGGTGGCGAAGCCGAACTCCTCGGCGCCGAGCAGCGCGGCGATGACCACGTCGCGGCCGGTCTTGAGCTGGCCGTCGGTCTGCACCACGATGCGGTCGCGCAGGCCGTTGAGCAGCAGCGTCTGCTGGGTCTCGGCGAGGCCGAGCTCCCAGGGTCCGCCGGCGTGCTTGAGCGAGGTGAGCGGTGAGGCGCCGGTGCCGCCGTCGTGTCCGGAGACCAGGACGACGTCCGCGTGGGCCTTGCTGACGCCGGCCGCGACCGTGCCGACGCCGACCTCGGAGACCAGCTTCACATGGATGCGGGCGGCCGGGTTGGCGTTCTTGAGGTCGTGGATCAGCTGGGCGAGGTCCTCGATGGAGTAGATGTCGTGGTGCGGCGGCGGGGAGATCAGGCCGACGCCGGGGGTGGAGTGCCGGGTGCGGGCGACCCAGGGGTAGACCTTGTGGCCGGGCAGCTGGCCGCCCTCGCCGGGCTTGGCGCCCTGGGCCATCTTGATCTGGATGTCGTCGGCGTTGACCAGGTACTCGCTGGTGACGCCGAAGCGGCCGGAGGCGACCTGCTTGATCGCGGAGCGGCGCTGCGGGTCGTAGAGGCGCTCGGGGTCCTCGCCGCCCTCACCGGTGTTGGACTTGCCGCCGATGCTGTTCATCGCGATGGCGAGGGTCTCGTGGGCCTCCATGGAGATGGAGCCGTAGGACATGGCGCCGGTGGAGAACCGCTTGACGATCTCGGAGACCGGCTCGACCTCGTCGATGGGGATCGGGGTACGGCCCTCGGCGAACTTGAAGAGCCCGCGCAGCGTCATCAAGCGCTCGGACTGCTCGTTCACGCGTCCGGTGTACTGCTTGAAGATGTCGTAGCGCTTGGTGCGGGTGGAGTGCTGGAGCCGGAACACCGTCTCGGGGTCGAACAGGTGCGGCTCGCCCTCGCGGCGCCACTGGTACTCGCCCCCTATCTCCAGTCGGCGGTGGGCCGGGGAGATGCCGGAGACCGGGTAGGCCTGGGCGTGCCGGGCGGCGGTCTCCTGGGCGATCTGGTCCAGGGTGACGCCGCCGAGCTTGGTGGTGGTGCCGGCGAAGTAGGTGTCCACCAGGTCCTGGGAGAGGCCGATGGCCTCGAAGACCTGCGCGCCGCGGTAGGAGGCGACGGTGGAGATGCCCATCTTGGACATCACCTTGAGGACGCCCTTGCCCAGCGCGTAGATCAGGTTGCGGATGGCCTTCTCGGGCTCGACGCCGTCCACGAAGTTGCCGAACGAGGCCATGTCCTCGACGGACTCCATGGCCAGGTAGGGGTTGACCGCGCCGGCGCCGTAGCCGATGAGCAGCGCCACGTGGTGCACCTCGCGGACGTCGCCGGCCTCGACGATCAGGCCGACATGGGTGCGCTGCTTGGTGCGGATCAGGTGGTGGTGCACGGCTGCGGTGAGCAGCAGCGAGGGGATCGGCGCGTGCTCGGCGTCGGAGTGCCGGTCGGACAGCACGATGATGCGGGCGCCGTCGGCGATGGCGGCGTCGGCCTCGGCCGCGATCTCGGTGAGCCGCGCGGCCAGGGCTGCGCCGCCACCGGAGACCTTGTAGAGGCCGGAGAGGGTGACCGCCTTGAGGCCGGGCAGGTCGCCGTCGGCGTTGATGTGGACCAGCTTGGCCAGCTCGTCGTTGTCGATCACCGGGAAGGGGATGGTGACGGAGCGACAGGAGGCGGCCTCGGCGTCCAGCAGGTTGCCCTCGGGGCCGAGGTTGCTGGACAGCGAGGTGACCAGCTCCTCCCGGATGGCGTCCAGCGGAGGGTTGGTGACCTGCGCGAACAGCTGGGTGAAGTAGTCGAACAGCAGCCGGGGCTTCTCGGAGAGCGCGGCGATGGGCGAGTCGGTGCCCATCGAGCCGAGCGGTTCGCCGCCGGTCTTGGCCATCGGCGCGAGGATGACCCGCAGCTCCTCCTCGGTGTAGCCGAAGGTCTGCTGACGGCGGGTCACCGAGGCGTGGGTGTGCGCGATGTGCTCGCGCTCGGGCAGCGCGTCCAGGGTGATCGAGCCGGCGTGCAGCCACTCCTGGTAGGGGTTCTCGGCGGCGAGCTCGGCCTTGATCTCCTCGTCCTCGACGATCCGGCCGGCGGCCGTGTCGACCAGGAACATCCGGCCGGGCTGCAGCCGGCCCTTGCGGACCACCTGGTCCTGCGGGATGTCGAGCACGCCGACCTCGGAGGCGAGCACGACCAGGCCGTCCTCGGTGATCCAGTAGCGGGCCGGGCGCAGGCCGTTGCGGTCCAGGACCGCGCCGATCTGGGTGCCGTCGGAGAAGGTGACGCAGGCCGGGCCGTCCCAGGGCTCCATCAGGTTGGAGTGGAACTGGTAGAAGGCGCGGCGGTCGGGGTCCATGGTGGCGTGGTTCTCCCACGCCTCAGGGATCATCATCAGCACGGCGTGCGGCAGCGTGCGGCCGCCGAGGTGCAGCAGTTCCAGGACCTCGTCGAAGGACGCGGTGTCGGAGTGGTCCGGGGTGCAGACCGGGAAGATCCGGTCCAGGCCCTGGCCGTTGCGGTTGTCCGGGATGAGGTCGGTGGCGAGCTGGGACTCGCGGGCGGTCATCCAGTTGCGGTTGCCCTTGACCGTGTTGATCTCGCCGTTGTGGGCGATGAACCGGTACGGGTGGGCCAGCGGCCAACTCGGGAAGGTGTTGGTGGAGAAGCGGGAGTGCACCAGGCCGATGGCGGAGGCGAAGCTGCGGTCCGACAGGTCGGGGAAGAACGGCTCCAGCTGGCCGGTGGTGAGCATGCCCTTGTAGACCAGGGTGCGCGCGGACAGCGAGGGGAAGTAGACGCCGGCCTCGCGCTCGGCGCGCTTGCGCAGCACGAACGCGACGCGGTCCAGCTCCAGGCCGGAGCGGCCGGCCCCCGCGTCGGTGTCGGCGTCGGCGACGAAGAGCTGGCGGAAGCGCGGCATGACCGAGCGGGCGGTGACGCCGAGCAGGTCGGGCGTGACCGGGACGTCGCGCCAGCCGAGGACGGTCAGGCCCTCCTCGGCGGCGACGGCCTCGATGGCCGCCACGGCTGCGGCGTCGGCGTCGTCCGCGTCGGGCAGGAAGGCGATGCCGACGGCGTAGGAGCCGGCCGCGGGGAGGGCGAAGTCGACCTTGCCGCGCAGGAAGGCGTCCGGGACCTGGGTGAGGATGCCCGCGCCGTCGCCGGAGTCGGGCTCGGCACCGGTGGCGCCGCGGTGTTCGAGGTTGCGGAGAACGGTGAGTGCCTGCTCGACGATGCGGTGCTCGGCCTTGCCGGTGAGCGTCGCCACAAAGCCGACGCCGCAGGCGTCATGCTCATTGCTGGGGTCGTACAGGCCCTGCTGAGCGGGGCGCGCGTCCGCCAGAGCCCAGTAGGGCTTGGGGGAAGACTGCGGGGACGCAGACAGCATCGGCTCTCCCGTCGTGTCGTCGTGTTCGGCATGGTCACAATTCACATGCGCATCCGGGACGACGCTGGCCCTCTGCGATTTCGTGCAGGTTACATGATGCCGTGGATTCCACAAAGTGGATTCTGGAGTCCATCATGTGGACAACGCAGCAGGTCAGGCCCGAGGTGCGGCCACGCGCGGCGGATCAGGAACCGCCCGGTTCTCGTGGGGTAGGGAGAGCTCGGACGTCCTCGCAAGTGTGCCCGAACGACAGGCGTGCGAAACAGGGGGTTCATATGTCCGCATGGTGTGAGTAACACCACCCGGACCTGTCCCGGCCCCGGACGAACCCCCGCAGGTCAGCCGATGTGCGCACCGATCAGGTGGCCCAGCGCGAAGGTGATCCCGGCCGCCGCGGTGCCCAGCGCGAGCTGCCGCAGGCCGCTGAACCACCAGCTGCGCGCGGTCACCTTGCTCACCACGGCGCCGCAGCCGAACAGGCCGACCACGGCCAGCCCCAGCGCGGGCAGCAGGCTGGTCGCGCCGAGCAGGTAGGGCAGCAGCGGCAGCAGCGCGCCGATCGAGAAGGCGGCGAACGAGGAGACCGCGGCGAGCAGCGGCGACGGCAGGTCCTCCGGGTCGATGCCCAGCTCCTCGCGGGCGTGCACCTCCAGGGCCCGCTCCGGGTCGGCGGTCAGCTGCTGGGCGACCTCGAAGGCCAGCCGCGGCTCCACGCCGCGCTCCACGTAGAGCTGCGCCAGCTCGGCCAGCTCCTCGCCCGGGTTGCGGCGCAGCTCCAGCCGCTCGATCTCCAGCTCGGCCTGGACCAGCTCGCGCTGCGAGGCCACCGAGGTGTACTCCCCCGCCGCCATCGAGAAGGCGCCGGCCGCCAGTCCGGCCAGCCCGGTCAGCACGATCGCCTGGTGCCCGACGTTCCCGCCGACCACGCCGGCCATCAGCGCGAAGTTGGAGACCAGCCCGTCCATCGCCCCGAACACGGCCGGACGCAGCCACCCGCCGCTGACGTCGCGGTGGGTGTGCGCGTACGCCTCGGCGGTCGCGGCTATGGACTCGGCAGAGGGTACGTCGGAGGGGCCGGCGGACGACGGGACGGGGGCATCGATACGTGCTGCGGTACTGGTCACATCAGTAAAACTAGACTCTGTCCAAGTTTTGTTCCAGTAAGGAAGTACTGCCTTACTGCCCCTCTGACCTGCAAGGTTAGCCTTGCCTTCAGATGTAGAAGGCCCGCCGGACCCGCCGCAGCCAGGCGTCGGCGGCGGCCTCGTCCGGTGCCTGCGGCAGCATTCCGGGACCGTCCAGGACCGACTCGGCCCGGGACAGCAGCGGCTCGGCGCGCTCCGGCCGCTCCGCGATCCACTCCCCCAGCCGGCGCACCTCGTCCGGGTCGGCGAGCCGGACCGTCAGCCGGCCGGTGGTGTGCAGCTCCTCCGCCTGGCGCAGCAGCCGGACCAGGTGGCGGGCGTGCTTGGCCGCGCGGGCGGCCTGCTCCGGTCCGCGGGTCAGCAGCTTGCGCAGTTGCTGGGTGGCGTAGCCGAGGTAGGCGCTGCGGACCCCGCGCTCGGACAGCAGCGAGCCGCGCAGCGCGACGAGCTCCTCCCCCAGCGGGGTGCTCACCTGGTACTCCTCCAGCCAGAGGATCTCACTGGCCGTCGGATTGCTGGACAGGATCAGCCGCACGGCCTTCCCGACCTCGTGGAAGGTGCTGTCGGGGCTGTACCTGACCACCGACTCCTGCGGCCGGTGCAGCCCGTGCAGGTCCGCGGTGGGCGCCGCGAACATGCCGAGCACGTCGATGTCGGAGCCCTGGTGCGCGAGCCCGTACGCGGTCGAGCCGACGACGCCGGCCAGCAGCACATTCATGCGATGAGCTTGCCGGTACGGGCCTGGGGCGGGCCACCGATTTTGGTTCAGGCCAGTCTGCCGTCGGTGAGTTCCAGGGTCCGGTCGGCGCGGGCGGCGAAGCCGCGGTCGTGGGTGACCATCACGGTGGCGGTTTCGTGGTCGCGGGTGACCGCGGCCAGGAGGTCGACGATGCGGGCGC
The DNA here is from genome assembly GCF_042510965.1 of Streptacidiphilus jeojiensis. Classification (NCBI taxonomy): domain Bacteria; kingdom Bacillati; phylum Actinomycetota; class Actinomycetes; order Kitasatosporales; family Streptomycetaceae; genus Streptacidiphilus; species Streptacidiphilus jeojiensis. The sequence goes on from NZ_JBEUKS010000016.1 coordinate 202,726, forward strand.
CGCGGTCGTGGTCCAGCGCCGAGGTGGGCTCGTCCACCAGCAGCACCGCGGGCTCGGCGAACAGCGCGCGGGCGATGTTGACGCGCTGGCGTTCGCCGCCGGAGAGCTGGTGCGGACGGCGGTGCTGCCTGCCGTCGCCGAGGCCGACCGAGGCCAGCAGCCGCTCGGCGCGGGGCAGACCGGCCTTGGCGCTGACGCCGCGCAGATGGGCCATGGCCTGGAGCTGTTCCAGGGCGGTCAGCGAGGCCAGCAGGTTCGGCTGCTGGAAGACGATGCCGATGCGGTCCCGGCGCAGCTCGGTGGCCTGCCTGGGGCTCAGCCCGGCGGTGTCCCGCCCGGCCACCAGGACCCGGCCGGAGTCGGGGCGCAGCAGCGTCGCGGCGACGGCGAGCAGGCTGGACTTGCCGGAGCCGGAGGGTCCGACCACGGCGGTCAGGGTGCCGGGGGCGGCGTGCAGGCTGACCCGGTCCAGGGCGGTCAGCCGGCGGTCGCCGTCCGGGTAGGTGAGCACGACGTCCTGCAGGGTTAGGCCGTTCATCGGTTGGCTCCCAGGGCGGTCAACGGGTCGGCGGAGGTGATCCGGCGGACGGCCAGGGCGGCGCCGGCCAGGCCGAGCACCACCATGGCCAGCACCGGAACGGCGACGGTGGCGCCGCTGAGGACGAAGGGCAGGCCGCCGCTGCTCAGCAGGGCGCCGCCGGCGACACCGACGGCCGCGCCGGTGACGGTGCCGCCGAGCAGCAGCACCAGCGCCTGGGCCAGGGCGTCCCGCACCAGGTAGCCGCTGGAGGCGCCGACGGCCTTGAGGACGGCGATGTCAGTGCCGCGTTGTACGGTCCAGACAGTGAAGAAGGCGCCCACCACCAGGGCGCTCACGGCGAAGAGGAAGCCCTGGATCATCCGCAGGCTGCCCTGTTCGGCGGAGAACCCGTCGATACCGGCCAGTGCGGCCTCGCGGCCGACGGTCCGGGTGTTCTGCAGCCGGTCCAGGGCGGTGGTGTCGGCGGTCCCGGGGTCGACGGCCAGCGCGCTGGGGGCGGTGGCCCCGCTGAGTTGCTGCCAGGTCGGTTCGGTGGTCCAGACGCTGGGGGCGTGGCCGTAGGAGCGGTCGGCGGTGATGCCGGAGACGGTGAGGGTCCGCGCGCCGACGGTGACCCTGCTGCCGACGGTGACGCCGTCCGCCCGAGCCGTCCTGGCGCCGACGGCGACCTGCCCGGCTGCGGGTGCGCTGCCGGACTCCAGCGGTGGTAGCAGTGCGGCCGGAACGCCCAGGACGCTGACCGACGTCGCGCTGTCGGCGCTGGTCAGCCGGGACATGGCGATGCCGAGAGCGGCGACGGAACCGACCCCGGGGGCCGACTGCCAGGCGGCGAGCTGGGCCGGGCCGACGCTGCTGTTGCTGAAGGACACCTGCGGCGAGGCGCCCTGCCCGGCCGCGAAGACGATCGAACCGACCGGGAGCCGCGCCACCGCCGAGGAGGCGTCGGCGGCGAGCCCACCGGTGAGCCCGTACAGGAAGGCGACCAGCGTGGTGATGAGCATGACGACCGCGCCCATCAGGGCGAAGCGCCCGCGGGCGAAGCGGATCTCGCGCAGGGCGATGAACACCGGAAATCCTCCAGGAGTGGACCGTGCCTCCACCCTGGCGGCACCGGCGTCCGCGCCCATCAGGGAGAGGAGTGGTCCCGAATCCATCGAAAGGTTGATACCGGCGCAGGCCGGACAGCGGTGCCGACGGCCTTAGGCTCGAACGCTGTGACCAGTACCGACGCCCCCGCCGTCCATCTGCCCGCCGTACGGGTGATGGGCGCCGCCCTGCATGCGATGTTCTACGCGCTGCTGGTGGCGGGCCTGGTCAACGGCGCCGGAGCGGCCGGCGTGCTGCTGGGCGTGGCGCTGGGGGCGGCCTACGCCTGCGGCGGGCTGCGCCGGGTGCGCTCCTCGCGTGCCGCCTCCCGGATCTGGTTCGCCGGGGTCGCGGCGCTGTGGACCGGGCTGACCGCGGTCGACCCGGCGGCCGGCTACGTGGTGTTCCCGCTGTTCCTGATCGGACTGCACCTGCTGCCGCCGCGCTGGTCGCTGCCGGTGGTCGCGGCGCTGACCGGGGTGGTGGTCGCGGCGCAGGCCGGCACCGACGGCGGGCTGACCGCGGCGAAGGTGATAGGTCCGTGCGTGGGCGCGGTGGTGGCGGTGCTCACCGCCTACGGCTACTCGGTGCTGTACCGGGAGAGCTCGACCCGGCAGCGGCTGATCGACGACCTGGTGCGGACCAGGGACGAACTGGCCGCCAGCCAGCGCGAGGCCGGCCGGCTGGCCGAGCGGCAGCGGCTGGCCAGGGAGATCCACGACACCCTGGCCCAGGGCCTGTCCAGCATCGTGCTGCTGTCCCGCTCGGCGGAGAACGCGCTGCCGGAAGGCGCCGGGACCGCTCGGCGGCGGATCCGGGAGATCGGCGGCACCGCCGCCGACAACCTGGCCGAGGCGCGCCGCTTCGTCGCCGCGCTCACTCCCCCGTCCCTGCAGGACACCACCCTGCCCGAGGCGCTGCGCCGGGTCACCGCCGGGTACGGCCCGGTCCCCCGGGTGTCGTTCCATCAGGACGGCGAGGCCTGCCCGCTGCCGGTCGAGGCCGAGGTGGCGCTGCTACGGCTGACCCAGGAGGCGCTCGCCAATGTGCGGCGGCACGCCGACGCCGACCGGGTCGCGGTGACCCTCAGCTATCTGGACGACCAGGTGACGCTGGACGTCTACGACGACGGACGGGGCTTCGGCGCAGAGCGGGAGGCAGGCCGGGAGGCAGACCGGGCGACGGGCGATGACGACCACCGGCCCCGGTTCGGCCTGCACGGGATGCGGGAGCGGATCACCGACCTCGGTGGCCGCCTCGCGATCGAGTCCACCCCGGGAGAGGGCACCGTCGTCGCCGCGTCGCTGCCGCTGGCCGTTCCGCAGCAGACGGAGGCGGACCGGTGATCCGGGTGCTGCTGGTGGACGACCACCCGGTGGTGCGGCGCGGGATGCGCGCCCTGCTGGAGGAGTTGCCGGAGCTGGACCCCGTGGGCGAGGCCGCCGACGGGGCCGCCGCGCTGCGCTTCCTGGCCGAGGCCGCACAGGCGGGCGCGGACCGGGTCGACGTGGTACTGATGGACCTTCAGATGGGCGCCGGGATGCACGGTGTCGAGGCCACCCGCCGGATCACCGCACTGCCCGATCCCCCGTCGGTGCTGATCCTGACCACCTACAGCACCGACGGCGACATCCTGGCGGCCGTCGAGGCCGGCGCCACCGGCTATCTGCTCAAGGACGCCCCGCCGGAGGACCTGGCCGCCGCGATCAGGGCGGCCGCCCGCGGCGAGACGGTGCTCGCGCCGCCGGTGGCGGCCCGGCTGCTGGGCCGGGTCCGGGCCGGCCGCCCCACGCTCTCACCGCGCGAGACCGAGATCCTGGAACTGCTGGCCGAGGGCCTGACCAACCGCCAGATCTCCCGGCGGCTGTTCATCAGCGAGGCCACCGTTAAGACCCATCTGGTCCATGTCTACGACAAGCTCGGAGTGGACAGCAGGACCGCCGCGATCGCCGCCGCCCACCAGGGCGGCCTGCTGCGACGGTCCCGCTGACTGCGTGTCGGCCCGGCCGGGGCCTCGGGGCTCAGCCGGCGGCGCTGGGCGACGCGTTCGGTGAGACCAGCGCGGCCGAGGCCGACGGCGAGATCGTCGCCGGGGTCTTGCCCTTGTTCGCGGCGTCGACCCACTTGATCAGGTTGGCCGTGCTGATCTGCTCCCCGTTGTAGGTGGGGTAGGCCGAGGTGCCGTTGAGCAGGATGGTCGGGGTGGAGGTGTAGCCGGACTTGTCGAAGTCCTTCTGCACCGCGGTGACCCAGGCCCCGAAGCTGTTGTTGTTCACGCAGGACTCGAAGGTGGGCGTGTCCAGCCCGGGGACCTGCTTGGCCAGCGTGATCAGCTTGGACTTGTCCGCCCAGGCGTCGTCGGTCTCGTCCGGCTGGTTGGCGTAGAGGACGTCGTGGTAGCCGTGGAACTTGCCGACGTTCTGCGCGCAGGCCACCGCGTTGGCGGCGTTCTTCGACCCTGAGCCGTTGTCGTTGCGGTCGATGAACGAGACCACGTGGTAGTTCACGTGGATCTTGCCCTGGGCCATCAGCTGGTTGACCGTGGTGTGGAAGCTCTTCTCGTAGGAGCCGCACGCCGGGCAGCGCAGGTCCTCGTAGACCGTGAGCGTGGACGGAGCGGCCGAGGAGCCCACCGGGATGATCAGCTTGTTGGTGCCGATGGTCCCGGCCGGGGCCTGGGTGGCGGCGTCGTACGAGCTGGTGCGACTGTTCTGCACCAGCACGCCGATCACCACGGCCACCACGATCACGGCGAGCACCGTGCCGATGATGCCGAACTTGCGCAGCCGCTTGGTCTTGGCCTCCTGGGCGGCGCGCTCCTCCTGCATCCGTTCGCGCGCGGTGCGCTTGGCTTCACTGCTGTTCTTCTGGCTCATTGCTGCGTCATCACCAAATATCCGGGGACATGTTGAACTACTGCGGTGGGTCAGTCCGTTGCGAGCAGGCCGTCCAGCGAGGCCCAGGTGCGGGGCCACCTGACCAGCCATCCGGCCAGCAGCAGGAAGCCGATGTCGCGGGAGATCTCCTGCAGGTAGGCGGTGTGCGAGGCGCTCACCGCGCCGCCGCCGCCGAAGCAGCCGCAGTCGATGGAGATCCCGCGGGCCCAGACCGAGGCGATGGACCCGATGTAGACCAGCAGCAGCAGTCCGGAGAGGGCGGCCGCGACCCGGGTGCCCAGACCGACCAGCAGCAGCAGGGCCAGCGCCAGTTCCAGGAAGGGCAGCCCGTAGCCGAACGGTTTCACCAGGGCCTCCGGCAGCAGCCGGTAGGCGCGCACGGCCTGCGCCGCGGCCTCGGGATCGGAGATCTTGGCCAGCCCGGCCCAGGCCCACACCACCGCGAGCCCGAGCCGCGCGGCGGTGCCGATCCCCGTGACGATCGCGCCGCGGCGCCCGCGCTCCATCTGCTTCCCACCCGCCCGGGCCATCTGATCCGTGGCCATCCGGCATCGCCTCCCTGCGATTCATGACTGTTCAGTACTGCTCAGGACGGTCAGTACTGCTCCGCAGTCGCCTTCCGCGCGGCCGCCTGCGCGACGAAGGCGCCCAGCGCCTTGGGGTCGCTCAGCAGCTCGTGCTGCGCGCCGAGGTCCACCTCGTTGCCGTCCACCAGCATCGAGGGCGTCCCGAATCGGACGTGCGCGTCGTTGTAGGCGGTCTGCGCCGCGTCGACCCAGGTCCGGTACCAGACCGTGCGGACCTCGGTGTCGAAGGCCGGGCCGCGCAGATGCGGCACCGTGCCGGCGATGGCCAGCAGTCGGGGCACGGTGAAGCCGTTCACCCACTCGTCCGGCTGGTTGGCGAACAGCAGCGCGTGGAACAGCGGGAAGGCGCCCCGGGACAGGGCGGCCCTGGCCGCGTTGGTGGCGAGCACGGCGCCGGGACCGGGCAGCCGCTGGTCCAGCGAGGACTCCATGACGTAGCGGACCAGCACCTGGTGCCGGGCGGCCAGGGCGGCCAGTTCGGCGCCCTGCCGGCGTTCGAAGTCACGGGTGGAGGAGCAGCGGAAGTCCTCGAAGAGGGTGAGCACCACGGGGGCGTCGGCATAGCCGACGTCGACGCCGGCGCCGTCCGGGGCGAGCCGCGCCGGCAGGCCGTTGAGGACCTTGCGCTGCGGGACGTCGGCGATCAGGGCGGGGCGCTGGACGCTGCGGCTGGCGACCAGGGGGTCGGCCCGGTCGTAGCCGGTGGTCTGCTCCGCGACCAACCGCTGCCGGCCGCCCTCGGACAACGCCCTGCCCACGCTGGCCTCGGCGCCCACGGCGACGGCCAGCGCCACGGCGGCGACGGCCGCTCGGGTCACCCGGGCACGGGTGGAGACAGCCACGGTGGACCTCCTCTGATCGCGGTCGTGCGGGCGCGCACGGGCGGCGCCAAAAGGAGCCACCTGCCGGATCATCAACGAGGAGGGCACTCACGGGGACACGCGCCACGCGGCCACTCACCTGAACGAGTGACCGCGTGGCGGGTTTAGGGCGACTTCGCGGCGGCGGCCCCGGGACGGCGGCCGCCGCCAGGGGCTAACGCTTGCGGACGCCCTCGGCGAGCTCGGCGGCGAGCTCGCGGACGGCCGCGTAGCCGGCCTCCGGGGAGGCCGCGTCCAGGATCCGCTGGACGAAGGCGGAGCCGACGATCACCCCGTCGGCGAACGCCGCCACCTCGGCGGCCTGCGCCGCGGTGGAGACGCCGAGGCCGACGCAGACCGGCAGGTCGGTGGTGGCCCGGGTGCGCCGCACCAGGTCCTCGGCCATCTCGCCGACCTGGTTGCGGCTGCCGGTGACGCCCATCACCGCGGCCGCGTAGACGAAGCCGGTGCCGCTGGCGGTGATCGTCGCCAGCCGCTGGTCCCGGCTGGACGGGGCGACCACGAACACCGTGGCCAGGCCCAGTTCCTCGGCGGCGGCGAGCCAGGGGCCCGCCTCCTCGACCGGCAGGTCGGGCAGGATGCAGCCGGCTCCCCCGGCGGCGGCCAGGTCGGCGGCGAAACGGGCGGCGCCGTAGCGGTCCACCGGGTTCCAGTAGGTCATCACCAGCACCGGCACGGTCGGGTTGGCCGCGGTGACCTGACGGACCGTCTCCAGTACGTCCCTGGTGCGGACCCCGTTGCGCAGGGCGATGTCGTCGGCGGTCTGGATGGTGGGCCCGTCCAGCACCGGGTCGCTGTGCGGCAGGCCGATCTCGACCGCGTCCGCGCCGCCGTCGATCAGCGCCTGCACGGCCTGGGCGGCGCCGTCGATGGTCGGGAAGCCGGCCGGGAGGTAGCCGATGAGGGCGGCCCGGTCCGCCGCCTTGGCGGCCGCGAGGACTCCGCTGAGCTGGGTGTTCACTTGGTCTCCCCGTCGAGCAGGCCGAAGTACTCGGCGGCGGTGTGCATGTCCTTGTCCCCGCGCCCGGAGAGGTTGACCAGGATGGTCGCGTCCGGGCCGAGCTCGCGGCCCAGCTCCAGCGCCCCGGCGAGGGCGTGCGAGCTCTCGATCGCCGGGATGATGCCCTCGGTGCGGGAGAGCAGCCGCAGGGCCTGCATGGCGGCGTCGTCGGTGCAGGGCCGGTACTCGGCGCGGCCGGAGTCCTTGAGGTAGGCGTGCTCGGGGCCGACGCCCGGGTAGTCCAGGCCGGCCGAGATGGAGTGGCTCTCGATGGTCTGGCCGTCCTCGTCCTGCAGCACGTAGGTGCGGGAGCCGTGCAGCACCCCCGGGTCGCCCTTGGTGAGGGTGGCGGCGTGGCGCGGGGTGTCCACGCCCTCGCCGGCGGCCTCGATGCCGATCAGTCGGACGCCGGCGTCGGGGATGAAGTCGTAGAAGATCCCCATCGCGTTGGAGCCGCCGCCGACGCAGGCCACCACGGCGTCCGGGAGGGCGCCGGTGCGGTCCAGCACCTGGGCCCTGGCCTCGATGCCGATCACCCGGTGGAACTCACGGACCATCATGGGGAAGGGGTGCGGTCCGGCGACCGTGCCGAAGAGGTAGTGGGTGGAGTCGACGTTGGCGACCCAGTCGCGGAAGGCCTCGTTGATGGCGTCCTTGAGGGTGCGGCTGCCGGAGGTGACCGGGACCACCTCGGCGCCGAGCATCCGCATCCGGGCGACGTTCAGCGCCTGGCGCTGGGTGTCGACCTCGCCCATGTAGATGGTGCAGTCCATGCCGAAGAGCGCCGCGGCGGTGGCGGTGGCCACACCGTGCTGGCCCGCACCGGTCTCGGCGATCAGCCGGGTCTTGCCCATCCGGCGGGTGAGCAGGGCCTGGCCCAGGACGTTGTTGATCTTGTGCGAGCCGGTGTGGTTGAGGTCCTCGCGCTTCAGCAGGATGCGGGCCCCGCCGGCCTCCGCGGAGAAGCGGTGGACGTCGGTGAGGGGGCTCGGACGTCCGGTGTAGTCCTTGAGCAGGGCGGCGAGTTCGGCGCCGAAGGCGGGGTCGGCCTTGGCCTTCTCGTACTCGTCGGCGACCTGCTCCACGGCGGCGACCAGGGCCTCCGGGATGAAGCGGCCGCCGTAGGCTCCGAAGTAGCCGCGGCCGTCGGGTGTGAGGGCGTGCGTAGACATGACTGGTCCTCAGATGTGTGAGGTGGGCAGGGGCGTCGTAAGCGCAACGAGGGTGTGGGGCGGCAGGGTTCGCCGGTGCAGGTCCGTCCGGGTTGGTCGCGCAGTTCCCCGCGCCCCTACGGTGCTGCATGGCTGAGCTGCTGCGGACAGTCCTCTAGCTGCGCGGGCCCTGCCATCGGCGGCCGGGGACCTGGCCCGGCTCGGCGCCGATCACGTAGCGGACACGCCGCCCCAGCACGCGGCGCGCGGGCGCACGGCAGCCGCGCGGCTTGCATCCGGGCTGTAGGCGGGGGGACATGGCCATGAGGGTAGCGGGTTTCTCAGCGGCCGTGGCGGATGGCCGGGTGGGCGCCGGCGGCGACCAGGTCGGCGACGGCGGCCTTGGGGTCGCGGCCGGTGACCAGGGACTCGCCGACCAGGACGGCGTCGGCGCCGTCGTTGGCGTAGGCGATCAGGTCGTGCGGGCCGCGGACGCCCGACTCGGCGACCTTGACGATGTGCGACGGGATCGACGGCGCGACATTGGCGAAGGTGTCCCGGTCGACCTTGAGGTCCTTGAGGTTGCGGGCGTTCACGCCGATGATCCGCGCGCCGGCGTCCACCGCGCGCGCGACCTCCTCCTCGTCGTGCACCTCGACCAGCGGGGTCAGCCCGATCGACTGGGCCCGCTCGATCAGCGACTCCAGCGCCGGCTGCTCCAGCGCGGCGACGATCAGCAGGGCCAGGTCGGCGCCGGCGGCGCGGGCCTCCCACAGCTGGTAGGCGGTGACGATGAAGTCCTTGCGCAGCAGCGGGGTGTCGACCGCCGCGCGCACCGCCTTGAGGTCGGCCAGCGAGCCGCCGAAGCGGCGCTGCTCGGTGAGGACCGAGATGGCGGCGGCCCCGCCCGCGGCGTAGTCGGCGGCGAGGGCGGCCGGGTCGGCGATCGCGGCCAGCGCGCCCTTGGACGGGCTGGAGCGCTTGACCTCGCAGATCACCCGCACGCTGTCGCCGCGCAGGGCGGCCACGCCGTCCTTGGCCAGCGGGGCCTGGACGGCCAGTTCCTTGAGCTCGTCCAGGGACACCAGCTTCTGGCGCTCTTCGAGGTCCTCACGGACTCCGGCGATGATCTCGTCGAGCACGCTCACGCTGGACGCCCCCTTCTGCAGGTGTGGATGGCGGGGTGGTGGAGATTGGCCCGGCTGCTTCCAGCCACTGTCGATGGTATCCGCCGGAACCGCCATGGCCTGCATCGAGCCACGCCCGGTCTCGTTGGCTGGACACGACGCCGCTGGTCACAGCCCTGACAGCGGGACCGAGGGCGGGGCCAGGAACGAGCCGAACGGGAGGTTGCGCAGCACCGTGAAGGCCACCAGGGCGGCGATCAGGCCCCACGTCCAGCGGCGCGGGATGCCGGGCACCGGGCTGCGCCGCCCGCGCGCCGCGCGGTAGGTCCAACGGGCCCAGAACACGGTGGCGAGCACCACCGAGGCCACGACCAGGACGTTGTCGTGCACGGCGGCCGACAGGTCGCCGCGGGTCAGCTCGTGGACACAGCGCAGCCCGCCGCAGGCGGGGCACCACCAGCCGGTGAGCAGCAGGAACGGGCAGGTGGGGTAGTGGCCGGGGTGGTTGGGATCGACCTCGGCCACATACGCCGTCGCCGCGCCGACCGCCGCGAGGGCGACCGCCGGCGCGGTCAGGGATCGGGGGGCGGGGCGTCCCGCCGCATCCGACACGGTCAGTGCGAGGCGCCGGTGCCGACCGGGGTCTTCTTGGCGGTGTCGACCTTCGGGGCCGTGTCGACCTTCTTGCCGTAGCCGGCCGCCGACAGCATCTTGCCGACGCCCGGGCCGACCAGGGCCAGCACGAGTCCGACGATGACCAGGATCGGGCTGGGAATGACCATGGCCACACCGGCGAGCAAGAAGCCGATGAAGGAGATGGTCACCCCGGTCCAGGCGGCGGTGGTGTGTCCGTGGGCACTACCCGACATTGCTGCTCCTTGGTTGCACGGTGTCTCTCAATGCTGACTCTCGCTGCACATTGTTCCGTACGCCGGTCCGCGCCGCCGTGCGGGGTGGCCCACTGTGACCTAACGTGTCGGGTCCTCGCCCCGGTCCATGGCCTTCCACAGGTCGGCCGGGGTCTCCTGGTCGGGCGTGGCGCGCTTCGCGGCGGCTCCGCGGGGGCGGCCAGCCGCCTTCCCGGGGGCGTCGTAGCGTGCGGACATGCCCGGCCAGTCGCGGCCCCTGGCGAGCACCAGCAGCCCGCCGAGGAGCAGCAGGACGCCGCCCAGCGCCCCGACCCAGGGCCAGAGGGTGTGGCCGACCCCGGTGGCGGTGGCCTTGGTGAGGCCGACGGCGCGGGCGGCCTTGCTGTCCAGGGCGCCGTCCCCGGTGGCGGCGAGCAGGGCGGTCACCGCCACTCCGGCACCGGCCAGGGCCAGCAGCGCGCCGACCACGGCCCGGCCGACGCCGCGCACGGTGAAGACGGCCACCGCGGCGGCCAGCGCCACCAGGGCCAGCGCCCCGGGCAGTCCGCTGGTCTCGGAGCCGCTGGCGGAGACCTTGAGCCGGGTGGTCTGGAAGGCGACGCTGCCGTGCGCCCAGGTCTGTCCGGCGGCGAGCAGCACCACGGCCGCACCGACGACGGTGAGCAGCAGCATCAGGGCGAGGCTGCGCCGGTCCGGACGGCGCGGGGCGGCGTCCTCGGCGGGGGTCCCGTCAGGGGTCTCGGTCTCTGGTTCGGTCACGGGCAGCGCGGTCACCGTTCCAGTGTGCCCTGAGCCCGCGCCGCGGCCGGACGCAGGGTCACCGCACCGGTTGCAGGGTGCTCGCGCCCGCCACCGCCCGGAGCACGGCGGCGGCCTTGTTGCGGCACTCCGCGTCCTCGCTCTCGGGCACCGAGTCGGCGACCACCCCCGCGCCGGCCTGGACGTAGGCCCTGCCGTCCCGGATCAGCGCGGTGCGGATGGCGATGGCCGTGTCGGAGTCGCCGGCGAAGTCCAGGTAGCCGACGCAGCCGCCGTAGAGGCCGCGCCGGGTGGGCTCCAGCTCCTCGATGATCTGCATGGCGCGGGGCTTGGGCGCCCCGGACAGCGTCCCGGCCGGGAAGCAGGCGGTGAGCACGTCGAAGGCGGTGCGGTCGGCGGCGACCCGGCCGGTGACGGTGGAGACGATGTGCATCACATGGCTGTAGCGCTCCACCGTCATGAACTCCACCACCTCGACGCTGCCGGGGGCGCAGACCCGGCCCAGGTCGTTGCGGCCGAGGTCGACCAGCATCAGGTGCTCGGCGCGCTCCTTGGGGTCGGCCAGCAGCTCGGCGGCCAGGGCGGCGTCCTCCTCGGGGGTGGCGCCGCGGTGCCTGGTGCCGGCGATGGGGTGCACCATGGCCCGCCCGTCCTCGACCTTGACCAGCGCCTCGGGGCTGGAGCCGACCACGTCGAAGTCGGCGCCGCCGGCGGTGCCCGCGAAGCGGAACAGGTACATGTAGGGGCTGGGGTTGGTGGCCCGCAGCACCCGGTAGACGTCCAGCGCGCTGGCCGGGCAGGGGACCTCGAACCGCTGCGAGGGCACCACCTGGAAGGCCTCGCCGGCCCTGATCCGTTCCTTGACCTCCTCGACGGCGCCCCGGTAGGGGGCACCACCGAAGGGCGAGACGGCGTCGACCGAGGCGACCGGGGTGAGTGAGGCGGCGCCGGCGTCCACCGGGCGGGCCAGGTCCGCGGTCATCGCGTCCAGCCGGGCCACGGCGTCCGCGTGGGCGGCGTCGACGCCGGTGGGGCGGTCGTCGTGGTTCACCGCGTTGGCGATCAGTATCACCGTGCCGTTGGCGTGGTCCAGCACGGCCAGGTCGGTGGCGAGCAGCATGGTCAGCTCGGGCAGGCCCAGGTCGTCCGGGGCGATCACCGGCAGCCGTTCCAGCCGGCGGACCACGTCGTAGCCGAGGTAGCCGACCATCCCGCCGGTGAACGGCGGGAGTTCACCGTCCCGGTGCAGGTCTCGGGGGGTGTGCAGGGCCTCGACGGTGGCCCGCAGCACCTCCAGCGGGTCGCCCTCGGTGGGCACCCCGACCGGCGGTTCGCCGAGCCAGCACGCCCGTCCCTCCTGGTCCACCGTCAGTGCCGCGCTGCTGCGGACGCCGACGAAGGAGTACCGGGACCAGGACCGGCCCTGCTCGGCGGACTCCAGCAGGAAGGTGTTGGGGCGTTCGGCGGCGAGCTTGCGGTACAGGCCGACGGGGGTGTCCCCGTCCGCGAGCAGCCGACGGACCACCGGAATGACCCGGCGGTCCACGGCGAGCTTGCGGAAGGTCTCGAGATCGGGGCTGACGGTGCCGGTGGTCATGGTTGCGCAGCGTATCCGATCAGGTCGAGGTGGTGCCGGGGGCCGAGACCGGCAACTGCCCGGCGTCGAAGCAGGTCCGGTCGCCGGTGTGGCAGGCGGCGCCGACCTGGTCGACCTGGACCAGCAGGGTGTCGCCGTCGCAGTCGAGGGCGACCGACTTCACCAGCTGGAGGTGGCCCGAGGTGTCGCCCTTGACCCAGTACTCGCTGCGGCTGCGGGACCAGTAGGTGCAGCGCCCGGTGGTGAGGGTGCGGTGCAGGGCCTCGTCGTCCATCCAACCCATCATCAGCACCTCCCCGGTGTCGTACTGCTGCGCGACGGCGGGGACCAGCCCCTGCGGGTCGCGCTTCAGACGTGCGGCGACCTCGGGGGCCAGGGCGGTGCTGCCGGGGGCGGCGGGAGAGGCGGACATGCCGTCCATTGTGCCAAGGCGGCGGGCCGGCGGGGCGCAGCACGGACTTATGGGGATGATCCAGGTGAATTCCCCGGATCCGGCCGAGTCGATGAGGCTTTTTGTTCGACCTGGCTCTCATCGACCCCTTACCTACCGGCATTGTGTACGCCATGAGTTACCCGCCGCCTCCTCAGCAACCGCCTTACGGCGGCCAGGACCAGCCGCCGCAGCAGCCCCCGCAGCAGCCCGCTCCCGGCTTCGGTCCGCCGCAGCCCTATCCGGGGCCGCCGCAGTACCAGAACTTCCCCAACCAGCCCCAGTACCCGGGCCAGCCGCCCTACCCCGGCCAGCCGGAGCAGCCCCCGTACGGGCCGCCGCAGTACCCGGGACAGCTCCAGCCGCCGTACGGGCCGCCCGGTGGCGGCAACGGCGGCGGACGGGGCAAGACCGTCGCCATCGTGGTCGGCTCGGTGGTCGCGCTGGCCATCGTCGGCACCGGCATAGCCGTGGCCATGCACGGTTCGGGGAACGGCGACACCCCGGTCGCGTCGCAGAGCTCCCCGCTGGCGCTGCCCTCCGGCACGCTGCCCTCGTCCCTGCCGTCCGAGCTGCCCAGCGACCTCCCCAGCGATCTGCCCAGTGACCTGCCGAGCGCGCTGCCCAGCGCCTCCTCCAGCGACCTCACCTACAAGGCGGTCGAGCTGAAGAAGGGTCAGTGCTACAGCGACCCGGCCATCACCTTCACCGTCGACGACATCACCGTGCGCAACTGCTCCAGCTCCCACGACGGCCAGGTGACCGCCGTGGTGACCATCCCCAGCGGGTTGACCACGGACGACGCCATCAGCTCCAAGGCCGACAGCATCTGCCACCCCATCAACTCCACGGTCTACCAGCGGCAGCCGGGCAGCCCGGACCTCTCCGGCAGTGTCTTCTACCCGGTGCTGGACGCCTACAGGAACGGTGACCACACCGGGTACTGCGTGCTCACCATCGACATCGGCGGCACCAAACTGACCGCACCGCTGCGCTGAGACCCGCCCAGCGGGCATCCTGGGGAACATGAGCACGAACCGGCCCACGGCCCGGCGGCGCACGTTCGCGGTGGCCGCCGGGCTGCTGGCGCTGGTGGTGGCCGCCGTACTGGTGGTGGTCCTCGCCGGCGGCGGCCACCGCAAGGCCGCCACCGCCCCGGCCTCCGCCTCGCCGAGCGCCAGTCCGAGCCCCAGCCCGGTGCCCAGCAGCCCGCCCCCGCCGTCCCCCTCGCCGGTTCCGCAGACCCTGCCCTACCTGCTGCTCCGCCCCGGCGACTGCTTCGACGCCCCCGGGCACACCGGAGCCACCTCCCGCTACAGCAGGAAGGACTGCCACCAGCCGCACGACGGCCAGGTGATCGGGCTGCTGCAGCTCCCGGCCGGGCTGACCACCGGAGTCGCCCTCGTCGAGAAGGCCAACAGCCTCTGCTATCCGGTCACCGCCCCGGTCCGGGCCCGGCAGACCGTCAGGCCGCTGGTGGTCGGCGGGGTGATCTGGCCCGACCTGGCCTCCTACCGGGGCGGGCGGCGCACCGCGACCTGCGCCATCGAGCACGACCCGGCCGGCCCGCAGCTCACCGCGCCGCTGCGGTGAGCGGTTCGGCACAGTCCGGGGCCGTCCGGGGCCGTCCGGAGGAATGAGGCCGCGCATTGACGACCCATCAGACGTAGGCTGAACGCATGTCGAACCATGCCCGACGCGAACGCCTACTGCTGGTTGACCTACTGGAGAGCGCCGGACCGGACGCGCCCACCCTCTGCAAGGGCTGGACCACCCGGGACCTGGCCGCACACGTCGTGGTCCGCGAGCGCCGTCCCGACGCGGCCGGCGGCATCATGATCAAGCCCCTGGCCGGACGGCTCGCCAAGATCCAGGGCGAGTTCGCCGCCAAGCCCTATCCCGAACTGCTGGAGCTGATCCGCACCGGGCCGCCGCGGCTGTCCCTGTTCGGCATCCCCGGCGCCGACGAGCTCGCCAACACCGTGGAGTTCTTCGTCCACGGCGAGGACGTGCGCCGCGCCCAGGACGGCTGGGCGCCGCGGGTGCTGGACCCCGAGTTCGCCGACGTGCTCTGGAGGCGACTGGCCCAGTCGGCCTCCATGAACGGCCGCCGCTCCCCCTCCGGACTGGTGCTGCGCCGCCCGGACGGGCAGACCGCGGTCGCCCGCAAGGGCGCGCCGGTGGTCACCGTCACCGGCGAGCCGGGAGAGCTGCTGCTGTTTGTGATGGGACGTCAGGACCAGGCCCAGGTCGAGCTGGAGGGTGACAAGGAGGCCGTGGACCGGGTGCAGACGGCCGAGCTGGGGATGTAACCGGCTCAGCCGAAGCGGCCGTTGACGTAGTCGGCGGTGCGCTGGTCCTGCGGTGCGTCGAACATGGCCCCGGTGGGGCCGTGTTCGACGATGCCGCCGGGGGTGCCCTGAGCGGCCAGGAAGAAGGCGCAGCGGTCGGAGACCCGCTGTGCCTGCTGCATGTTGTGGGTGACGATGACGATGGTCACCTCGTCCGCCAGCTCCCTGATGGTCTCCTCGATCCGCCGGGTCGAGGTGGGGTCCAGCGCCGAGCAGGGCTCGTCCATCAGCAGCACCTGCGGCCGGACCGCGAGCGAGCGGGCGATGCAGAGCCGCTGCTGCTGGCCGCCGGACAGGGCGCCGCCGGGCTGCCGCAGCCGGTCCCTGACCTCCTTCCACAGCCCGGCCTTGGTCAGGCACTCCTCCACCAGCAGGTCCCGCTCGCCGCGCCCGGTCCTGACGCCGGTGAGCTTGAGGCCCGCGGTGACGTTGTCGTAGATGGACATCGCCGGGAAGGGGTTGGGCTTCTGGAACACCATGCCGATCCGGCGCCGGGCGTCGGTGAGGCGGCGGCCCGGGGCGTAGACGTCCTCGCCGTCCAGCAGCACCTCGCCGCTGAGGGTGGCGGAGGGGACCAGCTCGTGCATCCGGTTGAGGATGCGCAGGAAGGTGGACTTGCCGCAGCCCGAGGGGCCGATCAGCGCGGTGACCTCACCGGCCGGCATCCGCAGCGAGACCTGCTGCAGCACCTTGTGGTCGCCGAACCAGGCCGAGACCGCGAGGGCTTCCAGCCCGCCTGGGCGGGCGGCCTCCCGCCCCTGGCCTTCCACCACGGCGGGGATCTCCACCGTCTCTGCACTGCTGGGGGTAACCGACATGATGGCCTTTCAGATCCTGACGATCGGTTCAGATGAGGTTGGGCAGCAGCCGGACCACCTGGTCGGCCACGGACAGCCCGAGCGCGCCCAGCACCGGGACGCCGCAGATCCAGGCCTGCCAGCGGCCCCAGCGCAGCCGGGCCAGGGTCACCCCGACGGCGGCCAGCAGCAGCGCCTCGGCCCACAGCACCAGCGGCACCCAGGCCGAGGGGTCGACCCCCATCGGCTTCTCGGCGGCCGCGAGCCCGTCGCTGCCCAGCGGACGGGCGGGCGCCGGGAGGACCTTGCCGACCAGGTCGGCGTCGACCAGCAGCAGTCCGTCCGGGGTGAACGCCGGGCCGTCGGCGGTGACCAGGACCAGGCGGGCGGCGCCGTCGGCTAGGGCGGGCGGCACCGGGTCGCCGGCCCGGCGCACGTCCAGCACCCGGAAGGTCTGGGTGCCCTGGCCGGTGAGGACCGTGAAGGTCTCCGAGGGCCGCAGGTCGGCCAGGTGGCCGAAGGGACCGCCGAAGCCCGACTGACGCCCCATCAGCACACTGGTGCCGGCCTGCCCCGGCAGCGGCGTGTCCCGGCGGTGTCCCACTCCGGTGGCCAGCACCCCGGAGGTGGTCCCCTCCAGGACCACTTCCTTCAAACCGAGTTGAGGGATGGTCAGCAGCGCTACCGGGCGGCCCTGGCGCACCAGGGCGCCGCTGCTGTCGGTCTGCCCCACCGGGATGGTGCCCTCGGCGAGGTCCTTGCGCAGCGCCGCGTAGCTGGTCTCGCGGTCCCTGGCGTGCCGGACGTCGCCGACCGGGCCGATGTCCAGCAGCAGCCCGAAGACCAGGGCGGCCAGGATCAGCAGGGCGGTGCCGTAGGCGCCCGCGGCGTCCGGTCGGCCCGGGCGCCGTGGCCGCGGGGGCTTCCGCGGCGCGACCGCCGGACCGGCCGGTGCGGGCTCCTGCGGAGCGGCGGGCGGGGGTGCGGTGAGCGTCATCGTCCGGCCGCCCTGGCCCTGGCCCGCTGCCGGCGCAGCGCGCCGGTGCCGAGGCCGGCCAGCAGCAGTCCGCCGCCGGCCATGGCCACCACCGAGCCGACCGGGGTACCGGCCGAGGGGGCGGCGGGGGCGGCAGCGGGTTCCGCCACCACCGTCGGGGCCGCCGACGGGGTGGCCAGGGCGGTCGCGGCGGCCTTGACCGCGGCATGGATCGAGCCGGCCGGGGCGACGTCCTTCGCCTTCCAGCTCCGCGGCGCGGTGAAGTCCAGGGTGCCGGTGAAGTCCCTGAGGTGGGCCGGGTTGAAGCGGGTCCGGCAGTAGACGTCCACGGTGTAGGCGCCGCGCAGGGTGACCCCGGCCGCGCTGGCGGTCTCCCGCAGCGTCTGCGGCAGCGGCACCACATAGCCGCCGTTGGCGGCCTCGGGGTAGATCGACACCGGCGACAGGCCCAGCAGCGAGGTTCCGCCCGCCGGGAAGCCCGCACCCTTGATGGAGGCCATCAGCTGGTCGGTGGCGTGCGGGCATGCCCCGGAGGTCAGCGTGTCGATGGGGTCGTCGTCACGGCCGGACGGGTAGTCGAAGGCCAGGGCGCCCGGCCCGGTGGTTCCGGCCTGCGCGGACGCGGGGCCGGACGGATCGGCCCAGGCCCGGGCTCCGCCGGCGCCGCCGATCGCGGTGAGGCCGAGGGCCAGCAGCAGCGCGGTGACGGCGGCCGCCGCCTTGCCGGCGGTGGAGCCGGCCGGGGCCGGCGCGGCGGGCGCGGGTGACGGCTCGGGCGCC
>NZ_JBEUKS010000017.1:0-180008 GCF_042510965.1 Streptacidiphilus jeojiensis
GGCGGCCCGGCGGGTGTCCTCCGCCGGGCCGCCGGCCGTCGTTCTGCCCCTTCACCGTCTTCACCGTCGCGTCAGTTGGCCCAGGGCGGGGTGACGGTGCTGCCGTCGGCGAGCGTGGCGGTCAGACCGACGCTGGTGACGGTCCACATGGTGGCGGGCTCGCCGCCGGGGTTGTCCACCCCGAAACGGGCTCCGGCCGGGACGATCACGGTGTCGCCGGGGACCAGGTCGGCCGCCTCTCCGTCGACGGTGAAGCGCAGGGCGCCGGTGAGGACGTGGATGACCTCCTCGCGGCTGACGGTGTGCGGGACGCCGGTGGTTCCGGCGGGGATCTCCACCCGCCAGGAGCAGATCTCCTTGCTGCCGGTACCGGCGTTGGCGTGGGCGACGAAGCGGGATCCGTGCATCTCGTGGACGGTGGCGTCGGCACTGCGGATGACAGGCATGATGGCTCCCCGGATTGATGGTCAAGCGGCTTGTCCTTCTGTGGATAGTCAAGCTGCTTGCCCATCGATAGTCAAGCCGCTTGTCCTTCCATGGCAGACTTGGCGCATGAACGACTCCCGTGCCGCCGACGTCCGCGCCCTGCCCGCACTGCTGCTCGCCCTCAGCGGCGAACTGGTCGCCGGCGTCCAGGCCGGCGGTACCGCACGGGGCTTCGGCGACGTACGCCCGGCACACGGCTACGCCTTCGTCCGGCTCGCCCCCGACGGCGCGACCATCGGCGAACTGGCCGAGTACCTGGGCTTCACCAAGCAGGCCGCCAGCCAGCTGGTCGACGAACTGGTCCGCAAGGGTTACGTCGAACGCCGTCCCCACCCCACCGACGCCCGGGCCCGCCTGGTCGTCCTCACCGAGCGGGGCTGGGCCTGCACCAGGGCCGCGGACGAGGCGGCGGCGGAGACGGTGGCCCCGTGGATCGAGGAGCTGGGGCCGGAGCGGTTCCACACCCTGGTGACGGATCTGGCCCGACTGGCACCACGGGGACCGATCCGGCCCAGCTGGTAGTCGCTCCTGTCCCGCCCGCGTCACAGCTGGGCGACGAAACCTCAAGATCGACGCAAGTCCCGTGTGGATGCCGCAGGGGTTGGCCATACTGCTCCCAAAGGACCGCAGCAGGGGAGCGACGGGGGAAGGGGGCGCGCCTGATGACGACGCCGGGTCAGGGTTACGGGCAGGGCGGAGGGGCGGTGGCCACGGCGCCGCCGTCACCGCCCGCCCTCGTGCGCCCCGCCGACGAGAGTCCCGCGCCCGGCCGTGGCGGCCGCCGTCCCGGCGGCTCCCCGCTGCGCCGGCTGTGGACCATGGGGACGCTGCTGGCCGTACTGGCCGTGGTGTTCGGCGTGCTGACGGTGACCCAGGTCGTGCAGAGCTCCAACGCCGCCACCAGCGTGGTGGACCACAGCCAGCCGCTGAGCGACGACGCCGCGCAGATCTTCCACTCGCTGGCGGACGCGGACACCACCGCGGCCACCGGCTTCCTGCAGGCCGGCAACGAGACCGCGGCGGTGCAGAAGCAGTACAACAGCGACATCGCGATGGCCTCCACGCTGCTGGCCAAGGCCGCCGGGAGCACCGCCGCCGACGACCCGGGACAGGTCCAGATCCGCCAGCTCAACGCCCAGCTCCCGGTCTACACCGGCCTGGTGGAGACGGCCAGGGCCGACGACCGGCAGGGGCTGCCGCTGGGCGGCGCCTACCTGCGGTTCGCCTCGGGCCAGTTGCAGAACACGATGCTCCCCGAGGCGAAGCAGCTCTACACCACCGAGACGGCGCGGCTGCACCACGACTACGCGGACGCGCAGGCGCTGCCCTGGGCCGCGATCGGCCTCGGGGCGGTGCTGCTGGCGGCGCTGGTCTGGGCCCAGGTCCGGCTGTTCCGGGGCACCAACCGGGTGTTCAACGTCGGTCTGCTGGCGGCCAGCGCGTTCACCGCCGCCGCGCTGATCTGGCTGGGCACCGCGCAGAGCCTGGCCGCCTCCGATCTGCGGGCCAGCAACACCCGGGGCGCGGCGCCGCTGCAGGTGCTGAACGAGGCGCAGATCACCGCGCTGCAGTGCCGCGGCGCGGAGAACCTCAACCTGGTGGCCCGCGGCTCCACCACCGACTACCAGACCCTCTGGCAGACCGTCAGCACCGAGCTGGCCGGCCAGGGCGGCTACCTGGACCAGGCCGTCCAGATGACCAGTGGCGACGCCGCGGCGCAGCAGCAGGTGCAGGCGGCCCTGGCGGCGTTCGGCACCTGGGACAAGCGGCACGACGCGGCCGGCACCGCCAACAACAACGGCGAGTACGCGACCGCGGTCCAGGACACCATCGGCTTGCCGGGGACCGCCTCCACACAGACCACGGATGCGGCGTTCACCAGCCTGAACTCCAGCCTGGCCGCCGCCATCAGCCATGAGCAGGCCAACTTCGCGAAGCTGGCCGCCGACGGGCGCGGGGCGACCACGCTGCTGGCCGAGGGCGCCGGCGTACTGGCGGCGCTGGCCGCCGCCGGGGCGCTGCTGGGCATCAACCGCCGGGCGGCGGAGTACCGGTGAGGGGGCGACAGATGACGAGGAAGCGACTGATGGCCATGGGCACGGGCAGCCGGACCCGCGCGGCGGTGCTGGCGGCGGGTGCGCTGCTGCTGGGCACCGTCGCCCTGCCCGGCAGCTCGGCGGCCGAACCGCGGCCGCAGGCGGTGCGGATCAGTGCCGGGGCTCCGGCGCTGGCACCCGCCGCGGCGACCTGCGACACCGGCACCAGCCTGACGCCCAGCACGGACGACAGCGGGCCGAACGTGCAGCGGATCAGGAAGCGCGGGAAGCTGATCGCCGGCATCGACACCAACAGCGACCTGTGGGGCTTCCGGGACCCGGCCACCGGGAACCTGCAGGGCTTCGACATCGACCTGGTGCACGCCCTGGCCAAGTCGATCCTGGGCGACGCCAACGCGGTGGAGTTCCTGGCCGTGCCGACCGCCAACCGGATCACCGCGCTGCAGAGCGGCCAGGTGGACGTGGTGGTGCGGACCATGACGATCACCTGCGACCGGCTGAAGCAGGTCTCCTTCTCGGTGCCCTACTTCGACGCCGGGCAGGAGGTGGTCGCGCCCAAGTCCTCACCCATTACCGGACTGGACGACACCGTCAAGGGCAGGCAGGTCTGCGCGGCGACCGGCTCCACCGGTCTCGACCTGCTGAAGGCCAACCTGCACGGCGCCAAGGTGTTCACCGTCGCCAACCAGCTGGACTGCCTGGTGCAGATGCAGCTCGGCAACGTGGACGCGACCATCACCGACAACGCCTTGGGCGCCGGCCAGGTGGCCCAGGACCCGACCATTCATCTGGTCGGCGGACTGTTGGACCACGAGGTCTACGGGGTGGCCATGAAGCTGGGCTCCACTGATCTGGTCCGCAGGGTCAACGCCGCGATGCAGGACTTCCTGGCGAACCAGTGGACCGCCGAGTACAGCAAGTGGTTGAAGCCGCTGGGAGCTTCGCCGGGGGCGCCGGTTCCGCACTTCGCGGGTTGAGCCGGCCGCCCAGGTGACGAGAGTGCAGAGGACGAGTACCCGAGGGTCGACAATTCAAGGGACGACGGGGACCGAAGAACGAATGGCGGACGGATGGCGCTGACAGGACCGAACGGTCCGGTGATGACCCGGGAGGAGGTGGACCGCACCCTGACCAGGCTCGGGGCCGAGCGGGACGCCGTGGAGGCGTCGCTGCTGGCGCTCCAGGACCACCCGGGCCGCCGCCTGCTGGAGGGCGCCGAGCTGAACGGCCGCACCCGGGACCGCTGGGTGCAGGCCGAGCCGGGCCTCGGGCTGCTCTGGTCCATGTTCGACACCTACTCGGAGGCGCTGGCCGCCGCCCGGGCGGTGCGCTCCCGGCGGGCCAGGCCCGGTCAGGCCGAGCTGTACGAGCTGACCGAACTGCTGCGCGGACGGGGCGTCACCGTCTCGGCCGGGAAGCTGCCGCAGGGCGGCCACACCGTCACCGGGATCACCGGCAGCGCCCGGATGAGCGAGCAGGTGAGCCTGACCGAGCTGGTCGACCGGATGAACGGCTGGTACGGACGGATCATCGAGATCGCCTCGGCCGCGGACGCGGTCTGGTCCGCGCTGCCGGCCCGGATAGACCTGCTCACCGCCGAGTTGGGCCGGGTGCGGGCGCTGGCCCGCTCGGTGGGCGTGCACCCCGGCGAGCACCCGGCCGGGGACGCGCTGGAGGAGATGACCAAAGAACTGGCCGCGCTGCGCGGCGAGGTGGTCACCGACCCGCTCGCCTTCTGGACCGCGCACCCGGCCGCGGGCGGCTCCGAGACCTCCCGCGGCACCGTCCCCGGCAGCGTGGACACCGGCCGCTACGACCGCGCCGCCCGCACCGTGGACGACCTCCGGCTGGAGCTGGAGGACCTGCTGCGGCTGCGGGACGACGCCGACGAGCGGCTCGAAGGCGTCGGCGAGACACTGGCCCGGGCGGACGCCACACTGGCCGAGGCCAGGCGGGCGCGCGGCGAGGTGCTGGCCAAGATCGCCTCGACCGAGGTCCCGGCCGTGCCCGGTCCCGCCAGCGCGATGCGGGAGCGGCTGGCCCAGGCCGACCAGCTGCGCCGGCACGGCCAGTGGCACCGGCTCGGCCCGCTGCTGGACACCCTGGAGGGCGCCGCCCAGCGCGAGTTGGAGCGGGCCAGGGAGTCGCTGACGGCGGTCACCGCACCGCTGGCGATCCGGGCCGAGCTGCGCGGACGGCTGGACGCCTACAAGGCGATGGCCGCGCGGCGGGGCGTCGCGGAGGATCCGGAACTGATCGAGCGTTACGACCAGGCCCGGCGGATGCTGTGGAGCGCACCCTGCGACCTGAGGGCCGCCGAGTACGCGGTCCAGCGGTACCAGCAGGCGCTGCGACCACCCGGCAACGGTTTTGACGGCGATCTTAACGGCGGCGGGGGCAGTCCGGTGGACGGGCGCCCGTACAGGGGTTGACCATGATGGCGAACAGTCGATCGATGGGGGGATGGCGGGGATGACGTCCATGACGGGCACACCGTGCACACGGCCCGAGTGCACCGGCGGCGGAGTGATCGACGCCGACGGCTACTGCACCGAGTGCGGGCTGGCACCGGCGGCGGTCCCCGCTCAGGCCGCCGCGGCCGCGGGGTCCGCCAGCGGGTCCGGCACCGGCTCGGCGGCGGCCGCTCCGGCACAGGCGGCGGGCCCCGGCTCACCCTGCACCCGGCCGGAGTGCACCGGCAACGGAGTGATCGACGCCGACGGCTACTGCACCGAGTGCGGGCTGGCGCCCGCGCCGGTGGCCGCCGCGAGCGGCGTCCCGCAGCAGGCCTCCTCCCAGTCGGTCCGCTCCGGCAGCAGCACCTCGCGCGGTTCCTCGCGCTCGCTCTCCGGCCGCTCCCGGTCGGTCCGCAGCGGTTCCACCCGCTCCTCGGTGTCGGTGCGCAGCACCCGCAGCAGCACCTCGCAGTCCAGCCGGGGCGCGCTCGGCGCCGGGCTGGTGACGGTGCCTCCGGTGCCCCGCCCCGATCCGCGCAGCATGGTCCAGGAGCACCCCGAGGTCCCCGAGCGCAAGCGCTACTGCAGCAAGTGCGAGGCCCCGGTGGGCCGTTCGCGCAACGGCAACGCGGGCCGCCCGGAGGGGTTCTGCACCAAGTGCGGCACCGAGTACTCGTTCAGTCCCAAGCTCTTCGCCGGGGACCTGGTCGGCGGCCAGTACGAGGTGGTCGGCTGCATCGCCCACGGCGGCCTGGGCTGGATCTACCTGGGCATCGACCGCAGGGTCAACGACAAGTGGGTGGTCCTCAAGGGCCTGCTGGACACCGGTGACGAGGAGGCGCTGGCGGTCGCCATCGCCGAGCGCCGCTACCTGGCCGAGGTCGACCACCCCAACATCGTCCGCATCATCAACTTCGTCGAGCACCCCGACCTGGCCAAGGGCAGCACCGACGGCTACATCGTGATGGAGTACGTCGGCGGCAAGTCGCTCAAGGACATCGCCGACGAGCGGCGTGGCGCGGACGGCCGGCGGGTCCCGCTGCCGGTCGAACAGGCCATCGCCTACGCCCTGGAGGCGCTGCCGGCGCTCGGCTACCTGCACAGCCGGGGTCTGATCTACTGCGACTTCAAGCTGGACAACGTGATCCAGTCCGAGGACCAGCTGAAGATCATCGACATGGGCGCGGTGCGCCGCCAGGACGACGACGGCGCGATCTACGGCACCGTCGGCTACCAGGCCCCCGAGATCGCCACCGACGGTGTCTCGCCGGCCTCCGACCTCTACACCGTGGCCCGTTCGCTGGCCGTGCTGACCTTCGACTTCCAGGGGTTCTCCACGGTCTACCGGGACACCCTGCCGGGCCCGGAGGACGTCGAGGTCTTCGACCGCTACGAGTCCTTCTACCGGCTGCTGGTCCGGGCCACCGACCCGGACCCGGACAAGCGCTTCTCCTCGGCTCAGGAGATGGCGGAGCAGCTCACCGGGGTGCTGCGGGAGATCCTGGCGCTCCAGGACAACCGGCCCCGGCCCGCCCTCTCCACCCTCTTCGGCGCGGAACTGCGGGTCGTGGACACCGAGTTGGTCGGTCCGGCCGGATTCGACGCACCCGGCCGGGACCGGGTCGGCCGGCGCCGCGGACGCAAGGCCGCGGTCCCGGCGCCCCGCGCACCGCTGCCGGTGCAGACCGCTCCGGGCGCGGCACCGGCGCCGGCCGTGGGCGCCAACGGCGCCGGCAACGGGAGCGGGGGCCATCCGGCGACGATCCCCGGGGTGGCCCCGGCGCTGCCGTTCCAGCCGGGCGGCGACGCGGCCCCGCAGGTGCTGGCGCTGGACCCGCGCCCGGCCGCGCTGGCGCTGCCGGTGCCGCGGATCGACGTGGCCGACCCCAACGCCGGCTTCCTGGCCGCGCTGATGGCGACCGCGCCCGCCGACGTCATCGCTGCGCTCCGCTCCGCGCCGCTGAGCTCGGTCGAGCTGCGGCTGCGGGAGCTGCGCGCGCTGATCGAGATCGGCGATCTCGCGGCCGTGGACGCGGCGTTGAACGCGCTGTCGGCGGACCACCCGGACGACTGGCGGGTGGTCTGGTACCGCGGCCTCGCCGCGCTGGTCGCCGCGGGCACGGCCGGAGGCCCGGAGCCGCTGGCGGCGGCGCGGGCCGCGGCCGACTCCTTCGACGCCGTCTACGACGCGTTCCCCGGCGAGGCCGCGCCCAAGCTGGCGCTGGCCATCTGCGCCGAGGTGCTGGGCTCGCGCGAGGACGCCGCCGAGTTCTACCGGCTGGTGTGGACCACTGACCGCGCCTACGTCAGCGCGGCCTTCGGGCTGGCCCGGGTACGGCTCGCGGCCGGCGACCGGGTCGGCGCGGTGGACGCGCTGGAGTCGGTCCCGGAGACCTCCAACCACTACGTGGCGGCCCGGGTCGCGGCGGTGCGGGCGCGGCTGCGGGAGCGGTCGGCGGCCGAACCGCTCAAGGGCGACCTGGACGCCTGTTCGGTCCAGCTCACCGGGCTCGGCCTGGACGCACGGCGCCGCGAGGAGCTCTCCGTCGAGGTGCTGGGCAAGGCCCTGGGCTGGGTGCTGGCCGGGCGTCCTGACGGTCCGGCGGGTGCAGGACCGATCCTGCTGCTGGGCCATCCGGCTGAGGAGCGGGAACTGCGGTTCGCGCTGGAGCAGTCGTACCGGGTACTGGCGCGTCTCGCGGAGCAGCCCGAGAAGCGGATCGAGTGGGTGGAGCGGGCCAACCGCACCCGGCCCAGGACGTGGGTGTAAGCGCGCATGGACCAGTTGACCCTTTCCTGTCCCAACTGCGCGCAGCCGGTGGGCGAGAGCGACCGCTTCTGCGAGCAGTGCGGGCGCGACCTGACGGTCGCGGCGAGCCCGCCCTCCGGGGCGACGGCCCCTGCGGGGGCTGCTCACGCCCACGGCGTTGCGGCTGCCGGCACGGGCCCCGACATGCCCTCCGGGCCCGGAGCCCCTGCCGGGCAGGCCGCCTACGGCGGGGGCGCGCCTGCGGCGGGCGGGCCCGGCGGAGCCGGAACTGCGGTGGAGGCGGGAGCAGTCGGCGTGAGCCAGGGTGGGTCCCCCGGGGCGGCGGCCCCTGCGGGGCAGGCCGCTCACGGCGGGTTCACACCCGGCGCGGCCGGGGCAGCCGCTGCCGGGACCCGCGGCGAGGCAGGTACTCCGGCTCCGGCTGGGGCTCTCGGCGAAGTCGGGGCTGTGCCGCCGCGGCCGGTAGGGCCGCCGGTGGTGGGGGTGGATCCCCGGGCCGGGCTGGGGCGGGGCGGGACAGAGGCTCCGCAGGAGGGGCATGTGCCGGGAGCCACCGGGGACTTCCTGCTGGCCGCCCCCGCGCAGCTGCTGGTCAGCGAGGAGGAGCCGGAGTCGGAGCTGGACCACGCCCCGACCGAGCCCAACCCGGTGGTGGTGATCGCCCCGGGCGGCGGCCCGGTGTGCGTCGGGTGCGGAGCACAGCGCATCGACGCGGACGGGTACTGCGAGGCCTGCGGGCGGGCGCAGCCGCGTCCGAGGGACCATCAGGAGCGCGCGCTGGCCGGGGTCACCGGGGTCAGCGACCGCGGCCACCGGCACCACCGCAACGAGGACGCCTTCGCCGTCGCCGCCACCTCCCGTCCCGGCGGCTCCCCCGCCGTGGTCGCGGTGGTGTGCGACGGGGTCTCCTCGGCGACCCGTCCTGACGAGGCGTCACAGGCCGCCGCCGACACGGCGAGTGAGTACCTGCTGGAGGCGCTGGAGTCGGGCGCGGACCCCAAGCCGGCGATGCACGCCGCGATCATGGCCGCGGCGCAGCGGGTCGAGGAGCTGGCGAACGAGGGCCCGCTGGAGCCCAGCCGCAACTCCCCCGCCTGCACCATCGTCAGCGCCATCGCGGCCGACGGCGAGGTCACCGTGGGCTGGGTCGGCGACAGCCGGGCCTACTGGTTCCCGGACGAGCGGGCCGGCTCCGAACGGCTGACCGTGGACGACTCCTGGGCCGCCCGGATGGTCGAGGCCGGACTGATGGAGGAGGCCGAGGCCTACGCCGACGCCCGGGCCCATGCGATCACCGGCTGGCTGGGGGCGGACGCCGTCGAGGTCGAGCCGCACACCACCGTCTTCGCGCCCCCCTCCGCCGGAGTCGTGCTGATCTGCACCGACGGCCTGTGGAACTACTGGGAGTCGGCCGCCGACCTCGGCGCCGTGGTCCCCGCCGACGCCAGGACCCGGCCGCTGGAGGCGGCGCAGGAACTCGTCAGGTTCGCCTGCGAGCGCGGCGGGCACGACAACATCACAGTCGCCGTGCTGCCCTGCCTCGCCTCCCCCCTGTCCACCCCCTACACACCCACCGAGCTCTCGCTGCCCGTCCTGGGCGCGGGAGAGAAGCGGGAGATCTGACCCCATGGCCAGGCTCGCCAAGTCCAACCTGCCGCAGTTCGCCGTCGACATCTTCCAGAACGAGTACCTGGCCGAGGGCGCCCGCGAGGTGAACGCGATCGTCACGGTCACCGCGACCGGCGGCGGGACCAGCGGCAGCGTCAGCGCCCAGCCGGTCAACTTCGCCGACGGCCCGGACGCCGCCGTGGTGATCATGGTGGACTGCTCCGGCTCCATGGACTACCCGTCCGACAAGATACGCGCCGCCCGCGAGGCCACCGCCGCCGCGATCGACGCGGTCAGGGACGGGGTCGCCTTCGCCGTGGTGGCCGGGACGCACGAGGCCAAGGAGGTCTACCCGGGCGGCGGCCAGCTCGCCGTGGCGCACGCAGGCAGCCGGGAGGAGGCCAAGCAGTCGCTGCGCCGGCTCACCCCCAGCGGCGGGACCGCCATCGGCACCTGGCTCAGCAAGGCCGAGCAGCTGTTCCACTCCCGCCGGGACATATCGATCCGGCACGGCATCCTGCTCACCGACGGCCGCAACGAGCACGAGAACCCCAACGACCTGCAGCGCACCCTGGACCGGGTGCAGGGCCACTTCACCGCGGACTGCCGCGGCGTCGGCACCGACTGGGAGATCCAGGAGCTGCGCCGGATCTCCTCGGCGCTGCTCGGCACCGTGGACATCGTCGCCGACCCCGCGGGTCTCGCCGACGACTTCCGGGCCATGATGGAGAACGCCATGGGCAAGGAGGTGGCGGACGTGGCCCTGCGGGTGTGGACGCCGGCCAACGCCGCGGTGAAGTTCGTGAAGCAGGTCGCGCCGACCGTCGAGGACCTGTCCGGGCGGCGCAAGGAGTCCGGCCCGAGGGCCGGGGACTACCCGACCGGCTCCTGGGGCGACGAGAGCCGCGACTACCACGTCTGCATCGAGGTCCCGTCGGCGGCCGTGGGCAGCGAGATGCTGGCCGGGCGGATCAGCCTGGTGGTGCCGCAGCCGGACGGGACCACCGAGGTGCTGTCGCAGGGCCTGGTCAAGGCGGTGTGGACGGACGACATCGCCGCCTCCACCAAGATCAGCCCGCAGGTGGCGCACTACACCGGCCAGGCCGATCTGGCGAAGGCGATCCAGGAGGGCATGGAGGCCCACCGGCGCGGGGATGTGGACAACGCGACGTCCAAGCTCGGCAAGGCGGTCCAGCTGGCGCACGAATCGGGCAATGAGGACACCTTCCGCCTGTTGGCGAAGGTGGTGGACGTGGTGGACCCGAAGGAAGGTACCGTTCGATTCCGTAAGAACGTCAGCGAGGCCGACTCGATGACACTGGAGACCCGGTCCACCAAGACGGTCCGGGTCAAGAAGACGCCCTGATCAGAGCAGCACGCGTCCTGAAGAAGCAGGCCGCCCGGCCGGGCGCTGCACCCACGAGCCAGAGGGGGGCTCCCCATGCCGATCTGCCCGCAGGGCCATGACTCGCCAGCCGCCGACTACTGCGACTACTGCGGCTGGCCCATGCCCACGCAGACCGCCCAGCCGCCGCAGCAACAGCAGCAGCCGCAGCAGTGGGGCGTCCCGGACCCGGCGCAGCAGCAGCCGCCGCAGACCGCGGGTCTGGAGATGTGCCCGATCTGCAGCACCCCGCAGACCGGCCGCTACTGCGAGGAGTGCGGCTACGACTACGACCTGGCCACTCCCTCGCGGCGGGCCCAGCAGCAGCCCCCGCAGCAGCAACAGCCGTCCCCGGTGCCGCCGCACTTCCAGCAGCAGCAGCCGTACGGCCAGCCCCAGCCGCCGCAGCCGCAGTACGGGCAGCAGCAGGGCTACGGACAGCAGCCCGGCGGCTACGCCCAGCCGGGCCGGCCCGTCCAGCCGCAACAGCAGCAGCCCCCGCAGCCCCAGCCGGGCACCTACGGCGGGGTGCAGTACTCCACCGGCGACACCAGCGGCGGTTTCGGCACCGACTACTTCCTGCCGCCGCCGCAGGAACAGCAGCAGCAGTCCCAGCCGTCACAGCCGGTCGGCCGGGTCACCTGGGTGGCCACCGTCGCCGCCGACCGCGACTACTTCAACGACATGATGGCGCGCAGCGGCCCGGACGCCGCCGGGCTCTACTACCCGCCGTACTCGCAGGAGCGGCGGGTGCCCATGACCGGGCGCGGCCAGCTGCGGATCGGCCGGCGCAGCAACCAGCGCGGCACCGTGCCCGAGATCGACCTGTCCACCGCCCCCGAGGACCCGGGGGCCTCGCACCAGCACGCGCTGCTGCAGGAGCAGCCGGACGGCGGCTGGGTGGTCATCGACCAGGACTCCACCAACGGCACCACCCTCAACGGCGCCCCGGACTCGATCCCGGCGCACACACCGGTCCCGTTGAAGGACGGCGACCGGATCCACGTCGGCGCCTGGACCACCATCACGGTGCACCACGCCTGACGGCCGTACGGCGCCTGAGCGATCCGAGGAGACGTTCAGGCGAGGTCGGCACTGCCCTCGCGGTAGACGGCGGCCGAGACGATCAGGCCGTCCCGGAAGCGGAAGAAGCCCGCTATCGGGACGGCGCTGGTCCGGCCCTCGTGGGTGAGCGTCTCGGTGAGCTCGCAGGCCGCGAGGTCGCCCTCGACCACCAGGGTGCGCAGGGTCAGTTCCGGCAGGATGTTGGCCATCGCCCAGCCGAACAGCTCGGTGAGCGCGGCCCGCCCGGTGACCGTGTCGGTGCCGGTCCGCCAGACCGCGTCGTCGGCGAATCCGGCCATCAGGGCGTCCAGGTCCCGGGCGTTGAAGGCGTCCAGATGGGCCTGCAGCAGCTCGCGCGATGTGATCATCCGGTGAGTATGGACGATGGCCGGCCCGGCCGTCCGGGACTCGAACATCTGAGACCATGGGGCCGTGGACCAGATCAAGCGAGGCACCCTCGACACCCGGACGTTCTTCGAGCAGGTCGGCGGCGAGCCGGTGTTCCGGCGCCTGGTGCACACCTTCTACCAGGGCGTCGCCGAGGACCCGCTGCTCCGGCCGATGTACCCGGAGCAGGACCTCGGCCCGGCCGAGGAGCGGCTCGCACTGTTCCTGATGCAGTACTGGGGCGGCCCGCGCACCTACAGCGACCAGCGGGGCCACCCGCGGCTGCGGATGCGGCACGCCCCGTTCACCGTCGACCGCGCCGCCCACGACGCCTGGCTGCGCCACATGGGGGCGGCGGTGGACGAGTTGGGGCTGGCCGAGGAGCACCGGCAGCAGCTCTGGGACTACCTGGTGTACGCGGCGGCGTCGATGGTCAACACCCCCTGACCCTGTGCACCCGCTGACCTGTACACGCTGAGCCAACTCCCGTCCACTACCGGGTCGGTCAAGATTTACCCGCGGCCCTTCCGCCACCACTGGCCTGCGTGACAGGATCGCCCGCGAACCGGGGGTGATCGGATCGAGACACGGGGGCTCAGGTGGGTGGCTTCGTCCTGCTGCGGGTGCGGGCACACCGCCTGCTGATCGCCGCGGCGCTGCTCACCGTGCTGCTCACCACCACGGTGCTGGCCGCACTGGCCGGCTTCACCTCCTCGGTCGGCGACGCCGGCGTGCGGCGCACCCTGGCCACCACCGACGCCGCCGGCACCCCGCTGCTGCTGACCCGCACCGCGGGCCAGGCGGACCGGGCCAAGAACGACGCCGCGGTCCGGCAGCTCGCCGCCGAGGCCTTCCCCGGACTGCCGACCAGCACGACGACGCTGGCGCTGTCCGACCCCTACGCCCTGCCCGGCGCGGCGAAGGGGGCCGACCCCGACACCGCCTCGCTGGGCTCGCCGGACCGCTCCCGACTGCGCCTGGTCAGCGGCGCCTGGCCGGGGACGGCGGTGCCGGGCGCGCCGGTCCCGGTCGCGGTGCCGCAGGCCGCGGCCCAGCGCTTCGGGGCCACCGGCGGCCGCACCCCCGTGGTCACCGTCAAGGACCGGCTCAGCGGCAGGCAGGTGCGGCTGCGGATCACCGGCGTCTACGCCCCGCGCAGCAGCGCCGACCGCTACTGGCAGCTCGACCCGCTGGCCGGCAAGGGCGCCTCGCGCAGTTCCGGGAGCAGCACCAGCTCCTACGGCCCGCTGCTGGTCGACGACGCCGACTTCGGCAACGGCACCGTCCCGCAGTACCAGGAGTCCTGGCAGGTCGTCGCCGACTTCGGCGGCCTGGACAGCGGCCGCCTGCCCGCGCTGGCGCAGAGCCTGCGCACGGTGGTGAACGGCATCGGCAACCAGTCCGTCGGCAGCGGCTCCGGGCCCTTCTCCGCCACCTGCGTGCTGCCCTCGCTGCTGGACCAGCTGCAGAACTCGCTGCTGGTGGCCCGGGCCACGCTGCTGGTGGCGGTCCTGCAGCTGTGCCTGCTGGCGATGATGACGCTGCTGCTGGCGGCCAGGCTGCTGGCCGAGGAGCGGGAGTCGGAGAACGCGCTGCTGCGGGCCCGTGGCGCCGCCCCGCGCCGGCTGACCCTGCTGGCCGCCGCCGAGGCGGTGCTGCTGGTGCTGCCCGCGGCCGCGTTCGCGCCGCTGCTGGCCGCCCCGCTGATCCGGCTGCTCGGCGGCTACGGCCCGCTGGCCCGCTCCGGCGTGCGGCTGGACGGTCCGTTGCCGGACAGCGCCTGGTGGGTCGCCCTGGCCGCGGCCTTCGCCAGCGCGCTGGTGGTGCTCGGACCGACCCTGGTGCGGGCCAGGAGCTGGTCCGAGCACCGGCGCGGGCGGGCCCGCCGGGCGGCGCTGCCCGGACTGCTGCGCGGCGGCTCCGACCTGGCCCTGGTCTGCCTGGCGGTGGGCGCCTACTGGCAGTTGAACCACTACGCCGCCCAGAGCGACGGCAGCGGGGTGCTCACCGCGGACAGCGGCGGCAAGCTGGGCATCGACCCGGTGCTGGTCGCCGCGCCGACCCTGGCGCTGTGCGCCGGAACGGTGCTGACGCTGCGTCTGATACCGATGGCGGCCAAGGCCGCCGAACGGCTGATCCCGCGCGGACGCTCGCTGCCGGCCGCCATGGTGGGCTGGCAGCTGGCCCGGCGGCCGCAGCAGGGCGCCGGACCGGTGCTGGTGCTGTCGCTGGCCGCCGCCATCGGCACCCTCTCGCTGGGCCAGATCGCCACCTGGCAGCAGTCGCAGACCGACCAGGCCGCGTTCGACACCGGCGGCCAGATCCGGGTGGCCGCCAACAGCACACCGCCGTTCGGGCAGGGCGGGCAGTACGCCGCGCTGCCCGGGGTGACCGGCGCGGTCCCGGTCGGCCGCAGCTCGGTGTCGGCGACCGCCGGCCGCAGCGCCGAGCTGATCGCCCTGGACACCCGGCAGGAGGCGGACCGGTACCCGCTGCGCGCCGACCTGGCCGACCGCAGCGCCCGGCAGCTGCTGTCCTCGCTGGCGGACCCGCCGCTGTCCGCGGCCGCCGAGGGCATCCAGGTCCCGGGCCGCCCGGACAGCATCGTGCTGGACATCAGCGCCGGGCTGTCCGCCACGGCGTCGGCCGAACCGCAGATGAGCGCCGCCACCGACCAGGTGGCGATCCAGGTCACCGACCGCTACGGCCTCCCCTACACCCTCGCCGCCGCCGCGGTCGCCGCCGACGGGGCGACCCACCCGGTCGCCTTCGACCTGGGCGCCGCCACCGGCGGCGGCGCCCCCGCCTACCCGCTGTGGCTGAGCGGAATGACCGTCACCACCCCGGTCTCCCTGGGCCGGGCGGTCACCCAGACCTTCACCGTGCACGCGGTGCACGGGCAGGGCGGCGCCGCGGCGACCCTGCCGCCGGGCGCCGCCTGGAAGGCGTCCTTCGACGCCGGTGAGAACAACATGGTCTACAGCCTGTCCGGCGGTCCCACCAGCTACGTCGACGGAAAGGTGCTGGGCCTGGCCTCCGGCGGCGGTGCGCTGCTGACCGCGCGCATCGACAGCGGCACCTTCCACGCCGACCCGGGCAGCGACACCCCCTCCGGGACGCTGACCCTGGGCCCGGGCACCGCCGGCACCGCGACCGGGGCCCTGCCGGCCGTCGCCGACCAGCGGTTCCTGGCCGCCACCGGCACCCGGATCGGCTCGCAGCTGGCCCTCCCCTCGGGGTCCGGCACGGTGCAGGTGGTCATCACCGGCTCGGTCAAGGCGCTGCCCGGCACCGGGAGCGCGGCCGAGCAGGGGATCAACGGCTCGGCACTGGTCCAGGGTTCGGGGTACGGCAGCACCGACCCCAGCGAGTACGGCGGGGCCCTGCTGGTGGACCTGGCCTCCTACAACCGCCGGGCGCTGGCCGACCAGGCCACCCCGCTGCCGGCGGCCGAGTGGTGGCTGTCCGTCGCCCCCGGCGCCGCCGACCGGGTCGGCACGGCGCTGCGCAATCTGCAGGGGGTGGAGGCGGTGTACGTCCGGGACCAGGTCTCCGGGGCCGCCCTGACCGACCCGCTGGGCACCGGACCGCAGGCCGCGCTGCTGGCCGCGGTCGCGCTGGCGGTCGCCCTGGCCGCGGTGGGCTTCAGCGCCGACGCCACCGGCGCGGTACGGCGGCGGACGGGCGAGGTGGCGGTGCTTCAGGCGCTGGGCGCCCGACGGTGGCAGCTGGTCCGCGGCACCGCCGCGGAGCTGGCGCTGCCGGTCCTGGTCGGCGTCGGGGTGGGCGCCGGCCTGGGCCTCGCGCTGACCCGGCTGGTGACACCGCTGCTGGTGATCACCCCGCTGGCGCACCGGCCGGTGCCCCAGGTACTGGTGCGGATACCCGGCGAACGGCTGGTGCTGCTGCTGGTGGCGGTCGCCGCGGTGCCGCTGCTGACGGCGGTGGCGGCGGGGCTGCGCGGCGGCGACCCGGCGCGGCAGCTGCGGCAGCCGGAGGAATCATGAGCGGGGATCAGGTGAGCGAGCGTCAGGAACCGCGCCGGGGAGGCCCGCTGGGCCTGCTGGGCCTGCGTCGCCGGGGGAACCGGCCGCCGGCCGTGGCGCCGTGGACCCGTACCAGGCTGCGGTCGGCCGCGGGGGCGGCGCTGGCCCTGACCGTGCTGGTGCTGGCCACCACCTTCATCGCGGCCGGCTTCCCGCGCTGGTACGACCGCTACCAGGACGGCGCGCTGCGCAGCGAGCTGGCCAAGGCCGGGGTGTCGGGATCGGCGCTGGAGGCGGTGGCCGGCTTCAGCAACGACGGCACCCTGCCCCAACTCGGCGGTGCGTCCGCGGTGTCGCCGTCGAACCTGGCGACGGTCCGCTCCAAGCTCGCGGACATCCTCACCGAGGTGCCGGCCGAGACCACCGGCGGCAGCACCGGCGTCCACACCACCGGGATCAGGGACTTCCTGATGGACCCCGGGCTGGCCCGGCCCGAGGGCATCCCGCCGCTGATGACCCTGGACTGGCAGGACGGCGACGCCTCCCGGCTGAAGCTGCTCCAGGGCCGGATGCCGCAGGCGCCCGACGCCGGCTCCGCCGCCCCGGGCGAGCTGGAGATCGCGATCAGCGCCGCGACCGCGACCACCGTCCACATCCGGCTCGGCCAGGTGCTGCACCTGGCGCCGCAGCAGGGCGCCCCGGTGCTGCTGCACGTGGTCGGCGTCTACCAGCCGGTCACCCAGCAGCTCCGGTACCAGGACCAGGACTACTGGAGCGCGGAGCCGCGGCTGGTCGCCCCCTCCTCCACCATCACGCTGCCGCCGAAGGGCGACCCCAACCCCGGCAGCACCTGGCACGCCGAGGCGCTGGTGGCGGCCGGCACCGTCCCGTACTTCCCGGCCATCGGCGGGCTGGAGGCGTACTGGTGGTTCCTGCCGCAGCAGGGCGCCCTGCACGCGCACGACATCCCGGGGCTGCAGAGCAAGCTGTCGGACCTGCTGACCGGAGGCGGACAGGCGGCGGCCCGGGTGCCCGGTGACGGGTTCCCGCAGGGCGAGCAGTTCACCTCCGGCCTGCCCGACGCCCTCAGCCAGTTCACCACCGAGGCGAACGCGATCACCCCGGTGCTCACCGTCGGCATCGCCGGCGCCGCCGGGGTCGCCGGCGCGGTGCTGCTGATGGCGGCCGGGCTCGCGGCGGACCGGCGGGACGCCGAACTGCGGCTGCTGCGGGCACGCGGCGGCAGCATGCCGGCGCTGGGCCGACGGCTGCTGGGCGAGGCGCTGTGCTGCACCGTCCCCGGCGCCGCCGTCGGCATCGGCCTGGCGCTGCTGCTCCTGCCCACCGGCCGGACCCTGCCCGCGCTCACCGCCGGCCTCGCGGTCTGGGCGGTGGCCACCGCCGCGATCCCGCTGCGCGGACTGCTGCGGCACCGCAGGCTCCGGGCCGCCGGCCGTCCCGAGGACGTGACCACGACCAGGCCCAGCCGCCGGCGCACCGTCGCCGAACTGGCCGTGGTGCTGGTGGCGGTGGTCGCCGTGGTCGCGGTGCGGCGCCAGGGGCTGGCGTCGGGCGGCGGCGTCGACCTGCTGCTGACCTGTGCACCGCCGCTGATGGGGCTGGCCGGGGCGTTCCTGCTGATGCGGATCTACCCGTGGCCGCTGCGGCTGGCCGCCCGCCCCTCGCAGCGGCGCGGCGGCGCCGTCGGCTTCCTCGGCCTGGCCAGGGCCGGGCGGGCCTCCTCGACCGCCTCGGTGCTGCCGCTGCTGGCCCTGCTGCTGGCGCTGACCGTGGCCGTCTTCGGCACCGAGGTGCTCAGCGGTGTCAGTGACGCCCGGGACCGGGCGGCGCTGGCCCAGGTGGGCGCGGACGCCCGGGTGACCGCCACCGGCTCGCCGATCCCGGCCGCCGTGGTCGCCGCGGTCCGCAGCGCACCCGGCGTGCGCAGCGTGCTGCCGGTGGCGCAGACCCGGGTGGCGTTCCCCACCGTGGGCGCGGAGGTCGACTTCTACGGGGTCGACCCGGACGGCTACCGGGCCGTCTCCGACCGGGTGGGCGGCTCCTTCCCGGCCGGGCTGCTGCACTGGAGCGGCAGCGGGCCGATCCCGGTGCTGGTCTCCGCCGACGTGGCGGGGACCATGGGCCGGGCGCCGATGACGGTGCAGGACGACTCCGGGTCCTTCCAGATCGTGGTCGCCGGGGTCCTGGACTCCGTGCTGATGGGCAAGGCGCCGTTCGTGGTCGCCTCCGCCCAGGCACTGGCCGCCCGGACGCAGGTCTCGGCCCACGCCGACGACGTGCTGACGCTCTACGTCACCGGACCGGTGGACGGCCCCGCGCTGCGGGCCGCCGTGGCGCGCAGCTCCGGTTCCACGGTGACCACCGTCGACCTGCACAGCGAGGCGCTCGCCGCGCTGCACGGCGACCGGCAGTCCGACGGGGCGGCCACGCTCTACCTGGCCACCATCGCCGCCGGCGCCCTGCTCGCGGTACTGGCGGTGCTGTTGTCCCTGCTCCAGGCCGCCCCGGGGCGCGCAGCGCTGCTGGTACGGTTGCGGACCATGGGCATGACGCCCCGTCAGGGATATCGGCTGATCCTGGTGGAAGCGCTGCCGCAGGTGGTCGCGGCGGTGCTGGCGGGCACCGGGCTGGGGCTGGCCGCGGTGCCGCTGCTGGGCCCCTCGGTGGACCTCGCGGCCCTGGTCGGAGCGGACGTCGACGCCGGCCTACAGGCCACCGCGCTGCCGGTGCTGGGCCCCGGTCTCGCCCTGCTGGCGCTGGCGGTCGGCGTGGTCGTGGTGGAGGCAGCTGTGATCGGCAGGCGCCAGATCGGCGTCGAGTTGAGAGTGGGGGACCAACGGTGAGCACCACCGCGCAAGGGCAGACCGGCGGCCGTCCCGGGGACGGCGGGCCGGAGACCGTACCCAGCCTGGATGAGCTGCGCGGCCGGGTCGCCGCCGCCCGGCAGCAGCCCGCCTACGGGCACGACGCGGTGATCGCCTGCGACCGGCTGGTCCGGATCTTCTCCTCCGACGGGGTCGAGGTCCAGGCCCTGCAGGGGCTGGACCTGACCGTCGCCAAGGGCGATCTGATGGCCCTGGTCGGCGCCTCCGGCAGCGGCAAGTCCACGCTGCTGCAGATCCTGGCCGGGCTGGACGTGCCCACCGCGGGGAAGGCCACCGTCGCCGGCCGCGACCTGATGGCGATGGGCGCCAAGGAGCGGCTGGCCTACCGCCGCGAGGTGGTCGGCTTCGTCTGGCAGCAGACCGCCCGCAATCTGATGCCCTTCCTGACGGGCCGCCAGAACGTGGCGCTGCCCATGCAGTTGAGCGGCGGCCGGGGCCGGGCGCTGAAGCGGCGGCGCGGCGAGCGGGCCGGTGAGCTGCTGGACCTGCTCGGCGTGGGGCACTGCGGCGACCGGCGTCCGCAGCAGATGTCCGGCGGCGAGCAGCAGCGGGTGGCCATCGCCGTCGCCCTGGCCAACGAGCCCTCGGTGGTGCTCGCCGACGAGCCCACCGGGGAGCTGGACTCGGAGACCGGCGCCCAGATCTTCGAGGCCTTCCGCACCGTCAACCGGGAGTTGGGGGCGACCGTGGTGATCGTCACCCACGACCTGATGGTGGCCGGCGAGGTCCGCCGCACCGTCGCCGTCCGCGACGGCCGGGCCAGCTCCGAGGTGCTGCGCCGGCTGGCCACCGACGAGCACGGCGAGGAGTCCCTGGAGGAGCGCGAGTACGCGATGCTGGACCGGGCCGGCCGGATCCAGCTGCCCCGGCAGTTCCTGGAGGCCCTGGGCATGGAGCACCGGGTCGGCGTCTCGCTGGAGCCGGACCATGTCGGCGTGTGGCCGGAGCAGCAGCAGGACCCCGCCGCCGACGGGGCGGACCTCGACGAGCGGACGGACTGAGCCGCTCAGCCCAGGTGGGCGTTGACCGCGCGGGCCTCGGCGGCGAGTTCGGGGCACTCCAGCACGGTGACCCCGGCCTGCTCCAGCAGTTCCACGCCCTGGCAGTCGGCGACGAACAGGGCCGGCTCGCGCCAGGCCAGCACCACCCGGCGGATGCCGGAGGCGAGCACCAGCTGGGCGCACGGGGTGGGACGGGAGGCCCGGACGCTGCACGGCTCCAGGGTGGTGTAGAGGGTGGCGCCGGGCAGCCGCGGGTCGTCGGCGGGGATCTTGGCCAGGGCCGCCTCCTCCGCGTGCACCTTGGGGTCGCCGCCCTCGCGGGAGTGGCCGCGGGCCAGTTCGGTGCCGTCCTCGGCGACGACCAGGGCGCCGACCGAGTAGGCGGTGTCCGAGGGCGGGCAGAGCCGGGACTCGGCGACGGCCTCGGCCAGCAGCCTGCGGTCGGCCGGGGTCAGCGGCGGACGGGCGACCAGGTAGCGGAGCAGTGCGGTGTCGCCGAGGGCGCTGGTTCCGGCCAGGGTCATCCGGTGCGCGGCGTCCTGCGGGAACAACCCGGGGCGGACGAACGCGGGGGCGTCGGCGTCGCCGACGAAGAAGGGGGCGACGGCCAACTGGATCTCGTCGACCAGACCCGCCGTCAGGAACAGGGTGTGCACCGCTCCCCCGCCCTCGACCATCAGCCGGCGCACGCCGCGGGCGCCCAGGTCGTCCAGCACCGCGCCCGGGTCCAGTCGGGCGCC
This sequence comes from Streptacidiphilus jeojiensis, assembly GCF_042510965.1. Lineage (NCBI taxonomy): Bacteria > Bacillati > Actinomycetota > Actinomycetes > Kitasatosporales > Streptomycetaceae > Streptacidiphilus > Streptacidiphilus jeojiensis. Next base: position 20,847 of record NZ_JBEUKS010000017.1, read on the forward strand.
GGTGCCCACCACCTCGGCCAGCGCCCCCAGCCGGGCCGCGAGCGCCCCGGTGGCGGCGTCCGGGGCGTAGGCGACCCTGGCGTCGCCGTGGTGCCAGAAGCGCCGGGCCGGGTCGAGGTCGCCGCTGCCGGTCAGCACCACCCGCAGCGGCTGCTCGGGCCGGCCCTCGGCCTTGCGCCGGGCCTGCCGCGCCGGAGCGTTGACCAGCAGCCGGGGGTCGTCGCTGCGCAGCGTCCCGGCGCCGATGAGGACGGCGTCGCTCTGCGCGCGCAGCTCGTCCACCCGGTCGAAGTCCTCCGGCGAGGACAGCAGCAGCCGTTCCGGCGAGGAGTCGTCGATCCGGCCGTCCACCGACATGGCGGCGCTGAGCAGGACGTACGGTCGGGGGTCGGTCATGGCGGCGCTGGTCCTCAGTCCTGGTCGTTCCGGTGCTTCTGGCCGAACCAGGCCAACCCTGCCACAACCGGCTCCGACTGCCGCACCGCGACCGCGACGGCGTGGCCGTCCGGTGCGGCCAGGTCGGCCAGCGCCCAGCCCTCCGGGCCCGGCTGCCCGGTGCCGACGTAGTCGAGGTCCAGGGCGCGGCCGAGGCCGGTGCCGAGGCCCTTGAGGTAGGCCTCCTTACGGGTCCAGATCCGGGCGAAGGCCGCCACCGGGTCGTCTGCGGCGTCGATCTCCGCGCGCTCGGCCGGGTGCAGCTTGGAACCGACCTCGGCGACCGTGCCGGGCCTGGGCAGCGCCTCGACGTCCACGCCGATCGGCACTCCGGCCCCGGCCACGGCGACCGCGACCAGGGCGCCGGCGTGGGACAGCGAGAACTCCAGCGGCGGCTGCTCCCCCGCCAGCACCGGACGGCCGTGCGGGCCGCCGCAGCAGGGGCAGTCCTGCCGGGCGAAGCGCACCTCGGCCGGGTCCTGGTCCAGGCAGCCGCCGAGCACCTGACGCAGCATCACATGAGCGGCGGTGTACCGCTCCCGAAGCTCCGCGCGGACGAAGGCCGCCGCCCTGGCCCGTTCCACCGGGTCCAGCACGGCGGCACCCCCGGCCGCCCCGCCCGTACCGCCGTCGGCCCACCCCAGCCACACCCGTACCGCGTCCATCGGGCCAGAGTAGGTGGTGTGCGCCCGGTCAGGCCACCCGCACCCCGGCCGCCTCCGCGATCAGCCGGGCCGTCACCTCGCCGGCCCGCAGCGCGTGGTCCGCGGTGGCGCCGCGGCAGCGGCCGAGGGCCTTGTCGTACTCGGCCATCACCACCCCGGAGTGGTCCGAGTCCGACTCGGTGAGGGTGACCGGCCACCCCCGGGAGCGCAGTGCGGCGGCGAACTCGCGGGAGCGGGCGACGTCGACGACCGCGTCGGCGGTGCCGTGGTGCAGCCGGACCGGGACCGGGGTGGCCCGGGAGAGGGCCAGGTCCTCCATCACGGTGGGGTACATCAGCTCGTCCTCGGAGCGGTAGTTGCTGCCCAGGCCGACCACGGCGCTCGGACGCCAGCCGTCGGAGCTGGCGGCGGACGGCCGCAGCGCGGTGGCCAGCGCGGCACGGCCGCCGAGGGACCAGCCGGCCAGCACCATCCGCCGGGCGTCGCCGCCGTGCCGGACCGCACGGGTACGGGCGTAGGCCAGGGACTCGCGCAACTGCCCCCAGCCGCCGTCCGGTGCGTCGGTGCGCCAGTCGGGCACCAGGACGACCAGGCCGTGGCCGGCCACCTCCCGGGCCAGGGTGGCCATCACCGCCCGGTTGTCGGCGGGGCGGCCGTGCCACAGCAGCACGGTCGGCACCAGCTCACCGGGCGGGGCGGCCGCCCGGTAGACGTCGAGCATCTGCCCGCTGGGGCCGTAACGGAGGCCCCGCCGCACCTCGACGCGTTCCGCGAGTCTGTTCATGCAGGTCTTTTCCGCCAGCGGGAGTCGGCTGAAACCTCGCCGGGCGCGGTATGGCACCGCCGGTGTTGGGCAGGGAAGGGGCATGAAGAGCAGTCACCTGGAGAAGGAACGCAAGTTCGACGGCCTGGCGGACGCGGCTTTTCCCGCTCTGGACGGGCTCCCCGGCGTCGCCGAGGTGTCCGATCCGGGGGTGGAGGACCTCGACGCGGTCTACTACGACACCGTCGACCTCCGGCTGCTCGAACACGGCATCACCCTGCGCCGCCGCACCGGCGGGCACGACGCCGGCTGGCACCTGAAGCTGCCGGTCGGCCCGGACCGGCGCCGCGAGGTGCAGCTGCCGCTGAGCGCCGGCGCGCCGGGACGGGTGCCCCGCGCGCTCACCCAGCGCACCCGGGCGTACGCGCGCGGTGAGAAGCTGGTCCCGATCGTGCGGCTGCGCACCCACCGGCTCCGCCGGCTGCTGCTGGACAGCGAGCACCGCTCGCTGGCCGAGGTGGCCCAGGACGCCGTCTCGGCGCAGCTGCTCGCCCCGGAGCGGCTCTCAGGACTCCCAGGGCTCTCAGAGCTCCCCGCCGAGGCGGCGCCGGCGGCGCAGCCCGTGAGGCCGGTGATACCGGCCCAGCGCAACGGCAGCGCCAACGGCCACCGCAGCACTGGCCCCGCCGCGCCCACCGCCTGGACCGAGGTCGAGGCCGAGCTGGTCAAGGGCGGCACCGCACTGCTGGACGCGGTGGAGCAGCGGCTCGTCAGGGCCGGGCTGCGACGCTCGCTCAGCGGCTCCAAACTGGCCCGCGCGCTCGGCCTGGAGAGTGCCGGGGCGGTCGTCCCGGCTCCGCGCGAGGCCCGGAGCATCGGCGCCGCCGTCACCGCGCTGCTGCGCGGGCAGACGGAGCAGCTGATCGCCCTGGACCCGGCCGTCCGCGCGGACGAGGCCGACGCGGTGCACCGGATGCGGGTCGCGGTGCGCCGGATCCGCAGCACCCTGCGCACCCACCGGCGGCTGCTGGCCGACGAGCCCTGCCAGGCGCTGGCCGAGGAGCTGCGCTGGCTCGGCGCGGTCCTCGGCGAGGCCAGGGACCGGGAGGTGCTGGGGGCCAGGCTCGGCGCGGAGATCGGGCGGCTGCCGGCGGCGGAGTGCCCAGGGCCGGTGCGCGAGCGGATCGACGGCTGGGCCTCGGCCGAGTACCGGCGCTCCTGGAAGCGCGCGGTCACCACCCTGGACAGCCCGCGCTACTTCGTCCTGCTGGACGGCCTGGAGGCGCTGGCCGCCCGGCCGCCGCTGCGCGGCCGGGCCCACCGCGGCGCGGTCGCGGAGTTCCGCCGCACCGCGCGCCGCGAGCAGCGCCGGGTCGCCCTGCGCCTGGCCGAGGCGTCGGCCACCCCGGCCGGTCCGCAGCACGACCAGGCCCTGCACGAGGCGCGCAAGGCCGCCAAGCGGGCCCGCTACGCGGCCGAGGGCGCCCGCCCGGTGGTGGGGAAGTCCGCCGGGCGGCTGGCCCTGCGGATGAAGGACCTCCAGGAGCTGCTGGGCGAGCGTCAGGACGCGCTGCTGGCCTGCGCCGCGCTGCCGGAACTGGCCGCCGCCGCGCACCGGGCCGGCGAGCCCGGCTTCGGCTACGGCGTGCTGTACGCGGGCCAGCGGGCCGCCGTGGCCGAGGCCGACCGGCGGCTCCCGGCCGCCCGGCGCGCGGCCGGGAAGCGCAAGCTCACCCGGTTCCGTTAGCCCGGTGCCCCGCGGCCTGCCGGTATCGTCCGGGCGGATCAGGGCAGGCGGAGGGTGAGGCACCAACCGCACGGCACGACAGTCGGAGCGACGGCGTGAACATCTTCGAACGGGGTCTGCACTCGGTGGACCGGGCCCAACAGGCCCGGCGGACACCGGGGTTCGTGGTCGGCGTGGTGAAGAAGTTCGGTGACGACCGCGGCGGCCAGCTGTCCGCGCTGATCACCTACTACGCCTTCGCCGCGGTGTTCCCGCTGCTCCTGCTGCTGACCACCGGCCTGGGCTTCGTGCTGCACGGGAACCCCGGGGCGCAGCGGGCGGTGCTGCACTCCGCGCTGGCCGACTTCCCCATCATCGGCAACCAGTTGCAGGACAACGTGCACTCGCTGCAGGGCACCGGGGCCGCCGTCGCCATCGGCACGCTGGGCCTGCTCTACGGCTCGCTGGGGATGACCCAGATCCTGCAGTTCGCCATGGCTCAGGTGTGGAACATCCCCGGCACCGAGCGGCCCGGCTTCTTCGACCGGATGGGCCGGGGGCTGCTGATGCTGCTGGCCCTCGGCCTCGGCCTGGCCCTCAGCACCGCCACGGCGGGCCTGGTCGGCTTCCTCGCGCACGGCGCACTGGCCTGGGTCGGCGGCCTGATCGGCTCGGTGGCCGTCAACATCGGCCTCTACCTGGCCTGCTTCCGCATCCTCACCCCCGAGGAGGTGACGCTGCGCCAGCTGCTGCCGGGCTGCCTGATCGCCGGCCCCTTCTGGACCGCGCTGCAGACCTTCGGCGGGATCCTGGTGGCCCATCAACTACGGCACTCCACCCAGGTCTACGGCTTCTTCGGCACCGTCCTCGGGCTGATCTCCTGGCTCTACCTCGCGGCCCGGATCACCATGTACGCGGCGGAGGTCAATGTGGTGCGGGCCCGCCGGCTGTGGCCGCGCTCGCTGACCCAGCCGCCGCTGACCCGGGCCGACCGGGAGGTGCTGGACGCCCTGGTGCGGCAGGAGGAACGCCGGCCCGAACAGCAGGTGCTGATCTCCTTCAAGGACCAGCCGGAGCAGGCGCCGGCACCCTCGAAAAGCCCGCAGAAGGGCGTCGAGGGCCACACCTGAGGGTGACCGGCTGCCGCCCCGGGCCCGACGGGCGCCGCGGAGCGGGCACAATCGAGGGATGTCCCGACGCAGCAAGGCCCGCAACAGCAAGGCGCGCAGCAGCAGCACGGCGAAGACCGGCGCGACGAAGACCGGCGCGCGCAGGGCGGCCGCCCCGGCAGCAACGATTCTGCCGCTCGGCGGGGACGCCGAGTGCCCCTGCGGCTTCGGCAAGCCGTACCAGGAGTGCTGCCGGCCGTTCCACACCGCCGTCGCGCCCGAACCGGGCCGGGCCCCCGTGCCCGCTCCCGCCACCGCCGAACTGCTGATGCGCTCCCGCTACAGCGCCTTCGCCGTCGGCGACACCGCGTACCTGCTGCGCAGCTGGCACTCCAGCACCCGGCCCGCGCGGCTGGCGCTGGACCCGGGTCAGCGCTGGACCCGGCTGGAGGTGCTGGGCAGCAGCGAGGGCGGCCCCTTCCACCTCGCGGGCACGGTCGAGTTCCGGGCCCACTTCTCCGAGCACGGGGAGGAGGGCGTGCTGCACGAGAACAGCAGGTTCATCCGCGAGGGGGGCGTGTGGGTCTATCTGGACGCGCTGCCGGACCTGCCTGCGCTCGGCTAGCCCGGCCGGCGGCTACTGCCAGAGCTGCTCGGTACCGGTCTCGGGCTGGACGACCGGCGCGGGTTCCGGCGCGGGCGCCGGGCTGCAGGTGAAGCCGAGCTTCTCCATCGCCCGGGTGACGTCGGCGGCGCTGAAGTCACGGCGGTCCTGCTTGGTGATCACCGCACCGACCTGCTTGACCGGGTAGTTCCGCCGTCCGATCCGGACCGACTCGCCGGTGACCGGCTCGGCCTTGATGTCCTTCATCAGCGCGACGACCTCGCTCGCCTGCAGATAGAAGGAGCAACCGGCGATGGTGACGCGCATCGTGCCTCGCAGTCGGGGGGAGGGATTCTGGGGGGACGGGGGTGGCGTCCGTACCCGCCAGCCTTGCACAGCCTGACCCGGACGGAAAGAACGGCTGGGTCGGCGCGGCGTGTGCTAGCTTTGAAGGCGTTGCAGTTTTGGTGTTCCCATGAACGTTGTGTGCGCCTGGCGGGTTGACAGTGACCGCGGGCGCACTTTTGTTTTTCCGGCCTTCTGTGTCTTGTCGCAGCCGGAGCGGGGCGATCATCGCGGCGACTCGGACACCGCACAGTGCGGCGCCCGAACTCTGCCCCTGAAGGAGACAGATCATGGCCAGTGGAACCGTGAAGTGGTTCAACGCCGAAAAGGGCTTCGGCTTCATCGAGCAGGACGGCGGCGGCGCCGACGTCTTCGCCCACTACTCGAACATCAACGCCCAGGGCTTCCGCGAGCTCCTCGAGGGCCAGAAGGTCGAGTTCGACGTCACGCAGGGCCCCAAGGGCCCGCAGGCGGAGAACATCCGCCCGCTGTAGTCGACCCGCTCGACCAGCAGGCTCGTTGATGCTGCAGGGCCCCGCCGCCCCCACCCCGGGGTGGGGACGGCGGGGCCCTCATGCTGTCGGCAGCCGGTAGGCGCGGACGGCGGTGCCGCCCAGGACCGCCCGCTGCTCGTCCTGGCCGAGCGCCGAGACCAGGTCGCGGGCGGTGTCCATGACCCGCCCGTAGTCGGCCGCCAGCGTGCACACCGGCCAGTCCGAGCCGGCCATCAGCCGGTCCGGACCGAAGGCGTCCAGCGCGGTCCCGACGTAGGGACGCAGGTCGGCGGTGCTCCAGCGGTGCCAGTCGGCCTCGGTGACCAGGCCGGAGAGCTTGGCGAAGGTGTTGGGGCGGAGCGCCAGCTCGCGCAGCCGGGTCGCCCACGGCTCCTGCTCCCCCGCCGCGATCGGCGGTTTGCCCAGGTGGTCCAGGACGAAGGTGAGACCGGGCAGCAGTTCGGCGGCCCTGGCCGCCGCCGGCAGCTGCTCCGGCAGCACCAGCAGGTCGTAGGCCAGACCGGCGTCGGCGACGGCGGCCAGGCCGCGCAGCACGTCGGGGCGGACCAGCCAGTCCGGGTCGGGCTCGCCCTGGACCTGGTGCCGGATGCCGACCAGGTACGCGCCGCCAGGGCCCTCCCGCAGCGCGGCCAGGGTGTCGGCGACCCCGTCGGCGGTCAGGTCGGTCCAGCCGACGACACCCGCGACCAGATCGCTGCCGGCCGCCAGGGCCAGGAACTCCGGGGTCTCCTCGGCCACCGTGACCGTCTGCACCAGCACGCTGGCGCCGACCCCGGCCGCCCGGGCCCGGGGCTCCAGCTCGTCCAGAGTGAAGTCCCGCCGCAGCGGGGCGAGTTCGGGGCCGGTGATCCAGTCCTGGTCACGCACCGAGAGGTCCCAGACGTGGTGGTGGGCGTCCACGACGCCGCTCGGGTCCACCGTGCTCATACGACCGGCTCCGCTCCGACGAGGACGACGACCAGGGTGCGCGGACCGTGCACGCCCTCCACCCGGTCGAGTTCGATGTCACTGGTGGCCGAGGGCCCGGAGACGAAGGTCAGCGGACGGGCCGGGTCCAGCGCGGCCAGCGCCTCGGGCACGTCGCCGACGATCTGCTCCTCGCGGACCACGCACAGGTGGTAGTCGGGCAGCAGGGTGAGTGCCCGGCGGCCCTGGCCGGGGCCGGTGTCCAGCACGATGGTGCCGGTCACCGCGATGCCGACCGCCGCGGTGGTCAACACCCCGTCCGCCGCGTCGAGTTCGGCCACGGTCAGCTGCGGGTCGTCGCCGAGGCGCTGCCAGGGGCCGTCGTCCGGGAGGAACTCCTCCGGGAAGCCGGGCGGCACCACCAGGCTGCGCACGCCCCTGCGCCGCAGCGCCTCGGCGACGGCCTGCTTCGCGTCCGCGGGTGCGGTGCGGACCACCTCGGCGCGGTAGTCGGCCACCCGGTCCGCGAACAGGCCGGTCGGGTCGTCGCCGGCGTGGTCGGCCAGGTAGTCGCGGGCCACCGGGACGTCCTGCGGGGCCTCGTCGGCGGGCACGTCCGCGAGGGCGGCACGGATGCGGCCGAGGACGGTGTCGCGGGCGTTCATCTGCTCTCTCCTGACCGGGTCTCGCCCGGATGGGTGCGCCGCCACCACGCATGGAAGGTCTCGGCCGGCGGCTGCGGGCTGTCCCGGCTGTCGGACCAGGCGCGCAGCGGGCCCGGCAGTCGGCCGATGCGTCCCTTCCGGGCCAGCAGATGGCTGCCCAGCCGGGCGCTGCGCTGGGCGGCGGACAGCCGGAGCGGGGTGGCCAGTGCGGCCGCTGCGGCCCGCATCACCAGTGCCTCGGGGGTCGGCGCACGGTGGCTGCGGCGCTTGGACTCGACCACCTCGGCCCGCAGATGGGCCAGTACCTCGGGGATGTTGATCTTCACCGGGCAGGCGTCGTAGCAGGCACCGCACAGGGTGGAGGCGAACGGCAGCGAGGGCGCCTTGTCGACCCCGGCCAGCTGCGGGGTGAGCACCGCGCCGATCGGCCCGGGGTAGACCGAGCCGTAGGCGTGGCCGCCGGTGCGCTCGTAGACCGGGCAGACGTTCAGGCAGGCCGAGCAGCGGATGCAGGCCAGCGCCTGGCGGCCGACGGTGTCGGCCAGGGTCGCGGTGCGGCCGTTGTCCAGCAGCACCAGGTGGAAGTCCTGCGGGCCGTCGCCGGGGGTGCGCCCGGTCCAAGTGGAGGTGTAGGGGTTCATCCGCTCGCCGGTGGAGCTGCGCGGCAGCAGCTGCAGGAACACCTCCAGGTCCGACCAGGCGGGCAGCACCTTCTCGATCCCCATCACGGTGATCAGGGTCTGCGGCAGGGTCAGGCACATCCGGCCGTTGCCCTCGGACTCGACCACCCCGACCGTCCCGGTCCCGGCGATGGCGAAGTTGGCACCGGAGACCGCCACCCGGGCCCGCAGGAACTTCTCCCGCAGGTGCAGCCTGGCCGCCTCCGCCAGTGCCCGCGGCTCGTCGGTGAGGCCCTCCGGGGCCGGGCGGCCCCAGGCCGCCATCTCCCGCCGGAAGATCCCCTGGATCTCGCCGCGGTTGCGGTGGATCGCCGGCACCAGGATGTGCGAGGGCCGGTCCCCGCCCAACTGCACGATCAGCTCGGCCAGATCGGTCTCGTAGGCGGCGATCCCGGCCTCGGCCAGCGCCTCGTTGAGGCCGATCTCCTGGGTGGCCATCGACTTGACCTTGACCACCTCGTCCGCGCCGGCGGCCCGCACCAGCTCGGTGACGATCCGGTTGGCCTGGTCGGCGTCGGCGGCCCAGTGCACCGTGCCGCCGGCCCGGGTCACCGACTCCTCCAACTCGACCAGGTAGCGGTCGAGATGACGGAGCGTCCGGCGCTTCAGCGCGGCCCCGGCCGCGCGCAGCTGCTCCCAGTCGGCCAGCTCGCCGGTCACCGCCAGCCGCTTGTCCCGGATGGTGCCGGTGGCCCGGCGCAGGTTGCCGCGCAGCTGGGTGTCGGCGAGGGCGGTCCTGGCCGCCTCGGGGAAGGCCGGGGTGTCCAGCCAGACCAGGCCGTCCCCGGTGCCGGTCGTCATCGGGCGTCCCCTTCGGTCGCAACGAGGATCTCGGCCAGGTGCAGGGTGCGCACGCCCGAGCGGATCCGGGAGAGCCCGCCGCCGATGTGCATCAGACAGGAGTTGTCGGCGGCGGAGAGGACTTCGGCGCCGGTGCGCAGCACGCAGTCGGCCTTGTCGGCGAGCATCGCCGCCGAGGTCCCGGCGTTCTTCAGGGCGAAGGTGCCGCCGAAGCCGCAGCAGGAGTCGGCAGCGGGCAGCTCCACCAGGTCGATGCCCTTGACCGCGCGCAGCAGCCGCAGCGGCCGGTCCCCCACCCGCAGCATCCGCAGCGAGTGGCAGGTCGGGTGGTAGGTCACCCGGTGCGGGAAGTACGCGCCCACGTCGGTCACCCCCAGCACGTCCACCAGGAACTCCGAGAGCTCGTACACCTGCGGCGGCCGGCTGCCGGTCAGCAGTTCGTGGCTGTCCCGCACCATGCCGGTGCAGGAGGCCGAGGGGCTGACCACGGCGTCGTAGCCGGCGAACACCTCGGCGAAGCGGCGGGCCAGCGGGGTCGCCTCGGGGCGGTAGCCGGTGTTGAAGTGCATCTGCCCGCAGCAGGTCTGGTCGAGCGGGAACTCCACGGTGTGGCCCAGCCGCTCCAGCAGCCGCACCACCGCCTTGCCGGTCTCCGGGTAGAGGGTGTCGTTGAAACAGGTGATGAACAGGGCCACCCGCATCAGCGCACCCCCTCCGTGGCGGCGAGGTCCGCCCAGAGCTGCTCCGGGATCTCCCGCCGGTACTGCGCCAGTGCGTCCTCGACCTGGGCGGCGTCGCGCAGCCCCAGCAGCACCCCGGCCACGGCCGGGTGGCGCAGCGGGTAGCGGGCGGCGGCGGCGCGCAGCGGGACGCCGTACCGCTCGCACACCTGCTGCAGCCGCAGCGCCCGGCCCAGCAGTTCGTCCGGTGCCGCGGCGTAGTCGTAGGTGGCGCCGGGGCTGGGGTCGGCCAGCAGACCGGAGTTGAAGACTCCTCCGACGACCACGGAGACCCCGCGCCGGGCCGCCTCCGGCAGCAGTTCGTCCAGGCCGCTGCCGTCCAGCAGCGAGAGCCGCCCGGCCAGCAGCACCACGTCCAGGTCGGTCTCGCGGACGAACCTGGTGGGCAGCGCGGTCTGGTTCATGCCGATGCCGATGGCGCCGACCACCCCCTCGGCGCGCAGCTGCTCCAGGGCCGGGTAGGCCTCGGTGAGGGCCTGCTCGGCGTGGTCGTCCGGGTCGTGCAGCAGGACGGTGTCCACCCGGTCGAGGCCCAGCCGGACCAGGCTCTGCTCCAGGCTGCGGCGGACGCCGTCGGCACTGAAGTCCCAGACCCGGCGGTGCGTGGCCGGGACGGCGAAGCCCTGGTCGTCCAGGCCGGTGGCGCCGGGGGTCGGCACCAGCAGCCGGCCGACCTTGGTGGACACGGTGTACTCGGCGCGCGGACGGTCCCGCAGGGCCGCGCCGAGCCTGCGCTCGGACAGGCCGAGGCCGTAGTGCGGTGCGGTGTCGAAGGAGCGGATGCCGCCGTCCCAGGCCGCCGCCACGGCCTCCGCCGCGTCCTGCTCGCCGACCTCGGTGAACAGCCCGGCGATCGCGGCCGCGCCGAAGGACAGTTCGGTCACCTCGGTCTTGCTGCGGCCCAGCGGGTGCGTGCGCATCGTCGGTACTCTCCTGTGCCTTCTCGTGGTTCTCGCTCAGCTCTCGGCGGGCGGCCGGAGCCGCAGGCCCTGCATACCACCGTCGACCGCCAGCGCGGTACCGGTGACCGATCCGGCGGCCGGGCTCAGCAGGTAGGCGATCGCGGCGGCCACCTCCTCCGCGGTGACCAGCCGGCCCTGCGGCTGACGGGCCATCAGTGCGGCCCGCTCGGCGGCCGGGTCCTCGGCGGCGTCCAGCAGCCGGCCGACCCAGGGGGTGTCCGCCGTCCCGGGGTTGACGCAGTTCACCCGGATGCCCTCGCGGACGTGGTCGGCCGCCATGGCCAGGGTGAGCGAGAGCACCGCGCCCTTGCTGGCGCTGTAGAGGGCGCGCTGGGGCAGCCCGGCGGTGGCGGCGATGCTGCAGGTGTTGACCACCGCGGCGTGCGCCGAGGCGCGCAGGTAGGGCAGGGCGGCGCGGCTGGTGCGCACCATGCCGAGCACATTGACGTCCAGCACCCGGTGCCACACCTGGTCGGGGTTGGACTCGACGGTGCCGGCCGCGCCGATGCCGGCGTTGTTGACCAGCAGGTCGAGCCCGCCCAGCGCCTCGGCCGCGGCCGCCACGGCGGCCCGTACCTCGGCGTCGTCGGTGACGTCGGCGCGGAAGCCCTGGAGCTCCTTGGGCAGGTCGTCGATCCCCCGGTCCAGGACGGCGACCGCCGCCCCGCGGTCGGCGAGCAACAGCGCCGTCGCCAGGCCGATGCCGGAGGACCCGCCGGTGACCAGGGCTCGCAGTCCGGTGAGTTCGCTCATGCGGGGATCTCCTGAGGTTGGTCGCGGAGGTCGGCGGCCCAGAAGGCACCGTCCGGATAGCTGTACTGGAGGATCGACTCCGGGCGCATCTGGGCGGAGAAGCCGGGCCCGGTGGGGGCCCGGTAGTGGCCGCGCCGGATCTCGACCGGGTCCAGGAAGTGCTCGTGCAGATGGTCCACGTACTCGATGACCCGGTCCTCAGTGGTGCCGGTCAGCGCGACGAAGTCGAACATGGACAGGTGCTGGACCAGCTCGCACAGCCCGACCCCGCCGGCGTGCGGGCAGACCGGGACGCCGAACCTGGCCGCGAGCAGCAGGATCGCCAGGTTCTCGTTGACCCCGCCGACCCGGGCCGCGTCCAGCTGCAGCACGTCGATCGCCCCGGCCTGGAGCAGCTGCTTGAACACCACCCGGTTCTGCACGTGCTCGCCGGTGGCCACCTTCACCGGGGCGACCGCGGCCCGGATCGCGGCGTGCCCGAGGACGTCGTCCGGGCTGGTGGGCTCCTCGATCCAGTACGGGTCGAACTCGCCCAGGGCCCGGGTCCACCGGATCGCCTCGTCGACGTTCCAGCGCTGGTTGGCGTCGACGGCCATCCTGATGTCCGGGCCGACGGCCGCCCTGGCGGTGCGGCAGCGGCGGATGTCGTCGGCCAGGTCGGCGCCGACCTTCAGCTTGATCTGGGTGAAGCCGTCCGCCAGCGCCTGCTGGGCCAGCCGGGTCAGCTTCTCGTCGGAGTAGCCGAGCCAGCCCGGCGAGGTGGTGTAGGCGGGGTAGCCCTCGGCGCGCAGCACCGCCTCGCGGGCGGCCCTTCCGGCCCGGCCGCGGGTCAGCAGTTCCAACGCCTCGTCGGGGGTGAGCGCGTCGGCGATGTAGCGGAAGTCCACCTGGCTGACCAGCCAGGCGGGGTCGGCGTCGGCGAGGAACTGCCACAGCGGCTTGCCGGCCGCCTTGGCGGCGAGGTCCCAGACGGCGTTGACGACGGCGCCGATGGCCATGTGCATCACCCCCTTCTCCGGGCCGAGCCAGCGCAGCTGGCTGTCGCCGATCAGGGCGCGGGACAGCGTCCCGGGGTCGGCGCACAGCTCGCTGACGGAGCGTCCGAGCACATGCGGGCGCAGCGCCTCGATCGCGGCGACCTGGACCTCGTTGCCGCGGCCGATGGTGAAGCTGAAGCCGTGGCCCTCGAGACCGTCGCCGGCGTCGGTGCGCAGCACCAGGTAGGCGGCGGAGTAGTCGGGGTCGGGGTTCATCGCATCCGAACCGTCCAACGACCGCGAGGTGGGGAAGCGGATGTCGTAGGTGTCGACGGCGATGACGCGCGCCGCTGCTGCGGGCATGCTGGGGCCTCTCGTGCTCGGACCGGGGCTCGGGCTCATCCGTGGGCTGTGCGGGCTCGTGCCCGGGCTCATGCCGGGACGAGGGTCTGCCGCTGGCTGCCGAGGCCGTCGATGGAGAGCTCCATGACGTCGCCGGGCCGCAGGTAGGGGTGGTCGGGCAGGCCGAGGGCGACGCCGGCCGGGGTGCCGGTGTTGATCACGTCCCCGGGCTCCAGCACCAGGTACTGGCTCAGGTAGTGGACGATGTGCGCCACCGTAAAGATCATGTTCTTGGTGCCGGACCGCTGCCGCTCGGTGCCGTTCACCGACAGCGCCAGCCCCAGGTCCTGCGGGTCGGCCACCTCGTCCGCGGTGACCAGCCAGGGGCCGAGCGGGTTGAAGCTCTCGCAGGACTTGCCGAGGTCCCACTGGCCCGAGTACTCCAGCTGGAACTCGCGCTCGGACACGTCGTTGCTGACGGCGTAGCCGGCCACGGCCTCCAGCGCCTCGGCGGGCGAGTCCAGGTAGCGGGCCCGGCGGCCGATCACCACCGCCAGCTCCACCTCCCAGTCGGTCTTCACCGACCCCCTGGGGATCAGCACCGGGTCGTACGGGCCCACCACCGTGCCGGGGTCCTTCATGAAGACCACCGGCCTGGGCGGGATCGCCGCTCCGGTCTCCTCGGCGTGGTCGCGGTAGTTGAGCCCGATGCAGACCACCTTCCCGGGCCGGGCCAGCGGCGCGCCGGTGCGCAGTCCGGTGCCGTCCAGCGGCGGCAGCGATCCGGCGGCCAGCGCCGCGCGCACCCGCTCGACCCCGCCGCCGGCCAGGAACGCGCCGTCGATGTCGGGGGTGAGGCCGGAGAGGTCCCGCAGCACCCCGTCCGCGCCGAGGAGCGCCGGGCGCTCCTGACCGACCGGTCCCATGCGCATCAACTTCACGCTGTGTGCCCATTCTTGAGGTTCCATCAGGAAGCAGCGGAGGCGGGTTCTCCCGGCTCGTTCCGCAACTGCCGGGAACTCTACCCAGCCCCCGCCGTCCCCACAAGTATTCATCGGAGGACTTGCCGGAAAACGCCTCAGCGCGGCCCGGTGGCCCCGGTCGCCGTCAGCAATTTTCCGTCAGTGCCAACAGCTTTTGCGCAGCTCCGGGGAGTTTCGGACGGCCGCCCTCCAGTTTCCGGAAAATTCATCGGAGGACACCCCTTGTCGGCCCCGCTTCCACCCTCGTATTCTCCGTTGCGCCCAGCCGCTGCACACCGATCGCACAGGCAGAGAAAAGAGTGAGCAATGAAGCTCGCAGGATCCCGCACCGCAGCCGCAGCAGCCACCGTCCTCGCCGTCGCCGCACTCGCCACCGCCTGCAACCGGGGCAGCACCACCAGCTCCGCCTCGGGCGGTGCGGCCAAGTCGCCGATAGGCATCGACCTGCCGCGCTCCGACTCGGACTTCTGGAACTCCTACGCCCAGTACGTCAACAAGTTCGTCGCCGCCGACGGTGACGCCACCCTGCCCATCAGCAACTCGCAGAACGACATCACCAAGCTGGTGGCCAACGTCCAGGTCTTTGAGAACACCGGGGCCAAGGCCGTGGTGATGGCGCCGCAGGACACCGGGGCCATCGCCTCCACCCTGGACGCCCTGGCCGCCAAGAACATCCCGGTGGTGAGCGTCGACACCCGGCCCGACAAGGGCAAGGTCTACATGGTGGTGCGCGCCGACAACCGCGCCTACGGCACCAACGCCTGCCAGTTCCTGGGCAAGCAGCTGGCCGGCAAGGGCAAGGTCGCCGAGTTCGAGGGCGACCTCACCTCGATCAACGGCCGGGACCGCTCCGAGGCCTTCGCCTCCTGCATGAAGCAGAACTTCCCCGGCATCACCGTCTACCCGCTGGTCACCAACTGGGACGGCTCGGTCGCCTCCAGCAAGCTGCAGACCCTGCTCGCCCAGCACCCCGACATCAACGGCCTCTACATGCAGGCCGGCGGGGTGTTCCTGCAGCCCACCCTGGCCCTGCTGCAGCAGAAGGGGCTGCTCAAGCCGGCCGGCACCGCCGGGCACATCACCATCATCTCCAACGACGGCATCCCGGCCGAGTTCGACGCCATCCGCAAGGGCCAGATCGACGCCACCATCTCCCAGCCGGCCGACCTCTACGCCAAGTACGCGCTGTACTACGCGGAGGCCGCGGTCCAGGGCAAGACCTTCAAGCCGGGCCCGACCGACCACAACTCCACCATCATCCAGCTGCCCAACGGGCTGGAGGACCAGCTGCCGGCCCCGCTGGTGACCAAGGCCAACGTCGACGACAAGACGCTGTGGGGCAACACCATCGGCAAGTGACCGGCGCCTCGTCCACGGCGCACCCAGCGCCGCAGCACCCCAGCGAAAGGACGGCAACCCCGTGCCGGACCGAGTGCCCGAACCAGCCCTGGAGCCAGAACCGGAGCTCCCGGCCCCCGTCGTGGAGGCCACCGGGATCTCCAAGCGCTACGGCGCCACCGTCGCGCTCCACCAGGCCCGGATCACGGTCCGGCCGGGCGAGTCGCACGCCCTGGTGGGGCGGAACGGGGCCGGCAAGTCGACCCTGGTCTCCGTCCTCACCGGGATGCAGCGCCCCGACAGCGGCAGCCTGCGCTTCCACGGCGAGCCCGCCCCGGCCCTCGGCGACACCGACGCCTGGCGGGCCCGGGTGGCCTGCGTCTACCAGCACTCCACCATCCTCCCGGACCTCAGCGTCGCCGAGAACCTCTTCTTGAACAGGCAGAGCGCCGCAGCGCCGCGTCCGATCCGCTGGCGCGAACTGCGCCGCCGCGCCGCCGACCTGCTGACCGAGTACGGCGTCGACATCGACCCGGCCCGGCGGGCCAGGGAACTGACGGTGGAGCAGCGGCAGTTCGTGGAGATCGCCCGGGCGCTGTCCTTCGGCGCCCGGTTCATCGTGCTGGACGAGCCCACGGCCAAGCTGGACGCCCGGGGCATCGACCGGCTCTTCGGCAAGCTCCGCGAGCTCCAGCAGCGGGGCGTGGCCTTCCTGTTCATCTCGCACCACCTGGCCGAGGTGTTCGAGCTGTGCACCACGGTCACCGTGTACCGGGACGCCCGGCACATCCTCACCACCGGGGTGGCCGGGCTCAGCCCCGACGCCCTGGTGGAGGCGATGACCGGCGAGCAGTCGGCCCCGACGGCCGCCCCCGCCGGCGCGGCCGGGACCGCGACCGGGACCGGGAAGGGCGCCGAACTGCTGCGGGTCACCGGCCTCACCCTGCCCGGTGCCTTCCAGGACGTCACCCTCTCGCTGCACGCCGGCGAGGTGCTCGGCCTGGCCGGTGGCGCGGCCAGCGGCAACGTCCGGCTCGGCGAGACCCTGGCCGGGCTGCACCGGGCCAGGTCCGGCCGGATCGAGGTGGCCGGCGAGGCGGTGCGCGGCGGCGACGTCCCGGCGGCGCTGGCCGCCGGGGTCGGCCTGGTGCCCGAGGACCGCCGGGCCCAGGGGCTGGTGCTGCAGCGCAGCGTGGCGGAGAACGCCACCCTGACGGTCAGCGACCAGCTGGGCCGCTACGGCACCGTACTGCCGTCGCGGATCCGGGAGTTCGCCCAGCGGATGGTCACGGACCTGGACATCAAGACGCCGAGGTCGGACACTCCGGTCTCGGCCCTGTCCGGGGGCAACCAGCAGAAGGTGGTGGTGGCCAGGGCGCTGGCCACTGACCCGCAGGTGCTGGTGGCGATCCGCCCTACCAACGGCGTCGATGTGAAGTCCAAGGAGTTCCTGCTGGCCAGGATCCGCCGGGTGGCCGACCAGGGCCGTTCGGCGCTGGTGGTCTCCGACGAGCTGGACGACCTGCGCGGCTGCGACCGAGTGGTGGCCATGTTCCACGGCGGGGTGGTCGCCGAGTTCGGCCCCGGCTGGACCGACGAACAGCTGGTGGCCGCCATGGAGGGGATGGCCGCCGGTACGCACCAGAGCGGGCACCGGAACGAGACCGAGAGGGAGAACGACGATGTCCAGCAGTGAGCTCGCCCCGAAGGCGGAGGCCACCGCCGCCGCGCCGGCCGCACCGGCAGCCGGCTCAGGGGCCGGCGCGGGGACCGGCACCGGCTCCGAACCGGCGGCCGCCCGGGACGGCTTCTCCTTCGCCCGCTACCGGGAACTGTCGCTGATCCCGGTGCTGCTGGTGATGTGCGTGATCGGCTTCATCGTCTCGCCGGCCTTCCTGACCTCGGCCAATCTGCTCGGGGTGGCCCAGCAGGCCACCGAGCTGAGCCTGCTGGTGCTGGCCGAGGCGCTGATCCTGATCTCCGGGCGGATGGACCTGTCGCTGGAGTCCACCATCGGCGTCGCCCCGGTGATCGCGGTGTGGCTGGTGCTGCCCCAGCACGGCGGCCGGTTCCAGGGGCTGGCCCTGATGCCGACCTGGACCGCGATCCCGCTCTGCCTGCTGGTGGGCGCGCTGATCGGCGGGCTGAACGGCTTCCTGATCCTGAAGCTGCGGCTGAACGGCTTCATCGTCACCCTGGGCGCCCTGACCATGCTTCGCGGGTTGCAGATCGCGGTCTCCCGGGGCCAGTCAATCGTGGAGCTGCCCAGCTCCTTCACCTACCTGGGCCGGGCCTCCTGGCTGGGGGCGCCGGCCTCGATCTGGATCTGCGCGCTGCTGTTCCTGGTCGGCGGCCTGGCCATGGGCTGGCTCAGGCACGGCCGGGCGCTGTACGCCATCGGCGGCAACACCGAGGCGGCCCGCACCGCGGGCATCAGGGTGGACCGGGCGGTGTGGTCGGTGCTGGTCATCGGCGGGGTACTGGCTGCTTTCGCCGGTATTCTCTACACCGGCCACTACGGCTCGATCTCGGCGGACCAGGGCAGCGGCTGGATCTTCCAGGTCTTCGCGGCGACGGTGATCGGCGGGGTCAGCCTGAACGGCGGCCGCGGCACCCTGTTCGGCGCGCTGACCGGGGTGCTCACCCTGCAGCTGGTCGTCAATGTGATGACCCTGGCCGGGGTGCCCCCGCTGTGGAACCAGTTCCTGAACGGCGCGATCATCATCCTCGCGCTGATCATCTCCCGCTTCGCCGCCGGCGAGCAGCAGGAGTAGTACCGACCGACCCGAGGAGTGCCATGGCCGTCACCGACGAGGCGATCGCCCGGATCAAGGAGATGATCGTCACCGGCCTGCTGCCGGCCGGCGCCCGGCTGCCGCGCGAGGAGGACCTGGCGGTCCAGCTCGGGATCTCCCGCAACTCGCTGCGGGAGGCGGTCAGGGCACTCACCGCGATGCGGATCCTGATCAGCAGGCAGGGCGACGGCACCTATGTCTCCAGCCTGGAGCCGCAGCTGCTGCTGGAGGAGCTGTCCTTCGTCGCGGACGTCTCGCACGGCGACTCGGCGGCCCAACTCCTGGAGGTGCGGCGGCTGCTGGAGCCGCAGGCGACCGCGCTGGCGGCGCACCGGATCACCGACGAGGGCCTGGCGGCGCTGCGGGTGGTGCTGGAGAGCAGCATGAAGGCCGACAGCGTGGAGACCTTCATCGCCTGGGACATCGCCTTCCACCGGGCGATCGTGGACACCGTCGGCAACCCGGTTCTGTCGCTGCTGCTGGACACCCTGTCCACGCACACCCAGCGGGTCCGCATCGTCCGCGGCGCCCATCTGGCCACTGCGCTGGAGTCGGTGCACCGGGAGCACGAGGCCATCCTCCGCGCCCTGGAGGCCCACGACGGCCAGCTCGCCGCCTCCGCCGCGATGCTGCACGTCTCGGCGGTGGAGCAGTGGCTCCAGGCGCGCACCACCGACCTGCTGTCGGGCGGTCAGTAGGCGAGCCGTCAGTAGGCGATCCCCACCGGCTGCTTGACCGTGGCCGGGTCGTCCAGCGCGGCGAGCATGGCGTGGGCGACGTCGGCCCGGGAGATGGACCAGCCCTTGGGCACCGCGGCGCCGACGGTCCGGCGGTAGCCGCCGGTCAGCGGCGCGTCCTTGAGCTGGGGCGGCCGGAACGAGGTCCACTCCAGGTCGGAGGCGGCCAGTGTGGCCTCCATATCCGCCAGGTCCGCGTAGACGCCCTTGAGCACCCGCCGGATCATCGGGGTGGCCAGGTAGCGCAGCAGCAGCGCGTCGTGCTCCGGGACCGGGAAGAGCGGGGCGGCGCTGATCACCACGATCCGGCGGACCTCGGCGGCGTCCATCGCCTGGACGATCGCCGCGGTGGCGGCCCCGGCGATCCCGGGCGACCTGCGGCCGTGCGGCCCGAGGCCGGAGAGCACCGCGTCCCGCCCGGTCAGGTGCGGGACCAGCGACCAGCCGTCGGTGACGTCGGCGGTGACGATCCGCAGCCCGGGGTCGACCAGCGGCAGCCTGGCCTTCTCCCGCACCACGGCGGTGACCTGGTGCCCGGCCTCCAGGGCCTGCCGGACGATCTGTCCGCCGACCCCGCCGGTGGCACCGAAGACTGTGACGTTCATGACTTCTCCTTCGTGGTGGGGCACTCACCCCTCTGACGCCCGACACCCGAAGAGTGTGACCGCCGTGACTGTTGCTCTTCCGCTGAGTGTTGATCGCTGAAAATGAGAGCGCTCTCAGAAACACTTGACGACCATTCAACGGCCGCAATCCCGATCGAAGTTCACAGCACCCGGGCTGAGCTGGGCAGACGGATGTAACAACGCCCGGATTACCAACTCAAATTGGCCCAGACCATTGACGTGGCCATGTGACATGAGTTCAATCAGGCCCTGAGCACAGTTGCCGAGAGAGCGCTCACAGCGTTCATTTCCTGAACGCTCGTCGGCCTGCCCGGGGCAACACCCCCACCGTCCCCGGGCGCACCCCCACCGTCCCCAGGAGGACACCGCCATGCTCAGGTTCAGCATGCCCAGAGCCCGATCAGCCGTCACCGCCGCACTCGTCGTCCCGCTGGCCGCAGCCGGACTGGTGCTCAGTGGCAGCGGCGCCGCGCACGCGGCCGCCAACCCGGGCCCGGGCTTCCCGGCGCACTACGCCGCGCCCTACGTGGAGACCTGGAACTCCCCCTCCGCGATGGCCTCCGCCGAGTCCGCCACCGGGCTGAAGTACTTCACCCTGGCCTTCGTCATCGCCGGCAGCGGCTGCACCCCGACCTACAACGGCGACACCTCCATCTCGGACGCGAGCTGGACCAGCGCCATCAACACGCTGCGGGCCTCCGGCGGCGACGTCATCGCCTCCTTCGGCGGAGCGTCCGGGACCGAGCTGGCCCAGGCCTGCACCACCGTCGCCTCGCTGCAGGCCGCGTACAAGACGGTCATCGACACGCTCAACCTGACCCGGGTCGACCTGGACGTCGAGGGCGCGGCGCTCAACGACACCGCCGCCAACGACCGCCGCAACCAGGCGCTGGCCAACCTGCAGACCGCGTACGCCGCTTCGGGGAAGACGCTGTCGGTGGACTACACCCTGCCGGTGGACCCGTCCGGCCTGGAGTCCAACTCGCTCAGCCTGCTGAACAACGCCAAGAGCCACAACCTCAACGTCAACCTGGTCAACATCATGACCATGGACTACGGGCCCAACGAGGACATGGGCGCGGCCGCGATCAGCGCCGCCAACGGGCTGCACAGCCAGCTCGGCGCGATCTGGACCAGCAAGACCTCGGCCCAGCTCTGGGCCATGGAGGGGAACACCCCGATGCTCGGGGTCAACGACTCCACCAACGAGGTGTTCAGCACCGCCAACGCCTCCAGCCTGGAGAGCTTCGCCGCGAGCAACGGCATCCAGGAGCTGTCGTACTGGTCGCTGGGCCGTGACAAGGCCTGCGCCGCGGTCGGCACCTACTCCGACACCTGCAGCGGCACCGCGCAGAGCACCTACCAGTTCGCCTCCATCTTCAACGGGCTGACCGGCAGCAGCGGCGGCGGTGGCACCACCGCGCCGACCGGCGCGATCACCGGCTACGGCGGCAAGTGCGTGGACGTCGCCGGCGCCGCCACCGCCAACGGCACCGCGGTCCAGCTCTACGACTGCAACGGCACCGGCGCGCAGAGCTGGACCGTCGCCGCCAACGGCTCGCTGCAGGCGCTCGGCAAGTGCATGGACGTCACCGCGGCCGGCACCGCCAACGGCACCCAGATCCAGCTGTACGACTGCAACGGCACCGGCGCCCAGCAGTGGACGCACCAGAGCAACGGCGAACTGGTCAACACGGCCTCCGGCAAGTGCCTCGACGCCACCGGGCCCAGCTCGGCCAACGGCACCCGGCTGCAGATCTGGACCTGCGCCGACAGCGCCAACCAGCAGTGGACCATCCCGAGCTGACCCCGCCCGCGCGCAACCCGTCGTCACCTCGACGACCCCTTGGAAGGCACCCATGCGAAAAGCTCAGAAGGCGCGCGCGGCGATAGCCGCGTCGGCGCTGGTCGCCGGCGGTCTGACCGTCGCGCTCGTCCCCTCCGCCTCGGCCGCCTCGGCGACCGTCAGCTCCGGGACGACCTACACCGTCACCAACGTCAACAGCGGCAAGTGTGTCGACGCCGCCGCCGCGGCCACCGCCAACGGCACCGCGGTCCAGCAGTACACCTGCAACGGCACCACCGCCCAGCAGTGGGTCTTCACCGCCACCAGCGGCGGCTACTACCAGGTCGGCAGCGCCAACAGCGCCGCGCAGGTGTGGGACGTCACCAATGTCTCCACCGCCGACAGCGCCCTGGTCCAGCTGTGGGCCTACGGCGGCGGCAACAACCAGCAGTGGCTGCCGGTCGCCGAGGCCAGTGGCAGCTACCACTTCGTCAACCGCAACAGCGGCAAGTGCCTGGACACCCCGTCGGCCTCCACCGCCGACAGCGTCCAGCTGCAGCAGTACACCTGCAACGGCACCGCCGCCCAGTCGTTCAACCTCAGCACCACCGCCGGGGGCGGGACGACCACACCGCCGGCCGGCACCCCGGACTTCGGCTCCAACGTGCTGACCTTCGACCCGTCGGAGTCCAGCGCCACCATCCAGAGCCAGATCGACGCGGTCTACAACAGCCAGCAGACCAACCAGTTCGGCACCCAGCGCTACGCCCTGCTGTTCAAGCCCGGCTCGTACAACGTCAACGTCCCGGTGGGCTTCTACACCCAGGTGCTGGGCCTCGGGCAGAACCCCAACCAGGTCACCATCACCGGCGGCGGCGTCAACGCCGACGCGCAGTGGGACGGCGGCAACGCCACCCAGAACTTCTGGCGTTCCGTCGAGAACCTCACCGACAGCCCGTCCAGCGGGACGGTCAAGTGGGCCGTCTCGCAGGCCTCGCCGATGCGCCGGGTGCACGTCACCGGCAACATGGTGCTGGACGACAACGGCGGCTGGTCCAGCGGCGGTTCGCTGAGCGACTCGCAGATCAACGGGCAGATCAACTCGGGCAGCCAGCAGCAGTGGCTGTCGCGCAACAGCTCCTGGGGCAGCTGGACCGGCTCCAACTGGAACATGGTCTTCGTCGGCGACACCAACGCGCCCTCGAACAGCTTCCCCAGCCCGCCCTACACCACGGTCGCGCAGACCCCGACCATCGCCGAGAAGCCGTACCTCTACGTCGACTCCTCCGGCAACTACCAGGTCTTCGTGCCCAGCGACCGGACCAACAGCAGCGGCAGCACCTGGTCCGCCACCGGCAACACGGCCGGCACCTCGCTGCCGATCAGCCAGTTCTACATCGCCAAGCCGACCGACACCGCGGCCACCATCAACGCGGCGCTGGCGGCCGGTCAGAACCTGCTGTTCACCCCGGGCGTCTACCACCTCACCGACACCATCAGGGTGACCCGGGCCGACACCGTGGTGCTCGGCCTCGGCCTGGCCACGCTGGAGGCCGACAACGGCGTCACCGCGATGTCCACCGCCGACGTCAACGGCGTCCGCATCGGCGGGCTGCTGTTCGACGCCGGGACCACCAACTCCCCGGTGCTGCTGCAGGTCGGCCCGACCGGTTCGACCGCCGACCACAGCGCCGACCCGACCGTGCTGTCCGACGTCTTCGCCCGCATCGGCGGCGCGGCCGTCGGCAAGGCGACCGTCAGCGTGCAGATCAACAGCAACAACGTGATCGGCGACGACTTCTGGCTGTGGCGCGCCGACCACGGCAGCGGGGTCGGCTGGACCTCCAACACCGCGCAGAACGGCCTGGTGGTCAACGGCGCCAACGTCACCATGTACGGGCTGGCCGCCGAGCACTACCAGCAGTACGCGGTGCTCTGGAACGGGAACGGGGGCCGCACCTACTTCCTGCAGAACGAGCTCCCGTACGACCCGCCGAACCAGGCCAGTTGGATGAACGGCAGCACCAACGGCTACGCCGCCTACAAGGTGGCCGCCGGGGTCACCAGCCACGAGGCCTGGGGGCTGGGCGTGTACTGCTACTTCAACGTCAACTCCTCGGTCGTGGCGGACCACGCCATCGAGGTCCCGCAGGTCTCCGGCGTGAAGCTGCACGACATGGTCACCGTGTCGCTCGGCGGCGTCGGCACCATCAGCCACATCGTCAACAGCACCGGAGGCCCGTCCAACTCCTCCACCAACGTGGCGGACCTGGTCAGCTACCCGTAGCCGACCCGTCCACCGCAACGCCCCGCCCCGCCGAGGTCCGCTCCTCGGCGGGGCGGACCCGTTCCAGCCCGAACACCGGGAACAGCGACAGGTCCTGGAAGGCGTTGATCCGGGTGACCGCGCCGCCGTCCTGATCCAGCGTCAGCACCTGGATGGAGTGGGCGTGCAGGCTGCCGTCCGGATCCAGCCGGTAGGTCGCCAGCGCCGGCTGCCCGTTGGCCGCGGTCCGCACCGCCCGGATCCGCTGCGAGGTGATCAGGACCCGGGTGGACAGGAACCGCACCGCCGCGTCCCGCCCGCTGAACCAGTCCGGGTGCGGCGGCATCTCCAGCACCACGTCCCGCGCCAGCAGCCGGCTCACCGCGGCCATGTCCCCGGCCTCGAACGCGGCGGCATAGCTGTCCAGCAGCGCCCGCCGGCGCGGGTCGCGCGGCTCGCGCACCCGCTCCTCCGCCAGCGCGGCCTGGTCGATCTGGGCTCTGGCCCGCTGCAGCAGGCTGTTGACGGCGAACACCGAGACCCCGAGCAGCTCGGCCACCTCGGCCGCCCGCCAGTCCAGCACCTCACGCAGGATCAGCACCGCCCGCTGCCGCGGCGGCAGGTACTGCAGCGCCGCGACCAGCGCCAACCGCACCCCGGCCCGCGAGGCGACCACGGCCGCCGGGTCGGCGGGGTCGGTGCCACCGGGCCCGAAGCCGATCAGCGCGTCCGGGATCGGCTGCAGCCAGGGCACCTCCGGGAGCGGCCGCCGCAGCGGCCCGTCCAGCGCGCTGTTGGACGTCCCCAGCCCGGACGGCAGCGGCCGCCGGCTGCGGCCCTCCAGCGCGCGCAGACAGGCGTTGGTGGCGATCCGGTACAGCCAGGTGCGCAGCGAGGAGCGCCCCTCGAACCGCCCGAAGGAGTTCCAGGCCCGCAGCATGGTCTCCTGCAGCAGGTCCTCGGCGTCGTGCACCGACCCCAGCATCCGGTAGCAGTGCGCCAGCAGCTCCCGCCGGAACGGATCGGTGAGCCGGACGAAGTCCTCGCTGCGCTCCATGGTCTCCACCATCGCCATCGCCATCCCTACTCGGTCCCAGTGTGTGCCGTCCTCGGCCCCGACGAGTACTGATCCCGGCGGTGAGCGGAACTCATCGGTGAATCGGGGCGACCCCCCGGATCGGTACCGGGTGATTCGCCACCCGTCCCGACCGCTATCGCTCCGAGGAGCAGTGAGCATGTCCTCCGTCGTCAGCACCCCGAAACAGCGCTGGGTCCTCGCCCTGGCCTCGACCTCCTCCTTCATGATCGCCATGGACGGCACCGTGGTCGCCACGGCGCTCAGCACGATCCGCCGCGATCTCGGCGCCTCCCTGGAGACCCTCCAGTGGACCGTCAACGCCTACATCCTCAGCTTCGCCGTCCTGCTGCTGACCGGCGCCGCCCTCGGCGACCGCTACGGCCGTCGCCGGATGCTCGCCGTCGGCCTCGGCCTGTTCACCACCGCCTCCGCGGCCTGCGCGCTGGCGCCCGGCATCGGTGCGCTGATCGCCGCCCGCGCGGTCCAGGGCGCGGGCGCGGCACTGGTGCTGCCGCTGGCGATGACCCACCTCAGCGCCGCCTTCCCGCCCCGGCAGCGGGGGCGCGCCCTCGGCCTCTTCAGCGGGCTGACCGGGCTGGCCACCTGCAGCGGCCCCTTCGTCGGCGGAGCGGTCGCGCAGGGGCTGGCCTGGCAGTGGATCTTCTGGATCAACATCCCGATCGGCCTGGTCGCCGTGGTGCTGGTCCGGCTGCGCCTGGACGAGAGCACCGGGCCCACCGTGCGCTTCGACACCGCCGGCGTCGCCCTCGCCACCGGCGGAGCGCTGGGCCTGGTCTGGGGCCTGGTCCGGGGCAACGACGCGGGCTGGGGCAGCGCGGAGGTCCTCGGCGCGCTGGTCGCCGGAGCGGTCCTGACGGTCGGCTTCGTCGGCTGGGAGCTGCGCAGCGCGGCCCCGATGCTGCCGATGCGCTTCTTCCGCAACCGCACCTTCGCGGCTGCCAACACGTCCAACTTCTGCCTGACCGCGGGCCTCTACGGCACCCTGTTCTTCCTCGCGCAGTACCTGCAGACCGCCCTCGGCCACGGGCCGCTGGCGGCGGGACTGCGGCTGATGACCTGGACCGGGGTGCTGATGGTCTGCGGCCCGGTCGCCGGCAGCCTGGCCGACCGCCTCGGCGAACGTCCGCTGCTGGTCGCCGGGATGCTGCTGCAGGCGACGGGCGGCGCATGGCTGGCGCTGGAGGCGACCCCCTCGCTCCCCTACGACCGTTTGGTCGCACCGCTGTTGATCAGCGGCCTGGGCATCTCCATGGCAATGCCCTGCGCGCAGAAGGCCGTTGTCACCGCCGTGGCCCCGGCCGAGATCGGCCAGGCCTCCGGCGCCTTCAACATGCTCCGCCAACTCGGCGGCGTCTTCGGCGTCGCCCTGTGCGCGGCCGTCTTCACCGCCTCCGGCAGCTACGCCTCGGCGCGCACCTTCACCGACGGCTTCAGCGCGGCGATGTGGGTGACCGCCGGCCTGGCCCTGGTGGGTGCCCTGGCCGGCACCGCCGTACGGCACACCCGACCGCCGACCCCCACCACGGAACTGCCCACGGACCGACGGGAGGTGGAGGTCACCGGCTGAACCGGACAAACCCTCCCGAACCAGCGTCAAAATCTACGCCCGTAGCCAATGCGCGTAGACCACCTCCCACCGGGGACGATGATCGATCGAAACTTTGTGGCAGCAGTATTCCGAAGTGTCATGCGGGGTTAACCGGAACGGCCCATGATGTGACCTGAATTCGGGTCAGTACTCCCCCGGCACTGCTCCACGTGCATGCTCGGCCCCAGGTCTAGGAGGACCGTGTCCAGATCCCGCGCGCTGCTGGCTGCAACCGCTGCCGCAGCCTCCGTCTGTGCCCTCGCTCTGGTTCCCACCAGCGCCAGCGCCACCGTCTCCGGCGACGTGGTCGTCAACGAGGTCTACGGTGGCGGTGGCAACTCCGGTGCCACACTCACGAACGACTTCATCGAACTGCACAACAACAGCAGCACCGCCGTGGACCTGAGCACCTGGTCGGTCCAGTACATCTCGGCCGCGCCCGGAGCGACGACGACCTGGCAGGTCACCGCGCTGACCGGCAGCATCGCCCCCGGCGGCTCGTACCTGGTCCAGGAGGCCGCCGGCACCGCGGGCACCCAGGCCCTGCCGACCCCGGACGCGACCGGCGCGATCAACATGAGCGGCACCAACGGCACCGTGGCACTGGTCAACTCCCAGACCGCACTGACCTGCAAGACCGCGGCCGACTGCGCCGCCGACACGACCGTCCACGACCTGGTCGGCTACGGCACCGCCGTGGTCCACGAGGGCACCGCGGACGCCCCGGCCGCCAGCAACACCACCTCGGTCTCCCGCGACGCGAACAGCACCGACACCGACCAGAACGGCACCGACTTCAGCGCCGGAACGCCGAGCCCGGTCAACTCCGGTTCGGCGAGCGCCAGTCCGTCCGCCTCGGCCTCCGCGTCGGCCTCCGCCTCCGCGTCCGCCTCGGCGAGCGCCTCCCCGACGGCCACGGCGGGCACCGTCCGGATCCACGACATCCAGGGCACCACCTGGATCTCGCCGCTGAACGGACAGACCGTCAGCAACGTCCCCGGCATCGTCACCGGCGTGCGCGCCTCGGGCAGCACCAAGGGCTTCTGGATCCAGGACCCCAACCCCGACAGCAACCCCGCCACCAGCGAGGGCGTGTTCGTCTACACCGGCTCCGCCCCCACCGTCGCGGTGGGCGACTCGGTGCTGGTCTCCGCCAAGGTCTCCGACTACTACACGCTGGCCAGCGGCACCACCACCGCCAACACCTCGAACCTCTCGGTGACCGAGCTGAGCGCTCCCACCGTGATCACCCTGAGCACCGGCAACGCGCTGCCCGCCGCCATCGTGCTCGGCCCGGACACGGTGCCCAGCACCTACGCCCCCGACCTCGGCGGCGGCAACATCGAGTCCACCCCGATCACCCCCACCCGCTCCGCGCTGGACTACTACGAGTCCATCGAGGGCATGCGGGTCGAGGTCGACGACGCCCGGGTGGTCGGCCCGTCCGACTCCTACGGCGAGCAGTACGTCACCACCAAGCCCACCGAGAAGGTCACCTACCGCGGCGGCACCGAGCTGACGGCGGAGAACGCCACCCCGTCCGGCCGGCTCGAGGTGGTGGCCGACAACGGCACCAACCCCGAGGTCAGCGTGGGTGACACCTTCACCGGCGCGACCATCGGCACCATCGACTACTCCACCTACGGCGGCTACCTGATCGCGGCCACCAGCCTGGGCACCGTGAAGTCGGGCGGCATCGCCCCGGTCGCGGCCAAGGCGGGCTCCGCCAAGGACCTCTCCATCGCCACCTACAACGTGGAGAACCTGGCCCCGCAGAACGCCGACAGCAAGTTCGCGGCGCTGGCCCAGGGCGTGGTCACCAACCTGGCCAAGCCCGACATCATCGCCCTGGAGGAGATCCAGGACAACACCGGCGCCACCGACGACGGCACCGTCGCGGCCGACCAGACCATCGCCAAGCTCACCACCGCCATCGTCGCCGCCGGCGGCCCGCAGTACAGCTACCGCAGCATCGACCCGGTCAACGACCAGGACGGCGGCCAGCCCGGCGGCAACATCCGGGTGGTCTACCTCTTCAACGCCGACCGGGTGAGCTTCGTCGACACCGGCGCCGCCTCGGTGAACCGCTCCACCACCGGCACCCAGGTCTACAAGCTGCACGGCGAGCCCGCGCTGACCCTGTCCCCCGGCCGGGTGGACCCCTCCAGCTACGCCTGGACCTCCAGCCGCAAGCCGCTGGTCGGCGAGTTCTCCTTCAAGGGCAAGCCGGTCTTCGTCATCGCCAACCACTTCGACGCCAAGCTCGGCGACCAGAACGCGGACGGCCGCTACCAGTACCCGCAGCAGACCTCGGCGCTGCAGCGCACCGCCCAGGCCCAGATCCTGCACGACTTCGTCCAGCAGATCCTGGCCATCGACAAGAAGTCCGACGTCGTCGTCCTGGGTGACCTGAACGACTACCAGTTCAGCCCGTCGCTGACCCAGTTGCGCACCGGCACCGGCGACGGCACCGGCAAGTCGATCCTCACCGACCTGATCAGCACGCTGCCGGTGAACGAGCAGTACACCTACGACTACGAGGGCATCTCCGAGGTCCTCGACCACATCCTGGTGACCTCGGGCGTCTCCAAGCCCGTCTACCAGGTGGTCCACGTGAACTCCGAGTTCGCCAACCAGACCAGCGACCACGACCCGCAGGAGGTCCAGTTCAAGCCGTGACCCGGCTGAACTGACCGGACGACACGTCCGACGGCCGGGGCCCCATCCGCGCGAAGCGGGTGGGGCCCTTGGCGTCTCGCGGCCTCCGGCCGTCCGAACGGCACCGCGGCACCGCGGGTGCGCGGGTGCGCGGGTGCGCGGGTTGCGGACCCCGTCGGGGCGGCCCTACGGTCGGGGTGACCAGCGACTGACCACCCATCATGCTGGGTCATTCACAATGGAGATCGCCTTGACGCAGCATGGTGAGCGGACCGTCGTACGGACTGCGCGGGGAGCGGTCCGCGGCGTTCCGGCGGAGGGCGGCGGCGTCGCCTTCAAGGGCATCCCGTACGCGGCACCGCCGTTCGGGGCCAACCGCTTCCGGCCACCGCAGCCGCCGGCGCCGTGGCAGGGCGAGCGCGACGCCACCGGCTACGGGCCGACCGCACCCAAGCCGCCGTACCCGGCGCCGCTGGACAGCCTGCTCCCCGAGGTCGACATCCCCGGCGAGGACTGCCTCAACCTCAACATCTGGGCTCCGGCCGACCGGGAGTCCGGCGGGCGCCCGGTCATGGTCTGGCTGCACGGCGGCGGGTTCACCAACGGCTCGGGCTCCGTCCCCGGCTACGACGGCTCCCGCTTCGCCCGCGACGGCGTGGTCTGCGTCACCGTCAACTACCGCCTGGGGGTGGAGGGTTTCCTCTACCTCGGTGCGGACGACCCGGCCCCGGCCAACCTGGGCCTGGTGGACCAGATCGCCGCGCTGGA
The DNA here is from genome assembly GCF_042510965.1 of Streptacidiphilus jeojiensis. NCBI lineage: Bacteria > Bacillati > Actinomycetota > Actinomycetes > Kitasatosporales > Streptomycetaceae > Streptacidiphilus > Streptacidiphilus jeojiensis. The sequence goes on from NZ_JBEUKS010000017.1 coordinate 50,479, forward strand.
GTGGGTCCGGGACAACATCGCCGACTTCGGCGGGGACCCCGGGCAGGTCACCCTTTTCGGCCAGTCGGCCGGGGCGATGAGCATCGGCACACTGCTGGCCGTACCCCGGGCACAGGGCCTGTTCCGGCGGGCGATCCTGCAGAGCGGCGCCGCCCAGCACACCCTCTCCCCCGGCACGGCCGAGCTGGTCGGCCGTCACCTCGCCCGGCGGCTGGGCATCCCGGCCACCCGCGAGGCCTTCGCCGCCGTGCCGTTGGACCGGCTGCTCCCGGTCCAGCGGGGTCTGCGCGGCGAGATCTCGGCCGATCCCGAACCGGAGCGGTGGGGGGAGGCGGCACTCAATCTGATGCCCCTGGAACCCGTCGTGGACGGGGACCTGCTCCCCGTGCCGCCGCTGGAGGCGCTGGCGGCCGGCGGAACCGACGGGGCCACCGCCGGGGTCGACCTGCTGATCGGCTCCAACAGCGACGAGTTCCGCCTCTACCTCACCCCCTCCGGCCTGCTGGACCTGGTGCCCGAGGAGCTGGCCAGGAGGACCGCCGCCGGCTACGGCCTGGACGACCCGGACCGGGCCCTCGCCGTCTACCGCGAGCGGCGGCCCGACGCCTCGCCCGGAGAACTGCTGGCAGCCGTCGCCACCGACTGGTTCTTCCGCATCCCCGCCATCCGCGTGGCCGAGAGCCGCTGGGGGGAGGGCCGTGGCACCGTCCACCTCTACGAGTTCGGCTGGCAGCCGCCCACCTTCGGCGGCCGCCTCGGCGCCTGCCACGTCAGCGAGCTGGGCTTCGTCTTCGACAACCTCCAGGACAAGTCCATGGTCGAGCTGCTCGGCACCGATCCCCCGCAGCGGCTGGCCGACAGCATGCACGCCGCCTGGGTCGCCTTCGCCGCCACCGGCGACCCCGGCTGGCCGGTGTACGACCGCGACCGCCGCGCCACCATGCACTTCGACCTGGAACCCGAGCTGCGGTACGACCCCAGGCCACGGGAGCGCGAGCTCTGGGAGGGCCGCCGGTGAGGCGGGTCGGGCCGAAGGCTGTGCCGTAGCTGTCCGTTCCCTTCCCGGACCGTCGTGCGCTTGCCAGACTGCACGGACGGGACGCCACCGCACCCGGCGTCCCCTCCAGCTGGACCACCAGCGAACCGCGGGAAAGGGGCCGGCCCACGATGCTGCTGCCACCGGGAATGCCGCAGAGCCTGGACTATCCGCACTGCACCGTCGGCGACATCCTCGCCGGGACCGCACCGCGCCACCCGGACCGGGTGGCGCTGCGGGACGGTGAGGAGTCACTGACCTTCGCCGAGCTGTACGACCAGGCGCTGCGCCTGGCCCAGGGGCTGCGGGAGCACGGGGTGAGCCCCGGCGACACGGTGGCCGTGCACCAGCCCAACTCGCTCCGCTTCACCCTCTGTTATTTCGGGGTGCTGCTGGCGGGAGCCGTCGTCAGCCCGCTCAGCCCGCTGCTGCCCGCCGCGCCGCTGGCCGAGCAGCTCGCCGAGGTCTCCGCCGTCGCGGTGATCACCCACCCGGCCGTCGCCCACGTCCTGGCCGAGGCCCGCATCCTGGCCGAGGCCCGCGGCCTGGCCGGCGCCGGCAGCCAGGGCAGCGCCCTGCGGTTCGCCGTCGAGGTCCCGGCCAGCCACGCGGCCCCCGGCCGTCCGCCGGGCACCGTGCAGGGCAACATCCCGCTGGCCGAGCTGCTCACCGCCCGGCCGGCCCCGGCGACCCCGGTCGGCCCCGACGACCTGGCCCATCTCTCCTTCACCGGCGGCACCACGGGCCGCTCCAAGGCCGTGCGGATCCTGCACCGGCACGCGGTCGCCAACGCCCTGCAGATGGGCTGCTGGCGCGGGGCCTCGCTGCCGCGCCTGGACCGGAGCGGCAGGATGTACCTGGAGCAGGTGGCCGCGGCGGTCGGCCCCGGCACCGTACCGATCGGCCGGAGCGTGCTGCTGTCGGTCGCCCCGATGTTCCACGCGATGGGCCTGATCACCCAACTGCTGTGCACCGCCAACGCGACGACCGTGGTGGTCTCCGGCCGCTTCGACCCGGCCCGCTACCTCGCCGAGGCCGAGCGGTGGCAGGTCACCCACCTCGCCGGGTCGCCCGCGCTGTTCCACGCGCTGCTCGCGGCCCCCGGGGTGCACAAGGCCGACCTGTCGTCGGTCCGCCAGGTCAGCTCGGGCGCGGCCCCGCTGGACTCGGAGACCATGGCCCGGCTGCGCGGGCTGCTGCCGCAGGCCGAGATCAGCGAGGGCTACGGGCTCACCGAGGCCACCATGGGGCTCACCGGCCACCCGCCGGAGCAGCCGGCCGCCGCACCCATCGGCAGCGTCGGGGTACCGGTGTTTGACACCGTGATCGAGATCAGGGACCCGGTCACCCGCGCGGTGCTGCCCACCGGCGAGGTCGGCGAGGTCTGGGCACGCGGCCCGCAGATCGCCGACGGCTACCACCACCACCCCGAGCTGACGGCCGAGCAGTTCGTCGACGGCTGGCTGCGCACCGGCGACCTGGGCCGCAGCGACCGCGACGGCTGGCTGTACCTGGTGGGCCGAGCAAAGGACATGCTGATCCACAAGGGTTACAACGTCTATCCGGCCCCGCTGGAGGACCTGCTGCACCGGCACCCCGCTGTCGCGGTGGCAGCGGTGGTCGGCGCCCCCGACCCGGCGGCCGGGGAGATCCCGGTCGCCCATGTGATGCTGCGGACCGGCTACGCCCCCTCCCCCGAACTCGCCGACGAGCTGATGGCGCACGTCGCCGCCGCGGTCGCCCCCTACCAACGGGTCCGCGAGATCCACTTCACCGCCGCACTGCCGCTGTCCGCAGCGGGCAAGATCCTCAAGACGGAGCTCCGACGACTGCACCAGGCGCCGGGGGCGTGAAAATCCGAGCGACCACGTCAACGCGCCCTGGCGCGGGACACAGCACACCCTGAGGTGCATCCAACTCCTCTGGGGCAATAGTGTGATGAGCTGCAGCGGTCCGGTGCTGCCCGGGAGCAGCCGCGGGCTGGCGAATGGACGAACCCTGCGGCATGTTCCGCCGGGGATTGGCAGGGTGCGTGCGCCGCTCGCAAGCGCACCCGTATCGTGTGCGTTCACGCAGCACGGGACCACCGCTGCGCATGATTCTGCCCCGACGCCGCAGTCCTCCCTGCCACGAAGCGGACCTCACCATGACGACGATCGACCTGACTAACACCGACGAGACACCAACGGCCCCGGCGGCCACTCCGAACGATGAGCAGCAGTCGGACGTCCTCTCAGGCGTCCGCGACGACCTGCTCAAGTACTCCGCCCAGGGCGGATTCACCCTGACCGCCGAGACCCACGCCTGGTACGCGGCGGTCGGCACGGTGGCCACCCCCGAAGACGCCCGCGCCGCCTCGACCATCCTCGCCGAGCTGCGCGGACGCGACCTGGCGACCGTCCGCGAGGCCGCCGAGCTGCTCGACTCCTCCACCCCGCTGAGCGGGCTGGACACCGTGGCGGCGGTGGCCGAGGCCGTCGCCCTGCTGCTCCGGGTGCGCGAGACGCTCGCCACGCTGACCCCCGCCGCGTACCGGTCCGCCGACCTGGACCGGCTCTCCGCCGCGACGGCGAGCGGCGCCGACCGCAAGGCGCAGGGCGTGAAGCTGTCCTGGGGCGACCGCCGCGCGCTGGCCAAGGCCGCCCGCAGGCTCGCCGTGTCCAAGCGCACCCGCAAGGCCACCCTGCACTCCGCGATCAACGCCGCGTCGGCGGAGCGGGCGGACTGGGCGGCGCTCGCCCCGGACACCCTGCCGGCGCTGCCGGAGGACGCCGCGGTGCTGGACAGCGCTCCGTCGGTGGACACCGTCCGTACCGGCCTCGCCGTGCTCGGCCAGCTGCTGCCGGACTCCTCGGACCTGGCCGCACTCCCCTTCGCCGAACTGGCCGAGCTGGTCGACCGCCTGGCCGCCGACGAGGGCACCCTCTACCGGCTGCCCACGCTGCGGGCGCTCCGCGACAGCATCGAGGAGCGGGGCCACGGCGAGCTGCTCGCCGAACTGACGGAGCAGCAGGCCGACGCCGACGCGGTCACCGCCGCCTGCGACCGGCACTTCGGGCCTGCGGCCACGGAGCCGGCTGAGGCCGAGGCGGCGGAAGCGGAAGCGGCGGACGCCGAGGTCGTGACCACGACGGTGACCACCACCGCAACCGCCACCGACCTGCTGCCCGCCCCGCGGGCTACGGACGACGCAACAGAGGTCGAGGCAGAGGACACGACTGAGGTCGCCGAGGTCGAAGCCCAAACTGAGGTCGAAGCGGTCGAGGTCGCGGTCGAAGCTGAGGTCGAGGTCGCCGAGGTCGAGGCCGTCGTCGAGGCGGAGACTGAGGTCGAGGTCGAGGCTGAGCCGGTGGCCGAAGCTGAGGCCGAGCCGGTGGCCGAGGTCGAGGCTGAGCCTGTGGCCGCCGCAGTCGAGGCCGAGGACGCTCCGGTCGAAGCCGAGGTGGCCGAGCCTGCCGAGGCGCCCGCCGCCGAGGCGGAGGCTCCCGAGGCCGCGGCCGTCGAGTCCGAGGAGCCTGCCGCCGAGGCCGCCGCCGTGCAGGCACCCGCGCCCGAGGTCGAGACCGCGCCTGTGGTCGAGCCCGTAGCCGAGGCTGAGCCCGAGGCAGTCGAGCCCGCTGTGAAGCGGCCCCGCAAGCCCTCGTTCACCCCGGGCCGTCCGGTCACTGCCTACTCCGCCGACGAGCTCGTCTCGGTCGTGCGCTGGATCGACGGCGACGGCACCGCCCGCACCGAGGACGAGCTCCTCCGCGCCGCGATGAAGGAGCTGGGCTTCTCCCGCCTCGGCCCCCGCATCAAGGAGGCGCTCGGCGCCGCCATCACCGCAGCCCGGGCCTGATCCGATCATCCGAAGCCCCTGGGACCCGGCCGTGCCGGGTCCCAGGGGCTTCGTGGTTCCGCAACAGCGTTTGCGCACAAGGACATTGACACCCGTACAACAACGGCTGTAGACATCGACCACCCCCTTCAGAGAGCGCTCTCAGGGAGGCCCAGGCTCCACAGGACCACCACCCGGTTCAAGGAGAGACCATGTCCACCAGCATCCCTGTCCACCTCCATGCCAGGCGCAGGCCGTACCTTCTCATCGCTCTGATGGTCGCCGTACTCGCCGCTCTCGTCCTGACCGTGTCCCAGTCACCCGCACGGGCAGCAGGCACGCTGCTCTCCCAGGGGAAGCCCGCCACCGCGTCCTCCACCGAGAACGCCACCTTCCCCGCCTCCGCAGCCGTCGACGGCGACACCGGCACCCGCTGGTCCAGCGCCTTCAGCGACCCCCAGTGGATCCAGGTCGACCTCGGCGCGCAGGCGACCGTCAGCCAGGTCGTGCTGCAGTGGGAGACGGCGTACGCCACCGCCTTCCAGATCCAGACCTCCAACGACGGCACCACCTGGACCTCGATCTACTCCACCACCACCGGCACCGGCGGCACCCAGACCCTCAACGTCACCGGCACCGGACGCTACGTCAGGATGTACGGCACCGCCCGCGCCACCGCCTACGGCTACTCCCTCTGGGAGTTCCAGGTGTACGGGACGCCGGCCTCCGCCGGCACCTGCGGGACGGCCAACGCCGCGCTGAACCAGCCGGCCACCGCGTCCTCCACCGAGAACGCCACCTTCCCCGCCTCCGCCGCCGTCGACGGCAACAGCGGAACCCGCTGGTCCAGCGCCTTCAGCGACCCGCAGTGGGTCCAGGTCGACCTCGGCTCCGCGCAGCAGATCTGCCAGGTCGTGCTGCAGTGGGAGGCGGCCTACGCCACCGCCTTCCAGATCCAGACCTCCAACGACGGCACCACCTGGACCTCGATCTACTCCACCACCACCGGCACCGGCGGCACCCAGACCCTCAACGTCACCGGCACCGGACGCTACGTCAGGATGTACGGCACCGCCCGCGCCACCGCCTACGGCTACTCCCTCTGGGAGTTCCAGGTCCACACCGGCGCGTCCGCGACCAGCAGCCCGACCGCCTCCGCCAGTCCGACCAGCTCCACCACGCCGGACCCGAACGGCTTCTGGGGCGACACCAGCACCATCCCGGCGGCCCAGAACGTCGTCGAGGTGAAGATCCTCAACCGCACCAACGGCAAGTACCCCGACAGCCAGGTGTACTGGAGCTTCAACGGCCAGACCCACTCCATCGCCGACCAGCCCTACCTGGACATGCCGGCCAACTCCGCCGGCCGGATGTACTTCTACCTCGGCTCGCCGACCAGCCTGTACTACGACTTCATCGAGTTCACCGTGGGCGCCAACGTCTTCAACGGCAACACCACCCGGGTGGACGCCTTCGGCCTGAAGCTGGCGATGCGGCTGCACGCCAAGGACGGCTACGACGTCCAGGTCGGCGAGAACCAGCAGACCTTCGCCGAGGACCGGTCGGTCACCTTCCAGCGGTTCATCAACGCGGTACCGGCCGAGTTCAAGGTGCTGGCACAGACCCAGGCCCCGTACCGGATCATCGCCCCCGGCAGCGACCCCAGCTTCCAGACCGGCGGCGTCAACGCCAACTACTTCACCGCCTACGCCAACTCGGTCGGCGTCAACGCACCGACCTCCGACATCTTCGGCTGCGCCGGCGTCCTGGCGAGCAACCCGGACGAGTGCGCCGCCCTCAACCGCCACGTGGCCACCCTGCCCGCGGCCCAGCAGTCCGACCCCACCCAGTACTACCTCGCCGCCCCCGCCAACTACTACGCCAAGTTCTGGCACGACAACGACATCAACAACCTCGCCTACGGCTTCCCCTACGACGACGTCGCCGGCCAGTCCTCCTTCATCTCCCACTCCGACCCGCAGTGGCTGGAGGTGGCCGTCGGCTGGTAGCCCGGCCCTGACGACCGGTACGAACCGTCCGACCAGGTGCCCCGTCCCCCACCAGGGGGGCGGGGCACCGCTCATGGCGCGGCGGCGACCGCCCGCACCACTTCCACCGGGATTCCGTTGAGGACAGCGGTTCCTGACAGGACATCAAGCGGCGCCTCGTCGGTCAACAGGTTGCTGTTGACGCCCGGCTCGCGGGCGGCGAGGGGCAGCCGGGTGGCCGGGTCGTCGTGGCCCCAGCCGTGCGGAAGACTGACCACTCCCGGCATGACGGCGTCGGTGACCTCGGCCTCGGCGTGGAGTTCGCCGACCCGGGAGCGGACCTGGACCTGCTGGCCGGTGTCGATGCCGAGGCGTTCGGCGTCCTGCGGGTGCAGCTGCAGGGTGCAGCGGTTGCTGCCGCCGGCGAGCAGCGGGACGTTGTGCATCCACGAGTTGTTGGAGCGCAGCTGCCTGCGGCCGATCAGCAGCAGGCCGTCGGCCGGCGCCGAGCCGAGCTCGGCGAGATGGTCGGCCAGCCGGGCGGCCTCGGCGAGCAGCTGCGGGGGCGCGAGTTCGACCCGGCCGCTGGGGGTGCGCAGGACTCCGGGCAGGCGCGGGCGCAGCGGTCCCAGGTCCAGGCCGTGCGGGGCGGCGGCCAGAGCGTCCAGGCTGAGGCCCTCCGGTTTGGCGCCGAAGCCGTCCCCGTACGGGCCGCCGCGCAGCATCAGGTCGAGCAGGCGCTCCTGCCGGGTGCGGTGGGCGACGGCGGCCAGCAGGTCCCCGGGGTCGCGGCCGTGGGCCGGGGAGGAGGGGTCGGCGGCGATCCGGCGGGCGGTGTCGGAGGCGGTGAGGTCGTCGAGCTGCTGCGCGGTGACGCTGCCGCCGAGCGCGGCCGCGGCCAGTCGCAGCAGCACCTCGGACTCGTCCAGCTCGCCGGGGCCGAGCGGCACGCTCGGGGGTGACCAGTGGGCGGTGTTGCGGATCGAGAAGGAGGCGAACACCAGGTCGTAGTGGCTGCGCGCGAGCGGCGAGGCGGCCGGCAGCACGACGTGGGCGTGCCGGGTCGTCTCGTTGAGGTAGGCGTCCACGCTGACCATGGCGTCCAGCGAGGCCAGCGCCGCGCCGAGGCGGGCGCTGTTGGGTGTCGACAGGACCGGATTGCCCGCGACGGTGACCAGGCCGCGCAGCCGGGTGCCGTCGGCCGCCGACGGTGTGTCGATCTCCTCGGCCAGCGCCCCGGCCGGAAACTCGCCGAAGACGCTGGGGAGTCCCCGGACCCGGGTGCGGCGCGAGCCCGGCACCCGCACGCCGCGTCCCCGTCCGGGCTCGCCGGTGGTGGTGGGCGAACCGGCCGCCGGCTCGGGCCACATCACCCCGCCGGGCCGGTCCAGGTTCCCGGTCAGGGTGTTGACGACGTCGACCAGCCAGCTGGCCGCGGTGCCGTAGGCGGTGGTGGTGGTCCCGATCCGGCCGTAGACGGCGGCGCTGGGGGCGGCGGCCAGCTCCTCGGCGATCCTGCGGATGGTCCCGGCCGGGATCCGGGTCGCGACGGCGACCGCCTCGGGGGTGAACGGCTTGAGGGCGTCGCCGAGTTCGGCCAGTCCGTTGAGGTACGGGGTCACCCGGGGGCCCGGGTCGGCCAGTCCCTCCTCGACCAGGGTCCGGGCGATCCCGGCCAGCAGCAGCGCGTCCGTGCCCGGGCGGATGGCCAGGTACTCGTCGGCGATCTCCGCGGTACGGGTGCGGCGCGGGTCGACCACGACCAGCCGTCCGCCGCGCCGGCGCAGCGCCCGCAGCCGGCCGGGCAGGTCGGGCGCGGTGAGCAGGCTGCCGTTGGACACCATCGGGTTGGCGCCGAGGACCAGCAGGTAGTCGGTGCGGTCCAGGTCCGGGACGGCGATGGACAGCTCGGTCCCGAACATCAGCCCGGAGGCGACCTGCTTGGGCATCTGGTCGACGGTGCTGGCGCTGAAGCGGTAGCCGGTGCCGAGGGCCTGGATCAGAGTCCGGCTGTAGAGGCTGAGCCCGAGGTTGTGCACCACCGGATTGCCCAGGTAGACGCCGACGCTGTCGGCGCCGTGCTGCCGCAGCAGTGGCGCCAGCAGCCGTCCGGCCTCGGCGAACGCCTCGTCCCAGCCCACCTCGGTCCAGCTGCTGCCGCGCCGGACCAGCGGGGTGCGCAACCGGTCCGGGTCGGCGTGCAGCTGGCCGAGGGCGACGCCCTTGGGGCAGATGTAACCGCGGCTGAACGGGTCCTCGGCGTCCCCACGCACCCCGATCGCCTCGCCGGCGCCCTCAGGGCCGGGACCGATGGTGACGGTGAGCCCGCAGGTCGCCTCGCACAGCGGGCAGGTGCGGTGCGTGGTGGCAGTCATGCGCGCGAGCCTAGTCCCGGGGTGCGGACGGACGGAACGGTGCGGAACCACGGGCTCGCTTGCGGTAGCCGTCCAGGATGTCCTGGCGGAGCAGGAAGCCGAAGCCCGCCGACTCCAGGCGCAGGCCCAACTGCTCCTCGGTGATCGAGAGTTCGGCTGCGGTCCGGCCCAGGTGCCAGTCGTGGGCGGCCAGCCGGTCGAGCAGGTGGCCGCGGCGGACCTGGGCCTCGGAGAGCCGGAAGGTCTTCAGGTACACCACCCGGCCGGACTCGTCGGTGATGGTCTCGCCGATGTGGCTCTCCTGCTTGGGCCGGAACTCCGGCAGGAAGCGGGAGAGCGTGAAGCGGCCCATCCGGTACACCTGCTGCGAGGTGTGGGCGGCGTCCAGCAGGCCGCCGGCCATGGCCGAGTCGTGGAAGCCGGTCCACTCCCGTTCCTGCCGCTCGGCGGCCGCGCGCAGGTCGGCGAGCGAGCGGACCTCGGTGTCGCGGATCCGGGCGCGGAAGTCCGGCAGCGGCATCATCAGCGTGGCGCCGTGGTGGACCTGCTCGCCGTAGAGGTCCTGCACCAGGGTCGGATGCAGTGCGCGGTAGTCGGCGGGGTGCGGCACCGCGAAGGCCGCGGTGAGCGAGTCGGCCACGTAGAGCAGCACCCCGCACTGGCCGGGGTGGATCTCGAACACCCGGAGCGCGTCGGCCAGCCCCCGCACCTCGGCCCCGGTGCAGGCCTCCTCGACCCGCGGCGAGAGGCCGCGCCGGACCGCCTGCTGCGACCACTGCTCCCAGACCACCGTGGGACCGCCGAAGTGCAGGGCCAGGTAGCCCTCCAGGGCGAGGTGCAGCGGCAGGAAGCGCAGCCGGTTGCGCTCCTCGCGGCGGGCCAGCTTGCGGTGGAAGCGCAGGGGCATGCCGCTCGGCCGGTCGGTCCCCAGCTGGGTGCCGTAGGCGGCGACGGGGGACCCGTCGCCGGTCCAGTCCGCGACGAAGCCGTGCGGGATGTAGGAGAGGTAGTGATCGCGCGGAGCGAGCTCGACCAAGCCGACCCCGTCGCCGTAGGCCCGCCGGTGCAGCCGCAGGTCGGTGACCGGCTCCTCGCGCAGCAGCGGGACCAGCCGGATCCCGCCCCAGACCTGCGAGGGGCCCGCGGTCAGCCCGGTCAGGTCCGAGGTGGTCAGGTCCGAGGTGGTCAGGTCCGAGGTGGTCAGGTCCGAGGTGGTCAGGTCCGAGGTGGTCAGGTCCGAGGTGGTCAGGTCCGACGTGGTCAGGTCCGATGTGGTCATGTCGTCACCTCCGTGAACGTGGCCGTCCTGGCTGCCAGATGCTGCGTCAACTCGGCCAGCCCGGTGCGCCCTTCGGCGAACGCGGCCAGTTCGACCAGGGCCGGGAGGTCCTCCGCGTCGCGGATGCCCGCGGTCGGCACGGTCGGGGCCAGTCGGCGCACGTCGAAGCCCTCGGCGTCGTAGACCGGGTTGAGGTGGACGATGCTGGTGCTCCGGTCCGGGTCCAGGCGGGTGCGCCAGATCCGCAGCACCTCGGCGGCCAGCCCGGGCGGCGCGTTGTCCCAGCCGTCGGAGACGATCAGGATCCGGTCGGGCCGGGTGTCCAGGGCGTCGACGATCCGCCGCCCCAGCGGTGTGGCGCCGAACGGGCGGCTGAGCAGCGGGTCGTCACTCCCGGAGGTCCACAGCGGGGTGTAGTCGGCGGCGAGCGCCTGCAGCAGGTAGTGGCAGGCCAGCGCCACCGCCAGCGGACGGCGGCGCTTCTGCCCCGAGCCGGAGGCGGAGTAGCTGTCGTCCAGGACGGCGGCGACCCGGCCCCAGCTGCCCTGCTGCGGTCCGGCCGCACGCCGGGCGGCGCTGCGCAGGGCGGCGGTCAGCTCGGCGCGGCGGGTCACCCGGTCGGCCGGCGCCAGCGCCAGCACGTACGTGGCCAGCCGGGTGAGCGGCATCCGGGACAGGTCGGCCCGGACCGCCCCGGCCCGGTGCCCGCGGCCGGACTCCTGCAGCCGCAGCTGCTCCAGCCGGGTCATCCGGGGCGCGATGCGCTCCAGGAAGTCGCCCCTGGCGATGCCGCGCCTGGCGGCGAAGCCCTCGGCCACGGTGTACGGCAGCTCGTACAGGGCGGCCTGCTCGTAGTGGGCCCGGCGCCAAGTGTCCAGGATCGGCGTGGCGAACCGGGCCGGGGTGCGCGCGGCGAAGAAGAACGTGCCCAACTCCTCGGAGGCGGGCGCCAGATGGGCGTGCCGCAGGGCCTCCTTGAGACCGCCGCGGTACTTGACGGCGTCGAACGCCGGGTCGGGCCGGGCGGCGATCCAGTCCCGGACGACGGCCCGGGTCCTGCGGTTGTTGACCTTGGCCTGCCGCAGCGCCCGGAACAGCCGGTACACCCGCTGCGGCGGCAGCAGCACGAGCCGACGGGCGATCAGACGGCCCTCGACGCGGCGCTGCTCGGCGGTGGCCTCGCGCCCGCTCGCCAGCAGCCGATGGATGATCAGGGCCGCGTTGTGGTCGTTGATGTCCAGGGCGAGGGCGGCCGCGTAGAGCTCGCGGTAGTTGCCCAGCATGTAGGCGTGCAGGAAGTCGAGGGAGAGCCGCTGCTCCTCGGTGCCGGTGTGGAACTCGCGCTGGCCGGTCGCCGTGATCGCGGCATTGACGAACAGCAGGACGTCCTCGGCCGCGACCAGATCGTGCTGAGTCTCCATCAGGCCCCCGTCGCCGTCCCCGCCCCGATCGCCCCGGTCGCTCGGTCGATCCGGTCGCCCCGGGTGCCGGCCGGGGAATGGGGGCACGAACTGCGAATCATTGCTTCATAGGCACGTTCCGGAAGTCGCACCGTAGTCCCGCGGCCGGCCCGCCGACCGTAGCAGACCCGGCCGCCGGGCTTCCCGGGCTTTTCCGCGAGCCAGAAGCGCTGGTCGCGGGTGGTTCGGTTACCGTGAGGCGGCATCCGATGGCGAGGAGGGATCCGCAGTGCTCGGCCGAGAGAGCTGTACCCGGTTGCAGTCCGATCGCGGCAGGTCCGCTCCCGGGACGCGGCCGGCCGTCGTCGTGGACCGTCCGCCGTGCTGAGCGACGCCTCCTCGCCGCTGGCCCAGGAGATCCTGCGGCAGATGCTGGACGGCACCACGGCCGGCGTCGCGGTGCTGGACCGCGAGCTGCGCTACTCCTACGTCAACCCCACCCTGGCCCTGATGAACGGGGTGCCCTCGGAGCAGCACCTCGGCCGCACCATCGGCGAGGTGGTGCCAGGCATCGACGCCAGGGAGGACGTACTGCGCCAGGTGCTGGACGACGGCATCCCCAGGGAGGTCACCTCCAGCGGCCACACCAGGGCCGGATCCGACCGGGAGCGGCGCTACTGGCACGGCGCGTACCACCGCATCGAGGACGACGGCCAGGTGCTGGGCGTCATCGGCATCGTGCTGGAGGTCACCGACGCCCGGGAGCAGCAGCGCGACCTGGAGGAGGCCCGGGCCAGGCTGTCGATGCTGGACCGGGCCGCCACCGTGATCGGCACCACCCTGGACATGGACACCACCTGCGAGGAGCTGGCCTCCTTCCTGGTGCCGGACGTCGCCGACATCGCCACGGTGGAGGTGATCCCGGTGGACGGCACCACCGAGCTGCGGCCGCCGCCCCCGGGGGTGCTGCGGCTGCGCCGCGCGGCGATGGCGGTGCTGCCGCGGCTGCGCGAGCGGTCGCGGGCCTTCGAGGCCCCGGGCCAGTACGTGGACTACCAGCCCGGATCGGCCATCCCCCGCTGCCTGGCCAGCGGCCGGCCGATCGTGGAGAACCTGCCGAACGACGAGGCGCTGAGCCGCTCCGCACCCGACCCGCAGCGGGTGACCCGCTACCGGGAGGCGGGCATCCACTCGGCGATGGTGATCCCGCTCTCGGCGCGGGGGGCGCCGGTGGGCACCCTCACCATGGTCCGCTCGGGCGGCTCCCCCGCCTTCACCGACCAGGACGTCGTCACCGCCCAGGACCTGGCCGGGCGCGCCGCGATCAGCCTGGACAACGCCCGCCGCTACACCCGCGAGCACCACATCGCGCTGCAGCTGCAGCGCGCCCTGCTGTCCGGTCCCAGCCATCCGCATCCGGACCTGGAGATCGCCACCCGCTACCTGCCCTCGGGCACCAGTGCGCTGGTGGGCGGGGACTGGTTCGACAGCGTCCGGCTGTCCCAGGAGCGGACCCTGCTGGTGATCGGCGACGTCATGGGCCACGGCGTCGCGGCGGCCGTGGACATGAGCCACTACAGCGCGATGCTGCGGGTGGTCGCCGACGAGGGGCTGCCGCCGCACGAGATCCTGCGGCGCATGGACGCGCTGATGGCCCGGGTGGCCGGGGAGCGTCCGGCGACCTGCCTGCTGGCCCTGGTCGACTCCCGGCACGGCACCTGCACCTACGCCAGCGCCGGCCACCTGCCGCCCGCGGTGGTGGACCGGGGCAACCGGGTACGGCTGGTGGACGTGCCGCCCGGTCCGCCGCTGGGCACCGGGCAGGGCGGCTACGCCTCGTTCACCCGGCCCTGCGTCGGCGGGGACACCCTGCTGATGTACACCGACGGCCTGGTGGAGCGGCGCGGCGAGGACATCGACCGCTCGCTGCAACGGCTGACGGAGCTTCAACTCCCGGACGACCCACCGCTGGACCAGCTGCTGGACGACCTCCTGGAGCAGCTGATGGGCTACGGCACCGACGCCGAGGACGACGTCGCCGTGCTCGCGGCCCGGTTCACACCGCGCTGAGGGCGCCTAGGCTGTCCCCTCCGCCACCGTCGCCCCCTGCTTCTCCTTCTTCTTCCCGCCCATCGCCTCGTTGCGGATGATGTCGAGGAAGCTCGGCGTCCCCTGCTCGGTGCGCACCTCGACCACCGCGCGTGGATCCAGGCCGTCGACGACCTGGCGCAGCAGCGCGTTGGCCAGGTCGCTGCGCGAGGTGAACCGGCCGGGCAGCCGCGGTCCGGCGGCCATCCGGTAGCGGCTGACGGCCGGGGCGTCGAAGAGCCCGGCCGGACGGACCACGGTCCAGTCGCAGTCGCTGCGGCTGACGATCTCCTCGCCGCGGCGCATGTCCTCGTAGACGGTGCGCCCCACGTAGCCGACGATGAACGGCTCCAGCACCTTGCGGAAGAACAGCCCCTCGCCGGGGGACTCCTCCCCCGAGACCGAGGTCGAGGTGACGCAGGCCAGCCGGGCCACGCCGTGCCCGGCCATGGCCCGGGTGATGTGGGTGAGCCCGACCGAGTACACCGTGACCGGCTTGCGGCCGAACGGCACCCCGAGCGTCGAGACCACCGCGTCCTGGCCCGCCACCGCCTCCTTGACCGCGACCGGGTCGTACACGTCCGCGCCGACCACCCGCAGCAGCGGGCCGCCGGGCGGAAAGGACCCGGGCCGCCGGGTGACGGCGGTCACCGCATGCCCCTCGTCGAGGGCCTGCTGCACCATCTGCCGGCCGGTCGGACCGTTGGCGCCGAAGACGACGATCTTCATCTGTGTTCCCTTCTCAGGACGGAACTCCCTCACCGCCCTGTCGCCCGCGGACCACCGGATGTGACCGCAACGGCGGACGGGGGTCCCGCCTACCGCAGCCGTGGTATCCGGGTGCTCCTGCCGTCGGATGATGTGACCGCCGCCTGCTGCCGCCTACGGTGAAGTCGTGGAGATCCGTCGCTCACTGCGCCGGGCGGGCCCGGGAGCGGCGATCCTCGCCCTGGTCCTGGCCCAGGGCGCTTCCTCGGGGCGCCTCGGCGCGCCCCTGTTCCTGGCACCCTCGGTGCTGGTGTGCGCCGCGCTGGCCTGGCGCTGCGACCGACCGGCCGCGGTACTGGCCGCGGTCTGCGTCGGGGTGGGGGTGTACCTGGGCGCCGGCAACCCCTACGGTCCGGTGCTGATCGCGGTGGCGGTGGCGCTGTTCTCGGTGGCCCGGCTGGTGGGGCGGAAGTTCGCGGTGTACGCGGCGGTGGCGGCCACCCTGCTGATCGTGGGGACGGTGATGGCGGCGCAGGCCGACGACCCGTTCAGCTCCACCGACTTCCTCCCGGTCCCCTGGCTCGCCCTCGCGGTGGCCAGCGGCGACGCGGTCCGCAACAAGCAGGCCTACCTGGCCGAGGTGGAGGAGCGTGCGGCACGCGCCGAGCGCACCCGCGAGGAGGAGGCGCTGCGCCGGGTCGCCGAGGAGCGGCTGCGGATCGCCCGCGAGCTGCACGATGTGCTGGGCCATCACATCGCGCTGGTCAGCGTGCAGGCCGGGGTCGCCGCCCACATCATCGACGCCCAGCCGGAGCAGGCGAAGTCCGCCCTCGGCCACATCCAGCGGGCCAGCCGGGCCGCGCTGGACGAACTCCGGGTCACCGTCGGACTGCTGCGCCGCCCCGAGGACGCCGTCCCCACCGATCCGCTGCCCGGCCTGGGGTCGCTCGACGAACTCACCGACGACTGCGAGAGCGCCGGGCTGCGGGTGGTCACCGTCACCGAGGGGGCGGTGCGGCAGTTGCCGGCCGCGGTGGACCTGACCGCCTACCGGGTGGTCCAGGAGGCGCTGACCAACGCCAGGAAGCACGCCGGGCCGGCCGCCGTCGAGGTCCGCATCGGCTACGACCCGGAACGGCTCCGGGTCACCGTCCGGGACAACGGCCGGGGGACACCGCCGCCGGAAGCCACCGATCCCGGCAGCACCGATCCCGGGACCACCGGCCAGGGCACGATCGGCCACGGCACCACCGATCCCGGCACCACCGGCCACGGCCTGGTCGGTATGCGGGAGCGCGCCGCTGCGCTCGGCGGCACCATCGTGGCCGGTCCGCACCACGACGGCGGCTTCCAGGTGCACCTCGAACTACCGATACGACAGGGGGAGTTCGCATTGTGACCGTACGGGTGCTGATCGCCGACGACCAGGCGCTGCTCCGGGACGCCTTCCGGGTGCTGCTCGACTCCGCCCCCGACCTGGAGGTGGTCGGCGAGGCCGCCGACGGGCACGAGGCGGTGGAGCTCGCCCGGGACCGCCGCGCCGACGTGGTGCTGATGGACATCCGGATGCCGGGGCTGGACGGGCTCACCGCCACCCGGCTGATCTGCGCCGACGAGGACCTGGCCGGGGTGCGGGTGCTGATCCTCACCACCTTCGAGATCGACGACTACGTGGTGGAGGCGCTCCGCGCCGGAGCCAGCGGCTTCCTCGGCAAGGGCGCCGCCGCCCATGAACTGCTGGACGCGGTACGGCTGGTGGCCGCCGGGGAGGCCCTGCTGTCGCCCAACGCGGTCAAGGGTCTGATCTCCCGTTTCCTGGCCCAGCCGGAACGCGCGGTGGAGACCTCCCAGGTCCGGCTGGAGACGCTGACCGACCGGGAGCGGGAGGTGCTCGCCCTGGTCGCCACCGGGCTCACCAACGACGAGATCGCCGACACCCTCCACCTCAGCCCGCTCACCGTGAAGACCCATGTCAACCGGTCGATGACCAAGCTCGGCGCCCGAGACCGGGCGCAACTGGTCGTCGTCGCCTACGAGACCGGTCTGGTCCGGGTGGGTGGCGCGCTACCGCGCCCGCGGTAGCCGCGGCGGCCCGCCGGTGGAGGACGACAGCGACTCCGCCGGCCTGTGATCGTGACATAGCGGCCGCCGCCCCCGTGGTGCTCAACCCGACGGCGGCGGCCGCACTCTGATTGACCGTCACATCACCCTGACCGCCCACGGATGGGACCTTCCATGTCCACCCTCGCGCGATGGTGCCACCGGCACCGCCTCGCCGTCCTGCTCATCTGGCTGGCCGCCCTGGTCGCCCTGATGGGGGCGTCGCAGGTGGTCGGCAGCGCCTACAACAACGACTACAGCCTCCCCGGCACCCAGTCCGCCCGGGCCACCGCCCTGCTCCAGCAGAACTTCCCGGCCCAGGCCGGGGACACCGACACCGTGGTCTGGCAGCGGACCGGCGGCACCGGCACCGTGCGCGACCCCGCCGTGGTGGCCCGGATGGACGCCGTGCTGGACCGGATCGCCCACCTGCCCTCGGTCACCGGTGTCACCGGCCCCTACGACGCCCGGGGCGCGGCGCAGATCAGCCGGGACTCCCGGATCGCCTACGCGCAGATCGGCTTCGACCGGCCGGCGGCGCAGATCCCCAAGGCCGACGTGCTGGCGGTGATCCGGACCGCCCAGGCCGCACGGCAGGACGGCCTGCGGGTGGAACTGGGCGGCGGCGCCGTCCAGAACGCCCAGCAGAGCCCGCTCTCCAACGCCGCCCTGGTCGGGGTGGCCGCCGCGGCCGTGGTGCTCTTCCTGGCCTTCGGCTCGCTGCTCACCATGGTGCTGCCGATCGTGCTGGGGGTGGCCGCGGTGGGTGCCGCCCTGGCCACCGTGGCACTGCTCAGCCATGCCGTCGCCATCGGCGACTTCGGACCGACCCTGGGCGCCCTGATCGGCCTGGGCGTCGGCATCGACTACGCGCTGTTCATCGTCACCCGCCACCGCAGCGGCCTGCGGTCGGGGTTGGCACCGGAGCAGGCGCTGGTCACCGCGATGAACACCTCCGGCCGCGCGGTGCTGTTCGCCGGGGCGACGGTGACCGTGGCACTGCTCGGCATGTTCTCGCTGGGTCAGTCGTTCCTGGACGGGCTGGCGGTCGCGGCCGCCGTCACCGTGGTGTTCACCGTCCTCGCCGCGGTCACCCTGCTGCCCGCGCTGCTCAGCCTGCTCGGACGCCGGGTGCTCGGCCGGCGCGGACGCCGCACCGCCGCCGGCCCGGAGACCAACCCCGGCTGGGCCCGCTGGGCCCGGGTGGTGGAGCGGCGGCCGCGGGCGCTGGCCCTGGTCGCCGTGGTGCTGATGGCCGCGCTCGCGATCCCGCTGGGCTCGATCCGGATGGGCATCACCGACCAGGGCAACGACCCGACCAGCAGCACCACCCGCCAGGCCTACGACCTGCTGTCGCAGGGCTTCGGGCCGGGCTTCAACGGCCCGGTGCAACTGGTCGTCGACGCTCCCCGCCCCGACGACCGGGCCGCCCTCGACGCCGTGGCCGCGGCCGCCCGGTCCACCCCGGGCGTCGCCTCGGCCACCGCGCTGCCGCTGCGTCCCGGATCCACCGTCGGGGTGGTCCAGGTGGTCCCCGGCACCGCGCCGCAGTCCGCACCGACCGCGGACCTGCTGCACCGGCTGCGCACCGTGACGGAGCCCCAGGCCGAGGCGGCCACCGGAACGAGGATCTACCTCGGCGGCTACGGAGCCACCCTGGACGACTTCACCCGGGTCATCTCCGGGAAGATCCTGTGGTTCGTCGCGGTGGTGGTCGGACTCGGCTTCCTGCTGCTGACGGTGGCCTTCCGCAGCCTGGGCGTACCGGCCCTGTCCGCGGTGATGAACCTGCTGGCGGCCGGTGCGACCTTCGGCATCCTGGTGGCCGGGTTCCAGTGGGGCCATCTCTCCGAACCGCTCGGGGTGGGCGGCGCGGGGCCGATCGAGCCGTTCATCCCGGTGGTGATGTTCGCCATCCTCTACGGGCTCTCCATGGACTACCAGGTGTTCCTGGTCAGCCGGATGCACGAGGAGTGGATCCGCACCGGGGACAACCGACGCGCCGTCAACACCGGTCAGCGAGCGGCTGGACGCGTCGTCAGCGCCGCGGCGGCGATCATGATCTGCGTCTTCGCCTCGTTCCTGCTCAGCGGGCAGCGCCCGGTCGCCGAGTTCGGCCTGGGCCTGGCGGCGGCGGTGGCCCTGGACGCCTTCGTCCTGCGCACCGTGCTGGTCCCGGCGGCGATGCACCTGATCGGGCCGGCCAACTGGTGGCTGCCGCGCAGGCTGGACCGGATCCTGCCGAGGCTGGCCCTGGAGGCGGCGGAGCAGGCCCCGGAGGCGTCCGCAGCGGAACGCGAGTCCGTCGACGTCACGACGGGCGGGGACCGGACCGGACCGGTTCGCAGCGGACCGGGAAGTTGACCGAGTTCGCGATGAAGCAGAGCCCGTGGGCCCGCTCGTGCAGCGCGTCGCCCCGGGCCTCCTGCTCGGGGGCGGCGAAGCGGACCGTCGGGCGCAGCACCACCTCGGCGAACCGGCCGCCCCCGTCCGCGGTCTCGACCATGGCGCCGCGCGGGCGGTCGCTGTACTCGGTGACCACGACGCCCTCCGCCGAGCACAGGTGCAGGAACCACAGCATGTGGCACTGGGACAGCGACGCCACCAGCAGTTCCTCCGGGTTCCAGCGCTCCGGGTCGCCCCGGAAGGAGGGGTCGGAACTGCCGGGGACGGACGGCTTGCCGGCGGCGTCCACCCGGTGCGAGCGCTCGTAGTCGCGGTAACCACTGGTGCCGGAACCGGTGTTACCGGTCCAGACGACGGTCACCTCGTAGTGGTGGGTCCCGGGCATGGCGCTGCTCCTCGGTTGTCGTGGCACTGTCCGCCGTGACGCTGTCCGTCGTCAGGTGGGCCGCCATGGCGGCGGTCCGGGCCACGGTACTTGGCCGCGGCCCGGACGCGCCTCCCGGTCAGCCGGTGCTCACCGGGTGCGCAGCGACCGCTCAGCCGGTGCTCAACCAGGTGGCGGTGAACAGGCGGCCGCCGGTCAGGCCCGAGATCGAGTCCTCCTGGACACCCTTCATGTCCTGGAGGTTCCCGGTCCACAGGTCGAAGTTACCGAGGTTCTGCCCGTTGGCGGTGGCACCGCCGAAGGTCACCGAGCCGAAGTCGGTGACATTGCCCGACGAACCTGCGGCGCCGGTGTCGGAGTTGGCCTCGACGATGACATTGGCGGAGGTGGGGGTGCCGCCGGTGGAGACCTGGGTCTCGGTCTCGGTCTTCGTCCAGCCCTGGGTGACATTGGCCAGCTTCAGGGTGAACACGTTGTTCCCCTGGTAGGTGACCGAGGCGTGGATGTGGTCGCCCGGCGCGGTCTTCACGGTCATCGGCACACCGGCCGCCGGGTACATCTCCCACCAGGCGTAGTAGTCCGGTGTGGTGCCGTTGCAGTTGGCGGCCGTGCCGGTCTGCGCGATGGTGCCCGCGCCGCTGAGCCCGACCCAGAAGCCGGTCTGCTGGTCGCCCCCGGCGCAGACGGCGGTCGGCTGGATCCAGTTGGCGGTGACCGAGGTGAAGCTCCCGTTGATCGCCGAGTAGCCGGAGCCGAAGTTGTACCCGGTGCCCTTGGTGATGGTGGCAGCGTCGGCGCCGTGCACCAGCGCCCCGGCGGCGACCAGCGCGGTGACGGTGCCGATGCCGACGGCCGCGAGACGGCGCGGACGGCGGAGCAGCCGGTGCCGGGGGCCGGTACCCGGGTTCGGGACGGTGCCGGTACCCGGGTCAGGGATCGGGTCAGGGAGCGGGTCGAGGATGGAGTCGGGGACGGGACTCATGGGTCGGATCTCCAGTGCGCGGGAAGGGACGGGGGTCATCCCTCAGTGGTCCCGGCGCCGGAAAAGGTTGCCCGGTCCCAGGCGCCCCCGCTAACCGGCCTCGCCGGTCGGTGCTTCCTTGTGCCGCACCGGCCGGGACACCTGCTTCTCCACGCAGGACGGTATTCCGGAGACACCGTCAACTGCCTGGCGCTGGTAGCTGCTGGGGGGCATGCCGACCAGTTCAGTGAAGCGGGTGCTGAAGGTGCCCAGCGAGGAGCAGCCCACCGCGAAGCAGACGTCGGTGACACTGAGGTCGCCACGGCGCAGCAGCGCCATCGCCCGCTCGATCCGACGCGTCATCAGATAGCTGTACGGCGACTCCCCGTAGGCCGACCGGAACTGACGACTGAGATGCCCCGCCGACATGTGCTCACCACGGGCCAGTGCCTCGACGTCCAGCGGCTGCGCGTACTCCCGGTCGATCCGGTCACGGATTCGGCGCAGCCGGGCCAGGTCGCGCAGACGCTGTGTCTCGTCGGGTTTGCCGGTCACCCTCGGAATCGTGCCATAGGCAGGTCGCATCGGGGCGGCTCAACCGCCGACGTACTCCGCCAGGTGCTCGCCGGTGAGGGTGGTGCGGTCGGCGACCAGGTCGGCGGGGGTGCCCTCGAAGACGATCCGGCCGCCGTCGTGACCGGCCCCGGGACCGAGGTCGATGATCCAGTCGGCGTGCGCCATGACGGCCTGGTGGTGCTCGATGACGATCACCGACTTGCCCGAGTCGACCAGCCGGTCCAGCAGGCCGAGCAACTGCTCGACGTCGGCCAGGTGCAGGCCGGTGGTCGGCTCGTCCAGGACGTAGACGCCGCCCTTCTCACCCAGGTGCGCGGCCAGCTTGAGCCGCTGCCGCTCGCCGCCGGAGAGCGTGGTGAGCGGCTGGCCCAGGGTGAGGTAGCCGAGCCCGACGTCGGCGAGCCGCTGCAGGATCGCGTGCGCGGCCGGGGTACGGGCCTCGCCCGCACCGAAGAACTCCTCGGCCTCGGCCACCGGCATCGCCAGCACCTCGCTGATGTCGCGGCCGCCGAGGTGGTAGTCGAGCACCGATGCCTGGAACCGCTTGCCCTCGCACTCCTCGCAGGTGGTGGCGACCCCGGCCATCATCGCCAGGTCGGTGTAGACCACGCCGGCGCCGTTGCAGTTGGGGCAGGCGCCCTCGGAGTTGGCACTGAACAGCGCCGGCTTGACGCCGTTGGCCTTCGCGAAGGCCTTGCGGATCGGGTCGAGCAGCCCCGAGTACGTCGCCGGATTGCTCCGCCGGGAGCCGCGGATCGCGCCCTGGTCGATGGACACCACACCCTCGCCGGGCGCCGCCGAACCCCCGGCCGCCGATCCCTGCACCAGCGACCCCTGGACCAGCGAGCTCTTGCCGGAGCCGGCGACACCGGTGACGACGACCAGCACCCCGAGCGGGATGTCGACGTCCACGTCCTGCAGATTGTGTGCCGACGCCCCGCGCAGCTCCAGTGCGCCGGTGGGGGTCCGCACCTTCTCCTTCAGCGCGGCCCGGTCGTCGAAGTGACGGCCGGTCACGGTGCCGCTGGTCCGCAGCCCCTCGACGCCGCCCTCGAAGCAGATGGTGCCGCCGCCGGTGCCCGCGCCGGGGCCGAGGTCCACGACATGGTCGGCGATCGCGATGGTCTGCGGCTTGTGCTCCACGACCAGCACCGTGTTGCCCTTGTCCCGCAGCCGCAGCAGCAGGTCGTTCATCCGGCTGATGTCGTGCGGGTGCAGGCCGATGGTCGGCTCGTCGAAGACGTAGGTGACATCGGTGAGCGAGGAGCCGAGGTGGCGGATCATCTTGACGCGCTGGGCCTCCCCGCCGGAGAGGGTGCCGGACGGCCGGTCCAGCGAGAGGTAGCCGAGCCCGATCTCCACGATCGAGTCGAGGATCTGCTGCAGCGCTGTGAGCAGCGGCGCCACTGTGGGCTCGTCGAGGCCGCGGACCCAGGCGGCCAGGTCGCTGATCTGCATCGCGGACGCCTCGGCGATATTGGTCCCGCCGATCCGCGAGGACCGGGCCGCCTCGTTGAGCCGGGTGCCCTCGCAGTCGGGGCACACCGAGAAGGTGACCGCCCGCTCCACGAACGCCCGGATGTGCGGCTGCAACGAGTCGACGTCCTTGGACAGCATCGACTTGGTGATTTTCGGGATCAGGCCCTCGTAGGTCAGGTTGATGCCGTCGACCTTGATCTTGGTCGGCTCCCGGTGCAGCAGGTCGTGAAGCTGCCGCTTGGTGAACCTGCGGATCGGCTTGTCCGGGTCGAAGAAACCGCAGCCGGTGAAGATGCGGCCGAACCAGCCGTCCATGCTGTAGCCGGGGATGGTGAGGGCGCCCTCGTTCAGCGACTTGCTGTCGTCGTACAGCGCGGTCAGGTCGATGTCGGTGACCGAGCCCCGGCCCTCGCAGCGCGGACACATGCCGCCGACGATGGCGAATTCGCGGCGTTCCTTCACGGTCCGGCCGCCGCGGTCCATGGTGACCGCCCCCGCCCCGCTGATCGAGGCGACATTGAAGGAGAACGCCTTCGGCGAGCCGATGTGCGGAGTGCCCAGCCGGCTGAAGAGGATGCGCAGCATCGCGTTGGCGTCGGTGGCGGTGCCGACGGTGGAGCGCGGGTCGGCGCTCAGCCGCTGCTGGTCCACGATGATCGCGGTGGTCAGCCCGTCGAGGACGTCGACCTCGGGCCGCGCCAGCGTCGGCATGAACCCCTGCACGAAGGCGCTGTAGGTCTCGTTGATCAGACGCTGCGACTCGGCGGCGATGGTGCTGAAGACCAGCGAGCTCTTGCCGGAGCCGGAGACACCGGTGAACACCGTCAGCCGGCGCTTCGGGATCTCGATGCTCACGTCCCTGAGGTTGTTCACGCGCGCACCCAGCACGCGGATCAGGTCGTGGCTGTCGGCGGCGTGCGACACCGGGGACGTCCTCGTGGCCTTGCTCATCGTGACTCCATCAGGTCGGGCGGGCCGTGCTCATGTCCGTGACGGTCACCCTAGGTCGGTCCCGGTGGCGGCGCTTCTCGATTCGTGACCGGTGCGGTCCCGCTCAGGCGGCGGTGATCCGGAAGACCGGGAATCCCGGG
This sequence comes from Streptacidiphilus jeojiensis, assembly GCF_042510965.1. Classification (NCBI taxonomy): domain Bacteria; kingdom Bacillati; phylum Actinomycetota; class Actinomycetes; order Kitasatosporales; family Streptomycetaceae; genus Streptacidiphilus; species Streptacidiphilus jeojiensis. Next base: position 74,168 of record NZ_JBEUKS010000017.1, read on the forward strand.
GCGATGCGCTCCAGCTCCGACTCCGGGGAGTCGGCGGTGATGCCGTCGAAGAAGTAGCCGACCTCCCAGGCCCAGCGCTTGAGGTAGTGCCGCAGCACGACCGGCTTGTCGGCGTCGGCCAGCTCGACCGCGGCGAAGGCCTCGGCCTTCCGGCCGAGCCGCAGCTCACCACCGCCGGCGGCGCGCATGTTGCGCACCCACTGGGTGTGGCCGCGCGGGGCGACCAGGTAGCGCTCCCCGTCGAGGGTCAGCAGGTTGACCGGGGTGGTGCGCCACTCGCCGCTCTTGCGGCCGCGGACGGCCAGCACGCGGGAGTCGAGGACGCTGATGCCCCGGTTGGTCAGCCAGATCATCACCTTGCGGGTGATCCGGTCCATGGTGACCATCATCCGGCCCTGCGGGGTGACCAGGCGGGACGTCGCGGCGTCAGTGGCGGCGGTGTCGTTGGCAGTGACAGTGCTCATGATGTGCTCCTCATGGACAGCGATGCGGACGGGGCTCTCTTTCGAGAGCAGTGCTCTCGTTTGCCTGGTACGACTATTGCGCGGTCGGCGCACACTGTCAAGAGCACTGCTCTCGAATATGTTCAACGCACGCACACGGGTGCGGCGCTCTCGACTGTGGCAGACTCTCCGGCATGGCAGCAGCAATCCGAACCGCGCGTGAGCGGGCCCGTGAGGAGCTCACCCGTGAGATCAAGAAGGAGGCCCGCCGGCAGCTCGCCGAGGAGGGCGCCCAGCGCCTCTCCCTGCGCGCCGTCGCCCGCGAGCTCGGCATGGCGTCCTCCGCCCTCTACCGCTACTTCCCCAGCCGGGACGACCTGCTCACCGCGCTGATCATCGACGCCTACAACGCCCTGGGCGAGCGCGCCGAACACGCCGTCTCCGCCGCCCCGCCCGGGGATCCCCGGGCCATGTGGCGGGCCCTGTCCGGCGCTGTCCGCAGCTGGGCGCAGCAGCACCCGCACGAGTACGCGCTCCTCTACGGCACCCCGGTACCCGGCTACGCCGCCCCGCCCGAGACGGTCGCCCCCGCCGCACGCGTCGCGCTGGCGCTGATCGAGGTGCTGCGCGCCGGCGCCCACCGGGTCGAGCTGGCCACCCCGGTCCGCCCCCTGCGCGGGATCCTCGCCGAACAGGTCTCCGCCCTGGCCGCCCAGGTCGCCCCGGAGGTCAACGCCGGTGTCCTCAGCCGCGGACTGGTCGCCTGGACCCAGCTCTTCGGCATGATCAGTTTCGAGCTCTTCGGTCACCTGGTCGGATCGGTCACCCCCGCCGACGGTTTCTTCGCCCACACCGTCGAGGAGATGGCCGACTTCCTTGGCCTACCCGAGAGCGCTCCCTGAACCCGCTGTCACCTTCCGTCACCGGTTCCGGGTAGGGTCCGTGTCCGAGCACGAATCATCGGAAAGCATCCCAGCACACACGGGGGCGGAACTTGGCTGCCGACGATCTACCGGGCCCGGTGGTGACCTTCCTCAATGTCATCGGCGTCCCCTGGCCCTATCTCAACGAGGACGAGGTGCGCCGTTTCGCCGGCATGGTCCGGCAGTTCGGCCAGGCCGTGGAGACCACGCACCAGGACGCCACCACGGCCATGGCCAACTTCGCGCAGGCCTACCAGGGGGCGGCCACCCGGCAGATGCAGTCCGGCTGGACCAAGATGTCCGCCCAGCACACCCAGGAACTGGTGGAGGGCTGCCGCCTCCTCGCCGAGGCACTGGACCTGGCAGCGGACTACATCGTCGCCCAGAAGGTCGAAGCGGTGGCCGAGCTCGTCGCCATGGCGGCGACGTTCGTCGCCGACCAGGCGGCGGCGGTGGCCACGTTCGGGCTGGCGGAGGCCGCCGTCCCGGTGATCATCGGTACCGGGAAGAAGCTGCTGGAGACGCTGAAGCAGCAGATCATCCAGCACATCATGGGCGAGGTCATCGAGGCCGCCGCCAAACCGCTCTTCGCCAAGGTCGAGGCCGCCATGTCGGGGCTGGACTGGTCGCAGAGCGGCGCCGCCGGCGGCGGGAGCGACCTCGGCGAGGGCTTCTCCATCGACCACGGCACCGCCGGAGCACACCTGCAGGTACTGAGCGGGCACGCGGACACCCTCCGCGGCCACGCCCAGGTGCTGCGCAGCGGCATGGCCGGGCTGGCCTTCTGATGAGCGCCGGCGGAGAGGAGAAGGCGGTCTTCCACGCGCTGAAGGCGGACGCGGAGAAGAGCCTGCCGAAGATCGCGGAGAAGCACGCCGGGCTGGTCGACTCGACGGTGGAGAAGGGCACCAGGAACCTCGCCGAACACGCGGCCAACGAACAGGAGCTCTCCGACGCCTTCCGCTCGAAGATGCCCAAGGACGACCCGCTGACCGAGCCGAAGCCGTCCGAACCGGGCAGCGGCGGCTCACGGATCTCCCAGGCCCTGGACTCCGGCGCCGCCCCCGACCTCGAAGCCGGGGCACCCCAGCTGGGCCGCGACGCCCTGCACGACTCCCCCGACTTCAACACCCAGATCGACCAGGAGCTCAACGCCCGCGGCCTGGACCGCACCGAACACGACCGCCTCCGCACCAGCCCCACCAACGACCTGACGGACGAACAGATCCAACAGGTCGTCGACGTCCGCAACAGCATCAAGATCGCAGACGGCCAGATCGTCACCAAGGTCCTGGGCCCGGACATCGCCAAGTCGTACCTGAAAAACGCGAAGGTCCTGCCCGACGGAGGGGCGTTCGACTCCACGCGCTTCGGCGGCTCCATCGCCCGCGGCACGGACACCGCCGGACTCACCACGCCGTCCGACCTGCGCGACGCCCTCGCCCTGGACGACAAGGGCGCCGGATGGTCGCCCGTCCCCGAGGACGCCGCAGAGGCTTACCAGCTGCGCCTGAAAGCGCCCGAAGGAATGGATGCGGCCACCACATTCGGTGCCGTGGACGACCCTGCAGCCGCGCAACACGTCGCAGATCTGGCAGGGGCGAGCAAGGGACGTCCCTGGCACGATCCATTCACCGGCACCGGATACACCGGCGGCGGGATCCCCGAGTGGGAAGCCGCTCGAACCCTTGTTCCACCAGGTGCCGAGATCTGGAGAATGACCCCGGACGGCGGCGAATCCCTCGCGGGCTACTACGACGGAAACAAGTGGATCGGAACCAATGGCTGACACAACCGATTACCGAGGAGGGCGCTATGCCGTGTACCAGGGGCATGCCTACTGGTCCGTCGGAGACAGCAGTTCACCGATGATCACCCTCTGTGTGCGTGACGGCGATCCGGTGCCGGAAGGGCTGGAGCCCAATCGTGATCCACGTGGACCCAGCGATTCCTACCTTGTCGATCCCCGGGAGGTCACTGCCTGGTACACCTCCAGCTGGACCTTTCGCTGGAAGGGCGAGGAGTTCGCCAGCTATGGCTGTATTGACGACCGAATCAGCGGCTATTACCAGGGCACCAAGGGGTCGCCCTTCGCCGAGGTGTACCTGAAGCGTGTCGGCGTTATCGAGTACGAAGGCACCTTTCCCCTGAGCGAAGTAACCGACCTCACCGAAAAGCGCATCGACCTGCTCTCCGCCTGGAAGGCCAAGCACTCGCAATGACCACCCCCACCGCCGGCCTGTCCCCCCGCACCGTCATCCAGCTCCCTATCACCCGTCAGCTCGCCGGCCAGTACCTGGGCAACACCGTCGTCCCCGGTGCGTTCGAGCCATCGCTGATGTGGGGCCTCTGCTCGCGCCTGGTGGACGTCGTGGCCGCCGAATCCGGGGCTCAGGCGCGGGCCTTCCACGGCCTGGCCGAGGACGAAGCCAACTTCCCCACGGGCGACGGCCTGTTCGTGCTCCGCTTCCAGACGCACTGGCCGGCGCTGTTCCAGGCGTCCTTCGGTGGCCAGACCACCGCCGGTGCAGCCCGGCTCGACTCCACGCTCGTACTCCCCGAGCCCTTCCTCGGCACCGGCTACACCAAGTACGCCCCGGCGGCCGTCCCCGAGTACTGGCTGGAGCTGACCGACGTACCGGTCGGCGCCGAGATCTGGCACTTCGCCGAGGACGGCGGCGAAGGCTCCGAGAAGGCGCTGGCCCGCTACCCGGGCCGCTACACCGGCTGGCAGTCCTTCCCCGCAGCCAAGGAGACGGGGCTGACCTCCGGCCCGGTCGCCGCCCCTCCGGCAGGCAGCACCGCGCGCGGCCTGATCGTCACCTTCCAGGGGTCGGCCTACCTCGCGGACTTCGGCCCCAACCCGGGCGAGTCGACCGTCTACCGGGCCGCCGACGACGGCACGATGATGTCCCGCGCACTGGAGTTCGGTCAGTGCGACTCGGTGTCCTACCGACGGATGCTCGCCTCCTGGCGCGACAGCGACTTCGAGGTCCTGGCAGGCGCCGACGGAGTCGCCACCCTCGCGCTGACCAGCGGCAACGCCGAAGAGGCCGCCCGACTGGGCCTGGCCTCCGCAGGCCGTCACGCCTGGCGCGCGCAGGTCCCGATCGACGACCTCACCGAGGTGAGGCAGGAGACCCGCGAGATCACGGCACCGGACCCGCAGGCCTGACCGCGGGAGGGGCCGGGAACCTGCTGAAGCAGCTCCCCGGCCCCACCCCACGTCCTCCGGTCCCGTCCGCTCAAGGACGACCGGTCAGAGCCCGGCCCCGGCCGAGAAGACCACCGGGCGGACCTCGATCGACAGGCCCTTGATCCGGGCGTCCGGGATGAGCTCGGCGATCTCGACCGCGCGCTCCTTGCTCGCGCAGTCGACCAGGTAGAAGCCGCCCATGAACTCCTTGGCCTCGATGAACGGCCCGTCGGTGACCGCAGGCGCACCGCCGGTGCCGGCGACCACGGTCGACTCCGCCGGAGCGCCGAGCGCCTGGGTGAGGATGAACTCCCCGGAGTCCTGGATGGTCTTCATGAACCCGCCGTGGCCCTCCATGACGAACTTCTGCTCCTCCTCCGAGAGGCCGTCCAGGATCTCCTTGTTGACCTGCATGATCAGGAGGTACTTCATGTCCTTGCTCCTAGCGTCGGGTTCCGCCCCCTGCGGGGCTGCTCGACAAGGAGTCGGAGCCACCCCGCGCCCCTCGACATCCCCGGGCGAACAAATCCACACACCTCTGCCCTACTGCACCAGCCGATTGCTCCCCTCCCGTTGCGGGCGGCGGTCCTGCGCCGGGTCGAAGCATGGGCCCGCCCGCCGCCCGCCGCTACCTTGGTAGACGGACGGGCCGGTGCGTCCAGTCCGAGAGGTCAGGAGGCGCGGCCTGATGCTGCACGTCAGTCTCTTGGGGCAGCAGGCGATCACCGATGTCCCGGCCGGCACCGTGCTCACGCGTTCGTCCCGCGCGCTCGCCCTCGTCGCCTTTCTGGTGGCCCATGCGGGATCGCCCCAGCCCCGGCAGCGCATCGCCGGACTGTTCTGGCCCGAGTCGACGGACGCACAGGCGCTGACCAACCTGCGACGCGAGCTCCACCACCTGCGTCACGTCCTCGGCGACGAGCCCGCGCTCGTCGTGACGCCGAGGAGTCTGAGCTGGTGTCAGACCGGGACGTGCCGTGTCGACGTACTCGTCTTCGACAGCGAGCGCAGCGCCGCCCTGGCGGCAGCGGCGGCGAAGGACAGCGAGGGGATCCTCGCGCACGCCTCTGCGGCCATTGCCGAGTACCGAGGTGAACTCCTGCCCGGCGTGTACGACGACTGGCTCCTCGACGTCAGGTCGGAGCTCGAGCGCCAGTGCGTGGGCCTGTGCGATCTGATCTGTGAGACACGAGCACGACGGGGCGACCTGACCGGAGCTGTGGAGGCCGCCCGCCACCGCATCCGGCTGCAACCGCTGGAGGAGGTCGGCTACCGCGCCCTGATGCAGTTGCAGGCCGACCTGGGGGACCGTGCCGGCGCCGTGAGCACGTACCACCACTGCGCATCGGTCCTCGACCGTGAGCTCGGCCTCGCCCCGGACCCGGCGACGAGGCAGGCGCTCCAGCGCCTGATGGTCGGCGCGGATCCGTCGGACGCGAGGCCGCCGACGGTCGAGGCCGCCGTCGGTCGCTCCGGGTACGCCGCAGCACAACTCGTCGGACGGGCCCGGGAACTGGGCCTGCTTCAGGACCTGTGGCGAACCGCCGCGGCCGGCCGCCCCGGTCTCGCCCTGGTCCGCGGCAATGCCGGCGTCGGGAAGACCCGCCTGGTGGCCGAGGTCGCCGAAGCAGCACGCCTGCAGGGCGCCGTGGTGGCCGGCACCCAGTGCTTCGGTACGTCGCGCCAGCTGGCACTGGCGCCCGTGGCGGACTGGGTACGACATCCGGCGGTCAAGTCGGCCTCGGAGTCGCTCGACCCGGCCTGGCGCGCCGAGGTCGGCAGACTCGTGCCGTCCGGAGACCCAGCGGAACGCGAACGCGAAGGCGAACGTGAGACCGGTGCGCGCGCGATGGTGGACGTCTGGCGGCGCCACCGCTTCTTCGAAGGTCTGGCACGGGCGTTGATCGCTGTCGGCCGCCCGATGCTGCTGATCCTGGACAATGTGCAGTGGTGCGACCAGGAGACGCTGACGTTCCTCACGTTCTGCCTGGGACTGGCCCCCGACGCCCCGATCCTCGTTGCCGGGACGCTGCGCAACGACAACCTCGACGAGGATCCGGAACTCGTGGACTGGACCGTCAGGATGCGGGCCACCGGACTGCTCACCGAGCTCTCACTCAGCCCGTTGGAGCCGGCCGACACAGCACGTCTCGCCGAGGCGATCTCCGGGCGTCGGCTCGACGAGGCCGACACCGGCCTGCTCCAGGCGACGACGGGTGGATTCCCGTTGCACGTCATCGAGGCAGTACGGAGCAGCATCGATCTCGGTCGTGGCGTCCTGGCGGTCGGCGATCTGACCGGAGTACTGCGCCACCGTCTCGAGCAGGCCAGTGCGACGGCACAGGAGGTGGCCGGCCTCGCCGCGGCGGTGGGGACGAACTTCACCCTCGACCTGCTCACCGAGGCGAGCGACCTCGAAGCCGATGCCGTGGTGGGAGCGGTCGACGAACTGTGGCAGCGCAGGATCGTGAGCGAGTTCCGAGAAGGCTACGACTTCGCCCATGATCTGCTCCGCGAAGCGGCATACGCACAGATCAGCCCACCGAGGCGCTGGCTGCTGCACCGGCGCATCGCCCAGGGCCTCGAACTGCTCCACTCCGCCGACACGGACCTGGTCTCGGCTCAGCTCGCGGAGCAGTACGCCCGCGGCGGCCGGACCGAGCAGGCGGTGGCCTACTACCGGCGCGCAGCCGACGTCGCAGCGGGCAGGTTCGCCCACTCCGAGGCGATCCGGCTGCACCGGGAGGCGCTGTCCCTCGTGAACGGCCTGCCCGCAGGAACAAGCAGGGACGCGCAGGAGCTCGCCGTCCTCGAAGCCATGGCGGCACCGCTCAACGCCAGGCACGGCTACTCGTCCCCGGAGCTGCAGCAGGCGCTGGAGCGCTCGATCACCCTCGCGGAATCCCTCGGCCGCAAGGACTCGTTGCTCACCGGCCTGGCCGGTCTCTGGGCATCACGGTTCGTGCAGGGGCGCACCGCCGACGGATACCGGACGGCCGCCCGCGCGCTGAGCCTCGTCGGCGCCGACTCCGAGCTGAGCGGCCCGGCCCACTTCGGTGTCGGCGGCTCGGCGGTGAGCCTCGGGAGGCCCGCGGAAGGGCTCCGCCACCTGGAACTGGCCGCCGAACTGACCAGCGGAGCCGTCTCATTGAGCGTCGGCACCCGTCCCGACGTGCACAGCAGGGCCTTCGCCGCGCATGCCCACTGGCTGCTGGGCCACGACGAGCAGGCCCGGTCGAGCTGTCGCGACGCCATCGGGCTGGCCCGGGAGATCGGGCATCCGTACAACCTGGCCGTGGCCCTGGCGTACGGCAGCGTCACCCACCAGATGCGCCACGACCTCCCCGCGCTGCGGGACGCCGTCGGCGAACTGCGCGAGCTGTGCGAGCGGTACGGCTTCGCCTACTACCGGGAGTGGGGACTCATTCTCGACGGCTGGTCCCGTACGGACGGGTCAGGGATCGGCCTGGCCCGACGAGGCGTCCGCAACCTCAGGGCGGAAGGGTCGTTCGCCCGCATGCCGTACTGGCTGTCACTGCTGGCCGACCTGTCGACGCGCCACGACCGGCCGGACGCCGCCCGGGCGACGCTGGACGCCGCCCTCGTCGGCGGGCAGGCCCGGGACGACCTGTGGTGGCTGCCCGAGGTGGTACGGATGCGCGCCGCCCACGACAGCGATCCGGCCGCCACCGTCTCCCGGCTGCGCCAAGCCGCCCGGATGGCTTCGGACCACGGCAGCACCGCGCTGTTGCGGCGCTGCGAGCGCGACCTCGCCGAGCACGGCGTTCGGCTCCCGACCACCGACGCTCCCCCGGCGTCCTGACCCGGCACGCCCACGAACGCTGGAGGAACGCCGTAGGGCCTAACGTCGCTGGCGCTCGGGATTCGAGCGACGCATCCAAGGGGGAAGCGACATGAGCACCACACCGGCCGGCATCGCCGCCACTGCGTACGAACAGTTGTCCGCCGTCCTGCGCGGCGACCTGATCACGCCGGGGGACCCCGGGTACGACGAGGCGCGTGCCGTCTACAACGCCATGATCGACAAGCGCCCGGCCGCCGTCGCCCGCTGCCGGGACACCGCCGACGTCATCGCCTGCGTGCGCTTCGGCCGCGAGCACGGTGTCGAGATCGCCGTCCGGGGCGGTGCGCACAACGCGGCCGGTCTCGGAGTCCAGGACGACGCCCTGGTCATCGATCTCTCGCTGCTGCGCAGCACCACTGTCAGCCCGCAGAGCCACACCGTCCGCGCCGACGCCGGATGCACCTGGGGCGACGTCGACCACGCCACCGTGGCCTTCGGCATGGCCACTCCCTCCGGCTTCCTCGCTTCCACCGGGGTGGCCGGCCTGACGCTCGGGGGCGGCATCGGCTACCTGAGCCGACGCTTCGGGCTCACGGTCGACAACCTGCTGTCCGCCGACGTGGTGCTCGCCGACGGCACGTTCGTGACGGCCGACGAGAGCTCCCACAGTGACCTGTTCTGGGCATTGCGGGGCGGCGGCGGCAATTTCGGCGTCGTCACCTCGTTCACGTTCCGCTGCCACGACATCGGCGAGGGCGGCACGATCATCGGCGGCCCGGTGCTGTACGACTTCGCCGACACGGCCGAGGTGATGCGCTGGTACCGGGAACTGCTGCCGTCACTGCCGGAGGAGCTGAGCGGTTGGATCGGACTGCTCACCATCCCTCCGGCCGCCCCGTTCCCGGAGGCGCTCTGGGGCCGCAAGGCGTGCGCCATCGTCTGGTGCTACACGGGACCGCACGACCAGGCCGACAAGGTACTCGAACCGGTCCGGACGTTCGGCGAGCCGTTGCTCGTCGGCGTCGGCGCGATGCCGTTCAACGTGCTGCAGAGCGCGTTCGACGGGCTCTACCCGGCCGGGCTGCAGTGGTACTGGCGGGCGGACTTCTTCGACGAGATCTCCGACGAGGCGATCCAGATCCACCAGAAGCACGGCGAGCAGTTGCCGACCGGCCACTCCACCATGCACCTCTACCCCATCGACGGCGCCGCCGCCCGGGTGCCCACTGACGCGACCGCCTTCGCCTACCGCGACGGCGGCTGGGCCGGCGTGATCGTGGGCGTCGACCCGGACCCGGCCAACGCGGGCCTCATCTCGCAGTGGGCGCAGGACTACTGGCAGGAACTGCACCCGACCTCGGCCGGCGGCGCCTACGTCAACTTCCTGATGGACGAGGGCCAGGACCGGGTCAAGGCGTCCTACCGCGGCAACTACGACCGCCTCGCCCAGGTCAAACGCCGCTACGACCCCGACAACACCTTCCACGTCAACCAGAACATCCGGCCGGCCGACGGGACCGCCCCGTAGGCGTGCCGCGTCCCTCCCAGGAGTCGGGCGCGACCTGACCTGACCTGACCTGACCGCCAGTCAGTTCAGGTCAGGTCGCACCGGCCGGCCATGGACTACGGAGCCGTCAGCGGCGGAAGAGGCCGGTGATGGAGGGGACCAGCTTGCCCACGTTGGCGTCGCCGTAGGCTGAGTCGAAGTGGACGACGGTAGCCAGCACCAGCAGCCGGTTGACTCGGGAGTCGAGCACCTTCACGTCGTACTGGGAGCGGAGGCCGGCGCGGCGGCCGACCTCGAAGCCCTTGCTCTCCCTGCTGCTGAACCGCAGCCGGTGCCTGCTCACCAGATCGGCCACGTTCTCGGTAAATCCCCAGGTGAGCGGCGTGTGCCGGGCCCGGCTGGCCAGGCCCACCGGCTTGGCGGAGAAGGCACCCAGATCCGTCTGCACAACCGTCCAGACGTCGTCCTGGAACATCGCACCCGGCATCTGGCTGACAGTGCCGATCCGCGTGCCCTCCGCATCCGCGGCGGAGGTGAGCCCGACGGCGCCAACCCGCTGGTCGAGTGCCGGACCGGCATCGACCAGATAGGCGCGGACCGACTCCGGCCCGCCCGGCCGCACCCCCCTGAGCAGCGGCGTCCCACCGCCCTTCGGCTGGACCAGCCAACTGCTCTGCTTCACCCGGAAGGTGAAGACGACCTCGAACTCGGTGGCCTGCTCCCACGGAGCCGTGCCGTCATTCACCGGACCACCCCATTGCCGTTGCTGCCACGGTCGATGCCCTGGTGCTGCCCGGCCACCCGGTAGCGGCGCAGGTCCTCCGCGCCGGTCCGGCTGAGCTCCTCGATCAGGTCGCGAACGTCGTCCACTTCGGCGCCGGCCTTGAGCCGATCGTAGATGCGGGCACTCAGGTCGCGCTGGCGGTCGGTCTGCGCGGCCAGCAGGTAGTCGCCGACACGGGCGGCCTTGGATGCGGACGGGTCGTCAGGCACAGGATCCTCCTCAGGAGCGGGCAGCGGGTGGGGTCGGGTGCGGGGCGGGGGCGGGGCGGGGTCGGGCGTAGTGCTCCGGGCGGTACTGACCACCCGTCACATGTCGGGTCCGGGAAGTCAGGCCGATGGCAGCATTGCCAGTCGGGCCGCGCCCAGCGTGGGGCTCCAGCCACCGCTCTGCTCGAAGGTGAACCCCTTCTTCTCCACGTCGTCGATCAGGCTGCCGACCGTGGGCAGCGGCGCGTTCAGCGCGGCGAGAACCGCGTTGACCTCCTTGGGTATCGCGTCGATCGCCTCGGTGATCGCGTGGTACACCTTCTCGATCTTGCTGATGATGCCCACGATGGTGCGGACGATCTTGTAGATCTTGTAGAGCTTCCAGATCGTGAACGCTCCGGCGGCCACATCCGCCACCGGGTCCTCGGGGCCGCCACCCGCCACCTCGATGGTGGCATCCACCGCTGCGGTCTCGGCTGCCTGCTTGGCCAGTTCGTCGAACTCGTGCATGGCCGAGTTGATCATCGCCAGCCCGGTGAAGACCAAGGCCACCACCGCGTCGTAGGCATCCTTGTAGACCTTGGCGGTCAGCTGGGCCACGTCGCCCAGGCCGCCGACGCCCATGCTCCAGGAGAACAGGTACGAGTCGAAGGCGGTTGCCGCTGCGCCGGTCCACTCGGTGCCCAACGCCCAGGAGCCCTTGCGCAGCGTTCCGGCCACCGTGTAGACGCCGTTGCCCAACTCGACGTAGGCATCGTGCAGGTAGAGCAGTCGGGCATAGTCGCCGACGAGCGGGTCCAGCAGCAGCGCGATCAGGCTCTGCCCGGTGCACCACTTGAACAGCTTTTCCGCTCCCGCCAGCTCACCGCCCTTGAACTGGAGCTTGAGCGCCCGCAGTTGGTGCTTGATGTTGGTGGCCTCGTCGGCCGCGGCGCTGGTCGGCTCCTTGGGGCTGACCCCCTCGTCCTGGAAATTGCCCACCAGATGCGCGCTCGGGATCGCGCCCAGATCGGGGAAGCCGCTGATCGCGGAGGGGTAGATCCGGCGCAGGTCGGCGGAGGCGGAGGCGTCCGCGGCCCGGTAGTCAGCGGCGGTACGGTCCGCCTTGCCCGCCACCAGCGTCATACCGCGTCCGCACTGCGCCAGTTTGCCCTCGAAGAACTGCGAGACCTGCCCGACCACCGGGCGCAGCGGGTAGAGCAGGCCGTCCAGCCCGCCTGTCTGCGCGCACTGTCCGGTGGCGTACCCGCCGAGGGTGGCCAGGTGGCCGCCCTGCTGCCTGAGCAAGGCCGAGTAGGTCTGGAAGTCGCCCAGCGGCGGCGTCTTGAAGCCGGTCATCAGCGGTCAATCCCCCATTGACGTGGCGGTGTATCGCATGAGCGTGCGATAGATGTCCGCCCAGACCCTAACGCACGCCCCCGGCGGCCAACCTCGGGCTGACCGGAATCCCAGTTCAGGCGACTCGAGTCCGAAAGGCCGCAAATGGCCGTACCACACCGTGGTACGTCGCGCTATCCTGGCAACATGGTCCTCCCGAAACGCCATCCCACAGACGTCAGCGTGCGGCAGTTCGTCGCCGACTCCGGATCCGTCACGCGCGGCCTCCGCCAGGGCCAGCCCTACATACTCACCCTCAACGGTGAGCCTCTGGCTCAGATGATCCCCATTCGCCGCCGCCGGTCCATTCCCAGGGACGAGGCTCTCGACATCTTCGCCACAGCCCCTCTGCTCGACGCCGACGACCTGCGCGACGACCTGGACGCCACAGTGGAGCAGGACCTGCGCGACCCCTACGAAGGAACAGATCTGTGACGCATGCGGAGGGAGTACTCGACACCAACATCATCGCCGCACTGGCGGCCTACGACCCCTCCGGACTCCCACAAGAGCTCCTGATCACAGCCGTCACCCTCGGCGAGCTCTCCCACGGTCCGCACGCGACCGACGATCCCGTCAAACGCGCCAAGCGCATGGCGGTCCTCCAGCATGTCGAGGCCACCTTCGACCCCCTCCCCTACGACCGCGACGCAGCAAGGATCTACGGCCAGATGTGCGCCGCAGCGATCGCCGCCGGCCGCCAGCCTCGCGGGCGCTCAGCCGACCTGATGATCGCCGCCACAGCAGCCAGCAACGGACTCCCCCTCTACACATCCAACCCGAAGGACTTCCAGGGCCTGGACGACCTCGTGGAGATCGTCGCTCTCACGCGCCCGGCAGACGCCTGAACCCCGCATCCACCCTGGCCGCCAACGGACCCGCCTCAGACCCAGGGCTGGTCACCCATCGGTCCTGAACTGCACTGACTCTCAGCTACGCAGTGCCCCCGGCAGGACTCGAACCTGCGGCCAAGTGCTTAGAAGGCACCTGCTCTATCCACTGAGCTACGGGGGCGGGGCTGGACAGAGGCCGGGGTTGGTGGGCCGGGCTGGGTCCTGCCGTGGGACAGGATAAGCGCCGGTCGGCTCTGCACCTGGTGTGCCGGCGGGGTGGTGTAGGCCGTAACCCCCCGCTTGGGCGGTCTGATAATCGCAGGTGGGATCCTTGGGCGCAGCGGTGCGGGAGCCCAGAGGGCGGGCTGTTGTCCACTCGTTACGGCGCTGCTGCCTCAGCCGTTATGGTCGGAGCCGATTACTGAGCGTGTACGGTCAGGGTCGATCGGGAGAACATCGTCACCGCTGCCGTCACGCTGGGGCACCGGTCGCCAACTACACCCGATCGAGTGAGGGCCTTTTCCACATCCCCCTAGTTGTCCACAGCTCCGCGCCCGGCGCCGCTCCGGGGCCTCGTTCTGCTCCAGGCTGGTTCCGGACAGCAGCTCACGGACAGGGGTAGGGCGCGATGAACAGCACTTTGGTGACGGTCGTGGGGCACGTGGCCTCGGAGGTGCGGTACGCGACGACGGCGAGCGGGGTGCCGGTGGCGAGCTTCCGGCTGGCAGCCACGGACCGGCGGTTCGACAAGCAGCGAGAGGTCTGGGTGGACGGGGACACCAGTTTCTATACGGTCTGGTCCTGGAGATGGTTGGCCGAGAACGTGCTGGCCTCGGTCGGCCGGGGTGATCCGCTGCTGGTGACGGGGCGGATGCGGGTCCGGGAGTGGGACAACGGGGAGGGGAAGCCCCGGGGGTACGCCGCCGAGATCGAGGCCACGGCGATCGGGCACGACCTCTCGCGGGGCACCTCGGCCTTCCGGCGCGCCGTGCGCGGGCGACCCGAGCTGGTGGCCAAGGCCTCGACGCGGACGACCGAGCCGGTCGAGGACGCCCCCGGCGCCGGCATCGCAGCTGATCCGCGCCCGACGGCCGCCACTCCGTCGAACACCGCCACCGCCACCGCCTCCGCCCCCGTACTAGTCGGCGCCGCTCCCCCGGGGAGCGGCGAGCGGGGAGTGTGAGCCCTGCCTCACCGGGGTTCGGGGCCCCGCCCCGGGTGCGGCACAATGGAAGGCTGTAAACCAACCCCCTACGACGCCGGACGGTTCACCTTGGCTGAGTACATCTACACCATGCGCAAGGCACGGAAGGCTCACGGCGACAAGGTCATCCTTGACGACGTGACGCTCAGCTTCCTGCCTGGCGCGAAGATCGGCGTCGTGGGCCCCAACGGCGCGGGCAAGTCCACCGTGCTGAAGATCATGGCCGGGCTGGAGCAGCCGTCCAACGGCGACGCCTTCCTGTCCCCCGGCTACAGCGTCGGCATGCTGCTGCAGGAGCCCCCGCTGGACGAGAGCAAGACCGTCCTGGAGAACGTCGAGGACGGCGTCCGCGAGGTCAAGGGGAAGCTGGACCGCTTCAACGAGATCGCCGAGCTGATGGCGACCGACTACTCGGACGCGCTGCTCGAGGAGATGGGCACGCTCCAGGAGGAGCTCGACCACGCCAACGCCTGGGACCTGGACGCCCAACTGGAGCAGGCCATGGACGCCCTGGGCTGCCCGCCCGGCGACTGGCCGGTGAACAACCTCTCCGGTGGTGAGAAGCGCCGCGTCGCGCTCTGCAAACTGCTGCTGGAGGCCCCCGACCTGCTGCTGCTCGACGAGCCCACCAACCACCTGGACGCCGAGTCCGTCGCGTGGCTGGAGCAGCACCTGGAGAAGTACGCCGGCACCGTCGTCGCGGTCACCCACGACCGGTACTTCCTCGACAACGTCGCCGAGTGGATCCTGGAGCTGGACCGCGGCCGGGCCTTCCCCTACGAGGGCAACTACTCCACCTACCTGGAGACCAAGGCCACCCGCCTCAAGGTCGAGGGCCAGAAGGACGCGAAGCGCGCCAAGCGCCTCAAGGAGGAGTTGGAGTGGGTCCGCTCCAACGCCAAGGGCCGTCAGGCCAAGTCCAAGGCCCGTCTGGCCCGCTACGAGGAGATGGCGGCCGAGGCGGACAAGATGCGGAAGCTGGACTTCGAGGAGATCCAGATCCCGCCGGGCCCGCGTCTGGGCAGCGTCGTGGTGGAGGTCAACAACCTCTCCAAGTCGTTCGGTGACAAGATGCTCGTCGACGACCTGAGCTTCACCCTGCCCCGCAACGGCATCGTCGGCATCATCGGTCCGAACGGCGCCGGCAAGACCACGCTGTTCAAGATGCTGCTCGGGATGGAGCAGCCCGACTCGGGCACGGTCCGCATCGGCGAGACCGTCAAGGTCTCCTACGTCGACCAGAGCCGCGCCAACATCGACCCCAAGAAGACGCTGTGGGCCGTCGTCTCCGACGAGCTGGACTACATCAACGTCGGCCAGGTCGAGATGCCGTCCCGGGCCTATGTCTCGGCCTTCGGCTTCAAGGGCCCGGACCAGCAGAAGCCCGCGGGCATCCTCTCCGGCGGTGAGCGCAACCGGCTCAACCTGGCGCTGACGCTCAAGGTCGGCGGGAACCTGCTGCTGCTCGACGAGCCCACCAACGACCTGGACGTGGAGACCCTCGGCTCGCTGGAGAACGCGCTGCTGGAGTTCCCCGGCTGCGCCGTGGTCATCTCCCACGACCGGTGGTTCCTGGACCGGGTCGCCACCCACATCCTCGCCTACGAGGGCGACTCCAAGTGGTACTGGTTCGAGGGCAACTTCGAGTCCTACGAGAAGAACAAGATCGATCGCCTGGGTGCCGACGCGGCCCGTCCGCACCGTGCCACCTACAAGAAGCTCACCCGAGGCTGACTCCGGCGACACCCACCCGCAACACCGCCGGGGCAGGCTTGGACTTGGCAGTATCGAGCCCGTCCCGCCCCGGCGCCTCCCCTCCCGCTCTGGAGACCCCCGTGCCCCGCCACATATATGCCTGTCCGCTGCGCTGGTCCGACATGGACGCGTTCGGACACGTCAACAACGTGGTCTTTCTGCGCTACCTCGAGGAGGCGCGGATCGACTTCACCTTCACCAACGCCGGCGAGGCGGGCGAGAAGGCCTTCTCCGAGGGCTCCGTTGTGGCGCGGCACGAGGTCGACTACCTGCGTCCGCTGGTCTACCGGCCGGAGCCGGTCACCATCGAGACCTGGCTGACCAAGCTCGGCCACGCCTCGTTCACGGTCGCCTACGAGATCAAGGACGCGGACATGGTCTACGTCAGGGCTTCCACGGTCGTGGTCCCCTACGACCTGGCGGCGGCCCGGCCGCGCCGGCTCACCCCCGGTGAACGCGCCTTCCTCCTCGACTACCTGGAAACCGCAGCGGTAGCCGCGTGACCACAGTGACTGCGATCCGGTTCGCCGACCCCCGGGAGGCACCCGCCCTGGGCGCCTTCCTCAGCAGGCTGCTCCGGTACGACAAGGCCGCCGTCGTCCGGCTGCAGACCGCGAACGGGGCACTGGCCGTCTTCGGCAGGCTGCCGCTCGGCGAGAACGGACCGCTGGTGGTCCGAACCGCACCGCTGGCGACGCAGTCGCAGTCGCAGCTGCAGACTCAGTCGCAGCCCCAGCCCCAGCCGCAGTCCCTGGACGCCACCGTCTCGGCCGGTCAGTTGCTGGACGGCATCGCCGAGCATGCCGAGGGCGGCGAGAACGCGGCCGACCTGGTGCTGCCGCCGCCGGTCACCGGCCCCTCCTGGGCCGGGCTGCTGCCGCCGCGCACCTCCTGGGAGCATGTCGCCGACCTCGACACCGCGCTGCTGGACGCCGCCGTCCAGGCGGCGATCACCGAGTTCCGCCAGGAGGGGGCCGACCCGGACGCCCTGGCCGAGTCCATCTGGTCCCGTCAGGTCCACCCCAGCGGGCTGACCATGCGCGCCGTGCACGCCGCCCACCTGGTCGGCTTGCTCCGGCAGTCCAGGACCGTCGCCCTGCACCGGCACCCGGCCTGGCTGCGGATCACCGCCCCGCGCGGGGCCGTGATCATCCGCAGGGCCCCCGCCCCGGGCGCCGGCCTCGGCCTGTCCCCGACCCGCTGACCCGGCCGCGCCGAGTCGACCGGTCGCCGATGCCACCAACGTCGCCGATGCCCCCGATGCCGCCGCTTGACCCTCGACCTGGTCGAGCCAGCAGAGTCACCGCTGTGGAGAGCACAGCGAACGAGACAAGGGACGACCCCGGACAGCAACTGCTCAGCATCGGCGAGCTGGCCAGGGCCAGCGGACTGACCGTCAGCGCCCTGCGGTTCTACGACGGAGCGGGGATCCTGCTGCCGGTCCAGGTCGATCCAGGCAGCGGCTACCGGTGGTACGGCTCCGACCAGCGCACCGAGGCCCGGCTGCTGGCACGGCTGCGCCGGGTCGGCATGCCCCTGGCGGACCTGAGACTGATCCTCGCCGGCTGGGCTGGCCAGGACACCGCCCTGGTCGGCAAGCTGCTCGACGCGCATCTGCTCCGGCTGCAGGACGGCCTGGACGACGCCCGCCGTGAGCTCTCCACAGTCCGAGACCTACTCGCTCTGAGGGAGCACCAGATGCCCGAGACCGCAGACACCGCCCCCGTACGACTGACCCTGGAGGCCGAGGCGCTCGCAGCCGCCCTGGACACCGTCCGCTTCGCGGTGAGCACCGATCCCGAACTGCCGATGCTCGGCGGGGTCTGCTTCGACGTGGACCCGGAGGACCGGACCCTGCGCCTGGTGGCCACCGACCGCTACCGACTCGCCCTGTCCCAGCTGCCTCTTGACGCCCGCTCAGCCCCGGTGGCACGGCAGGTCCTGGTGCCGGCCGCCCTGGTCGACGCCGTCCGCGCACTGCTCGGCTCCGGGGGCGAGGCGGTGCTGACCCTCGACCTGGACCGGATCTCCCTGGAAGCCGGCGGCAGCCAGGCCGGTGGATCGGTGCTGGAGCACGACTTCCCCGACTACCGCCGGCTGGTCCGGCTGGCCCCGGGCCGCCGGGTCCCGGTGGACGTGCCCGCCCTGCGCGCCGCGCTGGCCACCGCCGAGGTCCACGGCGGCCGGCGCGACCAGGACGGCGGCGACTTCGACATCGCCGTCCTCGGCGTCTCGCCGGACGGCGCCCTCACCGTCGTCGGCAGGGAGGACCGCCCCGCCGACCACTTCGCCGTCAACCGGGAGTTCCTGCTGGACGCCCTCGCCGTCACCGCCCGGGACCAGCTGGTCCTGGAGCTCGGCGGACCGGTCGCCCCGCTCGCGATCCGGCTCCCCGACGCCGAGGACGGCCGCGAGGACGGCCGCTCCCTCTCCCTGCTGATGCCGGTACGCCTCGACGACGAGTGACCAGACCCCACCCCGACCGGACACCACGACGGTGCCGGCGGCAACGCGACTTCGCGCTGCCGTCGGCCCCGTCCCACTCGCCCCGTCCCACTGGCCCCGTCCGCTGGCCCCGCCCCGCCGACCCCGTCCCCGCAGGACCGACGACCCGTCAGCCCTGCTTCACCGAAGCCTCCCACTCCGCCCGGTAGTCGGCGAAGATCTCCTTCAGGTGGTGGCCGATCTTCAGGTAGTCCAGGTCGTCCAGGTTGGCCAGCGACACCCGGACCGACCACTCGGGACCGTCGAAGCCACCGCCGTTGAGCAGCACCACCCCGGTCTGCTCGGCCAGCCGGAACAGCGGCTCCACCGGCTCATAGGTGGCCAGCAGGTAGTCGGCGAAGGCCTTGCCGGACACCCGCTCGGCCTCGGCCAGCAGATCCAGCTCGATGTAGTAGCCGGCCCGCTGCGGGTCGTCGGAGATGCGCATCCCGGAGCCCTCCAGCAGCAGCTCCAGCCGCTGGCGCACGATGGACTGCACCTTCGCCTTGTACTCCTTGCCCGCGGGCAGCAGGGCGAACAGCGAGAACAGCGTCATCTGCACCTGCTGCGGCAGGCTCAGCCCGGCGGTGTGGTTGAGCGCGACCTGGCGCGAGTCGGCCACCAGCCGGTCGATGAAGCGGATCTTGTCGGGCTCCAGGGTGAGCGTCCCGTAGCGCTTCCGCAGCCGCTCCCGCTCGGCCTCCGGCAGCGCGGCGATCTGCTCGTCGATGACGTTGTCCCGGTCCAGCCCGATGACGCCCAGCCGGTGCCCGGTGCAGCCGTAGTGCTTGGAGTACGAGTAGACCAGCAGGGTGTTGCGCGGCAGCTCGGCGGCGATGGTGCGGAAGCCGTCGACGAAGGTGCCGTAGACGTCGTCGGTGACGATCAGCAGGCCCGGGTTGCTGGTCTCCACGATGCCCTTGATCTGGCTCATCACCCGCTGGGACAGCGCCAGCGACGGCGGGTTGCTGGGGTTGACCAGGCAGACCAGCCGGACCGACGGGTCGGCCAGCTTGGCCACCTCCTCCTCCGGGTAGCGCCACTCCCGGACACCGGTCTCGGAGAAGTTGGACGCCTCCACCTTCACCACGTCGAACTCGTAGGTGTCGAGCTCGGGGATCTCGATGTAGGGGGTGAACACCGGCACCATCAGCGCGATCCGGTCGCCCTTCTTCAGCACGCCGTTCTTCAGCAGCGAGTCGAAGATGTAGCACATGGCGGCGGTGCCGCCCTCGGTGGCGAACAGGTCGAGCTGCGCCCCGGCCGGCGGCCGGGAGTCCATCAGCTCCTCCTGCAGGTAGCCGCGGACGATCTGCTCGGCGTTCACCAGCATCCGGTCGGGCACCGGGTAGTTGTCGCCGATGATGCCGTCGGTGAGCTCGTGCAGCCAGCCGTCCCGGTCCAGGCCGAAGCGCTCGGTGGCGAGGTCGACGCAGTCCTTGAGCAGGGCGATCCCGGGGAGCTCCGGGTGCGATGCGGCGAAGGCGTCGAATCGGGCGGCGACGCCCTTCATCTCGGGCATGCCGCCGAGGTTGTCCGCGGTCCAGACCCGGCGGCTCTCGGCCAGCGCGAAGGCGCCCAGGGCGAAGTAGGCCTCGCGCGGACCGGTGGCGACCCAGTTGGGGTTGCCGCGCCCGGCGTTGAGCATCGCCCGGGTGCTGCGCTCCTTCTGCCTGGGCTGGTCGGCCTGGTACTTCTCGGCGAGCGCGATGAACTCGCCCTTGAGCTCGAACGGACTGAGCGTGGCGAGGCGGTGCATCTCCTCGCGGGTGACGCTGGACTTGGGCACAGGGAACTCCAGGAAGGATCGGAGGGTATTCGGCGAGGTCGGGTCGAGTCAGATCGGATCGACTCAGGTCGAGTCAGATCGGGTCGGGTCAGATCGGGTCGGATCAGGCCAGCAGGGCGACGATGATCGCGCCCCAGATCGTCAGCAGCACATTGGCCACGGCGTAGGGGATGGTGTAGCCGAGGACCGGGACCTGGTTGCCCGCGGCCTCGTTGGTGGCACCGATGGCCGCGGTGGTGGTCTGACCGCCGGCCACCACGCCCATCAGGATCGGCGTACGGATCTTGAACACGTAGTGCCCCACCGCGACCCCGACGAACAGCGGCACCACCGTGGCCACCGCACCCCAGATCAGCAGCCCCCAGCCGGCGCTGGCGAGGCCGCTGGAGAAGCCGGGCCCCGCGTTGATGCCGACGATGGCGACGAACATGCACAGCCCGAGGGTGTCCATGAACCACTGCGCGCCCGGCGGCACATTGCCGTAGGTGGGGTAGCGGCCGCGGATCCAGCCGAACACCAGACCCATGATCAGCGCACCACCGGAGGTGGACAGGCTGATCGGCACCCCGCCCATGGTGAGCGCCGGGATCCCGATGCAGCCGCCGAGGAAGATGCCGAGGCCGACCCAGATCATGTCGGTGGCGAAGCTGGTCGGCACCGGCTTGCCGATGGCCTCCCCGGCCGGGTCGACCAGCCGCTTGGGACCGCTGAGGACCAGCGTGTCGCCCCGGTCGATGGTGGTGGACAGCCGGTACGGGAACTCCGCGCCGGAGCGGTAGATCCGGTCGATGAAGACGCCGACCATCACCGGCTCGGCCCGCAGCTGTGCGACCGTCTTGCCGATCGTCCCCTGCTCGGAGACCACCACGTGCAGCGATTCGGTCTGGTAGCCGAGCAGTTCGATGTCGTCCGCCTCGAACCCGATGTGCACCCGGGCGTCGAACTCCACCAGGTCGTGCCGCAGCGCGCTCACCGCGAGGATGTCGCCCTGCCGGACGACGGTCCGCTGGTCGTGGTCCAGGATCTGGCCGTCCCTGCGGATCCGGGTGATGTAGATGCGGCGGCCGAGCGCCTGCTGCTGCTGCTCGAAGTCCTCGACGGTACGGCCGACCAGGAACGCGGCGTCCACGTTGAAGGCGCGCAGGACCACCTCGTAGTAGCCCGCGCCCAGGTCCGGGTCCTCGCTGGGCACGTCCAGCTCCTTGGCGAGGATCGCACTGTCGCGCTTCATGTCGGTCCGCAGCATCCGCGGGAAGATGTTGGCGCAGAGGATGGCGCAGAGGATGGTACCGAGCGGGTAGGTCACCGCATAGGCGACCGGTACCAGGTTCTGCTGGTCGGTGATCTGAGTGTGGCTCAGCCCGGGCAGGTTGCCGATGGCGTCCTGGGCCACGCCGATGACCGCCGACTGGGTGAGCGCGCCGCCGAGCAGTCCGGCGCCCAGGCCGGTGCCGTAGCCGAGCATCTTGGCGAAGCCGTAGCAGACCAGCAGGCCGGTGACGCACATCACGACCGCGGTCACGACCTGCGGCAGCCCGTCCTTCTTCAGCCCGCGGAAGAACTGCGGCCCGACTTTGTAGCCCAGGGCGAACAGGAACATGATGAAGAAGACCGCCTTGACGGTCGAGTTCACACTCACATTGGTCGCCCAGCCGGTGAACAGTCCGGCGATCAGGCAGCCGGTGACGGCTCCGAGGCCGATCGCCTTCCAGCGGAGTTTCCCGACCAGGAATCCGAGCGCCACCGTGAGGAAGATCAGCAGCTCTGGATAGGGCTTGAAGATGTGGTCTGTGAGCCAGTCCACCATGGATGCGGCCGCCTTAGGGGAGTCGAATCGGGCAGCTTGCCTGAGCGCCCACAAAGACCCTAAGTGACCATATGTACTATATGTCCGCATTGACTGGCGGCGGAACTGACGTGGCGTCCGCTGCCGGGCCCCGGTCCTGTCAGTACCCGGTGGTACGTTCCGCAGACGACGTGATGACGACATGACGGGCGGACGACGACCGGGCGGGCGTGACGAAAGGACGGCAGGTGGCGGCGCAGCGGGTCGCGGTGGCGGCGGACCAGGACGGCCCCGGCGGTCGGCTGCAGCCGCTGGACGAGAGCGGGACCCCGCTGGCCGGTCCGACGCGGGTACCGGACCTCGCCGCCGCGATGGCCGACCTGGAGGCGACCGACTCCCCCCGCTGGGTCTGGGCCGCGACGGACGAGGTGTACGGACGGCTGCTGCCCCGGCTGGCGAAGGGTCAGCCGGTGGACCGCCGGCTGCCGGGGGGCCGACTGGCCCGCTGCCACGACGTGAAACTGGTCGAGCCGCTGCTGCTCGGCCAGGAGGACCGCTACGGGCAGCCGCGCTCCCTCGGCGCGGCCTGGGCCCGGCTGCACGGACTGCCGGTCCCGGCCGACCTGCCGGAGGGACCGGCCGCCTCCGACGGCGACCAGGACTCGCTGTTCGCCCCGGACCGCACCCGGCTGCCCCCGGGCACGGACCCGCTGCAGGCCCTGGTCGCCGTGCACGCCGAGCAGCAGCGCCGGATCGCCGCGAGCGCCGACCCCGGCCGCACCCGGCTGCTCTGCGCCGCCGAGTCCGCGGGCGGCCTGGTCGCGGCCGAGATGGGTTTCGACGGGCTGCCCTGGAGCGCCCGGGTCCATGACGACCTGCTGTACGACCTGCTGGGTCCGCGCCCGCGCGGCGGGGCCCAGCCGGCCAAGCTGGCAGCGCTCGCCCAGGACCTGTACGAGGCCCTCGGCGGACACCGGCTCTTCGGCGGCAAGCCCTTCAACCCCGACTCGCCGGGCCAGGTGCTGCGGGCCTTCGCCGAACAGGGCGTCAGCCTGACCTCCACCCGCAACTGGGTGCTGCGCGAGCTGGACCACCCGGCCGCGCCGCTGCTGCTGCGCTACAAGGAGCTGTCCAGGATCCACGCCGCGCACGGCTGGGCCTGGCGCGAGGCCTGGGTCCGCGACGGCCGGTTCCGTCCGGAGTACGTGGTCGGCGGCGTGGTGTCGGGCCGCTGGGCCAGCCGGGGCGGCGGGGCGCTGCAGATCCCGCGCATCCTGCGCGGCGCGGTGGTCGCCGACCCGGGCTGGCGGCTGGTGGTCGCGGACGCCGGCCAGCTGGAGCCCCGGGTGCTGGCGGCCATGTCCGACGACCCCGGCATGATCCGCGCCGGCGCCGCCGGGGACCTCTACGCCGGGCTGGCCGCCGAGGCCTTCAAGGGCGACCGCGCCCGGGCCAAGCTGGGCCTGCTGGGTGCGATGTACGGGCAGACCACGGGCGAGACCGGCCAGCTGGTCGCGGTGCTGCGGCGGCGCTTCCCGCAGGCCATGGGCCTGGTCGAGGCCGCGGCGCGGACCGGCGAGGCGGGCGGGGTGGTCCACTCCCGGCTCGGCCGGGTCTGCCCGCCGCCGTCGGCCGGCTGGCTGGACCGGACGGCGGGCGCCTTCAGCACCGACGACGGCGACCTAGACGGAACCGGAGCCGGATTCGGGACCGGAACCGGATTCGGAACCGCCACCGACGGCAGCGGCGGCAGTGCCGCACGCGACGCCCGCTCCCGGGGGCGCTTCACCCGCAACTTCGTCATCCAGGCCAGCGCCGCCGACTGGGCCCTGGCCCTGATCGCCGGTCTGCGCCGGCGACTGGCGGCGATCCCGGTGGACGTCCCCGGCGACCATCCGCGGCTGGTCTTCTTCCAGCACGACGAGGTGATCGTGCACACTCCGGCGCAGCTCGCCGACGCGGTGCGGGCGGCCGTGGCCGAGGCCGGCGAGGAGGCCCGGCGCCTGGTGTTCGGCGCGACCCCGGTGCACTTCCCGCTGGACACCCATGTGGCCGTCAGCTACCTCGATGCCAAGGGCGGCAGCGACGACGACCCGGACGACGAGGACTGACCGCATTCGCTTGAAGTGTTCGATCAAACGCGTACACTCATCAGTGTTCGCAAATCATCGAACACTTTGGTTCGTCCTCCGGGGGTATGCCATGCGTGCAGTCGTCGTAGAACAGCTCGGTGCACCTGAGGTCCTGACCCTGCGTGAGATTCCGGCGCCCGAACCGGGACCGGGGCAGGTCCTCATCGACACCGCCTACGCCGGGATCAACTTCGCCGAGATCAAGGCCCGTTCCGTCGGCTACCGGGTCACCGCCCTGCCCTTCGTGCCGGGTCTTGAGGTGTCCGGCCTGGTCCGCGCCGTCGGCGCGGGCGTCACCGGCTTCCGGCCGGGGCAGCAGGTGGCCGCGCTGCTGGACACCGGCGGCTACGCCGAGGCGGTGGTCGCCGATGCCGCCCGCACCTTCGCCGTCCCGGACGGGCTCGGTCTGCGCGACGCCGCGACCCTGCCCTCGGTACTGCCCACCGCCTACGCCCTGGTGCACCAGGCCGGACGGCTCCGCGCCGGCGAGACGGTGCTGGTCCAGGGCGCGGCCGGTGGTGTCGGCACGGCGCTCGGGCAGGTTGCCAGGCTGGCCGGGGCGGCCAGGGTCTACGGCGTGGTCTCGCACCCCGACAAGGCCAAGTACGCCCTGGACTTCGGCTACGACGAGGTCTTCGTCGGCGCCGACTTCGACGAGCAGGTGGCCCGTGCCACCGGCGGACGCGGCGTCGACCTGCTGCTCGACCCGGTCGGCGGCGACACCTGGCGGCGCGGCGGCGCCTCGCTCGCCCGCTACGGAAGGGCCGTCTCCTACGGCAACGCCGGCGACGCCGCGCCCTGGAGCGCCGGCTTCGCCGACCTCGCCGCCAAGGCGCTGTCGGTCTCCGCGTTCAGCATCCTGGGCCTGGCCGCCGCCGACCCGCAGGCCCTGCGCGACCTCACCGAGACCGCCTTCGGCCTCGCCGCGGCGGACGGCGTCCGGCTCCCGGTCACCGCCGAGTTCCCGCTGGAGCAGGCCGCCGAGGCGCACCGCCTGGTCGAGAGCCGCAGCAGCACCGGCAAGCTGCTGCTCCGCGTCAACGGCGACTGACCGGCACCACCCGTACCGGGGCCGACCTGCACGACCCGTACCGGGTCCGGGCACGGACCATACTGGGTCGGGTGATCAGCACCCTGCGACTTCACCTCCCCGCCGTCAGCCCCACCGCGGCGCTGGACCTCGCCTACGGGGGCGGCGGCGGATGGTGGTGGCTCGGGCAGGGGCCGGGCGAGGGGACCAGGGCGATGGCGGGCGCGGTCGCCCGGGCCGACGAGGTCGGCTGGCACCGTCCGCCCTGGGGCCTCTACGCGATCATCCGGCGCGAGGACGGACACGCCATCGGCAGCATCGGCTTCCATGGACCGCCCGGCGCGGACGGGACCGTGGAGATCGGCTACGACCTGGTCCCGGAGGCCCGCGGCGCCGGGCACGCCACCGAGGCCGTGCACGCGCTCACCTCCTTCGCCTTCGCCCACCCCGCCGTCCGCAGCGTGCTGGCCCTCACCACGCCGGAGAACACGGCCTCTCAACGGGTGCTGGCCCGCAGCGGCTTCACCCGCGCGGAGCAGGACCCGGACGGGCTGCGGCGATATCGGGTCGACAGGTGAGGGGGCCGCTTGCGTAGGCTGGAGGGCGCAATGGGTACCCCGCAGAGCTCCGCCGCCGTCGACTCCTCCGCAGTCGCCCCCTCCACCGCCGCTCCGGCCGGCGATTCCGCACATCCCGACACCCCCGCGAGCACCTCCCCGAACGCGCCTGTGGCCGCGCCCGCGGACACGGACGCGGCCACCCCCGCGCGCCGTCCCCGCGGCGGGCGCTCGCGCGGTGGCGGGCGCCGGAGCGAGGGCGGAAACGCCCAGCGCAGGGAGGGCGGGAACGCCCAGCGCAGGGAGGGCGGTGCCGCCCGCGGGGAGAGCGATGCTCCACGCCGGGAGCCCCGGACCCCGCGCCGGAGCGCCGACGCCCCGCGCGGGGACGCCGCGCCGGCCACCGGCACGCTCGCCGAACTGATCGCCAAGCTCCCCGCGCTGACCCTGCGCGACGAGGAGCGGCTCGGCCGCCGGCTGGAGAGCCTGCGCAAGCAGCGAGAGCCCGAGAAGCGCGAACGCGCCCAGGCCGCCGTGGCCGCCGAGATCGAGGCCGCCGAACTGCGTGTCGCCAACCGCCGGGCCTCGGTGCCGACGCCGACCTACCCCGAGTCACTGCCGGTCAGCGCCCGCCGCGAGGACATCCTCGAAGCGATCAGGGACAACCAGGTCGTGATCATCGCCGGTGAGACCGGCTCCGGGAAGACCACCCAGATCCCCAAGATCTGCCTGGAACTGGGCCGCGGCGTCCGCGGCCTGATCGGCCACACCCAGCCGCGCCGGATCGCCGCCCGCACCGTCGCCGAACGCGTGGCCGAGGAGCTGGGCACCGAGCTGGGCCGGACCGTCGGCTGGAAGGTCCGCTTCACCGACCAGGTCGGACCCGAGACCGCGGTCAAGGTGATGACCGACGGCATCCTGCTCGCCGAGATCCAGAACGACCGGCTGCTGCGCCAGTACGACACCCTGATCATCGACGAGGCGCACGAGCGCAGCCTCAACATCGACTTCATCCTCGGCTACCTCAAGCAGCTGCTGCCCAAGCGCCCCGACCTCAAGCTGGTCATCACCTCGGCGACGATCGACCCGGAGCGCTTCGCCCGCCACTTCGCCGACCCCCGTAGCGGCGAGGACGCCCCGATCATCGAGGTCTCCGGCCGCACCTACCCGGTCGAGGTCCGCTACCGCCCGGTGATCGAGGAGGGCGACGAGGAGACCGAGGACGGCCCGGACCGCGACCGCGACCAGGTCCAGGCGATCTGCGACGCCGTCGACGAGCTCGGCCGCGAGGGCCAGGGCGACATCCTGGTGTTCCTCTCCGGCGAGCGTGAGATCCGCGACACCGCCGACGCGCTGGAGAAGCAGAACCTCAGGTTCACCGAGATCGTGCCGCTCTACGCCCGGCTCTCCTCCGCCGAGCAGCACCGCGTCTTCCAGCCGCACAACGGCCGCCGCATCGTGCTGGCCACCAATGTCGCCGAGACCTCGCTCACCGTCCCCGGCATCCGCTACGTGATCGACCCCGGCACCGCCCGCATCTCCCGCTACAGCCACCGCACCAAGGTCCAGCGACTGCCCATCGAGGCGGTCTCACAGGCCAGCGCCAACCAGCGCAAGGGCCGCTGCGGCCGCACCTCGGACGGCATCTGCATCCGGCTGTACTCGGAGGAGGACTTCCTCTCCCGCCCCGAGTTCACCGACCCGGAGATCCTGCGTACCAACCTCGCCTCGGTCATCCTGCAGATGACCGCGGCCGGTCTGGGCGACATCGGCGCCTTCCCGTTCCTGGAGCCGCCGGACCGGCGCAACATCAAGGACGGCGTGGACCTGCTCCAGGAGCTGGGCGCGCTGCAGACCAGCGGCAGGGTCAACACCCTCACCCCGGTCGGCCGCAAGCTCTCCGCGCTGCCGGTGGACCCCCGGCTGGCCCGGATGGTGCTGGAGGCCGAGAAGCACGGCGTGGTCCGCGAGGTCATGGTGATCACCGCGGCGCTGTCCATCCAGGACCCGCGCGAGCGCCCGGTGGAGAAGCGGGCGCACGCCGACCAGCTGCACGCCCGGTTCACCGACCCGACCTCGGACTTCCTCACCTACCTCAACCTCTGGCGCTATCTGAAGGACCAGCAGAAGGCTCTGTCCTCCAGCCAGTTCCGCCGGATGTGCAAGTCGGAGTTCCTGAACTACCTGCGGATACGCGAGTGGCAGGACATCGACGCGCAACTGCGCCAGGTGGCCAGGTCGCTGGAGATCGAGCTGGGCCACCCCGCCGACGAGGTGGACGGCGACGCGGTGCACCGCTCGCTGCTTGCCGGGCTGCTCTCCCACATCGGCCTCAAGGACGCCGAGAAGCAGGAGTACTTCGGCGCCCGCAGCGCCAAGTTCGCGATCTTCCCCGGCAGCGCCCTCTTCAAGAAGACCCCGCGCTGGGTGATCGCCGCCGAGCTGGTGGAGACCTCCCGCCTCTGGGCCCGGATCGCTGCCAAGGTCGAACCCGAGTGGATCGAGGAGCAGGCCGCCCATCTGCTCAAGCGCAGCTACAGCGAACCGCACTGGGAGAAGGACCGGGGCCAGGTCGTCGCCTTCGAGAAGGTCACCCTGTACGGGGTGACCCTGGTCGCCCAGCGCCGGGTCGGCTACGGCTCCATCGATCCGGAGCTCTCCCGGGAGCTGTTCATCCGCCGGGCCCTGGTCGAGGGCGAGTGGCGCACCCACCACCGCTTCTTCCACGACAACCGCAAGCTGCTGGACGAGGTCGAGGAGCTGGAGAACCGGGCCCGCCGCCGGGACATCCTGGTCGACGAGGAGACCCTGTTCGACTTCTACGACCAGCGGATCGGCTCCGAGGTGGTGTCCGGGGCGCACTTCGACAGCTGGTGGAAGAAGACCCACCGCACCCGCCCCGACCTGCTGACCTTCACCCCGGACCTGCTGGTCAACGACAACGCGGCGACGGTCACCGAGCGGGACTACCCGTCCGTCTGGCACCAGGGCGACATCGCGCTGCCGCTCACCTACCAGTTCGAGCCCGGCGCGGAGGCGGACGGCGTGACCGTCCACATCCCGCTGACCCTGCTCAACCAGGTGCGGCCGACCGGCTTCGACTGGCAGATCCCGGGCCTGCGCGAGGACCTGGTCACCGCGCTGATCCGGTCGCTCCCCAAGGCGCTGCGCCGCAACTTCGTACCGGCCCCGGACTACGCCAAGCACCTGATGCGCGGCCTGGCGAAGCTCGACCCGTCGACCCCCTCCACCGAGGACAAGCCGCTGGTGGAACTGCTGGAGTGGCAGCTGCACGAACTGCGCGGGATCCCGGTGCCCCGGGAGAGCTGGAACTACGAGGCGGTCCCGGACCACCTGCGGATCACCTTCCGGGTGGTGGACGAGAAGAACCGCAAGCTGGCCGAGTCCAAGGACCTGGAGGCGCTCAAGCTCGACCTGCGCAGCCGCACCCAGGCCGCCATCGCCGAGGCCGCCGGCGGCCTGGAGAAGCGCGGGCTGACCGACTGGACCATCGGCGAGCTGCCGTACACCTTCGAGCAGAAGCGCGGCGCACAGACCGTCAAGGGCTTCCCGGCCCTGGTCGACGACGGCGACTCGGTGTCGGTACGGCTGCTGGACACGCCCAGGGCCCAGCAGCGGGCGATGCTGGCCGGCACCCGCAGGCTGCTGTTGCTCGGGGTGAACTCCCCCGTCAACGCGATCCAGTCGCGGCTGGGCAACGGCGCCAAGCTGGCGCTGGCGGCCAATCCGCACGGCAGCACCGAGGCCCTGTTCGCCGACTGCCTGACCGCCGCCGCGGACCGGCTGATCGCCGACGCGGGCGGCCCGGCCTGGGACGAGGAGTCCTACAAGCGGCTGCGGGACTCGGTCCGCGCCGAGCTCTACGACGTCACCGCCGACACCGTGGTCAAGGTCGCCAACATCCTGGCAGTGAACCACCGGGTGACGGAGCGTCTGAAGGGCATCAGCAACAGCCTGGCGGTGCTCACCGGCCTCACCGACGTCAGGGCCCAGCTGACCGAGCTGATCCACCCCGGCTTCGTCGCCGCGACCGGCCAGCGCCGGCTGCCGGACCTGCTGCGCTACCTCAAGGCGATCGAACGCCGGCTGGTCAAGCTCCCGGACGATCCGCACCGGGACCGGGACCGCACGGTGGCGGTGATCCGGATGCAGGACGCCTACGCCGAGTTGCTGGCCCAGCTGCCGCCGGACCGCCGCGACGAGGAGGGCGTGCTGCAGATCCGCTGGATGATCGAGGAACTACGCGTCAGCCTGTGGGCCCAGCCGCTCGGCACCCCCTACACGGTCTCCGAGCAGCGCATCCTGAAGGCCATCGAGGCCCTCAGGTAGGACTTTCGACTGCGGACCGTAGCGGGTCGTTCGCGCAGTTCCCCGCGCCCCTAGGGGTCTGCAACTGGCTCAGTTGCACAACCTCAGGGGCGCGGGGAACTGCGCGACAAACCATGCAGACGCCGCACCCGAGAACGATCAGCCGTTCTGTTCCAGCACCGGCCGCAACCGCGTCAGCAACTCGTGCAGCACGCTCCGCTCCTCCTCGCTGAGCAGATCCAGCGCCTCATGCGTAGCCTGCATGTCCGCGCGCACCGCGCGAATCGCGGCTTCACCCGCGTCCGTGGCGACCACGATCTTGATCCGCCGGTCGCTGGCCCCCACCTCACGGCGGACCAGCCCCCGCGCCTCCAGCCGGTCGACGAGCCCGGTCACATTGGACGCGTCGCAGACCAGTTGCTCGGCGATCCCGCGCATCGGCAGTGGCCGGCGCACCAGCACCGCGAGCGCCTTGGCCTGCACCGACGTCAACCCGTGCCGCGCGGCGACCGCGGCGAAGTCCTGGTAGTACGCGGCCCCGATGGCGGCGAACTCCTCGATCAGGTCCGCCTTGGTCGGGACGGCGGCGGTGGACGGCTCGGAGGTGCGATTCATGCCGTCGAGGGTACTGCAACAACTTGACATCATCAACGATTAAGGTGTTCCGGCATTCCCGCCTCCGCAGCAACCGCGCGCGGGGTCCCCCGGCAGACCGTCGCTCGGCCTGCCGGGGGACCCGGTGGAACACAGGGTCAGTTCTTGGACCTGACCTGGGGCCAGAAGGTCGCCCCCGCACCCACCACCACCAGGGCGCCGACCAGTTGCAGCAGGTGCCGGATCCAGTCGATGCCGCTGGTGTGGCGGACTCCGATCCAGGAGGCGACCAGGTTGCCGAGCAGCGCGCCGACGATGCCGCAGAGCACCGTGAGCCAGAACGGGATGGCCTGCTTGCCGGGGAGAAGCATCTTCGCCAGGACGCCCAGCACGGCGCCCACGATGATGATCCAAATGAGCTGGAACATGTCGACTCCTCCTTGATCGCCTGTCGCCCAAGTGTCAGGCCGGGGGATCCCCCGCGCACTCGGACGCCGACCGTCCGGGTGACGGATCGGCCGGCAGTGCCTGCGCGTCCCTGGCCAGCAGCAGCAGCGCGGCGTCGTCCCGCAGCGACCCGCCGGCGTGCCGGAGCAGGTCGGCGTAGATGCGGGCGACGGCCGCCTCCACGTCGGCGCCGCTCTCGGACACCAGCGCGGGGGCGCGCTCCGCCAGCGGGTAGAACGCACCGGCGCCCCGGTGCCGGGCCTCCACCACCCCGTCGGTGCACAGCACCAGCACATCGCCCTTGACGAAGGGCACCGTCCACGGCCGCGGGCCGCCGGGGGCGAGGTGGGCCAGCCCCAGCGGCACCCAGGGATCCGGCGGGTCGAGCAGCCGCGGGGTGCCGCTCCCGGGCACCAGCAGCGGCGGAACGTGCCCGCAGTGCAGCAGTTCGACGCTGTCGGGCTCGCCGAAGCCCACCAGCAGCGCGGTGATGAACTCCCCGGAGGGCACGTGCCGCATCACGCTGGCCTCCAGCCGCCGGGCCACCCCGGTCAGCTCCGCCTCGTCGTACGCGGCCTCGCGGAAGGCGCCCAGCACCACGGCGGCGGACTGCACCGCGGCGAGCCCCTTGCCGCGCACGTCGCCGATGATCGCGCGCACCCCGAACGGGGTGTCCAGCACCCCGTACAGGTCCCCGCCGATCTTCGCCGAGTCGGCCGCGGAGACATAGCGTGCAGCCAGCCGGATGTCGCCGACGGTCGGCCCCGGCGGGCGCAGCAGTGCGAGTTGGGCGGCCTCGGCGACGGTGCTCATGGCGACCAGGTGCCGGGTGCGGACGATCCGGAAGTAGGAGATGAAGACGCTGGCGGCGGACAGCGCGAGGTAGGAGACCAGGGTGCCGTAGAAGAGCCGCCGGTCGTACGGCTGGTCGAGTCCGTCGTAGCGGCTCAGGGCCACCAGCAGCGCCATGCCCAGACCGCTGGTCAGCACCAGTTCCAGCGGGTAGAGCGTCAGCGCGGCCAGCGGGGGGACCACGGACAGCAGCGAGGCGAGGTAGGTGTTGTCGCCCGCCAGGATGTCCAGCGCCGAGACCAGCGTCATCACCAGGCAGGGGGCCAGCAGCCGCTTCCACAGGCTGGCCTTGAGCAGCGCGGCCGCGTCGTAGCCGAGCGCATAGGTCCCCACGTCGCCGCGCTGCTCGGCCCGGTCGGGCTGATCCCCTGTCACACGGCGAATCTACCTGAATATCGGATGAACGCGGACATAGTGTTCACCCACCCGACCAGGCAGGAGGCCGGAAAATCCGGCTCCTTCACCCCCTCTCGACTATTCCCGCCCTTTACGTGGTCCTTATCACCACCGTCAAGCCACACCTACGGTGGCGTAGGTCACTTGAGGTGGTGAAGTATTTTCGGCATGGCTGCGCAGACTGAGACTCCCGCGTTCACTTCCTACGTCGCCCTCGGGGACAGCTTCACCGAAGGCCTCAACGACCCCGATCCGGACGGCGGATTCGCCGGTTGGGCCGACCGGCTGGCCCGACTGCTCGCCGAGGGCCGCCCGCGCACCCCCGAGGGTCCCTACGACTTCCGCTACGCCAACCTCGCGGTGCGCGGCCGACTGCTGGACCAGATCGTCGAGGAGCAGGTGCCGCGGATCCAGCAGATGCAGCCCGACCTGGTCAGCTTCACCGCCGGCGGCAACGACATCCTGCGGCCCGGCAGCGACCCGGACGAGGTCGCCGAGCGCTTCGAGGCGGCCGCCGCGCGGCTGCGCGACTCCGCCGGCACCGTGCTGATCTGCACCGGCTTCGACACCCGCGACACCCCCGTGCTCAAGCATCTGCGCGGCAAGATCGCCACCTACAACGCCCATCTGCGCGCCATCGCCGACCGCAACGACCTCGCGGTCACCGACATCTGGGCACTGCGGACGCTGCGGGACCGGCAGGCCTGGAGCGAGGACCGGCTGCACCTCTCCCCCGAGGGCCACCAGCGGGTCGCCCTGCTGGCCGCCCGTGCCCTGGGCCTGGACACCGCCGAGGCCCCGGACGCCCCCTGGCCGGCCACCCCGTTGCACACCCCGGCCGAACTGCGCCGGGAGAACCTGCACTGGGCCCGCGAGCACCTGCTCCCCTGGGTCGGCCGCCGGCTCCGCGGCGAGTCCTCCGGGGACGCCGTCTCGGCCAAGCGCCCCGACCTGCTGCCGCTGGGCTGAGCCCCCCGGTCCGCCCCGTCACCCTCCGTCGCAAGCCCGCCCGGCCCGTCCCCACCCGGGGGCGGGCCGACGGCGTTTCCCGGGGCGGAAGCCGTCACATCGTGTCCCTCTGGTTACCCTCTGTACCGGAAGCCCGCGACCGATCCGGATTTCCGAACTTTCCAGCGCTGCGTCGAAATACCCCCTAGGGGTATGGTGTTGGATAGGTCAGAGAGCACAGCACCGACTCATGGAGGAACAACATGTCCACTGCCGTCTTCACCGTCTCGGGCATGAGCTGCGGTCACTGCGAGAAGTCGGTGAGCGAGGAGATCAGCGCCCTGCCCGGGGTCACCGAGGTCAGCGCGGACGCCAAGGCCGGCACGGTCACCGTCGCCTCCGAGCAGCCGCTGGAGGACGAGGCCGTGCGCAGCGCCGTCGACGAGGCGGGCTACCAGCTGGTCGGCCGGGCCTGAACACCGGTCGGGGATCGAGGCCCCGGGGCCTCGATCCCGCGAGACCGGACCCCATGAGAGGCCGGACCCCATGAGAGGAGAGTGGGCACCATGAGCACCGCGACGCCCGGCATAGGCCTGCCGGACTCCCGAACCCTCGCCGACGACGCTCCCCGCACCCGGGTCGAGCTGTCCATCGGTGGGATGACCTGCGCCTCCTGCGCCGCGCGGATCGAGAAGAAGCTCAACCGCATGGACGGCGTCGAGGCCACCGTCAACTACGCCACCGAGCGGGCCAGCATCAGCTACGCCCCCGGTCTGGCCGTGGACGACCTGATCGCCACGGTCGAGCGCACCGGCTACACCGCCGAGGCCCCGCAGCCGGAGCCCGAGGCCGGGCCCGATCCGGCCGGCGACACCGGCGACACCGGTGCCGCCCCGGACGGGCTCGCCGCGCTGCGGCAGCGGCTGCTGGTCACCGTCGCCCTCAGCCTGCCGGTGGTGCTGCTGGCCATGGTCCCCGCGCTCCAGTTCCGCAACTGGCAGTGGCTCTCCTTCGCGCTCACCGGACCGGTGGTGGCGTACGGGGGGTGGCCGTTCCACCGCGCCGCCTGGACCAATCTGCGCCACGGCGCCGCGACCATGGACACCCTGGTCTCGCTCGGCACCCTGGCCGCCTTCGGCTGGTCCACCTGGGCGCTGTTCCTGGGCACCGCCGGGATGCCGGGAATGACCCACGGCTTCAGCCTGGAGGTCGGCGCGGGCGACGCCTCCTCGACGCTCTACCTGGAGACCGCGGCCGGGGTCACCGCCTTCATCCTGCTCGGCCGCTACCTGGAGGCCAGGGCGAAGCGCCGGGCCGGCGCCGCGCTGCACGCCCTGCTGTCGCTGGGCGCCAAGGACGCCGCGGTGCTGCGCGACGGCCGCGAGGTACGGGTGCCGGTCTCCGCGCTGGCCGTCGGCGACCTGCTGGTGGTCCGGCCCGGGGAGAAGATCGCCGCCGACGGCGTCGTGGCCGAGGGCAGCTCGGCCGTGGACACCTCGCTGCTGACCGGGGAGTCCGTCCCCACCGAGGTCGCCCCGGGCGATCCGGTCACCGGAGCCACCGTCAACTGCGGAGGACGGCTGGTGGTCCGGGCCACCGGTGTGGGCGCCGACACCCGGCTGGCCCGGATGGCCAAGCTGGTCGAGGAGGCGCAGAACGGCAAGGCCGCGGCCCAGCGGCTGGCCGACCGGATCTCCGCCGTGTTCGTGCCGGTGGTCCTGGCCATCGCCGTGGCCACGCTGCTCGGCTGGCTGGCCGTCAGCGGCAACGCGGCCGAGGCGTTCACCGCCGCGGTGGCGGTGCTGATCATCGCCTGCCCCTGCGCACTGGGCCTGGCCACCCCCACCGCACTGATGGTGGGCACCGGGCGCGGTGCCCAGCTGGGCATCCTGATCAAGGGCCCCGAAGTGCTGGAGTCCACCCGGGCCGTGGACACCGTGGTGCTGGACAAGACCGGCACGGTGACGACCGGTCAGATGGCGCTGCGCTCCGTGCACACGGTCGAGGGCGTCAGCGGCGCGGAGGCGCTGCGGCTGGCCGGGGCGCTGGAGCACGCCTCCGAGCACCCGATCGCCCGGGCGGTCGCGGATGCCGCGGCCGCCGCCGAACCGGACGGCGTGCTGCCACCGGTCGACGGTTTCCGGAACACTCCCGGGCTGGGCGTCCAGGGCGTGGTGCAGGGGCATCTGGTGCTGGCCGGCCGGGAGGGCTTCGTGCACGGGGACGGTGCGCTGCCGGAGCCGCTGCTGGCCGCCAGGGAGAGCGCCGAGAGGTCGGGCCTCACCGCGGTCACCGTGGGCTGGGACGGAGCGGTACGGGCCGTCCTGGTGGTCGCCGACGCGGTGCGGCCGACCAGTGCCGAGGCGGTGCGCAGGCTCCGGGCGCTGGGGCTGACGCCGGTGCTGCTGACCGGCGACAACCGGGCCGTGGCGGCGAGCGTGGCCCGCGAGGTCGGCATCGACCAGGACCAGGTGATCGCCGAGGTGCTGCCGGAGGACAAGGCCGCGGTGGTGGCCCGGCTCCAGGCCGAGGGCCGCACCGTGGCCATGGTCGGCGACGGGGTGAACGACGCCGCCGCACTTGCCCGGGCCGATCTCGGACTGGCGATGGGCACCGGCACCGACGCCGCCATCGAGGCGGCCGACCTCACTCTGGTCCGTGGCGACCTGCGGGCCGCCGCGGACGCCATCCGGCTGTCCCGACGGACCCTCGGCACCATCAAGGGGAACCTGTTCTGGGCCTTCGGCTACAACGTGGCGGCACTGCCGCTGGCCGCGTTCGGCCTGCTCAACCCCATGATCGCCGGAGCGGCCATGGCCTTCTCCTCGGTGTTCGTGGTGAGCAACAGCCTGCGGCTGCGGAGCTTCCAGGGGCAGCGGGACTGAGGCGTTCTGACGTCACATCACCACTACTCTGCGCCATGAGAGCGGAGTCACAGGGGACCGGCGTAACTTCCGGCCCCCTGTTGTGTGTTACAACACGTGAATCGGGGTTCCGGCGGACCCCGTACGTCGGCCTCCGTCGCTGGGTGGCCGACAGGCGCACGGCGCGGCCGGGGGGTGGTTGAGCGGCCTCCCCCTACGGTCCGCGCCGTGCGCGCCTCGACGTTCCTGCCGAGGGCGCTCAGCGCTCCGAGACGGGGACGTAGTCGCGGGTCTCGATGCCGGTGTAGATCTGCCGCGGACGGCCGATCTTGTTGGTCGGGTCCGTGATCATCTCCTGCCAGTGGGCGATCCAGCCCGGCAGTCGGCCCATGGCGAACAGCACGGTGAACATGCTGGTCGGGAAGCCCATCGCGCGGTAGATCAGGCCGGTGTAGAAGTCCACGTTGGGGTAGAGCTTGCGCGAGACGAAGTAGTCGTCGGTGAGCGCGTGCTCCTCCAGCTTCAGCGCGATGTCCAGCAGCTCGTCGGCCTTGCCCAGCTGGGCCAGGACGTCGTGGGCGGCGCTCTTGATGATCTGGGCGCGCGGGTCGAAGCTCTTGTAGACGCGGTGCCCGAAGCCCATCAGCTTCACGCCGTCTTCCTTGTTCTTCACCTTGCGGATGAAGGCGTCGACGTCGCCGCCGTCGTTCTTGATCGCGGTGAGCATCTCCAGCACGGCCTGGTTGGCACCGCCGTGCAGCGGGCCCCAGAGCGCGTTGATGCCGGCCGAGATGGAGGCGAACAGGTTGGCCTGCGAGGAGCCCACCAGGCGGACCGTGGAGGTGGAGCAGTTCTGCTCGTGGTCCGCGTGCAGGATCAGCAGCTTCTCCAGGGCGCTGACGACGACCGGGTTCAGCTCGTAGTCCTCGGCCGGCACCGCGAAGGTCATCCGCAGGAAGTTCTCGACGTAGCCGAGGTCGTTGCGCGGGTAGACGAAGGGGTGGCCCTGGGCCTTCTTGAAGGCGTAGGCCGCGATGGTGGGCAGCTTGGCGATCAGCCTTATGGCCGACAGGTCGCGCTGCTCGGCGTCGAACGGGTTGTGGCTGTCCTGGTAGAACGTGGACAGCGCGCTGACCACCGAGGACAGCATCGCCATCGGGTGCGCGTCACGCGGGAAGCCCTGGTAGAACCGCTTGACGTCCTCGTGCAGCAGGGTGTGCTGGGACACGTCCCGCTGGAACGCGGTCAGCTCGGCGGCGGACGGGAGTTCGCCCTTGATCAGCAGGTGCGCGGTCTCCAGGAAGGTGCCCTGCTCGGCGAGCTGCTCGATGGGGTAGCCGCGGTAGCGCAGGATCCCCTTGTCGCCGTCGATGTACGTGATCGCCGATTTACAGGCCGCGGTGTTGCCGAAGCCGTTGTCCAGCGTGGTCAGGCCGGTCTGGCTGAGCAGCTTCGAGATGTCGAAGCCTGCGTTGCCGACGGTGGCGTCCACCACCGGGTACTCGTACTCGTCGCCGTGGTAGCTGAGTACTACAGAGTTGTCGCTCACGTCTTCCCTCACCAGCGAAATGAACCTCTTCAAGGGGTGCCCTGACTAATAACACTGTCCACCATTTGCCTGACAAACGTGCAGCCAGGGTGCCCAAAAAGAGCTGAACACCACAAAGATCGGACCGCTGTGCGTTCACAAGTCGACAGCAGGACGGCGGCCCGATCAGCCCGTACGCAGCCGGTGGTCCAGCGCGGTATGCCTGCGACCAGCGGAAACAGCCCGAACGGCCTGGGCCAGGGCGCGCCGGGACCCCACCAGCACCACCAGTTGCTTCGCCCGGGTGACGGCGGTGTAGAGCAGGTTCCGCTGCAGCATCATCCAGGCGCTGGTGGTGACCGGGATCACCACGCAGGGGTACTCGCTGCCCTGCGAACGGTGGATGGTCACCGCGTAGGCGTGCGCCAGCTCGTCCAGCTCGTCGAAGTCGTAGGGCACCTCCTCGTCCTCGTCGGTGACCACGGTGAGCCGCTGCTCCTCCAGGTTGAGCGCGGTGACCACCCCGACGGTGCCGTTGAAGACCCCGTTGGCGCCCTTCTCGTAGTTGTTGCGGATCTGGGTGACCTTGTCGCCGACCCGGAAGGTCCGCCCGCCGAAGCGGCGTTCGGGCAGGTCGGGGCGGGACGGGGTGACCGCGGCCTGCAGCAGGGTGTTGAGGTTGCCGGCGCCGGCCGGGCCGCGGTGCATCGGGGCCAGCACCTGGACGTCCCGGCGCGGGTCCAGGCCGAAGCGGGCCGGGATCCGGCGGGCCACC
This sequence comes from Streptacidiphilus jeojiensis, assembly GCF_042510965.1. NCBI lineage: Bacteria > Bacillati > Actinomycetota > Actinomycetes > Kitasatosporales > Streptomycetaceae > Streptacidiphilus > Streptacidiphilus jeojiensis. Next base: position 112,712 of record NZ_JBEUKS010000017.1, read on the forward strand.
ACGTCCACCGTGAGCCCGGCGGCGAGCTCGGTGTCCTCCTCGGCGAAAAGGAAGAAGTCGGCCATGCCGTCGGTGATCGGCGGGACGCCCTCGTTGATCCGGTGCGCGTTGGTGACCACGCCGGACTGCTGCGCCTGCCGGAAGATCCGGGTCAGCCGCACCGCCGGGACCGGGCTGCCGGGGGCCAGCAGGTCCCGCAGCACCTCGCCGGCGCCGACCGAGGGCAGCTGGTCGACGTCGCCGACCAGCAGCAGGTGCGCGCCCGGGGCGACGGCCTTGACCAGCTTGTTGGCCAGCAGCAGGTCCAGCATCGAGGCCTCGTCGACGACCACCAGGTCGGCGTCGAGCGGACGGTCCCGGTCGTAGGCGGCGTCCCCGCCGGGCTTGAGCTCCAGCAGCCGGTGCACCGTGGACGCCTCGCAGCCGGTCAGCTCGGCCAGCCGCTTGGCGGCCCGTCCGGTGGGGGCGGCCAGCACCACCTTGGCCTTACGGGCCAGTGCCAGGGTCACGATGGAGCGCACGGTGAAGGACTTGCCGCAGCCGGGGCCCCCGGTGAGCACCGCGACCTTCTCGGTGAGCGCCAGCTTCACCGACTGCTCCTGCTCCGGGGCCAGGTCGGCGCCGGTCTGCGTCCGCAGCCAGGCCAGGGCCCGGCCCCAGTCCACGTCGGCGAAGGCCGCGAGCCGGTCCTCCGGGCCCTTGAGCAGCCGCAGCAGCTGGTTGGCCAGCGAGATCTCGGCGCGGTGGAAGGGGACCAGGTAGACCGCGGTCAGGCTCTCGCCGACGCCCTCGTCCAACGGCACCTGCTCGCGGACCACGCCCTCCTCCGCGACCAGACCGGCCAGGCACTCGATGACCAGGCCGACCTCCACCGCCAGCAGTTTCACCGCCTCCGAGATCAGCCGCTCCTCCGGGAGGAAGCAGTGGCCCTGGTCGGCGCTCTGCGACAGCGCGTGCTGCAGCCCCGCCTTGACCCGCTGCGGGCTGTCGTGCGGGATGCCGACGGCCTGGGCGATCCGGTCGGCGGTGAGGAAGCCGATGCCCCAGACGTCGGCGGCCAGCTTGTAGGGCTCCTCCCGGACCACCCGGATCGAGTCGTCGCCGTAGTTCTTGTAGATGCGGACGGCCAGGGAGGTGGAGACGCCGACGCTCTGAAGGAAGATCATCACCTCCTTGATCGCCTTCTGCTCCTCCCAGGCGGCGGCGATCAGCCTGGTCCGCTTGGGGCCGAGTTTGGGGACCTCGACCAGCCGGGCCGGGCTCTGCTCGATGATCTCCAGGGTCTCGGTGCCGAAGTGCTCCACGATCCGGTCGGCCAGTCGCGGACCGATGCCCTTGATCAGCCCGGAGCCGAGGTAGCGGCGGATGCCCTGGACGGTGGCCGGCAGCACGGTGGTGTAGTTCTCGACGGTGAACTGCTTGCCGTACTGGGGGTGGCTGCCCCAGCGGCCGTGCAGCCGCAGGCTCTCCCCGGGCTGGGCACCGAGCAGCGCCCCGACGACGGTGAGCAGGTCCCCGGCGCCACGGCCGGTGTCGACCCGGGCGACGGTGTAGCCGGTCTCCTCGTTGGCATAGGTGATCCGCTCCAGCACACCGGTGACCTCGGCGAGTTGGATCGGCGCTGCGGGATTCCGGTCGGGCATGGGGGAACCGTACCGCCGGGGTCCGACAGGCGCGGGGGCGCTGTCTTTGCCACTATCGAACGTGATCGAAAATGACCGAAATAATTTCTTTTCGATCCTGCTGCCCCGAGGGCTCCAGATTGTCAGTGCCCGGCGCAAGACTGTGAACCGGCAGTGAACCGCAGTCCCTCACCGACCCCACCCCGCAGGAGCACACCATGCTCAGCAACTCCAACACCCCCTCCACCCCCACCTGGCTCGACCTCGGCAGCAACGACGTCGACGCGAGCACCGCCTTCTACACCGAGCTGTTCGGCTGGACCGCCCGCTCCGCCGGCCCGGACAGCGGCGGCTACGTCTTCCTCGAACTCGGCGGGAAGATGATCGGCGGCCTCGGCCCGAACATGGAGCCCGGCGCCGACGGTGCCTGGACGCCCTACTTCGGCACCGCCGACGTCGAGACCACCAGCAAGTCCGTCGAGATGGCCGGCGGGACGGTCCGGATGCCGGCCATGGACGTGATGTCCTCCGGCCGGATGGCCCAGTACACCGACCCCACCGGGGCGAAGTTCGCGGTCTGGCAGCCGCTGGAGCACACCGGCTTCCAGGTCGTCGACGTTCCGGGCAGCGTCTCCTGGGTCGAGCTGCAGACCCACGACGGCCCGGTGGCGATCGCCTTCTACGAGGCCGTGCTGGGGTGGACCGTCACGCCCAACCCGATCGGCCCGGACATGGTCTACAACGTCGTCTCGCTGCCGGGCGGCGCGCCCACCGGCTTCGCCGGGATCATGGCGGACACCCAGTTCCCGGCGGTGCTGTGGAACCCGTACTTCGAGGTGGCGGACTGCGACGCCACCTTCGCCAAGGCGACCGCGCTGGGGGCGAGCGCGCTGATGGGCCCGGAGACCATGCCCGGCATCGGCCGGATGGCGCAGCTGACGGACCCGCTGGGCGCCCGCTTCTCGGTGATCGCCACCGAGGCGCCGGCCCAGCAGGGCTGAGCCGCGCGGGGTGGGGCCCCGGGCGGACGGGAAGACCCCGTGATCGGGCACTGTTGTCACCGAGACACGACAGTGCCCGATCACGGAGGTCCCGCATGAGCCTGTACGACATCCCGCTGCACACCCTGTCCGGTGAGGAGACCACCCTCGACGCGTACCAGGGCAAGGCGGTGCTGCTGGTCAACGTCGCCTCCAAGTGCGGTCTGACGCCGCAGTACTCGGGCCTGGAGCGGCTCCAGCAGCAGTACGGGGACCGCGAGTTCACCGTGCTCGGGGTGCCCTGCAACCAGTTCGCCGGGCAGGAGCCGGGCAGCGCCGAGGAGATCCAGACCTTCTGCTCCACCACCTACGGGGTCTCCTTCCCGCTGCTGGAGAAGATCGACGTCAACGGCGAGTCCCGGCACCCGCTCTACGCCGAGCTGACGCAGACGCCGGACGCCGACGGCGAGGCCGGGGACGTGCAGTGGAACTTCGAGAAGTTCCTGCTGTCGCCGCAGGGCGAGGTGGTCGGCCGGTTCCGCCCGCGCACCGAGCCGGAGGCCCCCGAGGTGGTCGCCGCGATCGAGGCGCAGCTGCCGGCCTGACCCCTTGCGGTGCCCCGGCCCGGGCCCGGCCTAAGCTGGTGATCATGACGGATCATCTCTTCAGGCCGGCCGTGGTCGGGGACGTCCCGGCGATCGTGGCGCTGCTCGCCGCCGACCCGTTGGGCGCGGGCCGGGAGACCCCCGACGATCTGACGCCGTATCTGGCCGCCTTCGACCAGCTCGCGGCCGACCCCAACCAGCATCTGCTGGTCGCCGAACGCGGGGGCGAGGTCGTCGGGACGCTGCAGCTGACGGTGATCCCCGGCCTCTCCCGCGCGGGTGCGACCCGTACCGTGATCGAAGCGGTGCGGGTCCGCTCCACCGAGCGGGGCCTGGGGCTGGGCACCCGGCTGATGGAGCACGCCGTCGAGGAGTCCCGGCGACTGGGCGCGAGCCTGGTCCAGCTGACCTCCGACACCAGCCGGGTCGATGCGCACCGCTTCTACGAGCGGCTGGGCTTCACCGCCTCACATCTGGGCTTCAAGCTGGCGCTGGGTTGACTCAGGCTGCCCTTACGGAAAATATGAGCCAAGCTCTGCAATGTCGCCAGGACCCGCAGGAGACCCCGTGGCCGCCCCGAACCCCGTACCCGCCGAGGTCGACCTCGCGGACGCCGTCATGCGCGCGGCCAAGCGGATCAGGCGGGGCACCTTCAACCGGCTGGCGCCCTTCGGCATCACCCCCTCGCAGGGGCGCGCCCTGGACGTACTGGCGCGGGGCGCCCAGCGCGGCGGCCAGATGATCCGGCTGAACCAGCTGGCCGAGCGGCTGCACATCGCGCCCCGCTCGGTCACCACCGTGGTGGACGCGCTGGAGACGGCGGGCCTGGTCGGCCGGGTGCAGGACCCCGACGACCGGCGGGCGATCCTGCTGCAGCTGACCGAGGAGGGCGAGCGGATGGTCGCCCGGATCGGCGAGGTCCGCCGGGAGGTGGCCCGCGAGTACTTCGAACCGATCAGTCCGGACGACCGGACCGCGCTGCTGCGGCTGCTGCGACTGACGGACGAGGCGTACGAGCAGGCGCACCCGCATGCACATCCGCACGCGCACCCGCAATCGCAGCCGCACCCGCAGTCCGGGCCCGGCGGAACCGGCCGGGCGTGACCGAGGACAGCCCGATACCGGCGATGACCAGCAGCGCCGCAGCGCCCGCCACCGGGGTGACCGGCTCGCCGAGCAGCAGCCAGGACGAGGACATCCCGAAGACCGGCACCAGCAGCGAGAACGGCGCCACCACGGTCGCCTCGTGATGCCGCATCAGATAGCCCCAGGCGCCGAAGCCGAACAGGGTGGCGCCCCAGGCCACGTAGAGCAGCGCACCCACTCCGCCCGGGCTCAGCGAGCGCAGCGCGGCGAGGTCCGCCGCGCGGCCCTCGAACAGCAGCGACAGGCCCAGCAGCGGGAGCGGCGGCACCACGCTGACCCAGACCATCCAGCGGAACAGGTCCGGCGGCGCGGCCTTGCGGGTGAGCACATTGGACAGCCCCCAGGCCACCGCGGCGGCCACCACCAGGGCGAAGGCCCGCATCGGCCCGGAGCCGCCGCCCGCGGAGCCCTGGTCGAAGGCGGCGAGCACGATGCCGGCCACCCCGACGCCGAGACCGACCAGCCGCCGGCGGCCCGGCCGTTCACCCAGCAGCAGTGCGGCGAAGGCGGCGGTGAAGACCGCCTGGCTCTGCAGCACCAGCGAGCTGAGCCCGGCCGGCATCCCGGCGTGCATCCCGATGAACAGCAGCCCGAACTTCACCACTCCGAGCACCACCCCGACCGCCAGCACCCAGCGCCACGGCACCCGGGGCCGACCGACGAAGAAGACCGCGGGAACCGCCGCCACGGTGAACCGCAGCGCGGAGAACAGCAGCGGCGGGAAGTGCGCCAGGCCGATGTCGATGACCACGAAGTTGACGCCCCACACGGCTGCGACGGCGACGGCCAGGGCGAGATGACGGGGAGGCATGGACCGATCCTGACCCCGGGGATCGTTGAGCACCAGCGAATAGTTCTTCAGCGATCCCGTTAGCAGTGCTGAACGATTGGCTGATGCCCCGTCACCCGGCTGCGCTCCGACGGTGGCGGCCCACTGCAGCTGTCAGAACAATACGGTCATATGACGCATCGTTTCCCCGCGCTCGCGCCCCTGCTCGGTGTACTCGCCGCCGCCATAGCGGCCACCACCCTTGCGGCCCCCGCCCCGGCCGCGGCCTCGGCGCTACCCGCCTCCGCACGGCCCGCCTCGGCACGACCCGCCTCCCTGCTGCCCGCCTCCGTGGCCTTCGCCGGAGTGCCCCGGGTGGGCGCCCTGTTCAACTCCGCCGGAGGCACCCTGGGCGGGCACTACTGCACGGCCTCGGTCGTCGACAGCCCCGGGCACGACCTGCTGGTCACGGCGGCCCACTGCGCGGTGGCCCCCGGCACCGGCAAGGCCAGGAACGGCATGGTCTTCGTCCCCGGCTACCACGACGGGATCCAGCCCTACGGGCAGTGGTCGGTGAGCCGGGTCACCACGGACGTCCGGTGGTCCAAGCAGGGCGACCCGGACTACGACGTGGCCTTCCTGACGACCCGTCCGGGAGCGGGAGCCGGCGGCCGGCGGGTCCAGGACGCGGTCGGCTCGGAGGCCGTCGGCTTCGGCACCCCGCGCACCGCCGGCGCGGTGGCGGTGGGCTATCCCCGCCGGACCCAGCGCCCGGTGTACTGCGGGAACGGGCTGCGGGCCCGCAGCGCCACCCAGCTGGAGTTCGACTGCCCCGGCCTGCCGGGAGGCACCAGCGGCAGCCCGCTGCTGACCGGGGTCGGACCGACCGGGGCAGGGCGCGGCACCGTGGTCGGCGTCATCGGCGGCTACCAGGCGGGCGGCCTGACCGACGACATCTCCTACTCGCCCTACTTCGGCGCGGCCATCGCCGCCGTCTACCGGGCCGCGGTGCTCCAGGGCTGACCGGCCGCAGGTCCGCCGCACAGGGCGCCGCACGGGGGCGGCACACGGGACCGGCCCGCGGCCGATGCGCATAGGCTCGTCCGCATGATGGATCTCGGGCGCCTGCGGGCGCTGCACGCGGTCGCGGTGCACGGCTCGGTCGGCGCGGCCGCGGCCGCCCTCGGCTACACCCCCTCCGCGGTGTCCCAGCAGATCACCAAGCTGGAGCGGGAGACCAGGACCGAGCTGCTGGAGAAGCGCGGCCGGGGCGTGGTGCTCACCGACGCGGCCCAGGAGCTGGTCGGCGCCGCCCGCCAGGTGCTGGCCCTGGTGGAGCAGGCCGAGGTCTCGCTGGAGCAGCGCCGGGGCCGGGTCTCCGGGCGGCTGTCGATGGCGGCCTTCGCCACCGCGGCCCGCGGCCTGCTCCCCGGCGTGCTCGCCGACCTCGCGACCCGCCACCCGGAGCTGGAACTCAGCCTGCTGGAGAGCGACCCCTATCTGATGGCCGACCTGGTCGCCCGCGGCGAGATCGACCTGGCGGTGGTTCAGGACTGGCCCAACACCCCGCTCGGGGTGCCGGAGGGGGTGGCCAGGATGCCGCTGGGCGAGGACCCGGTGGATGTGCTGCTGCCGGCCGACGACCCGCTGGCCGCGCTGCCGGTGCTGCCGGTGGAGGCCATGGCGGGGCGCCCCTGGGTGAGCGTGCCGGCCGGCAACATCTGCCACGACTGGCTGGTGCGGACCATGCGCGAGGCCGGGCAGGAACCGGACATCCGCTACCACGTCGGCGAGTTCGAGACCCAGATCGCGCTGATCGCGGCGGGCCTCGGCCTGGGTCTGGTCCCCAGGCTGGGCCGCGGGACGCTGCCGGGCTCGGTGGTGGCGCGACCGGTGCACCCCGCGCCCAGTCGCCGGGTGTTCGCGCTCTGGCGGCAGCACGCCTCCCGGCGTCCGGCCATCGCCGCGGCCCTGGACACCCTCAAGGAGCACTGGCCGCAGCGGGTCTCGGCCGCCGAACCGGCGTCCGAGCCAGCATCGGAGCCGGCGTGCGAGCCGGTGCCGGAGGCGGCGCCCCGCTCCCGCTAGTTGGCCAGGCCGATGACCAGCCACATGAAGCCGGCGCCGGCGATGGTGCAGAGCAGGGTGGAGCGGGAGGGGTGCGGGCTGTGCGCCTCGGGGAGGATGTCCGAGGTCGCCAGGTACATCAGGAAGCCGGAGAAGAAGCCCAGGTAGAGCCCGACGACATGCTCCGGGATGGTGAACAGCAGGGTGATCCCCGCGCCCAGCACCGGGGCCACCGCGTCACAGCCCAGCAGGATCAGCGCACGGCGCCGGTCGTTCCCGTAGAGCCGGGTGATGGTGTACGTGTTGAAGCCGTCGGCGAAGTCGTGGGCGATCACCGCGATCGCGACCACGGTCCCGAAGGAGTCGCCGACCTGGAAGGCCGCGCCGATCGCGAACCCGTCCATCACGCTGTGCAGGCACAGTGCGGAGGCGGCGGCGAGTCCCAGCTTCTCGCTCCGGCCGTGGCTGTGCCCGGTGAAGTCGGAGGGCGCCGGCGCCGGTGCCGTTCCGTGCTGGTGCCCGTGCTGGTGTGCCGCGTACTCGGCCTCGTGGGCCCGGTGGATCGCCACCGAACGCTCCACCACGTGCAGCACCAGGAAGCCCAGCACGAACATCAGCAGTCCCTGCGGAACGCCCCACAGGTGGCTCGGCGCCGCGTCCAGCGCCTCCGGCAGCAGGTCGAACCCGACCACCCCGAGCATCAGTCCGGCCGCGAGGCCCAGCACCAGATGGCGCTTGTCGCCGACCTTCCCGGCCACCAGGCCGCCCACCAAGGTCATCAGGAAGGCCCCAGCGGCCACCAGAACCGGCATTCCCGCACGCTCGCTCTCATCGCGTCCCGCTGCGCGCAAGCGGGTGGTCCCGTGCGTCGTTCCCAGCAAGCGGTAATGATAATGCTTATCGTTAGTAGGATCGTACCTGGCCCCGGGAGCGCGCCCGCACCCGCGACCCGGCCGGTGTCCTCAGCTGCGTCCGCACGAGCGGGAGGCGTCCGCACGAGCGGGAGGGCGGCGGCGCCCTGCCCAGTCGCCGCCGCCCTCGGGAGTGGCCCAACCCGCGCCCTCACCGCAATCGTGCGCGACCCCGCACTCCCGCGCGCCCCGAACTGCGCCGGACGGGTCACCGCCGACGTACTTACCGGACCGTACGGTGCTGCGTACGCTGTCGGGGGGCATCAACCGCAGGGGGGCGGGGGCCATGGTCGGGGTTGCGCCAGAGGGAGCAGGGCGGGGACGGCGGCACGGACGGGCGGGGGCACGGTTGCTGACGCCCGGTCTGCTGCTGGGCCTGGCCATGGCGGTGCTGACGCTGGGCGCCGGCTGCGCGGTCGGACATGTCGGCGGCACCGGGGCGGGTTCGTCCCGGGTCGAGGTGAGCCTGGTACCGCAGGGACCGTCGACCGGCTCCGACCGGCCCGGCGCGGCGCGCTCCGGTTCCGGCAGGCGCGCGTCGGCCTCAGGCGCGGCCTCCGGGCAGCGCACCGCCGGAGCACGTCCGTCGCCCGGCGCCTCGACCCGCCGTTCCACGACCGCCGTCTCCCGGGGCGCCCGGCTCAGCGACGCCGCCACCAGCGCCTCCGCCGCCCGCTCCGGCGCGGATTCCGCGACCTCGGCGGCCCCCGCCGCCTTCCTCCCGGTCGGCGCCTGCGTCGCGGCCGTCACCGGGTCCGCGGGCGCCTCCTACAGCCAGGTCGACTGCGGCAGCGGTGCCGCGTCCGCCGTCGTGATCCGGCGGCAGGCAGCGGGAACGCCCGCAACCTCCTGCCCGAGCGGCACCGACTTCGCCCTGCAGATCACCAGCATCGGCACCGACGCCGCGGCGACCACCGGCTCGAAGGCCCAGGTCACCGGTGTCGCCTGTCTGCGCAACCTGCACGCACCGCATCCCGGGGACCCGGGCGGCGGGGGCGGCTTCGGGATCGTCGTCGGCGACTGCATGGAGGACACCGGCGGCGGCACCCTGCGGGAGACCGCCTGCGACGCCACCGGAGCCGATCGGCCCGACTACCGGGTCATCGGGCTGGTCGCCCGCAACGTCGACTGCCCGAACGGCACCACGGCGTACATCACGGTGCACAACCCGGGCTCCCCGGTCCAGGTGGCCTGCGCGGTGTCGGTGCGCAGCGGCGGGTAGCCGGGGCCCCGGCCGGCCCAGCCGCGCTCAGCCGCTGTCGAGTTCCGTGTAGACCGCCGACAGTTCGGGCGAGCCCTCGGCCGCCCAGCCCTGGCCCATCGCCACCACGTCCAGTTCGCGTCCGCTCGCCAGCACCACCACCGGTCGGCCGTCGGGCAGCTGCTGCCAGCGGGCGCCGTCGATGCTGTGGACGATCACGGTGCCGAGGTACAGGCCGGCGTCGTGGCCGAGCCCCTCGGAGGTCTCCGGGTCAGGGTCGTCCCGCCATCCGGGCATCAACTGGTCCAGCGCCTGCAGCGAGGCGGCCGAGTCGTCCAGCACCAGACCGGCGTCGGAGGCCTGCTCGCGCAGCATCGCGCACTCGGACAGCATCTCGTCCAGGGTGCCGGGGTCGGGCGCCCCGGAAGGACCGGCGGTCCCCGGGTCACGCCGTGTGCGCCAACGGTCCAGAAAAGCGAAGCCCATGGCTACAGCGTGACAGCCCCCGGGCCGACGAGCGATAGGACGGTCAACCGCCCAGCTCAGCGCCGAGATGCGCGCGGACCAGGGCGCGCAGTTCGCCGCCGTCGATCAGCCTGAGCTCGGGGCAGGCCGCTGCCGCGACCACGGCGTCCGCCTCGAAGCTGCCGGTGGTCGCCCAGATGCCGCCCGCGGCTCCCTCGTCCGCGACCACCTCGGCCACGTCCCGTACCGCGTCGGCCCCCACCGTCATCGGACGGCGGGCCGCGAACACCACGTGCCGCTCGGTGCTGAACCCGCGGCCGTCCCCCTGGGCGAAGGCCAGCAGCCCGTCCCTGCCGCGCAGCTGGAGCTCCCAGTCCTCCAGTCCCATCTGCTCGAACAGTTCGGCGATCAGCGCGGTGAACTCACCCGGGGACAGTTCCTCGGGAGCCGGAGGTCCGGAGCGGCCGATCGCGAACGGCGGCACCGGCACCGGGGCGAACGGGTCCGTGGAGAGCACGCAGGTCAGCTCGGACAGCCGCTCGACGGCCTCGGCGTCGGTGTCCGGCAGCAGCGATCCGGCGAACAGGTCCTCGCGCCGCGCGTCTACGCTGACCAGGCAGGACTCCCCCGCCTCCGCCGTCACCGCGCGGCCGTTGACGACGATCCCGTCCAGCCGGGACTCGGTGTCGGCGGCCAGCAGCGCGTCCAGTGCGCGCAGCACCAGACGGGCCGTCAACTGGCGGTAGCGGGCCAGGCACTCGTTCCGGGGCCGGGGCACGGCCTCCACGCCCCCGTCCGGCGCCACCTGGAACCGCAGCGCGGCGGGGACCACCGCGGGCCCGGGCAGTACCAGGTCGACCACGGCGGTCCGGGTCAGTTCGCGGTAGCTGACCCGGGCCGGGACCTCCAGCCCCGGCAGCCGGCCGGCCGCGGCCAGCGCCCGTTCCAGCACCGATTCGACGGCGGCGGGGTGGCCCTCCTCGTAGGACCTGCGGTAGCCCTCCAGGCGCTCGTTGTACTCGCGCACGCTGCGGGCGCGCTGCTGCTCCTCCTGCTCGTGCGCGAGCCGGGCCTGCTCCGCCTGGGCGCGCAGGTCCCGTTCCTGGTGCCGGTACTCGCGCAGGGCGCGCTGGTGCTTCAGCCGGGCCTCGGCCAGGATCTGCTGGTAGGGGCCGCTGAGCAGGGGGCGTCCTGGCGCCTCGGAGCTGACCTGACCCGGGTCCGGTGCGTAGTCGGCCCAGCGCGGCGGCTCGACCACGGCGTCGGCGGGCAGCGGCCGGGGCTCGTAACTGCGGCGCAGCGCGTCGAAGTCCACGGCCGGGGACGGCTCGGCGGCCAGCGCGAGCAGTTCCTCCAGGCGCTGCTCGGCGTCCTCGGCCACCTCGGTGTACTGCTGGGCGAGGTAGGCCCGCCCGCCGCTCCTCCCGGTGCCCGCGACCCCGCCGACCGGCCGGCCCTGCACTCCGTTCGCCCCCTGACCGTTCTGACCGCCCTGACCGCCCGACGCCATCGCCGCTCCCCCGTGCCCCGATCCCCGTTCACGCAAGGGGCCAAGCATCTCATCGGCCAGGCTGTTCATCGACTCAATCGCCACGTCCGCCGGGCACAGCAGTTGGTCCAGGGGCGTGAGCGGCCCCTCGTCGTCCTCCTCCATCCACCTCTCCTCCCCGGAGGGATCGCCCTCGAACCCGGGTCGGCCGCGGTCAACCGGACGCGGTGTTCTCGGAGTAGACCGCGATCAGGACGTTCAGCGGGATGCCGTCCGCATCGTCCTCCTCGTCCAGGTACTCGGCGATCAGCGCGGAGAGCCGGTCCCGGAACCGCGCCGCGCGCCCCGGCGAGACGCGTACGTCGCCGAGCATCATCAGCGGCCTGCGCAGGGCCTCCGTGCCCTGCGGGTCCAGGCGACCGCCGCGCGCCGCGGCCAGGTACTGCCGCCGGAAGCTGTCGATCGCGGCGCCGAAGGCCTCGGCCTGGTCGTCCCGGTCGGCCCGGGTGTCCAGGAAGTCCCTGCTGAACTCCAGGGTGGTCTGCCCGGCGACATAGCGCTGCTCGGTGATGCCGGAGACCACCCGGGTCTCGGCCACCCGGAGCAGTCCGCGCTCCTCCAACTGCTTGAGGTGCCGGTACAACTTGGTCTGCGGCTCCCTGAGTTCGGCCGCGAGATCCTTGGCGGTCCAGCCGCGCAGGCCCTGGGCCGCGCGGTCCATCATCACCCGCAGGATGGTGACCCGCAGCGGATCGGCGAGGGCCTTGAGGGTGTCGGTGTCGTCCACCACCCGCACGCCCGGCACCGCCGTGCGGGTCTCCTCCGCTGCTCCTGCTGCCGCGCGCGCTCCGTCCATGACCACATCTTGCCAGGGGCTCACGCCTGCGCAATCATTCACGCAAGAGTGAATGGTTTTGTGTGCGTGAGCGTTCACGCAGTCGGGAGGAGCTTCGTGTCCAGTACCAGCACCGCCGCCACCACCGCCCAGGCGCCGCCGTCGGTCCCACTGCTCCGCAACTGGCGCTTCCAGACCCTGTGCGTCGGCTCCGGAGCCGCCCTGATCGGCGTCTACGCGACCGATGTGGCCTATCCGCTGATCATCCTGGCGCTGACCGGCTCACCCGCCCTGGCCGGGGTGTTCGGCCTGGTCCAGGCCGCGGCGTCGGTGCTCTGCACGCTGCCCGCAGGACAATTGGTGGACCGTCACGACCGGCGCAGGATCCAGATCGCCGCCGAGAGCGTCCGGGTCGCCGCCACCGCGAGCGTGGCGCTGGCCTTCGCCCTGCACCACGTCACCTTCGTGCAGCTGCTCATGGTCGGCGCCCTGGTCGGCGGGGCGCAGCCGTTCGTCGGCGCGGCCAGGATGCTCACGGTCCGCGCCGTGGTGGAGCCCGAGCAGCTCAGCGCGGCGCTCACGCAGGACGAGGTCCGGGTCAGTACCGCCGAGCTGACCGGCCCGCCGCTGGGCGGACTGCTCTACGGCATCGCGCGGATCCTGCCGTTCCTGCTCAGCTCCCTGGGCTTCGTACTGTCACTGACCGCGGCCGTCGCGGTGCGCCCCGCCGGCGCCTCCGGCGCCCCGCGCGGCAGGGAGCACCGGGGCGGGATGTTCGCCGGGGTCAGGGCGTTGTGGCAGGACGCCACCCTGCGGCCGGTGGTGGTGCTGCTGTTCGCCTTCAATGTGGCCGGCGTCCCGCTGACCCTGGCCGCCGTCTACCAGCTGCACCGCCATTCCGCGCCGTCCTGGTCGATCGGCCTGGCGCTGGCCGGCTCCGCGGTCGGCGGGCTGATCGGGGCCGCCCTGGTGCGCCCGCTGCACCGCCGGTTCCGCCCGGGGACGCTGCTGCTGGCGGCCTCCGGCTGGGCCGCCCTGACGGTCGCGCTGCTCGGACTGGTGTCCGGGCCCTGGCAGATCGGCCTGGTGCTGCTGGGGACGAGCCTGGGCTCCCCGGCGATCATGGTGCTGCTGGACGTGCTGATCTTCCGTCAGGTGCCGGACGGGCTGCGGGGCCGGACCATCGCCGCGACGATGTCGCTGATGGGGCTGGGGGTGCCGCTCGGCAGCGGGCTCGGCGGTCTGCTGCTGCAGTACCTCGGCGGCACCGGGGCGCTGCTGGTGCTGGGCTCGCTGCTGGCCTGCGCCACGGCCTGGGCCGCCGGGCAGCGCGGGCTGCGGACCGCGGTCTGGCCGGCGCCGTGATCCCCGGCGGCGTGCACCCGGTCGCCGTGCACCCTGTCGCCGTGATCCGGGTCAGGCGGAGGGGTTGAGTGCCCGCGGCTCGGTGCCGCGGGCGACCACCGCCATCGGCAGCGCCACCAGCAGCAGCACCGCCGCGAGCACCAGTCCCATCACCGGGAATCCGGCGTCCACCGACAGCAGGGTTCCGGCGATCGGCCCGCAGGCGACGCCCAGGGCGGTGGCGGAGCCGATCATTATCGCCCAGCGGCCCTCCCCGTCCAGGCGTGCGGCGAGGCCGAACAGATGGCTCAGAACGAAGGGGTAGACGGCGTTCCAGGCGATCTCCCCCAGCGCGAAGGGGGCCGCGGAGTGTGCGGCCCCGCTGATCGCCACGAAGCCGGCGATGGCCACGGTGCCCACCCCGATCGGCAGGGTCCGCCCGAAGCGGTCGCCCAGCGAGCCCGCGGCGGCGATGCCGAGCAGCCCGGCCCCGAGGGCCAGGGCGAAGACCAGGCCGAGCGGCGCCTCGGCCAGGCCGACCCGGTTCAGCCCGATCCGTCCGCTGACCCCCCACAGGGCGTTCTGGGCCATCGACCAGAACAGGATGCAGCAGGCCAGGGTCACTCCGGCGGCACGCGCGGGAAGCGGTCCCGACCGGCGCACCGGTCCGGTCGCCGGGGAGGGCGGCCCGGCCTGGCGCTCGGCCAGCCCTCCGGTCCAGAGCAGGGCGAGCGCACCCCATCCCGCGATGCAGGCGAAGGGCAGCCAGTGGCCGCCGCCGAGTTGAGGCAGGATCAGGTAGAGGGCGACGGCCACGCTCGAAGCCAGCAGCAGCCCGTGGACCGAGATCCGGTGCGGGTCCCGCTGCCCGGCGATGCCCGCGGTGGCGACCGCGGCCACCGTCCCCGATCCGGCACCGCCCAGCAGGCAGCCGAGGACCAGCAGCGGCAGCGAGCCGGCCGGGGCGACCGCGGCCAGGCCGAAGCCGACGACGACCAGGGCCAGGCCGACCCGGGCCTTGCCGACGGCACCGTTCGCCGCGCCCCTGGACATCAGCGTCAGCCCGGCGACGGCCGAGGCCAGCAGCAGGGCGCTGCCGATGGCCCCGGCCGGGGTCGGCGCGAGCCGGTAGTCGGCCGTGAGTCGTCCGACCAGCGTCGGCAGCAGGTAGGGGGCCAGATAGCCGGCGGAGAAGAGCATGGTCAGTGAAGGCGTGACGGAGCGCGCAGACATGGACGGACCCTTGCGACGGGGGTTGACCGAGTGAAGCGCACGTTCGTCCGGCGACAGGAGATACGCCAGCATGCTTCACCGAACGGCAGTCCATCTGCCGAACAGGGGTTTGACCTGCCCAAACGCGCTCTTTTCAGCCAGCTCCCAGGTGACTGTCCGTCAGTGTGCCGCGGCGGGCTCCTCCTCGCCCGCGAAGGCGTGCCAGAGCCGGGCGTACGCCCCGCCCATGGCCAGCAGTTCCTCGTGCGGTCCGTCCTCGACCACCCGGCCGTGGTCCAGCACCACCACCCGGTCCGCCCGGGCGGCCGTGCTGAGCCGGTGCGCGATGACGATCGTGGTCCTGCGACCGCGGCCGTTCTCGCGCTGGGCCAGCCGGTCGGCGGCCCGGTTGACGGCAGCCTCGGTGGCCAGGTCCAGCGCCGCGGTCGCCTCGTCCAGCAGCAGCAGGTCCGGATCGACCAGCTCCGCCCTGGCCAGCGCGATCAGCTGGCGCTGCCCCGCGGACAGGTTGCGGCCCCGCTCGCTGACCCGGTGCAGGTAGCCGCCGGAGAGACCCGCGATCATCTGGTGCGCGCCCACCGAACGCGCGGCGGCCTCCACCTCGGCGTCGCTCGCGCCGGGACGGCCGTAGGCGATGGCGTCGCGGACCGTCCCGGCGAAGAGGTAGGCCTCCTGCGGGACCACGCCGAGGCGGTGCCGGTAACCGGTCAGGTCGAAGGCGCGCAGATCGGTCCCGTCCACCCGGACCGCGCCGCCGGTGACGTCGTAGAACCGGGCCAGCAGCTTGACCACCGTGGACTTGCCCGCCCCGGTCTCGCCGACGAGGGCGACGTTCTGGCCTGCGGGGATGTGCAGGTTGAGGCCGGCGATGACCTCGGGCTTGCGGGACCCGGCGGCGCGCCCTTCGGTGTTGTCGGCGCCGGCGTCCAGACCGGTGTAGCTGAAGTGGACGTCGTCGAAGTGGACGTCCCCGCGCAGCCGCCCGACCGGCCTCGGGTCCGCTGCCTGCGGGGTCGAGGTCGGCGTGCGCAGCAGCTCGCGGATCCGGCTGAGACCGACCGCTGCCTGCTGGTAGCCGTCGAACACCTGCGACAGCTGCTGCACCGGCGAGAAGAACAGGTCGATGTAGAGCAGGTAGGCGACCAGCGCGCCGGTGGTGAGCGTCCCGGCGTCCACCCGGTGCGCCCCGGCGATCAGCACCAGCGCCGCGGCGACGCTGGACAGGAACTGGACGAAGGGGAAGTAGAGCGAGATGTAGAGCTGCGCCCGGACCCTGGTGGTGCGGTAGTCGCTGCTGCGCTCGGCGAAGCGGGCCCGGTTGCGGTCCTCGCGCAGGAACGCCTGCACGATGCGCATGCCGGCGACGTTCTCCTGGAGGTCGGCGTTGACCGTGCTGACCTTCTCCCGGGCCAGCTTGTAGGTGGCCGAGGACTTCTTGCGGAAGACCAGCGTGGTGAGCACCAGGACCGGCAGCACGGCGAAGACGTACAGCGCCAGCTGCACGTCGAGCACCAGCAGCACGACGAAGATCCCGAAGAAGGTCAGCAGGCTGACCACCGCGGTGACCACACCGGTCTGCAGGAAGGAGCTGAGCGCGTCCACGTCGGTGGTCATCCGGGTCATGATCCGGCCGCCGAGCTCGCGCTCGTAGTAGTCCAGGCCCAGGCGCTGCAGATGCGCGAAGATCCTGATCCGCAGCGAGTACAGCACCCGCTCACCGGTACGTCCGCTGACCTGCGTCTCGGTGGCCTGCACCAGCCAGTCCAGCAGCACGATGGCCAGGGCGGTCAGCGAGGCCGCCGCGACCGCTCCGGAGGCCGCCTTGGTGACGCCCTCGTCGATGCCGTGGCGGATCAGGATCGGCAGCGAGAGCGAGGCCAGCGCGTCCAGGGTGACCAGCAGCAGGGCCAGCAGCAGCGGCCTGCGGAACGGGGCCAGCATCCGGCGGAGGTTGAACTGCGGGTCGGGGCGCCGGGCCTCGTCCAGGTCGATGTCGGGGACGCCGTCGGCGGGGGGCAGCGCGGCGACCCTGGCCAGCAGTTCGGGGGTGGCCGGCATGCCGCCCATGGCCCCGTGCACACCGCCGGCACCGCCGTGGCCGGCACCGGCCTGTCCCGCAGCTCCGGAACTGCGGCCCAGGGCGTCGGAGTCGGGCTCGGGGAAGCGCTCGCGGTCCCACAGCTCCGGGGTGACCGCGGCGACTGCGTGGACTCCGTGGTCGCCGTGGACTCCATCGGCTCCGGAGTCCGCGGCGGTGGTGCCGGGCTGGTCCCCGGCGTCCGCCACCTCGGCGAGCAGGCTGGCGACCGGGTCAGCCGTGCGGATGTCGCCGGCCAGCGCGTCGGGGTCGGTGAGCAGCGAGCGGTAGAGCGGACAGCGGGCGTCCAGCTCCTGGTGGGTGCCGATGTCGACCAGGCGGCCGCGGTCCAGCACCGCGATCCGGTCGGCGAGTTGGAGCGTGGACCGGCGGTGGGCGATCAGCAGTGTGGTGCGGCCGCTCATCACGGTCCGCAGGGCCTCGTGGATCTCGGCCTCCACCTGGGCGTCGACGGCCGAGGTGGCGTCGTCCAGGAGCAGGATCCGGGGGTCGGCGAGGATCGCCCGGGCCAGCGCGACCCGCTGGCGCTGGCCGCCGGAGAGGGTGAGGCCCTGCTCGCCGACCACGGTGTCGTAGCCGTCCGGAAGTTCGCGGATGAACCCGTCCGCCTGGGCCGCACGGGCGGCCGCCTCGACCTCGTCCCGGGTCGCGTCCGGGCGCCCGTAGCCGATGTTGGTGTGCACCGACTCCGAGAACAGGAAGCTGTCCTCGGGCACGATGCCGATGGCGGAGCGCAGCGAACGCAGCGTCAGGTCGCGGACGTCGTGGCCGTGCACCAGGACCCGGCCGGCACTGGCGTCGTAGAAGCGCGGGACCAGCATGCCGACGGTGGACTTGCCCGAGCCCGAGGCCCCGACCAGGGCCACCGTCTCGCCCGGGGCGAGGGCCAGGCTGAGGTCGCTGAGGACCGGCTCGGTGGAGCCGCCGTAGCCGAAGTCGACGTGCTCGAAGGCGAGCGCGGGGGTGACGGCGGCGGACCCGGCCGCGACCGGGCCGGGCTCCGTGGCCTCGATCTCGGCGGGGTCCAGTTCCACGGCGTCCGGGCGCTCGGTGACCACCGGGCGCTCGTCGATGAGCTGGAACACCCGCTCCACGCTGGCGCGGGCCTGCTGGCCCACGGTGAGCAGCATGGTGAGCATCCGCACCGGTGCGGTCATCTGCGCGACATAGGTGGAGAAGGCGACGAAGGTGCCCAGGGTGACCTCGCCGCGCACCGCCAGCCAGCCGCCCAGGGCGAGCACCGCGACCTGGCCGAGCGCGGGGATCGCCTGCATCGCGGGGCTGTAGCGGGCGCTGAGCCTGATGCTGCGCAGCCGCATCGCGAACAGCCGGCGGCTGGCCCGCTCCAGCCGGTTCAGCTCCTGCTCCTCCTGGCCGAAGCCCTTGACCACCCGCACGCCGGAGACTGCGCCGTCGACGGCGCCGGCGACCGCACCCGCCTCCTGCTGCGCGGTCCAGGTCGCCGGGAAGAGCTTCTTCCGGCTGAGCGTGGCGAACCACCACAGCGCCGGGGCCATCGCCAGGGCGATCAGGGTGAGCAGCGGCGACAGGAAGAGCATCACCACGATCGAGAGCAGGAAGAGCAGGAAGTTGCCGGTCATCATCGGCAGCATCGACAGCAGGCCCTGGATCATCTGCAGGTCGGAGGTGGCCCGGCCGACCACCTGGCCGGTGTCAAGGCTGTCCTGCCGGGTGCCGTCCAGGCGGGAGAGCGACTGGAACAGGTCCAGGCGCAGGTCGTGCTGAACGTCCAGGGCCAGCCGGCCGCCCCAGTAGCGGCGGACCAGGGTCAGCACGAAGACCAGCACAGCCGCCCCGATCAGGGCGAACGCCCAGGGGGCCAGCGGCTTGCTGTGGGTGGTGATCACATCGTCGATGATCAGACGCGGGATCAGCGGGACCAGGGCGCTGACCGCCATCCCGAGCAGCGAGGCGCCGAAGGAGAGCAACACGTTGCGCCGGTAGCGCCAGCAGTACGAGCTGAGCCGCCGCAGCCAGCCGGGGGCTATCGGTGCGGCCGGGGCAGCCGGTTCAACGGCAGGAGACTTTTGAGCCTTGGGCATATTTAGCGATGCTAACTGTATGGCGGTGGGTCGTCCACCAAGTTTCGACGTACGACGCTTCGACGGACGACCCGATCGCGACGGCCACTGCTGGTACTCACAGCATTCCCGGGGCGCCGTCTGTTCCCCGAGGTCACCCGGCGGACCGACGGCGGGCCGGCGACGGACCGACGGCGGACTGACGGCCGGTCAGGCCTCCGCCGCCTGCGCCGCCGCACCCAGCGCGCCCAGCGCCAGGCGGTGCAGCAGGGCCGCCATCGCGGTGCGGTCCGCGGCGTCGCCGCTCTGGCCCGCCGCACTGTGGGGCGTCGAGTTGAGCAGGCCGAAGACGGCGTGGACGGCGGCCCGGGCGTCCTTGCCGAGGCCGGGGAAGCTGTCCCCGGCGACGGTGACCCAGAGCTCCACGTACTGGCGCTGCAGACTGCGGACCCGGTGCCGCTCCTCGTCCGGCAGGTGCAGCAGCTCGCGGTCGTGCAGGGTGATCAGTGCGCTCTCGTCCAGGGCGAAGTCGATGTGGCCCTGCAGCAGCGCGTCCAGCGCGGCCCGGGCGTCCGCGGCCTCGTCGACCCGGCGGCGGCCCTCGTCCAGCAGCCGTTCGCTGATGCCGACGAGCAGATCGGCGAGCATGGCGTCCTTGCCGGCGAAGTGCCGGTAGAGGCCGGGCCCGGAGATGCCGACGGCGCGGCCGATCTCGTCCACGCCGACCCCGAGGAAGCCACGCGCGGCGAACAGACGTGCGGCTTCGCGCCGGATCTGCTGGCGGCGCGGGTTCTCGACGGGGCTCGGGGGTGTCGGCATCCCATCATCCTAGACAGCGGGGTTAGAGGTCGTTAACCTGGCCAGTGCTGTTAACAGTCGTTAACATGCGCCGGTGAGCAAAGGAGCTCGTGGCCATGACACCCGCGACCGCAGCGGCGACCGTGCCGGGTGCCGCTGCCCCGGCGCCGGTCCTCGGCACCGCCGTGGACCCGGCGTCCGAGACGTTCCGGGCCAACTCCGAGGCCCAGCAGGCGCTGGTCGCCGAGCTGCGGACCCGGATCGCCGGCGCGGCCCAGGGCGGCGGCGCCCGGGCCAGGGACCGCCACACCGCACGGGGCAAGCTGCTGCCGCGTGACCGCGTGGACACCCTGCTCGACCCCGGATCGCCGTTCCTGGAGCTCTCGCCGCTGGCCGCCGACGGCCTCTACGGTGGCGACGCCCCCGCGGCCGGGCTGATCACCGGTGTGGGGCGGGTGGCCGGCCGGGAGGTGGTGGTGGTCGCCAACGACGCCACGGTCAAGGGCGGCACCTACTACCCCATGACGGTGAAGAAGCACCTGCGCGCCCAGGAGGTCGCCCAGGACAACCGGCTCCCCTGCGTCTACCTGGTGGACTCCGGCGGCGCCTTCCTGCCCATGCAGGACGAGGTCTTCCCGGACCGGGACCACTTCGGCCGGATCTTCTACAACCAGGCCCGGCTGTCCGCCGCCGGCATCCCGCAGCTCGCCGCGGTACTGGGCTCCTGCACCGCGGGCGGCGCCTACGTCCCGGCCATGAGCGACCAGGCCGTGATCGTCCGCAACCAGGGCACCATCTTCCTCGGCGGTCCCCCGCTGGTGAAGGCCGCCACCGGCGAGGTGGTCACCGCGGAGGAGCTGGGCGGCGGCGAACTGCACGCCCGGACCTCGGGCGTGACCGACCAGCTGGCCGAGAACGACACCCACGCCCTGGCGATGCTCCGCACCATGATCGCCGGCCTGGGCCCGCGCGCACCGCGACCCTGGCCGGTGCTTCCGGTCGAGGAGCCGGCCGTCGACCCGGGCGGACTGTACGGTGCGGTGCCCGCCGACCCGCGCACCCCCTACGACGTCCGCGAGGTGATCGCCCGGCTGGTCGACGGCAGCCGCTTCGCCGAGTTCAAGGCCGAGTACGGGCCCACCCTGGTCACCGGATTCGCCCGGCTGCACGGCCACCCGGTCGGCATCGTCGCCAACAACGGCATCCTCTTCGCCGAGTCGGCGCTGAAGGGCGCCCACTTCATCGAGCTGTGCGACCAGCGCGGCATCCCGCTGGTCTTCCTGCAGAACATCTCCGGCTTCATGGTCGGCCGGCAGTACGAGGCCGGCGGCATCGCCAAGCACGGCGCCAAGATGGTCACCGCCGTGGCCGGGACCAGGGTGCCCAAACTGACGGTGGTGGTCGGCGGCTCCTACGGCGCCGGCAACTACTCGATGTGCGGCCGGGCCTACTCACCCCGCTTCCTGTGGATGTGGCCGGGGGCCAAGATCTCGGTGATGGGCGGCGAACAGGCCGCCTCGGTGCTCGCCACGGTCCGGCGGGACCAGCTGGAGCTGCGCGGCGAGGAGTGGTCGGCCGAGGCCGAGGAGGAGTTCCGCCGCCCGGTCCGGGACCAGTACGAGCAGCAGGGCAACGCCTACTACGCCACCGCCCGGCTCTGGGACGACGGCATCATCGACCCACTGGACACCAGGACCGTGCTCGGCCTGGCCCTCAGCGCCTGCGCCAACGCCCCGCTGCCGGAGCCCCGCCCCTACGGCGTCTTTCGCATGTGACCGACAGCATCTGACGGAGGATCATCCCCATGTTCGACAGTGTGCTGGTCGCCAACCGCGGCGAGATCGCGGTCCGCGTCATCCGTACCCTGCGGCGTCTCGGCGTGCGCTCGGTCGCGGTGCACAGCGGCGCGGACGCCGACGCGCCGCACGTCCGCGCCGCGGACACCGCGGTGCTGCTCGGCCCGGCCGACAGCGCCTCGGCGGCCGAGAGCTACCTCCATGTCGAGCGCATCCTCGCCGCGGCCCGGCGCACCGGCGCCCAGGCGGTGCACCCCGGCTACGGCTTCCTCGCCGAGAACGCCGGCTTCGCCCGGGCCTGCGCCGAGGCCGGGCTGGTCTTCATCGGCCCCTCTCCCTCCTCCATCTCGCTGATGGGTGACAAGATCCACGCCAAGGCGGCGGTCCAGGCCGCCGGGGTACCGGTGGTCCCCGGCAGCGAGGGCGACGCCCTGGACGACGGCGAACTGCTGGCCGCGGCCCGGTCGATCGGCCTCCCGGTCCTGCTCAAGCCCTCGGCCGGCGGCGGCGGCAAGGGCATGCGGCTGGTCCGGGAGGACGCGGCGCTCGCCGAGGAGATCGCCGCCGCCCGCCGCGAGGCCCGCACCTCCTTCGGCGACGACACCCTCCTGGTGGAGCGCTGGATCGACCGGCCCCGGCACATCGAGATCCAACTGCTGGCCGACACCCACGGGAACACCGTCCACCTCGGTGAACGCGAGTGCAGCCTGCAGCGGCGGCATCAGAAACTGATCGAGGAATCCCCCTCCGTCCTGCTCACGCCCGAACTGCGCGCGGCCATGGGCGAGGCCGCCGTACGGGCGGCCCGGGCCTGTGACTACGCCGGCGCGGGCACCGTGGAGTTCATCGTCCCCGGGGACGATCCCTCCTCCTACTTCTTCATGGAGATGAACACCCGGCTCCAGGTGGAGCACCCGGTCACCGAACTCGCCGTCACCGTCGACGGCGCCCGGATCGACCTGGTCGAGCAGCAGCTCCGCGTCGCCGCGGGCGAACCGCTCGCCTTCACGCAGGGGTCCGTCGCCTTCCAGGGCCATGCCGTGGAGGCGCGGATCTGCGCGGAGGACCCCGCCCGGGGCTTCCTGCCCACCGGCGGCCGGGTGCTGCTGCTGCGGGAGCCCGAGGGCGAGGGCGTCCGGGTCGACTCCGGTCTCGCCGAGGGGACCACCGTCAGCAGCAGCTACGACCCCATGCTGTCCAAAATCATCGTCCACGGCCCCGACCGCGCCACCGCCCTGCGAAGGCTGCGCGCCGCCCTCGCCGAGACCTGCGTGCTCGGGGTCACCACCAACGCCGGCTATCTGCGCCGGCTCCTCACGCATCCGGATGTGGTCGCGGGTCGCCTCGACACCGGCCTGGTCGAGCGCCACCCGGAACTGACCGTAGCAGCGGCCACCGACAATCCCGGCGCGGAGCCCGGTAGCGGGGCCGAGGCGGAGCCCGGCACGGGGGCTCTCGGGCCCGAGTCCGAGGTGCTGGTGGCCGCCGCGCTGGCCCGGCAGGCGGCGCTGGAGCCGGCGCCGGGCCGGGACGGCTGGGTCGACCCGTTCGCCCGCCCGTCCGGCTGGCGCACCGGCGGCCGGCCCGCCTGGACGCCGCACCACCTACGGATCGTCGGCGCCGAACCGGTGACCGTCCTGGTCCGACCCGTCCCCGGCGGCGCGGAGGCCCCCGGCGGGCCGGGCGGCTTCGAGGTCCTGCTGCCGGAGCGGGCCGCGTTCGCCGCACGCGCCGTCCAGGACGGCGACCGGCTGCTGCTCACCGTCGACGGGGTCACCCGCGGCTTCACCCACGCCGTCGACCGGCACGGCGCCGGCCCCGCCACCCACTGGCTGGCCAAGGACGGCGACAGTTGGGCCGTCCGTCCGCACGACCCGCTGGAGCAGCTGGCCCTGGGTGGCGCGGGCGGCGCCGGCGCCGCCCTGAACGCGCCCATGCCCGGCACCGTCACCGTCGTCAAGGCCGCCGTGGGCGACAAGGTGACCAAGGGTCAGCCGTTGATGATCCTGGAGGCGATGAAGATGGAGCACGTCATCACCGCCCCCTACGACGGCACGGTCGAACAGCTGCGGGTCGCCGCGGGCGGCACGGTCGCCATGGACGAGCTGCTCGCCGCCATCACGCCGGCCGGGGACGCCCCTTCCGGGAGCCCCGCGATCGAGGAGGATGCGCGATGACCACGCCCGAGCCGAGCACCACGCGGCCGGAGCCCGCCGAACCCACCGTCACCCAGCTGGGACTGCCCGACCGGGTGCCGCTGGGCGGACTGCCCGCGAGCGTGCGGATCCACGAGGTCGGCCCGCGCGACGGCCTGCAGAACGAGAAGGCCACCCTGCCGGTCGCCGTCAAGGCCGAGTTCATCGCCAGGCTGGCCGCCGCCGGGCTGCGCACCATCGAGGCGGCCAGCTTCGTGCACCCGAAGTGGGTGCCCCAACTAGCCGACGCCGAGGAGCTGTTCCCGCAGCTGGCGGAGCTGCCGGCGAAGTATCCGGTGCTGCGGCTGCCGGTGCTGGTGCCCAATGAGCGCGGCCTGGACCGCGCACTGGCCAACGGCGTCGGCGACATCGCGGTCTTCGCCAGCGCCACCGAGAGCTTCGCCCGACGCAACCTCAACCGCGGCGTCGCGGAGTCGCTGGAGATGTTCGCCCCGGTGGTGCGGCGCGCGACGGAGGCCGGGGTCCCGGTCCGCAGCTATGTGTCGATGGCCTTCGGCGACCCCTGGGAGGGCCCGGTGCCGATCGACCAGGTGGTCTCGGTGGGCTGCGCGCTGCTGGAGCTCGGCAGCACCGAACTGAGCCTCGGCGACACCATCGGCACCGGCACGCCGGGCCAGGTGGCGGCACTGCTGGCGGCGTTCGCCGACCGGGGCGTCGGTCCCGAACGGCTGGCCGTGCACTTCCACGACACCTACGGGCAGGCCCTGGCCAACACCCTGGCCGCGCTGCAGGGCGGGGTCCGCACCGTCGACGCCTCGGCCGGAGGGCTGGGCGGCTGCCCCTACGCCAAGAGCGCCACCGGCAACCTGGCCACCGAGGACCTGGTCTGGATGCTGCACGGACTCGGCATCGAGACCGGTGTCGACCTCGACGCGCTGGCCGCGACCAGCGCCTGGCTGGCCGGGGAACTCGGCCGTCCCAGCCCCTCCCGCGCCGTCCGCGCGCTCACCGGCTGACCCGCACATCCCGCGGGCCCGTCCCACCTTCTCCACACCCTCAGGAGACCACGATGCTCGACCACCGCCTCGCCCCCGAGCACGAGGAACTGCGGCGGACCGTCGCCGAGTTCGCCCACGACGTCGTCGCACCGAAGATCGGCGAGTACTACGAGCACGACGAGTTCCCCTACGAGATCGTCGCCGAGATGGGGCGGATGGGCCTTTTCGGGCTGCCCTTCCCGGAGGAGTACGGCGGCATGGGCGGCGACTACCTGGCGCTCTGCCTGGTCCTGGAGGAACTGGCCAGGGTGGACTCCTCGGTGGCGATCACCCTGGAGGCCGCGGTCTCGCTGGGCGCCATGCCGATCCACCGCTACGGCACCGAGGAGCAGAAGCGCACCTGGCTGCCCCGGCTCTGCTCGGGCGAACTGCTCGGGGCGTTCGGGCTGACCGAGCCGGAGGGCGGTTCGGACGCCGGGGCCACCCGCACCACCGCGCGCTACGACGCGGACACCGACGAGTGGGTCATCAACGGCTCCAAGTGCTTCATCACCAACGCCGGCACCGAGATCACCGGTCTGGTCACCGTCGCCGCCCTCACCCTTTCGAGCGAAAAGAACCCCGACGGCTCGACCCGGCGCGAGATCTCCACCATCATCGTGCCCACCGGGACCCCGGGGTTCTCGGCTTCCAAGAAGTACTCAAAGGTCGGCTGGAACGCCTCGGACACCAGGGAATTGTCCTTCGCCGACTGTCGCGTACCGGCCGCCAACCTGCTCGGGGAGGCAGGCCGCGGCTACGCGCAGTTCCTCCGCATCCTCGACGAGGGCCGTATCGCCATCGCCGCCCTGGCCACCGGCCTGGCCCAGGGCTGTGTCGACGAATCACTCAGCTATGCCGCGCAGCGGCGGGCCTTCGGCAAGCCCATCGGTGCCAACCAGGCCATCCAGTTCAAGATCGCCGACATGGAGATGCGCGCCCACACCTCCCGGCTGGCCTGGTACCACGCGGCCTCCCGGCTGCTGTCCGGCGAGCGCTTCAAGAAGGAGGCCGCGATCGCCAAGTTGCACTCCTCCGAAGCCGCGGTCACCAACGCCCGTGAGGCCACCCAGATCCACGGCGGCTACGGCTTCATGAACGAGTACCCGGTCGCCCGCTTCTGGCGCGACAGCAAGATCCTGGAGATCGGCGAGGGCACCTCCGAGGTCCAGCGCATGCTCATCGCCCGCGAGTTGGGCATGGAGGACAGCCGCCCCTGAAGCTCGGAGGACGAATTCAGGAGGACGAGTTCAGGGGATGACCACGACCGGTCGGTTGGCACGACGCGCCAGCCGGCCGGCCACCGAGCCGAAGAGCCTGCCCAGGAAGCCGTGGGTGCCACCGACCACGATGGCGTCCGCGGCATACTCCCGCGCGACCTCCTCCAGTTCGTGGCAGATGTCCCCGCCGCGCTCCACCAGCACCCAGGGGACGTCACCCAGGAAGTCCGAGCAGGCGAGTTCCAGGCCGAGCACCTCGGTGCGGTGGTCCGGGACGTCGACGAAGACAGGGGGTTCACAGCCCGCCCACACCGTGGCGGGAAGCCGGTTGGCCACATGCACGATCACCAGGCCGACCCGGGAACGCCGGGCCATGCCGACGGCGTAGGCCAGGGCACGCTCGCTGGAGACGGAGCCGTCGAAGCCGACGACGACTCCGTGCAGGAATGCCGGATCGCAGGGGCGGACAGTCTGCGACTGCAATTCGAAACTGGGCATGGAGGATGTGGATCCCGTCGGGGACGCGGGCGGGGGCAGGGAATTCGGCGCCGGGCTCTTCGATGGCTCGGACTTCGACGACTTCGACTTGGGCCAGGGCAGCCTGGGTTGCTGCGGCGCCGGCCCCGCGGGGCGCGCCGCCGGGTTGCCTTCACTGGGCTCTGGAAGGTCGTAACCGGCCATGACGATGGTCGTTTCGGCGAGGTGGGATACGGGGTGTGGTGCGTGGTCACACCCAGGGACTGTGGGACCGGGGAAACCATCACGGTGCGCCCGATCCTGATCGGATTAGGCCGGGTGACGGCTTGCGTGACCTCTTCCCTCCAGGGTACGGCGACAATCTGTCCGCGCCCAGATACGGAGCGCATGGATCGTGCGGTTACCGCTAACGGCGGACGCGCACGCGGAGGCGTTCGCGCCGCCGCAGCGCTTCAGCACGTCCGCGCTGCGCCCTGGGCGTGCATGGAGCATGCCTGAGGAGCCGCGCTTGTGCAACGGTGTCTGCAGGGTTCTGAGCTGTTGCTTATCTGATCTGCACATACCGGGTTCCTTCCACGCACATCGGTTGACGTCTGCACGGCCCTTCCGCTCGGGTCCGGTCGCACGGTGTCCTGGACTCATGGGTGCGCAGGCCGCTTTTCGGTCAGTCCAGCCCATATGCCTCGTGCATATGCCAAAGGATTGAGACGATGCCGCCCATGTCACCCCTGCTGCTCTTCGACCTCGACAACACCCTGGTCAACCGGAACCAGGCATTCCAGGGCTGGGCCATGCGCTTCCTCTCGGAGCGGGCGCTGCCGCCGGGTGATCTCCGCTGGTTCACCACCCTGGACTGCGGTGGCTATCTCGACCGTGCCGTCCTCATCAGGGCGGCGGTCGACCGCTACGGCCTCTCCGAACCTATCGACGACCTGTTGGAGGACTACCGGACCACTGTCACCGAACTGATCGCCTGCCCGGCCGACCACCTGGAGGCGCTGCGCCTGGCCCGGACGGAGGGATGGGTCCTCGGGATCGTCTCCAACGGGGCCACCGAACAGCAGTGGGCCAAGATCCGGCGGACCGGGCTGGACGAACTCGTGGACGGCTGCACCGTCTCCGAGGAGGCGGGCTGCGCCAAGCCCGACCCCCGCATCTTCCATCTGGCCGCCGAGCGCTGCGGGATGGACACCGCGGCCGACTGGACGGCCTCCGCCTGGATGGTCGGCGACCACGCCCCGGCCGACATCGCCGGGGCCGCGGTGTCCGGCATGCGCAGCGTCTGGATCGACCACGGCCGCTCCTGGGGCGAGACCGGCTACCGCCCCACCCTCACCGCGCGGAACCTGCCCGAGGCGGTGGCCCTGGTACTGGCCGAGGAGGACCTGCACCGGACCGACCGGGGGCGCTATCCCCGCGGCTACTCCTGGCGGTCCGGATCCCGCCCCGGGAACCGCTCCGGGCCGGGGTCCGGAGGGCCCGTAGGGCCCGGGATGCTGCCCCGGGCAGTTCCGGGAGTTCTTCCCGGGGCCCTTCCGGGATCGCGCTCGGCGCCCTGAGGCGGGTCCGCAGGCCGTGTCCGGAGGCCGTGTCCCCGGGCCCGGCTCCGGGCCCGGTCTCCGGTCGGTGCGCGGCGGTTCAGGGTGCGGCGGTCGGCCCGGGGGCGCCCATTCCCGTCCCCGGGTACCGCCACCAGGTGGCCACCCCCTGCTCGACGAAGCCCAGTCGGCGGTAGAGCGGCTCGCCCAGCAGCGTGGCGCTGAGCACGGCCGGACGGTCCGGGTGGGCCCGCAGCACCGCCGCCATCAGTTCCCTGGCGATCCCACGGGAGCGGTGCTCGGGCAGGACCGCCACCCAGTACACGCCCACCGAGGCGCCGTCGTCCCAGGAGACGCAGGCGCCGACCGGTTCGCCCCGGAGCCGTGCCAGCCAGGAGCGGCGCCCGGCCAGGACGTCCCAGCCCGCGGGGAAGGTCGCTCCGCGCCGCCAGGGCAGCCTCGGGGCGACCGGGAAGCCCTCGACCACCACCCGCTCCACATCGGCGAGTTCGCCCTCCGTGGCGGCCTCCACGACCTCCACCGCCCCGACCGCTACCGCCCCGCCCGCCTCCGGACCGACCACCGCTGCCGCGACGACCACTTCCTCAACCGCCGACGGCCCCGCCGCCCCTCCGGCCGCTGCGCGCCGTCCCCCCGGACGCGAGGGCACCGGCCCGGGGTCGCGGACCATCACCGGCGTCGGCAGGGTCCGCTCGCAGCCGAAGCGCGAGAGGTCGACCGCACCGTAGGGGTCGACCAGGGAGAGCCAACGGGTGTCCCACTCGCGGAACAGCGCGACCAACTGCCCGGTCAACTCCGCCGCGTCGGCCGGCGCCCGGGTGAGTTGGACCTGGTGCGCGTTGCCGGTACCGTCCCCGCAACGGACCGCGGCCCAGCCGGTCCCGCTGCGGGTCTCCCAGCCCTCGACGCCGGCGAGTGCCAGCCACTGCCCGGCCGCGTTGTCATTGGCCAGTTCGAGGCGACTGCGAGGCTCCATCGGCCGATGCTATCCGCCGCTCCGGCGATCCGGATCATCCCGGATCGGCACCGTGGCCGGGCCGTTGGCCTTCCGGTTCGGCCGGTTCGGCGGTTTCACCGCGCATGGGGCGCCGCTGACGCCGATCCATGCGCCCCATGCGCGCCCCACGCACCTCCGTGCACCCTCTCGTGCTCCCGATGGCTGTTTTTCGGTCAACTTCAGGACGCCCCATCCTGATTGCGCTTCGCCGCAGCCCAGACGCACCGGCTGAGCAGCGGAATCTCCCAGGGCGGGCGGGCACCCGTGCGACAACTGGCCAGTGCCTGACACGCCCTCTTCCCCGGGGCGCCGGTGGATGCCACTCTCGGTGATCGAATGCTTCACGCCAAATTGCCTTATCGACATAGCGTCGGATGGTGAACTTGTCGCACCAGCAACCCTGGACCCAGTAGATTCGATCTTGGCAAGAGCGGGGGGCCGCGAAGTGCAGCACAGGACCGGACAACCATGACGTCGCAGGCGTGGACCGTGCGGACGGCAGCCCCGGAGGTCGACCGGGGACTCCGCACGACTCACCAGCCACGTCGGGCAGACACACGACCGAGGGGGGCCGGAGCGCCTTGAGCAGGGTCAGCAGGAACGCCGCGTCAGCGGACGGCTCGGTCTCCCCCCATGCCCGCGGCAGCGCCCCGGGCCCGGGCGTCGAAACAGCCCCGCCGGGCGGCGGCAGCGGTGAGCCGGCGGCTCCGACCCCGGCCGGCGCGGCCCGCAAGCTCTCCGGTCGGCGCCGCCCCGAGATCGTCGCGGTGCTGCTGTTCAGCGGTGCCCCGATCTTCGAGAGCTCCATCCCGCTCTCGGTCTTCGGCGTCGATCGGCAGGACGCCGGCGTGCCCCGCTACCGGCTGCTGGTCTGCGCCGGCGAGGAGGGTCCGCTGGCCACCACCGGCGGGCTGACCATGACCGCGCCGCACGGCCTGGAGTCCCTCGCCAGGGCCGGCACCGTGGTCGTGCCCGCCTGGCGCTCCGCCGCCCAACTCCCGCCGCCCGAGGCGCTCGCAGCCCTGCGCAAGGCCCACCAGGAGGGCGCCCGGATCATCGGCCTGTGCACCGGCGCCTTCGTCCTCGCCGCAGCCGGACTGCTCGACGGACGGCCCGCCACCACCCACTGGATGTACGCGCCCACCCTCGCCAAGCGCTACCCGCAGGTCCAGGTCGACCCCAGGGAACTGTTCATCGACGACGGCGACGTGCTCACCAGCGCCGGTACCGCCGCCGGGATCGACCTCTGCCTGCACGTGGTGCGGACCGACCACGGCGCCGAGGCGGCCGCCGCACTGGCCCGCCGACTGGTCGTCCCGGCCCGCCGTTCCGGAGGACAGGCCCAGTACATCGACCGGTCTTTACCTGAGGAAATCGGCAACGACCCGCTCGCCGAGGTCGTGACCTGGGCCCTGGACAACCTCTCCAAGCAGTTCGACGTCGAGGCCCTGGCCGCCCGCGCCTACATGAGCCGGCGCACCTTCGACCGCCGGTTCCGCTCCCTCACCGGGAGCGCCCCACTGCAGTGGCTGATCTCGCAGCGCGTGCTGCAGGCCCAGCGGCTGCTGGAGACCACCGAGGCGTCCGTGGACGAGGTGGCCCGGCGCTGCGGCTTCCGCTCGCCGGTGGCGCTGCGCGGTCACTTCCGGCGGCAGTTGGGGATGTCACCGGCTGTCTACCGGACCGCGTTCCGGGCCCGCCGCCCGCAACCCGGTGCCGCCGACGGCGCCACCGCACCCTCGGTGGCGGCCGTCGGACTGGGCGGCCTCGGCGGCCTGCCACCGTTCACCGCGGAGGAGGGCGGCACGACCATGCCCGCTCCCCAGCCCGGACCGCAGGGCCCGAACCCGGCGGCCCCGGACGCCCGCGCCGACCAGGGCCGGGTCCCGGCCCAGGCCCGGACGTCCCGTACCGGTCGGGTCGGCGCGCGGCCACGGGGCGGACGCCCGGACCCGACCGACCACGCCGCGACGGAGGACGGCCGAACGGAGGCGGGCGCTCGGGGTCGCCGCGAGTCGGCCGCCCCCGAGCCGGGGGACGGTACCCACCGCAGCGCCTCAGCCGGGCCCGCGACCGCGTCGCCCGGAGTGCTGCCCGCGCGCGGACGTCCCGACGGCGGACGTCCTGACGATGGACGTGCCAATGCCGGACGTCCCGACGGCGGACGTGCCGACGCCGGCCCGGCGGATCCGGCCAGGGTGCCGGTGCAGCAGCGGTCCGCGGACTGACCCGCGGCCCTCTCGGATCGGGAACCGACCCCTGAGGGCCGCGCCGGGTTTGCTTTGGGCGCGATCCGACAGATGATCGACCCTGCGGGGCCGCCCGGTCCTGGCACAGGCGCACTCCCACCAGGACGGTGAAGGCACGTGAACGATCGCATGGTCTGGATCGACTGCGAGATGACAGGGCTCAGCCTCGAGACCGACGCACTGGTCGAGGTCGCCGCCCTGGTCACCGACTCCGAGCTCACCGTCCTGGGTGAGGGGGTCGACATCGTCGTCCGTCCCCCGGCCGAGGCGGTCGCCAACATGCCCGACGTGGTGCGCGCCATGCACACCGCCTCCGGCCTGCTGGAGGAGTTGGAGCACGGGGTCACCCTCGCCGAGGCCGAGGCCCAGGTGCTGGCCTATGTGCGGGAGCACGTCCCGGAGGCGGGCAAGGCCCCGCTCTGCGGCAACTCGGTCGCGACCGACCGGGGCTTCCTCGCCCGGGACATGCCCGCGCTGGAGGGCCACCTGCACTACCGGATCGTCGACGTCTCCTCGATCAAGGAGCTGGCCCGGCGCTGGTACCCGCGGACCTACTACAACAGCCCCAAGAAGCAGGGCAACCACCGGGCCCTGGCCGACATCAGGGAGAGCATCGCGGAGCTGAAGTTCTACCGCGAGGCCGTCTTCGTCCCGCAGCCGGGCCCGGACACCGACGCGGCCCGGGCCATCGCCGCCCGCTACCAGCTGCCCCCGGCCTGACCTGCCGAGACGCCGACCGAACCGGGGCCGCGGCCACGCCGAAAGGCGGTCGTGAGCACTCGGTCCGATCCTGTAGAGTTATCTCCGTCAGCGCGACAAGCGGCTGGCGGATGGTGGGTGTAGCTCAGCTGGCAGAGCACCGGGTTGTGATCCCGGGTGTCGCGGGTTCAAGTCCCGTCACTCACCCCATGGGCTGCGGCCCCTGGCCTCGGACGAGGTCAGGGGCCGCAGCTTTTTCGCGTACGGGTCGTCAGTTCTCCTCCGACTGCTGCTTCTGCGGCTCGCCACCGGTCAACGGCTCGCCGCTGCCGAACGGCTCGCCGCTCTCCAGCTGCAGATCCGCCACCGCGGCCTCCGGGATCTCCGGCACCGGCGGCACCGACCCGTTCAGCTCGTCCGTCAGATCCTGCTTGATCAGGGCCGCCGCGGCAGCGGCCGCCGCCTTCGCGGCCTCGGAGACCAGCGGCGGGGACTTGGACGAGTCCGGGGTCGCACCGTCCAGGAAGCGGAGCAGCTCCACCGGGAAGGGCAGCACCAGCGTGGAGTTCTTCTCCGCTGCGACCTCCACCACCGTCTGCAGCAGCCGCAGTTGCAGCGCCGCAGGGGTGCTGCTCATGATCGCGGCCGCGTCCGACAGCTTGCGGGAGGCCTGGAACTCGCCGTCCGCGGTGATGATGCGCGCCCGGCGCTCACGTTCCGCCTCGGCCTGCCGCGACATCGAGCGCTTCATCGACTCGGGCAGGGCGACGTCCTTGATCTCCACCCGGTCGATGTGGATGCCCCAGCCCGCGGCCGGGCTGTCGATCATCAGTTCCAGTCCCTGGTTCAGCGGCTCGCGGTTGGTGAGCAGATCGTCCAGTTCGCTCTTGCCGATGATCGAGCGCAGCGAGGTCTGCGCCACCTGGGACATGGCGAAGGTGTAGTTCTGCACGTTCACGGTGGCCAGGATCGGGTCCTCGACCTTGAAGTAGACCACCGCGTCGACCCGGACCGTGACGTTGTCCCGGGTGATCCCCTCCTGGGCCGGCACCGGCATGGTGATGATCTGGACATTGACCTTGCGCAGCCGGTCGGCGATCGGCACCAGCAGGGTGACGCCGGGCTGCCGGACCGCACGGCGGACCCGGCCGAAGCGGAAGACCACTCCCCGTTCGACCTGCTGGACCACCCGCACACCGGTGGCCAGCCACAACGCCCCCGCCCCCAGTACACCGAGCAGTACATCCACCACGATCATCGCGGTCACCCCACGTCGACAAGAGGAAGGCGCTCACCGAGGGCCCCTTTCCACGCTACTCGCCGGTCGTCCCGGTCGGAACAGGCCGACCGAGGCAGTGCGACGGCCGGGCCTCAGGCCGACTCGCGGCGCACCAGTTCGGTGGTGAGGATGATCTGCCGGTGCGTCCGGCTCGGGGCCGCGATCTCCTCCAGCAGCAGCCGGGCCATGGCCCGGCCCATCTCCTCGCTGGGCTGGCGCACGGTGGTCATCGCCGGGTCGGTGTGCCGGGCCACCGGCGAGTCGTCGAAGCCGACCACCGCCACGTCCTCGGGGATGCGCCGGCCGGACTGGCGCAGCACCCGCATGGCTCCGGCGGCCATCAGGTCGGAGGCGCCGAAGACCGCGTCCAGGTCCGGCCGGCGCTCCAGCAGCTCGTGCATGGCCCGGACCCCGGACTCCTCGCTGAAGTCGCCCCGTCCGAGCAGGGCCTCGTCCTCCGGCAGGCCGGCCTCCTCCAGGGCGCGCCGGTAGCCGTCCAGACGGCTGCGCGCGCCCTCCATGTCCGGCGGCCCGGTGATGGTGGCGATCCTGGTGCGGCCGAGCCCGGCCAGATGGCGCACCGCGGCCCAGGCGCCGCCGAAGTTGTCCGGGTTGACGTAGCTCAGCGACTCCAGCTCGGAGCGGCGGCCGCCGAGGACGGCCGGCAGGCCGGTGCGTTCGAGCAGGTCCACCAGCGGGTCCTCGGAGTGCACCGAGACCATCAGCACCCCGTCCACCCGGTGGCCGCTGAGGTAGGCGGCGAGCCGGTCGCGCTCCTGCGCGGTGCGGACCAGGATGAGCAGCAACTGCATCTCGGTGTCCGAGAGTTCGCTGGCGACCCCGCGGATGATCTCGGCGAAGAAGGGTTCGGAGGCCAGCCGGGTCTCGGTCTCCGGGATGACCAGGGCGATGGCGTCGGTGCGGCTGGTCACCAGGGTCCGGGCGGCCCGGTTGGGTACGTAGCCGAGCTCGGCGATGGCGCGCTCCACGACGGCACGGGCCTGGTCGCTCACCCCGGGGGCACCGTTCACCACGCGGGACACCGTGCCCCGGCCGACGCCGGCCAGCTGTGCGACGGCCTCCAGGGTGGGCCTGGCCGATCCCCGGCGCGCGGGCCTCTCGCCGACGTGGGTCATGGTGCGTCCTCCGTTCCGCTCTGCTCGCGTCGCACACTAGTCCCTGAGCCCGCATGGAATCCCGTGGCCGGCGCGTGCATTTCGACAGGAAGGGACGGTTGCGGAAGCCCACGTCCCGGTCGCGCAGCGGCCTTCGTCCCAACTGCTTGACACTCCATCATCCAAGCACGACCATGTCGACAGAGCAATGGGAGCGCTCCCAGACTGTTGCACCAGCCTGGAGGCACCTCCCGCATGGGCGCCCGCGCCTGCATCCTCGCCCGCAACTGGACCGCAGTTGCGCTCCGGCGCCGCCGAGGCCCCGGCAGCGTACGACAGCGCCTGGTACCCGCCCTCGCGAACCGCACCTACCCCTGGGAGCGCTCCCGTATGACCGCAGTCCACCCCCTCCCCGCCGCCCCGCCCCGAACCGGGCCGGTCGGCGCAGACGACGGACTACTCCACTTTCCGAGCGGATTCCTGTGGGGCGCCGCGACCGCCGCCTACCAGATCGAGGGAGCGGCGGCCGAGGACGGCCGGACCCCTTCCATCTGGGACACCTACAGCCACACCCCCGGACGGGTCCGCAACGGCGACACCGGTGACATCGCCGCCGACCACTACCACCGCTACCGCGACGACGTCGCCCTGATGAGCCGGCTGGGCCTGAACTCCTACCGCTTCTCGGTGTCCTGGTCCCGGGTGCAGCCCACCGGACGCGGCCCGGCGGTCGAACGCGGCCTGGACTTCTACCGCAGGCTGACCGACGAACTGCTCGCCGCCGGGATCACCCCGGTCGCCACCCTCTATCACTGGGACCTGCCCCAGGAGTTGGAGGACGCCGGCGGCTGGCCGGCCCGCGACACCGCCGAGCGTTTCGGCGAGTACGCAACGCTGCTCGGCGACGCCCTCGGCGACCGGGTCCGCTACTGGACCACCCTCAACGAGCCCTGGTGCACCGCCTACCTGGGCTACGGCTCGGGGGTGCACGCCCCGGGGCGCACCGATCCCACCGACGCGCTGCGCGCCGCGCACCACCTCAACCTGGCCCACGGCCGGGCCGTCGCCGCGCTGCGCTCCGCCCTCCCCGCCGCTGCGGACCCGCAGCTCTCGATCACCCTCAATCTGCACGCCGTCCGCCCGCTCACCGGCAGCGACCGCGACCTGGACGCGGCCAGGCGGATCGACGCCGTGGGCAACCGGGTCTTCCTGGGCCCGATCCTGGACGGCGCCTACCCGGCCGACCTGCGCCAGGACACCGCGAACCTGGTGGACTGGGACGAACTGGTGCGGCCCGGCGACCTCGCCGCCATCTCCGCGCCGATCGACCTGCTCGGGGTGAACTACTACAACCCGACCGTGGTCTCCGCGGGCGGCGACCAGGGTGCGGCCGGCGAGGCCGCACGCAACGACGGCCACGGCAGCAGCGACTTCTCGCCCTGGCCCGGCTCCGAGAACGTGGTCTTCCACCAGCCCCCGGGCCGACTCACCGCGATGAACTGGAGCATCGACCCGTCCGGCCTCTACGACCTGCTGACCGGGGTGGCCCGGAGCCACCCCGACCTGCCGCTGATGGTCACCGAGAACGGCGCCGCCTTCGACGACTACATCAGCCCCGAGGGCGAGGTCCGCGATCCGGAGCGGATCGCCTACGTCCACGGCCATCTGGCGGCGATCCACGCGGCCATCCGGGACGGCGCCGACGTGCGCGGCTACTTCCTCTGGTCGCTGATGGACAACTTCGAGTGGGCGTACGGCTACGGCAAGCGCTTCGGCGCGGTGTACGTCGACTACTCCACCCAGCGCCGGATCCCCAAGGCCAGTGCGCACTGGTACGGGGAGACGATCCGGCGCGGCGCGATCTCCCGATCGGAACCCTGACCCCGACCGGGATGCGTGGGCGGCACCGTTGAGGGTCGGTGCCGCCCACGACGCCGTCCTGCCCCGGCGAACCGCCTTTCACCTGCGGGAAGTCGTAACCGCCTGCTACGGACGGTCGTTGCACCAGTGGGACGCGCCGGCAGCGGCGGCGCTCCCGTCCGTCGCAGCCTTCCCGGGGAGTCAACCGACCATGCAGCTCTCCCGCGGACCGCGAACACCGCTGCGCCGCCGCGCCGCTGCCGCCGCGCTGCTGCTCTGCTGGGCCGGCGGGCTGTCCGCGGCCTCCGGCCCCGCACTGGCCGGCACGGCACTGGCCGACACCGGGCCGACCGGCCACCCTGCCGCAACCGCGACCGCCGCCGCCCGGCCCACTCCCGCTCCCGCGCGTGCGGCCCGGCCGCGTCCGCCGGCCAGTGAGAACGCCGCCGACCCCGGTGACGGCACGCCCGGGGTCGTCCCGATCATCCTGGGACTCGTGCTCACCGGCATCGCCGTGTACAAGCACCGGGGTCTGCCGCGCGGCCACTGAGGCCCTGCCTGCGACAGGTCGGCTGATCGTTCCAGTAAGCGCTTCCAGACGCATCAGCACACGGCTGCCACGCTTCGTGCACGGCCGGGCCCGACGCCGGGTCCGGTCCGCCAACTAGGCAGCGGGTGTCGGCCCGAAACTTCACAGCTTCAATCCGCAGCGATCGTTCGAAATGCCGTCACAAAGCCCGCAAATCAACGATAACTCCAGGTCAGACCAGTATCATCGGCATCCGAACGAGCTTCTTGAGCCGCCGCCCATTCCCCCTGTCTGTTCATTTGGTGAACACACAGGAGCAATGCAGGCCACACTTCCTGAAGAAAAGTCACATCAGCGTAACGGCAGCGACATCCACTCTTGCGGCGGCTGCACCCCCGTCCTACGGTCAACCCAGAACATTTCCAGTAAGCGCTTACGCCAGTCTCCGGACACACTCCCAGGAACCAGAGGACAGCCTCCGATGGACGCACGACCCACCTCCGGCGCGACGCCGACGATCTACGATGTCGCCCGCCGTGCCGGGGTCTCCATCGCGTCCGTGTCCCGGGTCCTCAACGGACGGGACAATCCGCGTCCGGCCACCCGCGACCGGGTGCTCAAGGCCATCAGCGAGCTGGGCTTCGTCCCGGACGGAGCCGCGCGGGCCCTCAGCAGCCGGCTGAAGCAGGTGGTGGGAGTGGTCTTCCGCCGGGTGTACGGCACCGACGACGGCGGCATGTTCGAGGACGAGTCCGAGAGCCTGCTGTTCGGCGACCAGATCAACCGGGGTATCGAGATCGTGGCGCAGCGTCGCGGATACGACCTCCTGGTGAGTTCGGTCAACATCGACGAACACACCCTTCCCAACCGGATCATGACCATCGCCGGCAAGTGCGACGGCCTGATCCTGCACGACCAGGTGCTCTCCCCCGCCGGGATCGCGAGCATCGCCCGCACCGTGCCGGTGGTCACCCTGGCCGGTGCCGAGGGCGGCCCGGTGGCCAACGTCCGCGGTGACAGCGCCACCAGCATGCGGGAGATGGCACGCCACCTAGTGCAGGACCACGGCTACCGCCGGCTGGCCTACATCGCCGGCCACGCCGACAGCCCGGACAACATCGTCCGCGGCCGCTCCTTCGCCTCCGAGGTCCACGCGCTGGGGGGCGAGTGCCTGACCGGCCCCGCCTGGCAGGGCGACTACTCGGCCGGCAGCGGGGTGCAGATCGTCCGGGGGCTGATCGCCCTGGGTGCGACCCTGCCGCGTGCCATCGCCTGCGCCAACGACCAGACCGCGCTGGGCGTCATCTACGCCCTCGCCGAGCACGGTCTCGACGTCCCCGGGGACGTCGCCGTGACCGGCTTCGACGACCTGCCCTTCGCCCGACACCTCCGCCCCCAGCTGACCACCGTGCGCCAGCCCATCCAGGAGATCGGCGCCAAAGCCTTCGAGGTCCTCCACAGCATGATCTCTGCTGATGCCCCCCAAGACAGCGACGCCGTACAGGATTTCGTCCTGCCGACCCGTCTGATCCGCCGCGAGAGCTGCGGCTGCCCACCCGACTCCCGCCCCGCCGTGTGGCGCCAGATCTCCTGAGAGGAGCCGACGATGACCACCATCCTGCGCCGACTCGGCTTCTACGTGCTGGCCGCGTTCGCAGCCGTCACGCTGAACTTCTTCCTGCCCCGGATGCTCCCGGGCAACGCCCTGCAGGCGCTGCTCGCGAAGATGCAGACCACCACCATCACCCCGCAGCAACTGCAGGCCCTGGCCGACCAGTACGGGCTGAACAGCAAGCAGAGCACCTTCTCGCAGTACATGACCTACCTGGGCCACCTGTTCCAGGGCGACCTGGGGCACTCCACGTCCAAGTCCGTGGCCGTCACCCAGATCCTGAGCAAGGACCTGCCCTGGACCATCGGCCTGGTCGGTTCGGCCACCATCGTGGCCTTCGTGATCGGAACCCTGCTGGGGATCGTCGTCGGCTGGCGCCGCAGCGGCCTGCTGGACGCGCTGCTGCCGGCGGCGACCTTCTTCCAGGCGGTCCCCTACTTCATCCTGGCCTCGCTGCTGCTGATCACCGGGGGCTTCTACTGGAAGCTCTTCCCCTACGCCAACGGCTACGACACCGGCCGCAACTCCAATCTGACGCAGGGTTGGAACGGACCGTTCGTCACCAGCGTGGTGGAGCACGGGGTGCTGCCGGCCGCGACGGTCGCGCTGGCCTCCATCGCCGGCTGGATCATCGGCATGCGCAATATGATGATCACGACCATGGACGAGGACTACGTCCTGGTGGCGGCGGCCAAGGGCCTGCCCCGGTGGAAGGTGATCGCGGTCGCGGCCCGCAACGCGATCCTGCCGACCATCTCCAACTTCGCCCTGTCGATCAGCCTGGTGGTCACCGGCTCGATCGTCACCGAGATCGTCTTCTCCTACCCGGGCATCGGCTACCAGGTCTACCTGGCCGTCCTCGACGCCGACTACCCGCTGATGCAGGGCATCCTGCTGGTGGTCACCTTCACCGTGCTCGGCGCCAACCTCCTGGCGGACATCGCCTATGTGATCCTCGACCCGCGCGCCCGCAAGGAGGCCTGACCGATGGCTGTTCCCACCGAGACCACCGGTCCGGCCACCCCGGGCACCACCCCCGCCGTGAAGCCGGCCCGGCTCCGCCGCGGCTCCCGAATACCGCTGACGCCCAAGGTCCTCGTCGGCGCCGTGATCCTGATCTTCTTCGCACTGGTCGCGATCTTCGGGCCGATGGTCGCACCGCACTCCCCCGACTGGCAGGCCAACTCCACCAGCAGCACCCCGCTGCCGCCGTCCGGGAAGTTCCTGCTCGGCACCGACCAGCAGCAGCACGACATCTTCTCGCAGGTCCTGGCCGGGGGGCGGGACACCCTGCTGATCGCCTTCGTGGCCGGCCTGATCGCCACCTGCCTGTCGGTGCTGATCGGGGTCACCGCCGGATACGTGGGCGGCTGGGTGGACGAGGTCCTCTCCATCCTGTCGAACATCTTCCTGGCCCTGCCCGGGCTGCTGATCCTGATGGTGGTGATGACCCCGCTGCCGCCGGCCGACACCGACAACCCGCTGCTGATCGGCGCGGTGATCGCGCTCACCGCCTGGGCCTGGGGGGCCCGGGTGCTCAGGGCGCAGACCCTGGCCCTGCGGAACCAGGACTACGTGGAGTCGGCCCGGGTGATCGGCGAGCGCAAGCCCAGGATCATCGTCTTCGAGATCCTGCCGAACCTGCTGCCGATCCTGGCCTCCTCGTTCATCTTCACGGTGATCTACGGCATCGGGACCTATGTCTCGCTGTCCTGGCTGGGCGTCATCAGCCCGGCCACATCCACCTGGGGCACCATGCTCAACACCGCCCAGCAGGACAGCGCCATGCTCGGCGGCTACTGGTGGTGGTACGTCCCGCCGGCGCTCTGCGTCGCGCTGGTCGGCATCGCCCTGGCACTGCTCAACTTCGGCATCGACGAGATCATCAACCCCCGGCTGCGGTCGGCCCGTGACAACCGCAAGGGCGTCAGGTACACCCTCGGGCTGACCCCGGTGCTGCGCACGGCCGGGAACGGCAGCCCGCCGCGCAGTCACCGCGCCACCGCCGGCTCGGCCGACCTGCCCACCCCCGTCGCCGCCGCCTCGGAAGGAAAGTCCAAGTGAGCGCGCCCACCGCAGTCCCGGCACCGCGTGCCGCGACGGCCGACACCGTCCTCGAGGTCCGCGACCTCTGCATCGACTACGGCGTCGGCGCCGGAGCGGTCCGCGCCGTCACCGACGCGACGCTGACCCTGCGCCGGGGCGAGGTGCTCGGCCTGGCCGGGGAGAGCGGTTCCGGCAAGTCCACGCTGGCCTACGGGCTGACCCGGCTGCTGCGCGCTCCCGGCGTGATCAGCGGCGGCGAGGTGCTGTTCCACAACAGGCCGCAGTCCTCGGCGTTCGGCGCCGCACCCAACGAGGTGGTGTCGGCCGGTACCGAGATCGTCGACCTGCTCGGCGCCGACATGGCCAAGCTCCGGGAGATCCGCTGGTCGCAGCTGGCCGTGGTGTTCCAGAGCGCCATGCACGCGCTCAACCCGGTCGCCAGGATCGACGCCCAGCTCACCGACGTGCTCAAGGCGCACCGCAGGCAGATGAGCCCGACCGAGCGCCGGGAGCGGGCGGTGGAGCTGCTGCGCATGGTCGGTATCAGCGCCGACCGGCTCCGCAGCTACCCGCACGAGCTCTCCGGCGGGATGCGGCAGCGCGTGATGATCGCGATGGCGCTGGCCCTGGAGCCACAGCTGGTGATCATGGACGAGCCGACCACGGCCCTGGACGTGGTCACCCAGCGGGAGATCCTGGAGGAGCTGATGCAGCTCCGGGAGCGGCTGGGCTTCGCCATCATCTTCATCACCCACGACCTGTCGCTGCTGATCGAGCTGGCGGACTCCATCGCCATCATGTACGCGGGGCGGATCGTCGAACGCGCCGGCGCGGACGAGCTGTTCCACGCCCCGCGGCACCCCTACAGCCTGGGTCTGCTCAACTCCTTCCCGGCGCTGCACGGCGACCGGGTCAGGATGGAGGGCATCCCCGGCTCACCGCCCTCGCTCACCGCCCTTCCCGGCGGCTGCGCCTTCCATCCGCGCTGCCCCTACGCCATGGACCGCTGCCGCACCGAGACCCCGCAGCTGGTGCGGCCGGTGTCCGATCCGGTCCGTACCGACGGCGAGGACCGGGTCGCCGCCTGCTGGCTGCAGGACGGACTCCAGGAGCCGCCGGCGCCGCTGCACCGCGAGGCGACCGGCAACGGGGCCCCCGCCACCGACGACACCCATGGGAGCGACCAGTGACGCCCACCCTCAGCGACGGGACCACCGTCGTCCACGGGCCGAAGCGCCCCGGCATCCCCGCCCTGGAGGCCCGGCACCTCACCAAGCACTTCCCGGTGCACCAGATCGGACCGTCCCGGACCCGCCAGGTCGTGCACGCCGTCGAGGACATCTCGCTGGCCCTGCCCGAGGCCACGGTCACCGCCGTGGTCGGCGAGTCCGGCTCCGGGAAGTCGACCCTGGCCCGGCTGCTCACCCAGCTGATCGCGCCGACCTCCGGCGAACTGCTGCTGGACGGCGTGCCGGTGGGCAGCAGCGCCAAGGCCCGCCAGGAGTACACCCGGCTGGTGCACCTGGTGCTGCAGGACCCGTTCTCCTCGCTCAACGCCGTGCACAGCGTCCGCTACCACCTGGAGCGGCCGCTGAAGCTGCACAAGCGGGCCGGCCGGGACGATCTGGACACCAAGGCGCGGGAGTTGCTGGAACGCGTCTCGCTCAGCCCGTCCGAGCGCTTCATCGACAAGTACCCGCACGAGCTCTCCGGCGGCCAGCGGCAGCGCGTCGCCATCGCCCGCGGCCTCGCCGTCGAACCCCGGGTGCTGCTGGCCGACGAGCCCGTCTCCATGCTGGACGTGTCGATCCGGCTCGGCGTCCTCAACCTGCTGGACGAGCTGCGCGAACGCGAGCGGCTGGCCATCCTCTACGTCACCCATGACATCGCCTCGGCCCGCTACCTGGCCGACACCGCACTGGTGATGTACGCCGGGCAGGTCGTCGAGTCCGGTCCGGCCACCCAGATCACCGACGCGCCGGCCCACCCCTACACCCAGCTGCTGCTGAGCGCCGCACCCGACCCGGCCAGGACCGAGCCGCCGGTGCTGCGCGGCCGCGGCGCCCCGCCGAGCCTGGTGAACCCGCCGAGCGGCTGCCGGTTCCACCCGCGCTGCCCCTTCGCGATGGCGATCTGCAAGGAGGCCGCGCCGCCACCGCTGCCGGTCGCCACCGATCAGGTGGCCGCCTGCTGGCTGCACAGCGCCGAACACACGGCTCCGGCGGATCCCCCGGCCGCGGCCGGCACCGGCGCAGATCTCTGAGGACGCGGTTCACCGCACAGCTTCACCACAGTCCGTACTCAACGAGGAGTCGACGACATGGGAGACCCAGCCAGACCCGGCCGGCGCCGGGGCCCGCCTTCCGCCCCGGCGCCGTCGGGCCCGCTCCCGGACGAGGTGCAACTCGTCCGGGGCAACCGCCCGCAGCGCA
Organism: Streptacidiphilus jeojiensis; assembly: GCF_042510965.1. Taxonomy (NCBI): domain Bacteria; kingdom Bacillati; phylum Actinomycetota; class Actinomycetes; order Kitasatosporales; family Streptomycetaceae; genus Streptacidiphilus; species Streptacidiphilus jeojiensis. Next base: position 155,380 of record NZ_JBEUKS010000017.1, read on the forward strand.
GCACCAGGCAACAGCAGCAAGGCACGCGATCTCGTTCGGAACCACCCAATCAAGACCCGTCACGCCATGACGGAGACCGTCATGGCCGCTCACCACTGGCCGATACCTCGTCGGCCGGACACAAGGAGCGTACGCAATGAGTCGCAACACCACCATCAAGGGCCTGGCCCTGGTGGCAGTCGTGGGCCTGGGCCTCACCGCCTGCACCAGCTCCGGCGCCACGTCCAATAGCGGGAGCAGCAGCAGCGCTTCCGGCAGCTCGGGCTCGTCCAAGGCCAAGACCCTGGTCATCGAGGACAAGCCGGTCCCCTCCTTCGACGAGGACTTCAACCCGTTCGACGGCAACGCCTTCGGCGCCAACGAGAACGCCGTCTCGCTGACCTACGAGCCGCTGTTCATGTTCAACAGCCTCAAGTCCGACCAGGCGCCGATCCCGTGGCTCGGCAAGAGCTACGCCTGGTCCAACGGCAACAAGACGCTCACCATCCAGCTCCAGTCCGGAGTCAAGTGGAGCGACGGCCAGGCCTTCAGCTCGGCCGACGTGAAGTTCACCTTCGAGCTGCTGCAGAAGACCGCGGCCGCCAACACCGGCGGCGTGCCCGCCACCACCAGCATGACCACGCCCGACCCGAACACCCTGGTGATGAACTTCTCCACGCCGCAGGCGTCGAACTTCGTCGCCATCGGCAACCAGGTCATCGTGCCGCAGCACCTGTGGTCCAGCATCAGCAACCCGGCGACCGCGCAGATCACCTCGGCACAGGCCATCGGCACCGGCCCCTACCTGGTGGACAAGTTCAGCTCGCAGAACGTCACCTTCAAGGCCAACCCCAGCTACTGGGGCGGTGCGCCCAAGGTCCAGGAGATCTCCTTCCCGGCCTACGCCACCAACGACGCCGCGACCATCGCCCTGGCCTCCGGCCAGATCGACCTGGCCGGCAACGACATCAACAACGTGCAGACCGTCTTCGTCGCCAAGGACCCGGCCAACAACCACCTGTTCCAGAACACCGCGCCGTACTTCCCGGCCGGGAACACGGTCTCGCTGCTGCTCAACCAGAAGAGCAGCACCGCCCCGGCCCTGGCCGACGTGGCCGTCCGCAAGGCGATCAGCGCCGCGGTGGACCGGCAGTCGCTGGCCGCCCAGTGCGAGACCAACTACGAGAACCCGGCCACCTCCTCCGGCGGCCTGATCGCCACCGGCCCGGACCAGGCCTCGGTCTCCTCGGCCACGACCAACGACCTCAAGGCCAACGCCGACACGGCCAAGGTCACCTCGCTGCTCACCGCCGACGGCTACGCCAAGGTCGGCGGGAAGTGGACCAAGAACGGCAAGACGATCAAGTTCACCATCATCGACCCCAACTCCTTCAGCGACTACTGGTGCGACGCCCAGGCGATGGTCAAGGGCCTGAACGCGCAGGGCTTCGACATCAACGACAACGGCGCGTTCACCTACGACACCTGGAACGCCGCGATCACCACCGGGAAGTACGACGCCGCCCTGCACTGGGGTCAGGGCGTCACCGCCTTCCAGCGGCTGCAGTTCATCCTGGACCCGAGCACCACGGCCGACGTCGGCAAGACCGCGGCCGGTGACTTCGGCCGCTACACCAGCGCGAAGGCCAGCACCGCGATCGCCGCTTACCAGAACGCCACCACGCCGGACGCGCAGAAGACCGCGCTGGACACGCTGCAGCAGATCTTCTCCGACGACGTCCCGGCCGTGCCGGTGCTCTACGGCGCCGCCTGGTACGAGTACAGCTCCGCCAACTTCACCGGCTGGCCGACCTCCGACAACCCCTACATCAACCCGTCGCCCAACAGCCAGGCCTACGAGTACCTGATCCTGCACCTGACCCCGGTCTCCTGACCCAGGTCTCCTGACCCCGGTCCTCCCTCCGAAAAGGTCGATCAAGAAGTGAAAGCGCCCGGTGGCGGCGCGGGTGAGGGGCCCGCGCCGGCATCGGCGACCGGCACGGCCCCCGCCTGGAAGTCCGTCAGGCCGGGGCCGTGCTCCATGCGTCCCGGGTGCTGGTCGGTGGCGATCAACCGGGTCAACTGCTCCAGCGGCAACGGCTGCTGGGCGGCGACCAGGACCAGGTTGCCGAACCGGCGACCGCGCAGCACCACCGGGTCGGCGATCAGCGCCACCTCGGCGAAGGCCGCACGCAGGGTCGCCACCTGGCCCCGGACGAAGTCCAGCCGGCCGCCGTCGGTGACGTTGACGGCGTAGCGCCCCTCCGGCCGCAGGGCCCGCGCCGCCAGCCCGGCGAACTCCACCGAGGCGCAGTGCGCCGGGGTCCGGGCACCGCTGAAGACGTCCGCCACCACCAGGTCGGCCTGGGCCTCGGGGGCGCGGGCCAGGATCTCCCTGGCGTCACCGCCGCGGACCCGGAGCTGCCAGCCCCGGTCCAGCGGGAGGGTTCGCCGGACGAACTCGGTGAGCGCGGTGTCGATCTCGGCGACCTGCTGCCGGGACCGCGGCCGGGTGGCGGCGACGTAGCGGGCCAGGGTCAGCGCCCCACCGCCCAGGTGCAGCACGGTGATCGGCTGCCGGGGCGGCGCGGCGAGGTCCACCAGGTGGCCGAAGCGGCGCTGGTACTCGAAGGACAGCCGGGTCGGGTCGTCCAGGTCCACATGGGACTGGGGCGTGCCGTCCAGCAGCAGGGTCCAGGCGTTCGGCCGGTCCCGGTCCGGGACCAGCTCGGCCCGGCCCGAGGCGACCTGTTCGGCCGTGTCCTGCGGTACGGACTTCTTGGGGGTGGGGTGCTGCTGCTTCCTGGCCACCTGCCAAGTATGCGGGCAGCCGAGTGTCAGGGCAGCGACGGATCCGCTGGTCAGGCCCCGTCCGCGGCGGCCGCGCCGGAGCCGGAGGCGGCCAGCGTCCGGGCGGCCTCGCCGAGGGCTGCGCACAGCTGCGCCGGGTCGGTGAGCGCGCGCTCCGGGGAGGGCGGCAGCAGCCAGGCGCCGTCGTCCTCCGGCGCCAGCGCCTCGGTGCAGGAGCCGCCGGGCAGTTGCCAGGTGTCGACCGCGCCGGCCGGGACCAGGAAGGAGAGGGTCGCGTCGGCGTCCTCCAGCAGCACCGGGCCGCAGGCCCCGCGCAACCGCAGGATGTCGACGGTCTCCAGCCCCTGCCGCTCCGGAACCCTCACCAGATCGCAGGAGGGAGTGGGCAGAGCCGCAGGGAACGGGTCCGAAGGGAACTCCGCTGCGAACATGGACGCCTCCATCATTGACCGCTCGCCGTTGAGTGGTGTCGGCGGTTACTGCCAAGCACAACGCATCAGGGGGCACCGGGGCCACGGTTGTCATGCCTGGCAGAGCATGGCATTTCATGGCATCTTTCCGGCGCATGCCCGGTTTGTCCAGAAACCCTGAGTGTTCGAATCATTGCAGAGGGTACTGTCGTGGCGTCTGAGAGCAAGGGGGCCGACATGACCAACACCCTCACCAACCACACCGCAGCACTCACTGTGAACCAGGCGATGCGAGCACTGCGCGGGGACCGCTCGGCGGGCGAGTTCGCCACCGCCGTACGGCGGGCCGGGCGGGAGATCGGCGAGCACGTCTCCTGCGACGCGCGCTATGTGGGACGGGTCGAGTCGGGTGCCATCAGACGCCCCAACTACGCGTACGAGAGGGTCTTCCTGCATATGTTCCCCGGCTCCTCCCTGGAGGACCTGGGTTTCGCCCCGCGCGCCGAAGCCCGGCGCGCAGGCGGCATGCGGGAGACCACGGACCAGAACCACGAGGAGAACGACGACGTGCACCGACGCACGTTCCTGTCCGGCGCCCCGGTCACCATGGCCGCGGTGCTGGGCCTGGACCAACCCTTACCGGCGGCTGCCGCAGCCCCGGGGACCGTGGCCCCGGGCCGCAAGGTCGGCGCGGCCGACGCCCGCCGGGTCGAGGCGGCCGTCAGGGAGATCCGGCTGCTCGACGACGTCCAGGGCGGGGACGCACTCTTCGACCGCGCCGGACGGGTCCTGCGGACCGCCTACCAACTGCTCAACTGCGGCTCCTACGGCCGGGGGGTGGAGCAGCGGCTGCAGTCCGGCGCCGGGGAGCTGGCGATCTCGGTCGGCTGGCTCGCCCATGACTCGGGGCGGCTCGCCGATGCCCGTTCCTTCTACGCCGAGGCCCTGGCCACCGCGCGGATGGCCGACGACCCGGCGCTGGAGGCGCATGCGTTCTGCAACAGCGCCTTCCTGGCCCGGGACGCCGGCCGCCCCCGCGAAGCGGTCCGGGCCGCCCAGGCCGCGCACCAGGTGGCCCTGAAGCTCGGCTCCCAGCGGCTGTGCTCACTGCTGGCCATGCGCGAGGCCGGAGCCTGGGCCCAGCTCCAGGACCGGGGCGCCTGTGTGCGCTCGCTGCAGCAGGCCCAGCGGCTGTACGCCGCCGGCCCGGCCGAGGCGGATCCCGAGTGGATGTCCTTCTACGGCGAGGCCGAACTGGCGGGCCTGGAGGCGCAGTGCTGGTCGGCGCTGGGCGAGTGGGAACGGGCCGAGGGCTGCGCCCGCAGCGCCATAGAGCTCCAGCAGCCCCACTTCGTCCGCAACAGGGCGCTCTACACCGCCGAGTTGGCGCACGACCAGCTGGGACGGGGCGAGCTGGCCGCCGCCGCGACCAGCGGCGGCCAGGTGGTGGCGCTGTTGGGCGAGGTGCACTCCACCCGGATCAGGTCCATGGTCGCCGACACGGCGTCCCGGCTGCGTCCGCACCGGGCGGTACCGGAGGTGGCGGAGTTCATCAGCCGCTACGACGTCTCCATGGCGAGCTGACGGGACGTCACCCACCGTTCGGCTGCTGCTGGTTCGCCGGTGCGACGGTTCGCCGGCGCGTCGGCTCAGTGCAGGTGCGAGCCGTCGTTCCAGAGCTCGACGGCTCTGGCGCCGTACTCCCAGGTGAGGATGGAGAGGGTGGCCGGCCCCAGCTTGAGCCGCTGGCCGTGGGTGGCCGGGAGGCCCAGCCAGCGGGCGGCGAGGATGCGCAGGAAATGACCGTGCGCGAAGACCAGCACGTCGTTGTCGGCGCTGTGCATCACCGTGGTGTCGGGGTCGGGCACGCCGCCATGCTCGGCCGTCCAGGCGATGAAGGCGTCGGCGCGGGCCGCGACCTGCTCCAGCGTCTCCCCGTCCGGGACGCCGTCGCGCCAGATCAGCCAGCCCGGGTGGTCCTCGGCCCGGATCGCGGGTCCGGTCATGCCCTCGTACCGCCCGTAGTCCCACTCCAGCAGGTCGGGGGTGTCCAGGGCGCGGTCGCCGAAGCCGGCCAGCTCACAGGTCTCCCGGGCGCGCCGGAGCGGGCTGGTGCGGATCTCGGCGGCCGGGAGGCCGCCCCAGGGCTCGCGCTTCAGCCGGTCGCCGAGGCGGCGGGCCATCTCGCGACCCTCCTCGGTGAGCGGGATGTCGGTCCGCCCGGTGTGCCGACCGCCGGCGGACCACTCGGTCTCGCCGTGTCGGACCAGAAGGATGCGCGAGGGCACAGGGGTCTCCCTTGGATGGCAGTGCTGGTGTACCCGTCCATGATCCCTGATCCACGACCGGATCAGGACTGCGGCGCCGCGCAGTCCGAGCCGGCGAGCTCCCGCAGGCCGCACAGGATCAGGCCGAGGCCGAAGGTGTACTGACCCTCGCCGTCCTCGCGGGCGACGGTGAGTTCGGGGGCCAGGTCGGTGAGCGCGGGGTGGCGTTCCGGCGACAGGGCGGCGAAGCGCCGCCGCAGCAGCTCGGCCTTGGCCGTCATCTGCCCCTCCTCATCGCATTCGCGCACCTGGCGCAGGGCCGAGCCGATGGTGAAGCCGATGAGCGTCCCGGCGGCGCGGGCCGCCGCCTGGCGGTCCAGGCCGGACCCGCAGAGCAGCTTGACGACCTGCTCCATGGTGACCGAGGCGGCGTCGGCGAAGTCGCCCTCGGCCTTGCCCTCGGCCAGCAGTTGCAGCACCGAGGGGCGGCCCGTGAACAGTTCGTACATGGAGAGGCAGAGGGCGCGCAGCTGCTCGTCCCAGCTGCCGCTGGTGCAGGGCGGCTGGTAGGTGCCGAGCACCCGGTCCCGGGCGGCCCGGAACAGCTCCTCCTTGCCGCGGAAGTAGGTGTACAGCGCCATGGTGCCGACCCCGAGCTCCTCGGCCAGGGCACGCATGGAGAAGGCCTCGATGCCCTTCTGGTCCAGCAGCGCGAGGGCACGGTCGACGATCAGCTCCGCGCTGAGGGAATTGCGAGGGGCACGACGGCGGGGCACTGACTGCGACATGGCCTTCCGGACGCTGCGGGGACGGGGGGCTGTCTGGGCCCTGGGAGGGCGCTGTGTCGGAGATTACAGGGCCCAGGTGAGAACCAGATGTGACCCGGAGATGATTTCTCCCTAACGTACAGCGTACGGTAGAGCGTACGCTTTCGCTCGAACGTCCGGAGTGGTCATGGCACGCACCCTTCTCAGGAGGCGACCGGGGCACTGGCAGCTGGAACTGCTGCTGGTAGCCGCGATCTACCTGGTCTACGACGGCAGCCGGCTGCTGGTCAGCGGCGGCTTCGGCGAAGCCGTACAGGACGCGCGGAGTCTGATCGACGTGGAGCAGTGGCTCCACCTCGACCCGGAACGCTGGCTGAACAGCACCTTCAGCAGCCAGCAGTGGCTCGGCGTACCCGCCGACTACGCCTATGCGACGCTGCACTACCTGGTCACCCCGGCGGTGCTGGTGTGGCTCTGGCGGCACCACCGCGACCAGTACCGCCGCGCCAGGACCTGGCTGGGGATCACCACGGTGCTGGCCCTGGTCGGCTTCATCCTGTTCCCGGCGGCCCCGCCGCGGCTGATGCCCTCCTCCTACGGCTTCACCGACACCATGGCCCAGCACGCCAACCTCGGCTGGTGGAGCGGGGCGGCGAGCGCGCCCAAGGGGCTCGGGTCGATGACCAACGAGTTCGCGGCGATGCCCAGCCTGCACGTGGGCTGGTCGCTGTGGTGCGGGCTGCTGCTGTTCCGGCTGGCGCGGGACCGCACGGTGCGGACCCTGGGGCTGCTCTACCCGCTGGTGATCACCATGGTGGTGATGGGCACCGGCAACCACTACCTGCTGGACTGCGTGGCCGGCGCGGTACTGCTGGGCGTGGGCGCGCTGCTCACCGGCCCGGCACTGCGGCTCACCGACCGGCTCCGGGGGACCTCGGGATCCCGCACCCACATCGTCCACCTGCCGATCCATCTGCCGGTCCGCCACCCGGTTCCCGACTACCAGCAGGTCCCGACGTCCCGTCAGACCGCATCCAGCACAGCCAGCACATCCACCGCACCCGGCACCGCCGTCGCCTCCGGCATACCCGCCGCACCCGTCGAACGACGAACTCCGGCGCTGCACTGACCCGTACGGCGCTCCCCTTGTCAGTCGTGGGTGCAAGACTGATCCGCACCATGAACGACTTCATCCCCGGGCGTCCGGCACCGGAGCCCCCGCAGTCGCCGAGGCTGTCCCCGAGTCCGTTGGAACGCCGGCTCGCCGGCCTCCGCGGCGACGCGCCGCAACGCAGTCTGGACGCCCGCGCACTGGCCGCGCTGGCGGCCAATCCCGGGTGCGGCCGGCGGGCGGTGCTGGACGCCGCCGGGGTGGACAAGACCGATCTGGCGACCCGGCTCGGGAACCCGGCGCCGTTCGGTCAGTCGCCGTTCGCGATCAGCCGTGGCCTGGGCTTCGAGCGCCGGGTCAAGGCCGACGGCTGCACCGTGCTGCTGGACCTGCTCAGGGAGCAGCTGCGGCTGCCCGAGGACAGCGCTCCGGTGGTCTTCGCCGAGCTGGTCGACGACCCCGGACTGCCGGCCGGACGGGTCGCCAGCGCCCGGGTCGCGCTGGCCGCTGCCGCGGCCCGGCCCGGCGTGTGGACGGTGCTGGACCAGCCGCTGCTGCGGCTGGAGGTCGCCGGTTCGACCGCGCATCTGGAACCTGACCTGGTGGTGGTCCGCCCCGACGGCCGCTGGACCGTGGTGGAGATCAAGTCCTTCCCGATCCTGGACGGCGGAGCCGATGCCGCCAAGGTGGGCGCGGCGGCCCGGCAGGCGGCGGTGTACGTGCTCGCGCTGCGGGAGACCGCGGCCGCGCTGGCCGGCGTCGAGCCGGTGCGCGACCCCTACCGGGAGCCCGAGGGCCTGGCCGGCGCCCCCGACAGTACGGCGCTGCTGGTCTGCCCCAAGGACTTCGGCAACCAGCCGACCGCCGCCGCGGTCGACGTCCGCAAGCCGATGGCGGTCACCCGGCGCCAGCTGGACCGGCTGACCCGGGTCGAGCAGCTGCTGGACGTCCTCCCGACCGGCACCGGCTTCGGCCGGGACCGCTCCGACGGGCAACTGGCCGCCGCCGTGGGCGCGTTGCAGGCGGTGTACTCCCCGGACTGCCTCTCCGCCTGCGAACTGGGCTTCCACTGCCGGGCCGAGGCCCGCTGCGCCGGATCGGTGGAGACCCTGGGCCGCGGGGTGCGCGGCGAACTGGGCAGCTTCCACACCGTCGAGCAGGCCCTGGCCGCAGCCGCAGCCGCAGTCACCGCACCCAGCGGAACTCACGCCGACACCGCCACCAGCACCCCCTCCGACACCCTCGCCGACACCCCCGACGACGGCGACGCCGAGTCCGCCCTGCGGCTCGCCCGCGCTGCCGCACTGCGCGCCGAGGCGCTGCAGGCCGCTGCGCTGCAGGCCGCTGCCTCCGTGGGCGGTGCCGGATGAGCCTGCTCTCCACCCTGGCCCGGATGGAGGCGGTCCGCGACGGTCGGGCCGTGCCGCTGGCGACGGTACGGCACCGGCACCTCGCCGACCGGCCGATGGTCCTGGTGCCGCTGGCCGCCGCCGGTGAGGCCGGGGCGCCGCTGGCGGTGATGCTCGGTCAGGACCGGGATTCACCGGTGCTGCTGACGCTCCCGCAACCACTGGACCGGGACCGCCGGTTCGCCCTGCTCGCGGACCTCGCCGCCGAGCTGCTGCCCTGGCTGGAGGGGTTCGGCACCGAGGTCGACCTGCTGACCAGGGAGGTCAAGGACCCGGCGACCGGGGAGAAGACCGAGCAGGTGCGCGAACTGTGCACCGACGCCCCGCAGCTGCTGGTTCCCGGCCCGGCCGCGGTGGAGTTCCTGGGGCTGCTGGGCCGCTCCACCCGCTTCCGCCGCAGCGCCGAGACCGCGCTCGACGAGGGGGTCGACCCGGGCCCCTACCCGGTGCCGGCCCGGGTCCCGCTGCTGGGCCGCTGGCTGACCCACCTGCGGGACCGGGCCCAGGTCCCCGGCTCCTCGCTGCTGCTCGCCATGACCGACCTGCTGGGCCGGCACTGGGCCACCGGGCAGAGCCGGCTGGAGGACCAGCACCTGGGCGCACTGCTGGCCTGGATCGACCCGCCCGCCGGCCTCACCGGCGCCGAGGCCGCGCTGCTGGCGGAGACCGCCCGGGACGGCCACGGCCAGCTGCTGTGCCCGCCGGCCGGGCCGACCACCGACCCGCGCTTCGACAGCGGCCTGCTGGCCCCGGCGATCACCCGCTACGACGCCGCCCGCAAGCTGGACGACGCCGTGGCCGCGCGGGCCCGCGAGGCGGAGATCGCCGCACTGCTGGAGGCAGTGCTGCGACCGACCTGGGACCGGCTGTGGCAGGGCCTGGACCTGCTCCGGGCGCTGCCCGCCGCCGCGCACCTGCCGGAGCGCTGGGAGGGCGACCGCTGGTCCTACACCTCGCACCGGGACCGGATCGCGGCCGGCGAGCCCCCGCAGCCGGTACGCGACGACGCGGTGACCGCCGCCCGCAAGCTGGCCCAGCGCGAGCGCGAGCAGACCCGGCTGGACATCCAGGAGGCCCTGGACGACCCGCTGGCCATGGCCGAGCACCGGCTCGCCGGCGAGGCCCTGGCCGGACGGGTGGTCGCCGTCGAGGCGGCGTACGACGAGACCGGGCGCAGCCCCAAGCCGCGGCCGCTGGTCACGGTCCGCACCCCGGACCGTCCGCACGGGGACCCGGGGCGCGAGCTGTACCGGGCGGGCGGCCCCACCGCGCAGAAGGCCGAGCTGGTGTCCGCGGACCCGGCGGCCGGGCTGGTCACGGTGCGGCTGCTGAACGGCATGGGCCGCCGGAAGGAGCCCGAGCCGGGGAGCCTCCCCGAGCCGGGCGAGCAGGTGTGCTTCACCCTCTTCGAGTTGACGGCCCGCCAGTCCGCGCCGCTGCCCGAACCCGAGGACACCCCCTGGACCCACGGCGGCCCTCCGGTCACCCGCACGGCCACCGCCCAGCCGGACCTCCCGACCGCGCCCGCCGACGAAGAAGGGGCCTGACCTGTGCCTCCGCTCTCCCGCCCGCCCGGTGGCGACCCAGGAACCGGCCCCGGCGCGGACCCCGGCGCCGAGGCGGACCGCGCCGTCGCCGCCATCCTCGACGCCGCCCTGCACGGCACCGAGCGCGGCACCGTGGTCGACTCCCCGCCCGGGGCCGGCAAGTCCACGCTGGTGGTCCGGGCCGCCCGGGAGCTGGTCGGCGCCGGCGAACGACTGATGATCGTCGCGCAGACCAACAGCCAGGTGGACGACCTGGTGGACCGGCTGGCCACGGCCGACCCCGGGCTCACCGTCGGACGGCTGCACGGCAGCGACGCCGCGCCCGCGCCCGAGGCGCTGCGGCACCCGGCCGTGTCCGCCTCCACCAAGCCGGCCGACCTGCTGGAGTGCTCGGTGGTGGTGTCCACCGCCGCCAAGTGGCAGTGGGTCAAGGACGTCGACCCCTGGCGGCACGCCATCGTCGACGAGGCCTACCAGATGCGCTCCGACGCGCTGCTGGCCGTGGCCAGGCTGTTCGAGCGGGCCCTGTTCGTCGGCGACCCGGGCCAGCTGGACCCGTTCTCCATCGTCGGCACCGACCAGTGGGCGGGGCTCAGCTACGACCCGTCCAGCAGTGCGGTGATGACCCTGCTCGCGCACAACCCGAGGATCGTGCCGCACCGGCTGCCGGTGTCCTGGCGGCTGCCGGCCTCGGCGGCGCCGCTGGTGTCGGCCGCCTTCTACCCCTACGCCCCGTTCCGCTCCGGGACCGGGCCCGGCGACCGCAGGCTGACCCTGGCCGCCCCGGGCGACGGCTCGGCCGCCGACCGGGTCATCGACATCGCGGCCGAGTCCGGCTGGGGCCTGCTGGAACTGCCGGCCCGGCACACCGTGCGCACCGATCCGGAGGCCGTACGCGCGGTCGCCACCGTGGTGCGGCGGCTGCTGGACCGCACCGGGACGGCGGTGTCCGAGCGCGGCAGCGCCCCGCTGACCGCCGACCGGATCGCGGTCGGCACCGCCCACCGCGACCAGGCCGCCGCGGTCCGGGCCGCGCTGGTGGCGCTGGGCGTCCCGGTGGACGGCGCCGCGGCGGTCACCGTGGACACCGCCAACCGGCTGCAGGGCCGCGAGTACGACGTCACCGTGGTGCTGCACCCGCTCTCCGGGCGGCCCGACGCGACCGCCTTCCATCTGGAGACCGGCCGGCTGTGCGTACTTGCCTCCCGGCACCGGCACGCCTGTATCGTCGTTGCCCGGGCCGGAATCGCCGAGCTGCTGGACGAGCACCCCTCGACCGAGCCGGTCCAGCTGGGCGTCACGGTGAAGTTCCCGGACGGATGGACCGCCAACCACGCCGTCCTCGAGCACCTGAGCGAGCACCGCGTGCCCGGCTGAACACCGGGAGTGCCGGCTCGACCACCGACCGGCGCACCGACCCGACCTGCGGGAACACCCGGGGAGATCCGGGAATACCGGAACGGAAGGCCCTGTTCCCTCGCCGGCTGCCTGCACGCACAATGGCTCGTGGCACAGCCTTCCACCTGACCCAGCACGGAGGTGCCCCCCATGCCCGACTCCCCCGCCGACCGCTCGCCGCAGCGGAGGCTCCGCCCCGCCCCGCTGCTCTTCGAGCCCGGCCTCGCGGAGCCGGAGCAGGAGCACTTCTTCGACCTCGACGACATCGAGGACCCGCGGGAACTGCTGAGCCGTTCCACCGAGTTGACCGTGGCGTTCCGCGCCGCCGCGGAACGGGCCAGCGACTTCCAGGCGATGGCGGCGGCCCAGCTCGCCGACACCCGCCGCTTCGACAGCCTGACCTTCGAGGAGATCGCCGCCCGCGCCGACTGGACCCCGGACTACGCGGCGAAGATGGTCGAGCACGGCCGCGGGCTGCTGCGGCAGCGCCGCATCGGCTGACCGCCGGGGTGCTCCCCGCTGCGGCCCCGCTGGCATATGCCCGGGAGAATACGCCGTATCCGCTCCTTCTGTCCGGCGTTCCCCACTTCCCGTCCTGCTCCGCGTCCGGCCCCCGTACCAATGGAACGGTGGATATGTGGACGCATGAGTCGATCGAGTACGTCACCGTGGCCGGGGAGGCCTGGCTGGCTTCGGCCAGCGAGTACCCGCGCAGCATGCGGGCGCTGTGGGAGTCGCGCCCCTGGGCGCCGACCGTGCTGCCCTGCGGGCGGACCTTCGACGTGGTGAACCTGCCCGGCCTGTTCGGCCGCCGGGTGCTCGACGAGTTGTGGGAGTCGGGGCCGGGCTGCGGTCCGGTGGCCACCCACCGCGGCCGGATCCTGGTCTTCGCCGAGGTCGGCGCGGCCCAGCGGCTGCGCACCCTGCTGGTCTGGGAGGAGTGGGCCCGCGGCGTCCCGCCGGTGCTCTGCCACGGCGCCGGCGACGCCATCACCGTGCCCCCGGTCCAGCGGATGGCGGACGCCCCGGAGGGCCCCAACCGCTGGATCGTCGCCCCGGACACCCGTGAGCCCTGGCTGCCCGGGGCCTCCGTGCTGCTCTGGGCCTGCGTCCGCGCCGCCCGCGGCGGCTCCGCACCGGCCGCCCCGTCGGAGCCGGTGGAACTCCCGTGCGCCGAACCGTCCGAGCCGTCCGAGCCCGCCGGGACCGCCGCCGCGTCCACCGACGGCGCCGCGCAGACCGTGGTCAGGATGACCGTCTCGCACCTGCCGACCGCGTGAACGGGACGGCCCGCACACGAGTCGCAGGGACGGCCCCGGAAACGGACCAGGGGCCCATCACTCCCCAGTGATGAGCCCCTCCCCCGTCCCCCGATTCCGCGTCCCCCCCGAGACGTGGCATCGCGGATGCGGCACCTATTCCTGGCTGCGCACCCGATCCGGGTCGACCACAGCGTCGGTCCCCTCGGCCGACGCTGTGTCGTCCGACGTCAACTCCTCGACAACCACTTCCGCCGAAGTCGACTCGGCCTCCCCCGTGGCGGTCGAGTCGGACTCCGTTGCGTCGTTCTGCGGCGTGGTCATGCTGCTCCTCGTGATGCGGTGAAGCGGTGAGGCATCGAGTTGATGTGGGCTCTCATCATGCCCCGCTCGGATCAACGTTCGTTCAACGCCCCGGAGGATCGGGTACGTCGGAAGAGTCGGAGCCTTCCGTGCGTCAGTGCTACCGTCCCGACTGGTGTACGGGCAATTTCCAGCGCTCTGGGGAGAAAACGGATGCGCAGCGGAACGAACGGGATGGAAACCGGATTGAGGTTCCGGGTGCTCGGCGAGGTCCGTGGGCAACTCGGGGACCGGGCGCTGCGGCTGGGGTCGCCGCAGCAGATGGCCGTCCTGGTCAGGCTGCTGCTGAACCACGGTCACAGCGTCTCCATCGACGAGTTGGTGGACGGCATCTGGGGCAGCGAGCCGCCCCCGCGCGCCATCGGGACGGTGCGCACCTACATCTCCCGGCTCCGCACCGAACTCGAACCCGACCGGGCCAGCCGGACACCGGCGCAGGTCCTGCTCTCCACCGGGGACGGCTACACCCTGCGGATCGACCCGGACTGCCTCGATCTGCACACCTTCGAACGGCTGCTGTCCGACAGCGACCGCTCGGCCGCGGCCGGGGAGCCGCAGCGGGCGGTGGACCTGCTCACCGAGGCCCTGGCGCTGTGGCGCGGCGGCGCGCTCTCCGGAGTGCCGGGCGGCTACGCCGAGGGCCAGCGGCGCCGGCTGGGCGAACTCTGGCTCTCCGCCGTCGAGTCCCGGATCGGCCTGGACCTGGAGCTGGGCAACACCAACCAGGTGATCGCCGCACTGGGGCCGCTCACCGCCGAGTTCCCGCTGCGGGAGCGGCTGCGGGCCCTGCTGATGCTTGCGCTCTACCGCAGCGGCCGGCAGTCCGAGGCGCTCGGTGTGCACGCGGACACCCGCCGGCTGCTGATCGACGAGCTCGGCGTGGAACCCGGCCCCGAACTGGCGGTGCTCCAGCGTCGGATCCTGGCGGCCGACCCCGAGTTGACCCCGGCGACCAGGCCGACGACGGCCGGCGCCGCGTCGGCCGACGGCGGCCCCGGCGGCGGCTCCGCCCCGGCCACCGTCCCGGCCCAGCTCCCGCCCGACATACCGGACTTCAGCGGACGCACCAAGCTCGTCGAGGAGATCGTCGACGCACTGCACCGCTCGCCGGGTCAGGCCGTGGCGATCTGCGCACTGGCCGGTATCGGCGGGGTCGGCAAGACCACGCTGGCCGTGCACTGCGCGCACGAGGTCCGCGGCTCATTCCCGGACGGGCAGCTCTACCTGGACCTGCGCGGCGCCGGCTCGAACCCGGTGGACCCGGCCGCGGCGCTGGCCGAGTTCCTGGAGGTGCTGGGCATACCCCCGGCCCAGCTGCCCGACACGGTGGAGCGGCGGACCGCGCTGTACCGCTCGCTGCTGGCCGACCGCCGGGTGCTGGTGCTGCTGGACAACGTCCGCGACTCCACCCAGATCCGGCCGCTGCTGCCGAGCACCGGCAGCAGCACCGTGCTGATGACCGGACGCGGCCGGCCCGCCGGGCTGCCCGGGGTGCGGCTGGTGGACATCGACGTGTTCCAGGAGGAGGAGGCCGTCGAGCTGTTCGCCGCGGTGGCCGGGGCCGCCCGGGTGGCCGCCGAGCCGGCCGCGGTGCGGGAGGTCGTCGGCGCCTGCTCGCTGCTGCCGCTCGCGGTGCGGATCGTCGCCTCCCGGCTCGCGGTCCGCCCCTCCTGGACGGTCGCCTCACTGGCGCGCCGCCTCGCCGACCAGCGCCGCCGGCTGGACGAGCTGCAGGTCGGCGACCTGGCCGTGGAGGCCACCTTCCAACTCGGCTACCTGCAGCTGAGCGAGGACCAGGCCCGCGCCTTCCGGCTGCTCTCGCTCCCGGACGGCGCCGACTGCTCGACCTCCGACGCGGCGGCCCTGCTCGGCCTGCCGGTCGCCGAGGCCGAGTCGCTGGCCGAGTCGCTGGTGGACGCCGGGCTGCTGGAGAGCGAGGAACCCGGGCGCTACCGCTACCACGACCTGCTGCGGCTCTTCGCCCGCCGCCGGGCGGAGGAGACCGACCCGGAGCCGGTCCGCCGCCGCAGCCTGCTGCTACTGCTGGACCACCTGCTGGCCTGCGTCCGCAACGCCTCGCGGACGCTGGAGGGCGACGACCTGCTCAGCTGGAGCCTGCACCGCACGGTCGGCGCCGGCGAGCCGCTCACCGACCCCGACGAGGCCCGCGACTGGCTGCGGGCCCAGCGCGCGCTGCTGCTCGCGGTCCTGGGCCAGTCGCTGCGGCAGGCCCCGGAGGAGTCCCTGCCGGCGGTGGTGGACCTGCTGCTCGGCTGGATGTGGGTGGGCGCCCCCACCCCGCACGCCGAGGACTTCCACGCGGTGCTGGCCCAGGCCCTGTCGGTGGCCCGGCGGACCGACGGCTTCCCCGAGCGCCGGGACGCGCGCGGCGAGGCACGGCTGCACTACCTGGTCGGCATGCTGCACGGGCTCTCCGGGGACGGCGCACCCGCCGAGGCCTCGCTGCGCCGGTCGCTGGAGTGCCTGGACCCCGCCAGGGGCGGGCTGGAGGACCACCCCGAGATCCACTACACGGTGGCGGCCGAGCTGGCCGTGGTGCTGAACGCCGCCGGCCGCTCGGAGGAGGCGCTGCCCTATCTGGAACTGGCCCGGGACCTCTGCCGCGGACTGGGCCACCAGGCCGACGAGGCCCGGCTGCTGGGCAACATCGCCCGGGCCCACCTCACCGGCGGCAGGCCCGGACAGGCCCTGGACGCGGCACGGGAGGCGGTCCGCACCGCCCGGGCCGCCGAGCACCCCAGCTGCCTGGCCGACGCGCTGTACCAGCTGGGCACCGTCCTGCTCGGCAACGGGCAGTACGGCGAGGCGAGCACCCGGCTGATCGAGGCCGTGGAGATGCTGCGCCGCCAGGAGCGCTACTCGACCGAGGGCTGCGCCCTGGCCCGGCTCTCCTCCTGCTACCTGGCCATGAACGCTGCCGCGGAGGCGGTCCGCTGCGCCGAGCAGGCGCTGGAGCTGGGCCGCCAGGTCAGCGCCCGCTACTGCCAGGGGCTGGCCCAGGAGGCACTGGGCCGGGCGCTGGTGGCGCTGGGGCAGAGCGCGCGCGGACGGGGGTGCCTGACGGAGGCTCAGCGGCTCTTCGAGGAACTGGAGGTGACCGAGGCCATCGGCGTCCGGAACCTCCTGGACACGCTGCCCGCCAGCGCCTGATGCCACCACCGGTCCCGGCCCGGGGTCCATCCCACCGGGTAGGCGTTGCGCTGCACCACCAGCACCGAGCCAACGGTGCCGTCCGTGCCGGTGCCGCGCAGCGCCCGGTCGACCGCGGCCTTCGGCGACTGGAGCCGGCCGTTCAGCAGGACCGCGTCCGCGGTCACCACGACCTGGGGGCGCTCCACCCGGATCAGCTCCCGCAGCGCGGCGGTCGCACCGGGGCCGGCCACGGTGGACTGCGTCACCGCCCCGTCCTCGGCCTCGGACCCGATCACCACCCGTGCCCGCAACCGCTCGCAGGCCAGCGTCGCGATCACCGCCTCGGGCATCGCGGGCAGGAACACCAGCACCGCGTCGCCCTCCCCCACCCCGGCCGCCCGGAACACCGCGGCCGCCCGCCGGACCTGGTCCTCCAGTCCGTCGAAGGTGTACAGCTCGGCCTCGCCGCTGTCCCCCAGCCAGTGGAGGGCCACCTGATCGGCTGCTCTGAGCGGATCCGCGTGCGGATCCATCGGCGTCATGAGGGTCGGCATCGGGCGCTGCTCTCTGCGGAGGAGGAACGGCAGTACTGGGACGGGCCGTGACGAAAGGGGCCACGGCCGGGCCCATCGTCGCGGTCCCCGATCAACAGCGGTTCAACGGTCGGGCGCCGGGCGCCGTCCGGGTATCCGATTCCGCATTCGGGGCCGCGGTCATGTATCGTCTTCCACGTCAGCAGGCGCCGCTAGCTCAGTTGGTTAGAGCAGCTGACTCTTAATCAGCGGGTCCGGGGTTCGAGTCCCTGGCGGCGCACAGACTGCGGAACAAGGGTCCGGCGCTTCGAGCCGGCCCCCTGTTCTCATTGCCGCCGCAGGACCGGCCGGGTCACTGCCCGGCGGTCCGGTGCACCCCGGTGAGGTGCGCGAACACCACGACGTTGCTGGAGTACTCCGGCTGCTTGCGGCTGAAGGTTCCGCCGCAGGTGATCAGGCGCAGTTCGGGCCGGTCGGCGTCGGCGTAGACCTTCTGGTCGTCGAAGCCGGTCCGCGGGATCACCTGGATCGAGTCGATGCTGAACACCGCCGTGCTGTGGTCGGACCGGGCGACCTGGACGGTGTCCCCTTTCCGGAGCGCGCTGAGCAGGTAGAAGACCGCGGGTCCGCGGTGCGTGTCCACATGGCCGACGATCAGCGAGGTGCCCACCTCGCCCGGTGTGACGGACCCGCCGTACCAGCCTGCGGTGCCCGGCTGGGAGAAGGGCGGGGTGTCGATCGAGCCGTCGGCGCCCTGGCCCATCTCGGCCAGCGGTGCGTCCAGGCGGATGGAGGGGATCTGGACCCGCTGCGGGACGGACTCGGTCAGGCCGTCCGCGGAGAGCCGCTGCGCCGCGGAGACGGCGGGGGCCGTGGCGGCCGGCGTGGGCCGGGCGGTGGCGGGCGCGACGGGCAGGGCGTGCGCGGGCGCCGCGTCGTGCCCGCACCCGCTCAGCAGGGACAGTGCCGCTGCGACCATGAGCGCGCTGGTGGCCGCCACCGGGATCCGGTGGCGGCCACGAGCGGAGGTGGGGCTGTCAGCCACCGATGTGCTGCGTCAGCGAGGCGACCGAGCTCGCCATGGCGCCGCCGCCCGCGCCGACCGGACCGTGCGCGCGGCCCCAGCGGTGGCCCCAGCGGTGGCCGCGGCCGTCACGGTCGTCACGGCTCCAGCCGTGGTGGTGACGGTGGTGGCGCGGCGCGGCCCAGGGGCCGGAGTCGCCGGCGGACGGACCGTCGGCGACGACACCGGCCACGTGGGACACGGCGGGGGCGGCCGCGGCGTAGACCGGGGTGGCCGCACCGAAAGCGAGTGCGAGGACGGCCATGCCCGTTCCTGCGCTGCGAATGAGGTTCATGCATTCCTCCGGAACTGAACTGGACGGCAGCGCGGACACCGGTCGGCGGCCGCGGGGATGTCGTCCATCGTGGACGAAGGGGTATCCCGGACCGATCACCACAAATCGGTTTCGCACGGGGATTCCAACGGACGGAGCAGGGAAGGGGTCCAATGGCCTAACGGCCCGTCAGATCGGTTCACCGGGGTCCAGGGGTGGAATTCCCCGGCGCCGATGGTGTTCTGTGGGGTGATCATCCGATCAAGCGGCGCTGACGAAGGACGACTGACCATGGCCCTGTTCGACCTGCCCCTGGACGAGCTCCACAGCTACCGCAGTGCTGCGGTCGAACCCGCCGACTTCGACCAGTTCTGGTCCAAGACCCTGGCCGAGACCCGCACGCACGACCTCGACGCGCGCTTCGAGCCGGTGCAGACCGGGCTGGCCACGGTGGAGGTCTACGACGTGACCTTCGCCGGCTTCGGCGGCCAGCCGGTGAAGGGGTGGTTCGTGCTCCCGGCCGGGACCACCGAACCGCTGCCGCTGGTGGTCGAGTTCATCGGGTACGGCGGCGGACGCGGACAGGCGCACAGCCATCTGCTGTGGGCCTCGGCCGGCTTCGCCCACTTCGTCATGGACACCCGCGGCCAGGGCAGCGGCTGGGCCACCGGCGACACCCCCGACCCGGTCGGCAGCACGCCGGCCTACCCCGGCTTCATGACCAGGGGCATCGAGGACCCGCACGACTACTACTACCGCCGGGTCTTCACCGACGGGGTGCGCGCCGTCGAGGCGGCCCGCTCGCACCCGCTCGCCGACGCCTCGCGCACCGCGGTCACCGGGGTCAGCCAGGGCGGCGGGATCACCATCGCCGTCGGCGGGCTGGTGCCGGACCTGGTGGCGGTCGCTCCGGACGTCCCCTTCCTCTGCGACTTCCCGCGCGCGCTGACGCTGACCGACAGCAACCCCTACCGCGAGGTCGGCAGCTACCTGAAGACCCACCGCGACCGGATCGGGCTGGCCCGGCAGACCCTCGGCTACTTCGACGGCGTGCACTTCGCCGCGCGCGCCGAGGCGCCCGCGCTGTTCTCCACCGCGCTGGAGGACGACGTCTGCCCGCCGTCGACGGTCTTCGCCGCGTTCAACGCCTACGCGAACCCGGACAAGGCGATCGAGGTCTACCACTTCAACGGCCACGAGGGCGGCGGCCCGTTCCAGCAGGCCGCCCAGCTGGCCTGGCTGCCGCAGCGGCTGCGCCGGGGCTGACGGACGGGGCTGACGGACCGGGCGCTCAGAGGTTCCAGACCGCCAGGCTGTAGACGGCGAGCCAGGCCACGGCAATGAACTGCAGCGGACGGTCCCTCAGCAGGATGTCCTCCGGGGCCCCGGCCGTGCCGCGGTCGGCGAAGACGGCGTAGCGCATCACCCCGAGCACGAAGGGGACGATGGAGAGCTGGCGCCAGGGCAGCAGCCCGGCCGCGCCGGCCCCCGCCGGGTCGGCGGTGCCCAGCGCCCACAGGCAGTAGCTGAGCACGGTCACGGCTCCGGCGAGCTGCCAGACGAAGCGGAGGTAGGTGTCGCTGTAGGCGTCCAGCAGGGCGCGGCTGCGGCCGCCGTGGTCGCGCATCAGCACCAGTTCCGAGTAGCGCTTGGCGGACACCATGAACAGGGCGCCGAATCCGGCCGTGATCAGGAACCAGCGCGACAGCGGCAGCCCGACGGCCAGGCCGCCGACCATGGCCCGCAGCAGGAACCCGGCGGCGACCACGGCCAGGTCAACCAGCAGCATGTGCTTCAGCGAGGTGCAGTAGGCGATCTGCAGCACCAGGTAGCCGACCACCACCCCGGCGGTGGCCGTGTTGCAGAGCAGCAGCGCGGCCGTCACGGCCGTCGCCGCGAGCAGCAGGCCGGTGGTGTAGGCGAGCCGGACCGGGACCAGCCCGGAGGCGACCGGACGGTTGCGCTTGACCGGGTGCGCCCGGTCCGCGTGCACGTCCTTGGCATCGTTGACCAGGTAGACCGCGGCCGAGGCGCAGGTGAAGACCAGGAAGGTCACCGCAAGCCGCAGCGGGACCCGGTGCGCGAAGAGATCCCCGGCCGCGACCGGGGCGGCCACCACCAGCACGTTCTTGATCCACTGACGGGGCCTGGCGGTCTGCAGCAGGCCGGCGGCGAGCCGCAGCGGCGTCCGCCCACCGACCGGCAGCAGCGCGGCCAACGGTTCGGACAGTGCCGCCGCCCCGGACAGCAGGGGGTCGGCCGGGTCGACGGGTATGGACCCGTTCAGCTGCTCCATAGGGGGATCGTCAACATTCAGATCGTCATATAAACCAACAAAAACGGCATCATGGGCTCCCACCGCAGGACGATCCCCCGTTCGGCCGAGCCGATCCGGCGGAACTCCCCGGCGGCGTTCACCCGGCCGTCGCCGTCGCGACGGCCGGGGTTCGTCCGCGCTCCCTACGGTGTGCCCGGTCCACCGGGTCGACGGTCGACGAGTCGCAGGCGAACGCAGGAAGAGAAGAGAGTGATGCGCGGCATGAGAAGCGCGATAGCCGCCGCAGCGGCCCTGGCCGTGCTGGCCGGGACGTCCGCGGTGCTCGGCACCGGGGCCGCGGCGGCCGACACCGGATCCGACGCCGGTTCCGGCTTCGCCGCCGGGGACGTGGTGGTCTACCGGGTCGGTGACGGCACGTCGACCCTGTCCGGTGCGGGCTCGGCCGTCTTCCTCGACGAGTACTCCCCGGCCGGCTCGCTGGTCCGGTCGGTGGCACTGCCCACCACCGCGGTGGCCGGGAGCAGCGGCAAGCCGATCGTGGCCAGCGGCTCCGCGAGCTCCGAGGGCGGGCTGACCCTCTCCGCCGACAGCCGCTACCTGGTCGCCACCGGCTACGACGCCGCCGTCGGCGCCACCGGGCTGTCCTCCTCGGCCGCCGCCACCGTGCCCCGCACCGTGGCCACGGTCGACGCCGCGGGCACCGTCGACAGCAGCACCGCACTCACCGACTTCTCCGACGGCAACAACCCCCGCAGCGCGGTCAGCGACGACGGC
The DNA here is from genome assembly GCF_042510965.1 of Streptacidiphilus jeojiensis. Lineage (NCBI taxonomy): Bacteria > Bacillati > Actinomycetota > Actinomycetes > Kitasatosporales > Streptomycetaceae > Streptacidiphilus > Streptacidiphilus jeojiensis. Next base: position 176,776 of record NZ_JBEUKS010000017.1, read on the forward strand.
CAGGAGTTCTGGGTCGGCGGCGCGGCGGGCGGGGTGCGCTACGCCGCGCTGGGCGCGTCGACCTCCACCTCGCTGGTGGCCGGCACCTACAAGAACGTGCGCCAGCTGGCCATCGCCGACGGGAAGCTCTACACCTCGGCCGACCCCTCGAAGGCGTCGGTGACGGTGGCCACCGTCGGCACCGGCCTGCCGACCACCGGCACCCAGGCGGTCACCAACCTGCCGTTCACCTCCTCGCCGTCAGGACCGTACAGCTACTCGCTGCTGACGCTGGGCACCGGCAGCAGCCCCGACACCCTCTACGTCGCCGACAACTCCGTCGGCGCGGTGGTCAAGTACGGGCTGGTCAGCGGCGCCTGGGTGCAGCAGGGCTCGGTCGCGGTCCCGTCCGTCACCGGCCTGACGGCCAATGACGACAACGGCACCGTCAGCCTCTACGCGACCAGCAGCGGCTCGTCCGGCACCGCCGGCACGCTCTACGGGATCACCGACGCCAGCGGCACCGGCGGCACCCTGAGCGGCAGCGCCACCGTGCTGGCGAGCGCCCCCGCCGGCGAGACCTTCCGCGGTGTGGCCTTCGCCCCCGGGACCGTCACCGGCACCGGCGGCGGCACCAGGCCGCCCGCCGTGGTGCCCACCGTGACCACCGCGCACAGCGGACTGGCCGCGGCGCTGGGCGACCCGACCGACCCCGGCCTGGACGTCACCGTCGGCGACTCGGACCCGGCGGTCACCCCGGACCAGATCAAGGTCACCGCGGTCTCCTCGAACGAGACCGTCGCCCCCGCCGCCGGCCTCACCGTGACCGGGGACGGCGCCGACCGCACCCTCACCGTCACCCCGGCCGCCACCGGCTACGCCACCATCACCCTCACCGCCACCGCCCCGGACGGCAGCAGCGCCACCACCCAGGTCCAGTACGGGGTCTCCAGCGATCTCAACGACGGTGCCGATCCCGGCGACGCCGGCCAGCGCTACTACAGCGGCGCGGGCAACGCCTCCGCCGCCGTCGACGTCGGCGGCGGCTACATGATCGTGGCCGACGACGAGAGCAATGTGCTGCGGCTGTACGACGAGACCCGGTCGGGCCCGCCGGTGCGGACCTTCGACTTCACCTCGCAGCTGCCGGCCGGCACCGCCGAGGCGGACCTGGAGTCGGCCGCCCGGGTGGGCGACACGGTCTACTGGGGCGGCTCGATGAGCAACAGCAGCAGCGGCGCCGTCCAGGCCTCGCGCAGCACCGTCTTCGCCACCACCATCACCGGATCCGGCGCCGACACCCAGCTGAGCTACGTCGGCGGCTACACCGGACTGCAGAGCGACCTGGTCGCCTGGGACCAGGCGAACGGACACGGCCTGGGCGCCGACTACCTGGGGCTGGCCCAGTCGGTGCAGAGCGGGATCGGCGGCCACGAGGACGACGCCCTGAACGTGGAGGGCATGGAGTTCGCCCCCGGCAGCACCAGCACCGCCTACCTGACCTTCCGCGCCCCGCTGGAGCCGACCACCGACCGCCACCTGGCGCTGTTGGTGCCGGTCACCGACATGGACCGGCTGACCGACCCGTCCGCCACCGGGGTGCACGCCACCTTCGGCGCGCCGATCCTGATGAACCTGGGCGGACTGGGCATCCGCGACATCCGCCGGAACGCCGACGGGCAGTACCTGATCATCGCGGGCACCGCCGACGGCACCAACAGCCCCTTCGTGCTCTACAGCTGGGACGGCAAGCCCGCCGACCCGCCGCTGTCCACCGGCCTCACCCTGCCGCAGGAGCCCGCCGGCGCCGACCACGGCTCCTGGGAGACCATCGTCGACGTCCCGGACCCGCTGACCGCCGGGGCCCCGGTCCGGCTGCTGCAGGACGACGGCGACACCGCCTGGTACGGCGACGGGCGGACCTCCAAGACCGGCCTGCCCGCCGACCTGCAGAAGAGCCTGGGCCAGGTGTTCAGCTACAGCCCCGGCACCCCGCTGGCCGCCGGCACCACGCTGAGCAGCACCGCGAACCCGGTCCCCTACGGCAGCAGCACCACCCTCACCGCCCAGGTCGCCGCCACCGACCCCGGCACCGCGGTTCCGGGCGGCACGGTCTCCTTCGCCGTCACCTCGGGCGGCCGCAGCCGCGCCCTGCGCTGCTCCGTCGGCGCCGCCGGCGCCGGCCCGGTCGCCCTGACCGGCGGCACCGCCCGGTGCACCGTGGACAGCAAGGACCTGGGCCTGCCCGGCAGTTACACCCTCACCGCCTCCTACTCCGGCTCCGCCTTCTACACGGCGAGCAGCGGTTCGCTGGTCCAGAAGGTCGGCCCGACGGCGACCACGACCACGGTGACGCTGCGGCCCGCCACCGTCGGCAAGGGCCAGGGCGCCGTGGTGGAGGTCTCGGTCTCGCCCGCGAGCACGGCCCTGTCGCTGCTGCTCGGCGGACGGGTGACGGTCACCGTGCTGGACGCCTCCGGTACCGCCGTCCCCTGCACCGGGGTGCTGCTGCCCGGTGTCGGCGGGGTCTGCACCGTCGCCCCCGGCCGGCTCAGCGCTGCCAAGGGCCCCTACACGGTCACCGCGGCCTTCGCCGGCAACCAGCTGTTCGCCGCGAGCAGCGGAACCGCGGTGCTCACCGTGAAGCCCTGACCGGCCGACCGACCCGAAAGGACGCCCCGTCCCGCTGCCCAGGTGCGGCAGGACGGGGCGTCCTGCCGTATCCGGGTGTCCGCGTGTTAGCGTGCCGCCGCACCCAACAGGGGGCGGGTGGAGCGGGTGGGGGGCAGATGGGACCGACCGATGCGGACGGCCGCACGGAGCCGGGGCAACTTGCCGAGGAGCTGGCCGGGCTGACGTACCGCCAGCGGCGCCGGCTGGCCGAGGCGGGTTTCCGGAGACGCCAGCTGCGGCGCCTGGCCGGCACCCCGGCCGGGGCCGCGATGGTCCGCAGCGTGCTGCTCTGCTTCACCGACACCCACGCCCGGCCCGGCCGCGAGGACATCGCCAGGGCCGACAGCGCCCGACGCGCCGTCAGCGCCCGGAGGGCGGCGGACTCCCGGGCCGGGATCCGCTCGGCCGTCCGGTTCGCCGACGCCCTCGACGCCCGGGGCATCGCCTCGCTGCCGCCGGGATCCAGCTACCGGGGACCGGCCCGGGCGAGCGGTGCGGGCCGGTCGGGTGCGGGCCGGGCCGGCGCGGCCAGGTCAGGGGCGGGCCGGCCCGTGCCGCGGCGGCCGGCCGGGCCGCCGCGG
>NZ_JBEUKS010000018.1:0-176687 GCF_042510965.1 Streptacidiphilus jeojiensis
CGGGGCCGGGGCCGTCGGCGGGGTCAGCGGCGGCCAGGACGGGGCCGGCACCGTCCCCTCGGCGGGCGCCGGCGCGGCCGGCTCCGGCTCCGGGAGGAGGGCGGGCGCGGGCGCCGCGGCGGCCGGCTGGGCGACGGCCTGCGGCTGGAAGGCGGGCTGCGGCTCGCGCGGGGTCGCCGGCTCGCTCCAGGAGCCCTGCGGACCCGGCATCAGCAGCTCGTCCTCGTCGTCCTCGTCCGGCAGGTCCAGGAAGGTGTACGGGGGCGGCGCGACCTCGGAGCCGAGCGGCTGCGGCAACGCCTGGTTGCGTCCCAGGGAGGCGTCGCTGCCGAAGGGGTCGCGGGCGGACGGCTCGCCGATCGGGGCGGACGCCCCGTTCGGGGACTGCTCCGCGCCGTTCGTCGCGAGCGGTTGCTCGGTCGTCCCCCCGGTCGGGACGTGGCCGGTATCGCTCATGTCACTGGCTCCTTCCAGGGCCGCGTGGCGTCCTTGGCGGCGCGATCACGGACCGCAGCACCCATGTTTCCGGTCCTCGCTCCGCTGCGACGGACCGGCTGACACCGGTCTGCTCCCCAACAACAACGACTGAACCGGGGCAACCGGCACGATCGCCCCGGACGTACCGGCATTCTCCCCGTCCGTCCGCCCCGGGGACGAACGAGCGCGCACAGACGCCATGTGGCCTGCGCCACGTTCGAAACGTCCGGCACGTACGGTCCGTGAGAACCATGCGTCAGCCTACCGGCCACCGGTGACAGCGCGGTCGGCAGTATCGAACAGTGGGCATCCGACGCCTGCTCAGAAGGGTCGCGAAGACCGTCCGGCGGGCACTCAGGAACCTTTCAGCGACTGCCCCAGAGCACGAATCGGGGTTCGGCGGCGCCGAAGCCGTCGCCCTCCGCCAGCGGGGCGGCGTGCAGCAGTTCGCCCTCGACCGCGTAGTGGACCTCGGCGAAGGCCCGGCGGACCTCCTCGACCTGCTGGAGGGTCCTGGGCAGGGCGACCACGCGTTCGGGACGGCGGCCCAGGCAGGCGCGCAGCACCTCCGCCCCGCCGCGCACCAGCACGACGTCGGGCTCGGGCAGATCGGCCAGCACCGCCGGGGCGGTGCCGTGCACGGTCTGCAGTTCCACACCGTAGCGGCGGGCACTGACATCCAGTCGGGCGCAGGCGTCGCCGTCCTGGTCGACGGCGATGACGGCGGCTCCGGCCCGCCCGGCGTCCAGCGCGACCACGCCGGTGCCGGCGCCCACGTCCCAGAGCAGGTCGCCCGGGCGCGGGCCGAGCCGGGCCAGCACCAGCGCGCGGACTGCGGCCGGGAGCGCCCCCGGCGCCGCGGCCTCCTCCGGCGGGGTCTGCAGCGCCCAGCCCCGGACCGGGCCGGGGAAGTCCAGCGGGCGTCCGGCCATCCAGCCGGAGGGCGGCACCGGGCCCTGCGCGCTCCCGCCGACCACCAGCACCACGTTGGGGTCCCGCCACAGGTGGTCCGGGACCCGGTCGGAGGTGAGCACGGTGACGTTCTCGTCCGGGGTGCCCAGCGCCTCGCAGACCACGAAGGTCCGGTGCACGTCACGCAGCATCAGCGCCAGCTCGGAGGGGCCGGCGCCGGGCGAGGTCAGCACCGCCACCTTGGCGTGCGCCCGGCAGACGTTGGCGGCCCGGCGCAGGCCCCGGCCATGGGTGCTGACGACCTGTGCGTCGTCCCAGGGCATCCCGGCGCGGGCGAAGGCGGCGGCGACCGAGGAGACCGCGGGCAGGACCTCCAGCTCCAGTCCGTGCTCGGGACGGCGCAGGGTCCGCACCACGCCGAAGAACCCCGGGTCGCCCTCGGCCACCACCACGGCGGCGCCGCGGTGGTCGGCCACCCTGCGGGCGACCAGTTCGACGCTGCCCAGCGCCATCCGGTCCGCCGAGGCCGGGATTCTGAGGTTCTGCAGCTGGTAGGTGCCGCCGGCGACGAGTGTCGCGGCGTCCAGTGCGGCCTGCGCGGCCTGGGAGAGCGGTGAGCCGTCCCAGCCGATCACTGTGACCCGGTCAGCCATTGCGGCCGGTCCCCCTCGGATGCTTGCGTGCCCATGGTGTGCCGCGTGCAGCGTAGTCGGTCCGATCAGCGGTGCGGAGTCACCAGTTCGGATCGTCGTCCTGGCCGAGACCGTCCAGGTCCTCGGGCAGCAGGCTCCAGACGATCAGATCGCTGCGGGCCCGTCCGGCGCTCTCGCCGTCGCGCACGATCCAGGCGTTGCGGAGCACGCCCTCGCTGATGCAGCCGATCTTCTGGGCGACCTGCTGGGCGGCGGTGTTGCCGGCCGCGGTGCGCAGCTCCAGGCGCTCGAACTTCTGGTCCTCGAACAACCAGTGGGCGACACCGAGCAGCGCCTCCCCGGCGTAGCCCTCGCCGCGGGCCCAGGGGCCGGTGGCCACCGTCGCCTCGGTCGCCCGCAGCCGCCAGTCGGTGCGCCGCAGCCGGACCGAGCCGACCAGCCGCTGGGTGAGGAACTCGTGGACGCCCAGCACGATTCCGCGTCCCTGGGCGCGTTCGGCCGGGGCGCCGAGCGCGATCCAGTTCCTGGCGTCCTGCTCGGAGTAGGAGAGAGGAACGGTGGTCCAGGTGCGCACCAGTTCGTCGCTCATCAGGTCCGTCAGCGCGACCACGTCCTCCGGCTCGAAGGCTCGCAGCACCAGCCGATCGGTACTGATCGAGATCTCGGGAAAGGTGGACGTCATCTGCCGGGCTCCTGCCTGTTGCCCCTTCCTCTGCGGGGCTGATGGAACGATCATGCTCCAGAAAGGGGGCCGCCGTCACCCCTTCGGCCCCGGACAGCCGTATCGCCCCGACCCGGTGGAGGATTCACACCGGGTGGGGCGATGCGGGGGCGGTGCCGGATCAGGCGGTGGCGGCCAGCTGCGTGACCGGCTCGGCGACCGGCTTCTCCAGGCCTATGAAGCTCAGACTGCGGGTCACCTCCTCCACCTGCGTCTGGCGGTAGCCCAGCCGCTGGTAGAGCCGCAGATTGCCGAGGCTGCGGTGCCCGGTGAACAGCCGGTAGCCGCGCACCGGCTGGTCGCCGGCGGCGAGCAGCCGCTCCATGCCACCGATCAGCCGGGTGCCCAGACCGTGCCGCTGCATCCGGGGGTGCACGCAGAGCCGGCCTATCCGGCCCAGCCCGTCGCCGTCCACCCAGCCGCGGACGCTGCCGACGACCTCGTCACCCAGACGGGCGACCAGCACATGACGCTCCTTCAGCTCGGTCCGCAGGCTGTCCAGGGTCTGGGTCAGGGGCTCGATGGCCCAGTCCCCGTAGAGTTCGGCCTCGCTCTGGTAGCAGAGGTACTGGAGCTTGAGGATCCGCTCCGCGTCTTCCTCGGTGGCGATCGAGGTGGTCACGCTCATGCCCATGCGCGCATTCCTCCCTTTCTTGTGTACCCCGGTCGCGAGGATGAGGGGGGTGCGACCGGGTTGCCCTGACCGGAGGTGGGTCGGTCCCGACGGGAGCCGTCGGGACCGGGCGTACGTTTAGAGCCCACTACCCATACCGCCACCCCTCCCAATCATCGATTTCCCGGCGGGATCCGGCCGCCCCTCGGGATCCGGACGTCCGGCAGGATCCGGATGCCCGGCGGTGGACTGCCGGGTCAGCAGCCGGCGCAGGCAGGCCAGGCAGCGCGAGCGGGTCGGGCCGATGCTGCCGCGCGGCATCGCCAGCTCGTCGGCCAGCTCCCGGTAGCTCATCGGCGGCAGCTCCAGCAACGCTGCCAGCAGGTCGGGGCAGCGCGCCGGCAGCCGGGCGATCGCCGCCCGCAGTTCGCGGCCCTGCTCCGCGCCCAGGGCCAGCGCCTCGGGCGAGGCGGCGTCGGCCGCCGTGCGGGCCGCTGCGAGCAGCCCCGCCGCCTCCAGGTCCCTGGCCCGCCCGCGCGCCTCCTCCCGGGCCCGGCGGAACTCCTGGACCGTCAGCGCCCGCAGCCGCGAGCCCGGGTCGGAGCGGCGACGCTCGGCCGCGGCGCGCAGCCACACCTGCTGTTCCAGTTCCTCGGCGTCCAGCGCGTGCGCGGTGGCGAGGCTGCGCAGCAGGGCCAGGAAGGTGCCGCGCAGGGCGGGGTCGGCGGCGGTGGGCTGCATCGGCGCTCCCGGGGTCGGGCGGTGCGGGTTCCGGGCGATCGGCTTCCGGCGGATCGGGTCCCGGCGGATCGTCAGCGTCGACGCCGGAGCGCCGTCCTCCGGATCCGCGTCCCGGCGCGATCCACCCGCACGGGTGATCCGCCATTCGGCCGCACCGGCCTCACGGCCGCACTCCTCCGTAGTCAACCGATCGACAGAATGTAACCAAGCCCACGTCCCGGCGCGTTTCCCCCGGTAACCCGGAGCCGATAGCGTCATCACCATTCCGCGACGCCCGCCCTGGAGGACTGTGGTGTTCTACTGGCTGCTCAAATGGGTCCTGGTCGGTCCCCTGGTGCGGGTGCTCTACCGGCCGCGCATCAGCGGACTCGAGCACATCCCGACCCGGGGCCCGGCGATCATCGCGCCGAACCACCTGTCGTTCTGCGACTCGGTGTTCGTGCCGCTGCTCGCTCCGCAGCAGGTCCACTACGTGGCCAAGGCCGAGTACTTCACCGGGAGTGGGCTCAAGGGACGGCTGTCGGCCTGGTTCTTCACCGGGGTCGGGGCGGTGCCGGTGGACCGCAGCGGCGGGCGGGCCTCGATGGCGGCGATCGACACCGGGCTGCGCACCCTGCGCGAGGGCAAGCTGTTCGGGATCTACCCGGAGGGCACCCGCTCCCCCGACGGCCGGCTGCACCGCGGCCGCACCGGTATCGCCCGACTGGCGCTGGCCAGCGGGGTCCCGGTGATCCCGGTCGGCCTGGTCGGCACGGACCGGGTCCAGCCCAACGGCCGGACCGGCTGGCGCCTGGGCCCGCGCCCCGAGGTCCGCTTCGGGCCGCCGCTGGACTTCTCCCGCTACGAGGGCCTGGCCGACGACCGCTATGTGCTGCGCGCGGTGACGGACGAGATCGTGTCGGCGATCCTGGAACTGTCCGGCCAGGAGTACGTCGACATGTACGCCACCAAGGCCAAGGCGCTGGCGAGCCGGGCGGCGGCAGCTGCCGCCGAGCAACTCCCCGAAGCGGCCTGACGGAGCGGAGGGCGGCTGCCGTCCGCAGCCGCCCTCCGCTCCCCGGCCGGGATCAGTGCTCGACGCCGGCCCACTCCTGCTGGACCGCCAGGTCCGCCTTCACCTCGGCGAGCTGCACCGCCACCGCCGTCGGCGCGGTGCCGCCGCGTCCGTCGCGGGAGGCGATCGCGCCGTGGACCGTCAGCACCTCGCGCACCTCGGGCGTCAACGTCGGTGAGATCTCCGCGAACTGCTCGTCCGTCAGGTCCGAGAGCTCCAGGCCGCGCGGCTCGCAGAACTTCACGCAGGCGCCGGCCACCTCGTGCGCGACCCGGAACGGCGTGCCCTGCTTGACCAGCCACTCGGCGATGTCGGTGGCGAGCGAGAAGCCGGCCGGGGCCAGCTCCTCCAGCCGCTCGTCGTGGACGGTGAGGGTCGCCATCATCCCGGTGAAGGCCGGCAGCAGCACCTCCAGGGTGTCGCAGGAGTCGAAGACCGGCTCCTTGTCCTCCTGCAGGTCCCGGTTGTAGGCCAGCGGCAGCGCCTTGAGGGTCGCCAGCAGACCGGTCAGATTGCCGATCAGCCGGCCCGACTTGCCGCGCGCCAGCTCGGCGATGTCCGGGTTCTTCTTCTGCGGCATGATCGAGGAGCCGGTGGAGAAGGCGTCGTGCAGCGTGATGAAGCCGAACTCGCGGGTGTTCCAGATGATCACCTCCTCCGCGATCCGGGAGAGGTTGATGCCGATCATCGCGGTCACGAAGGCGAACTCGGCGACGTAGTCGCGCGAGGCCGTGCCGTCGATGGAGTTGGCGGCGCTGCCGCCCTCGAAGCCCAGCTCGGCCGCGACGAACTGCGGGTCCAGGCCCAGCGAGGACCCGGCCAGCGCCCCGGAGCCGTACGCGGACACGGCGGTGCGGGTGTCCCACTGCCGCAGCCGCTCCGCGTCCCGTCCCAACGCCTGGACGTGGGCCAGGACATGATGGGCGAACAGCACCGGCTGGGCGTGCTGCAGGTGGGTCCGGCCCGGCATGGCCGTGTCCGGGTGCGCCTCGGCCAGTCCGACCAGGGCCTGCTGCAGGTCCAGCAGCAGGCCGCCGATGATCCGGGCGTGGTCGCGCAGGTACATCCGGCCGAGGGTGGCGATCTGGTCGTTGCGGGAGCGTCCGGCACGCAGCTTCCCGCCCAGGTCCGGGCCGAGCCGCTCCAGCAGGCCCCGCTCCAGTGCGGTGTGCACGTCCTCGTCGGCGACCGTCCCGGTGAAGGCGCCCGACTCGACGTCGGCGAGCAGCGACTCCAACCCGTCCAGCATCCGCTGGAGTTCGTCCGCGCTGAGGTGTCCGGCCCGGTGCAGCACCTTGGCGTGGGCCCGGGACCCGGCGATGTCGTAGGGCGCGAGTCGCCAGTCGAAGTGCACCGAGGCGCTCAGCGCCGCCAGCGCCTCCGACGGGCCGTCGGCGAAGCGGGCTCCCCAGAGCCGTACGTTGTCGTTGTTGCTCACGGTCGTAGTCCCCTCAGCGCCATGCATTGCTTGGAATAATTATGCATACCGCCGTATGGAAATCAAACACACCGGGGACGGCCGGGGCGGCCTGTTCAGCCGATGTGCCAGACGGCACGGCAGGCCGCGGCGGAGAAACCGGGCCCGAGGCCGATCAGCACCCCGGAGGCGCCCTGGTCGGGCGGAGTCGCATAGAGCCGGTCGAGGACATCGAGGACGGCCACTCCACCGAGGTTGCCGCGTTCGTGCAGGCTGTCCCAGGAGTGGGCCAGCTGTTTCCGGTCGCAGCCCACGCCGTCCTCCAGATCGCTGAGGATGCGCGGCCCTCCCGTGTGCGCCACCCAGAAGTCGGGGGCGTCCCGCCCCGCCGAGCGCCGGTACCAGTCGAGCAGCGGAGGAACCAGCTCGCCCATGGACTTCAAGGCACCGGACGTGGAGTCGAAGTGCTGGCCGAGACCGTCGAGCCTGAGGCGTTGGCGTTCGGTCGTGTCGGGGAGGGTGAACTCCCAGGTGTCCTGCACCACCAGACCGGTGCCCAGCGGAGTGTCGCTGACCATGACGGCTCCGCCGGAGTCACCGAACAGCACCTTGTAGATCATGGCCTCGACGCTGTCGTCGGAGTGCTGGTAGACCGTGTTGAGCGCTTCGGCGATGACCACCAGCACCCTGCTCCCCGGATGGGCGTGCACCTGTTCCACCGCGCGGACCAGAGCCAGGGCGCCACCGGTGCAGCCGAGTTGGGTCATGGGTAGGCGCCGGACATCCGGGCGCAGCCCGAGGGCGTTCAACAGGTGCACGTCCAGGCCGGGGATGGCGATCCCGGTGCTGTGGCTGGTCACGACACAGTCCACCTGGCCCGGTTCGACACCCTGCTCGGCCAGCAGCGCGCGGGCGGCCTGCTCACCCAGCGCGCAGACGTCCGCGAAGGTGCGCCGGTTGCGCTCCTCGATCGGCTCGCTCTTCGCGACCTGTTCCAGCGGTCGGGCGAAGCGTCGGCTCCGAACGCCGGTACGGCCGACGATGCGCAGGATCCGCCGCAGGTCCGGATGGTCGGCGTGGTGGGTCCGGATGTCGGCCAGGATCTCGTCGAGCTCCACCTCGTACGGCGGGAAGACGACGACGGGTCTGCTCACATGGACAGGCATTTGCGGCCTCCGGTCGGGGCGTCGGCAGATCACAGGTAGTGCCCTGGCCCTCTGGCTCCTGATCGTACAAACCTTCCATTGGTAACAAGGCGGTGAGTCTCGGCCTTTCTGGCAGTCTCCGGCAGATCGCACTGTCCCGCATGGCTTGAACCGGGCCGGTGGGGGCCGCCGCCGCGGCCCCCACCCGCCGTTACGACGACTTGACGGTGCAGGGGGTGCCGTTCAGGGTGGCCGCGGCGGGCGGGTCGTCGGCCGTGCTCCAGCTCCCGTTGAAGCCGAAGGAGACCGATCCGCCCGCTGCGATCGTGGCGTTGTAGGACAGGTTGCTCACCGTGACGGCCGACCCGGACTGGGTGTAGCTGCCGTTCCAGAGCTGGGTGATCTTCTGCCCGTCGGGGAAGGTCCAGCCGACGGTCCAGCCGTTGACGGCGGCGGTGCCGTGGTTGACCAGGGTGACATTGGCGCCGAAGCCGCCGCTCCACTGGCTGCTGAGGCTGTAGTCCACCTCGCAGGCGCCCGCCACGGTGGTGGACGTGGGGGTGGGGGTCGGCGTCGGGGTGGGGGTCGGCGTGGGAGTAGGAGTCGGCGTGGGCGTGGGCGTCGGGGTGGGTGTGGGAGTAGGAGTCGGCGTGGAGGTGGAGGTCCCGCCGGCGATGTCGCCGTAGAGGATCCCCCGTCCGTTGCTGCTCAGGTACACCCGGCCGTAGGTCCGCATGTCACCGGTGATCGCCGCTCCGATCCAGCCCCACTGGTGCTGGTCGTCGTTGATCCGCACCCAGGTCGCTCCCGCGTCGTCGGACCGGAAGATCCCGCGGACGCCGCCGACCTGCGCGCTGCTGTAGAGCGCCGGGTAGCTCTGGCCCGGGGCCGCCTTGCCGAAGCCGATGCTGTCGGCCTGGTCCACGGCGGCGACCCGGGTGAAGCTCGCGCCGCCGTTGGTCGAGTGCCAGAGGCCGTAGGTCCCGCCGCTCTGGCCGCCGGCGAACCAGACGTCGCCCTTGACCCCCGGCAGGGCCTTGAAGCGGACGTTGCCCGCGCTCGGCAGCCCGGTCGCCGCCGTGGCGGTGAAGCTGGCCCCGGCGTCGGTGCTGACGTAGAAGGTCCCGCCCGAGTAGCCGTAGAAGGTCTTGGGGTCGGACCGGTCGGAGGCGACCGTGGCGCCGGCCGGAATGCCCGTCGAAGCGCTCCACGTGTTGCCGTACCCGGTCGAGTGGTAGACCCCGGTCCCGGCCGGGCTCCACACCGTGGCGCTGCCGTCCGCCGCCAGCGCCACGGTGCCGCCGCCGGTCACCCCGCTCGGCTCGGACGAGGCCGCGAACCAGTCCGCGCCGTCGTCGGTGGAGTAGCCGATGTGCTTCTCGGTGGAACCCGACGCGGTGTCACCGACCCGCACGATGATGCTCGGGCTGGTCTCGGCGTAGTCGATCCCGGTGGAACTGGTGAAGTTCGGCGAGGAGAAGGTCTTGGCGGGGACGGCGGTGACGTCCGTGTGCCGGAAGCCGCTGAGGTCGCCGAGGGCGCTGAGCAGCGGGGCCCCGGTCGGCGGGCTGATCAGCCCGTTGACGGCGGTCTCCTCCAGTCCCTGCACCACCGGCGCGATGGTGATCTTCTTCCCGGCGTCGAAGTCGGTCAGGTCGGAACTGCCGAACAGGGTGGCCCCGGTTCCGTAGAGCATCCGGTTGGAGTTGAACGGGTCGATCTCCAGGGACTCGGTCATCCAGCCGAGCTTGGGGGTCTCCTCCGGCGGCGAGGGATTGGCGTCCATGGTCAGCCAGGGCACCTTGGTCAGGTCGATGGTGTACTGGTCGACCCGGGTGGGATAGCCGTTGTAGGACCAGAACGGCTTCCAGGTCGCCCCGCTGTCGGTGCTGCGCCAGATCTGGGTGTCCGGCCACCAGGAGCTGTAGGCGGTCACCATCAGCGTGCCCGGGTGCTCCCGGTCCACGGTCAGACCGCTGTAGCCGAAGTAGTCGTTGCTGGTGTCGGTGGACGGCACCGGGCTGACGTTGGACCAGGTCCCGGTTCCGGTGGCGTACTTCCAGACGTCGCCGTGCGCGCCGTCGTAGGGGCCGCCGGTGTCGCTGTAGGTGATGAAGAGGTTTCCGCCGGACGCGTCGAGCACCGCCTTGTGCGGGATCATGCCGGTCGGCTGCCCGGTGACGGCCGTCCAGGTGGAGCCGCCGTCGTCGGAGCGGTAGATGCTGTGCGCCTTGTCGGCGACGCCCACGTACACCGTCTTGGTCACCCCGTTCACCGTGCCGCTGCCCTTGTCGAAGACCTCCCAGAGCACGCCCTCGGGGTCGTTCTGGTACCCGGTGGTGTCGGTGGGGTCGGGCGCGTAGGGGCCGGTGTCGGGGAAGGAGCTGACCTTGGCCCAGGTCACACCGTAGTCGGTGCTGCGCCACAGGCCGTTGCCGCTCTCGGCGCCGAAGTACAGCACCTTGTCGTTGTTGGGGTCGATGCTCAGCCGCTCGCCCATCCCCCGTCCCGGCATGTTGCCGCCGACCTTGAACGGCAGCACGGTGCGCTGCCAGGTGGCGCCCTGGTCGTCGGAGCGCAGGATGGCGCCGTCGTTGGGGTCCCAGCTGTTGGTGTAGCTGCCGGCGGCCAGGTAGACCCGGTTGGGGTCGGCCGCGTCGGTGGCCAGGCTGGCCACGCCGCTGAGGTTCCAGTCGCTCCAGCCGATCGAGTCCAGCAGCGGGATCCACGTGCCGGTCGCCGGGTCCTGCCGGTAGGCGCCGCCGACGTCGGTGCGGGCGTACACCAGCCCGGCGCGGCCCTCGTTGAAGATGATGCCGGGGACGAAGCCGCCCCCGCCGATCTGCACGTTGTTCCAGCTGTACGCCTGGCTGGTGGCCGCGGCGGTGACGGCTCCCGGCTGGACCGTGCGGTCCGGGGCCGAGCCCTGGGCCGGGAGCGCTCCCGGCAGCAGGCCGACCACGGCCAGGGCGGCTGCGGTGGTCAGCACGGTGAGCATGGATCTGGCCTTGGTGCGTGGGTGGCGCATCGGGCGGCTCCTCTGGGTGTGCCGGGGTGGCCCGCCCATGAAGGCAGCCGGCTGACGGTACGTCAATCCGACCTATGGGACATGCAAGCGCTTCGCCACACACCAGGGGCTGAGCCGATCCGCGGGCATGAAAGCTACATCCGGTCGGTGAGCCGGTCGCTGAGTCGGCCGGCGGGTCAGGCCGAGTCGCGCAGCACCAGCGTGGTCTCCATCACGACCTGCCCCTGGTCCTGCCCCGATCCCCGGGCCTGCCCGAGCAGTTCGGCCACCGCCCGGGCGCCCATCTCCTCCACCGGCTGCCGCACCGTGGTCAGCAGCGGCCGGATCCGGCAGGCCACCGCGTCGTCGTCGAACCCCACCAGGGCGACCTGCTCCGGCACCCGGATCCGCAGCCGCTGCAACGTCCGGAGCGCACCGGCGGCCATCAGGTCGGAGGCGGCGAAGACCGCGTCGAGCCCGGGGCGCAGCTCCAGCAGGCGGATCATGGCGTGCTCCCCCGAGGCGACGGTGAAGTCCCCGTAGGCCACGGTCTCCCGCACCGGCCCCTCGGCCTCGCGCACCGCGCGGAGGTAGCCGCGCAGCCGGTCCGCGCCGACCGACATGTCCGGCGGCCCGGCGATGGTGCCGACGGTGCGCCGCCCGGAGCGGAGCAGATGGTCCACCGCGCCGGCCGCGCCGCCGAGGTTGTCCGCGTCCACGTAGGGCAGGTCCCCCGGGGCCATCGGCCGGCCCAGCGACACCACCGGCACGCCGGCGGCCCTGATCAGCCGCGGCAGCGAGTCGTCACCGCGCGGCCCGACCAGCAGCACCCCGTCCACATGGCCGCCGCAGAGGTAGCGCAGCAGCGAGGGGCGCCGGGCCCGCCGGGACGCGGTCAGCACCACCAGTTCCTGCTCGCCGTGGAGCAGCGCGCGCTCGACCCCGACCAGCAGCCGTGAGTAGAAGACGTCCGACCAGTAGTGGATCATGTCCTCGAACACCACCACGGCGACCGCCCCGGTCGCCCGCGCCCCGACGCTCTGGGCCCGCTGGCGCACGTACCCCAGGTCCCGCACGGCCGTCTCCACCCGCGCCAGCGCGTCCTCGCTGACCGGCGCGGAGCGGTTGAGCACCCGGGAGGCCGTGGCCGTGGAAACCCCCGCCCTCCGTGCCACCTCGGCGAGGGTGGGTCGCGAGGCAGGTGGGGCGGTGGGAGGAGCAACCATCTCCGGTCCCTTCGACTGTCGGCCGCCTGTCAGGCACCCGTCACCGCGCAATACGGAGCGTCGGGCACCACCGACCCACTGTCAAGACTCCTGCACGGCAAGACCGTTGGCCGCACAACCGGTACGCGCGCGATTCTTGGTCAAGCGTCATTCATTGCGACAATGAAATTCCGCCGGCACAGGGGAGCAGGAATGTCTTTTCGCCGCCGTGAACTGACTGTCCGTGAATTCATCAGCGGGTGGCGAGCACCGGGTCGACCGAGAGCGCCCGTGACGGTCCGAGAAGGCGCCCATGGTTCTTCGGCGGCTCGACGACCCCGGGCTCGAACGGGATGATCATGAGGACGGCCCGCGACCCGAGGTGCGCCGGACACATGCTCACCATCCCCTCCCCCAGGACCTCGTGGCGCAGCGGACGCCGGTCCCCGTCGTTGGTCGTGTACTCCCGGTCCCGGTTCCGGTAGATGGGGCCGGTGTCCGGGTCCGCGAGGATCTCGGCCTCCAGGCGCTTCAGCTCCTGGGACTGCGGATGCTGCCGCACGGTCGCCCTGAGCTGTGCCAGCGCGTACGGGGCCCATGCCTTCTCCCAGTCCATGAGGATCCGCCGGGCCTGGGGGCTGAGCATCATCCAGCGCAGGATGTTCTCCGGCGGGCGCGGCGGATCGGGCTCGGCCGAGAACAGGCTCGGGAAATGCCTGTTCCACCTGAGCAGCCGCCAGGACGGGTCAGTGATGTAGGCCATGTGTTCGATGCCGTCCAAGGCCGCCTGCCAGTGCTGCCCCACCCGCACCGGAGCCTGCGGATCGAACGGCTGAAGGCCCCTCTCGACTCCGGCATACAGGTAGAGGCAGGTCCATTCGTGCTGGTCCAGGCCCAGGAGCGTAGCGACGTCGTCCAGCAGCACCGGTGACGGGCTGTCCATCTGACCCCGTTCCAGCCGACCGAACGTCCCGCTCGGCCAGGACCGACTGCTGGGCCACGTCCGTTGAATGAGCAGGTGGTCGACCTGGCTCTGGGACAGACCGGTCACCCGACGTCCCCGCCGCTCCTCCCGGGGCGGGAAGCCCCAGTCGGCCGGGTCGATCCTGCTGCGCGCGCCCTTCAAGAGCCGTCCGAGCTCACCGGCGTCCATATGTCGACAAACCCCCTCATAGCTCCGGGGTCCCTGGTAGTCCGGTCCAGTACCCAGCTTTTATATGCAGGTAATTACATGCAAAAACCAGCACTGGAAAGATACCCGAGAACCGGACAGACTCTCCGCCGGAACTGAACCAGCACCGACCAATTCCGGCTCGACCGAAGGGCAGGGCAGCCGATGAACCAGCGACACATCCGCCGCGGACCCCGTCGGCGGGCCGGAGGGTCGTGGCGCGGCGGTCCGGCGCCCGTACGGAGCGGGGCTGCTACCGCGCCGATCCCGTCAGGACTGGGCCAGGTCCAGTAGGCGGTCGGCGAGGGCGTTGCCGCCGGCCGGGTCGCGGGCGATGAGGAGGACGGTGTCGTCGCCGGCGATGGTGCCGACGATCTCGTGGATGCCGGACTGGTCGATGGCGGAGGCCAGGAACTGGGCGGCGCCGGGCGGGGTGCGGAGCACCACCAGGTTGCCGGAGGCGGTGGCGGAGACCATCAGCTCGGAGGCGAGCCGGGCCAGCCGGCCCTCGTTGCCGAACTCGCCGCCGGCCGCCTGCGGGGTGCGGTCGCCGCCCTCGGCCGGGACGGCGTAGACCAGGTTGCCGTACTGGTTGCGGATCTTGACGGCGCCCAGCTCGTCCAGGTCGCGGGAGAGCGTGGCCTGGGTGACCGCGAGGCCGTCGTCCGCGAGCAGCTTCGCCAACTGGCTCTGCGAGCGGATGGGCTGACGGGTCAGCAGGTCCACGATGCGCCGGTGCCGTGCGGTCCGCGTCTGCGGGAGCTGGGGCACCGGCCCCGGGCCGGCCTGGTCGGGCTGGACGTCTTCGGCCATGGGTCAGTCAGCCTCTCGTACGGAGCGCAGGATGCCGGGCAGCACCGCGAGGAAGGTGTCCGCGTCGCGCTCGGTGAGGATCAGCGGCGGGGCCAGCCGGACGGTGTCCGGGACCGCGGCGTTGACCAGGAACCCGGCCCGCTGGGCGGCGGCCTGGATCTGCGCCGCGACCGGCTGGGTGAGGACGATGCCGAGCAGCAGGCCCGCCCCCCGCACGTGGTCCACCAGCGGGTCGCCGATGGCCTCGATGCCGTTCCGCAGCCGCTCCCCCACCTTGGCGACCTGGTCCAGCAGGCCCTCGGCCTCGATGGTGTCCAGCACCGCGTTGGCCGCGGCACAGACCACCGGGTTGCCGGAGAAGGTGGAGCCGTGGTGGCCCGGGTGCAGCAGTTCCGCCGCGTCGCCGAAGGCCAGGGTGGCGCCGAGCGGCAGGCCGCCGCCGATGCCCTTGGCCAGGGTGACGACGTCGGGGTCGACGCCCTCGACGGCCTGGTGGGCGAGCCAGTGCCCGGTGCGTCCGATGCCGGTCTGGATCTCGTCCAGCACCAGCAGGGTGCCGGTGGCGCGGGTGATCTCGCGGGCGGCGAGCAGGTAGTCGGCGGGCGGGACGACGACCCCGTTCTCGCCCTGGATCGGCTCCAGCAGCACCAGGGCGGTGTCGGTGGTGACGGCCGCACGCAGCGCCTCGACGTCGCCGTAGGGGACGTGGCTGACGTCGCCCGGCAGCGGGCGGAACGGGTCCTGCTTGGCGGGCTGGGCGGTCAGCGACAGGGCACCCATGGTCCGGCCGTGGAAGCCGCCGTGGGCGGAGACCATGTGGGTGCGGCCGGTCAGCCGGCCGATCTTGAAGGCCGCCTCGTTGGCCTCGGCGCCGGAGTTGGAGAAGTAGACCCGTCCGGGCAGCGGGTGGTCGGCCAGCGCGACCAGCCGCTCGGCGAGCCGGACGGTGGGCTCGGCCAGGAAGAAGTTGGAGATGTGGCCGAGGGTGCCGATCTGCTCGGTGACCGCCGCGACGATCGCCGGATGGGCGGTGCCGAGCGCGTTGACGGCGATGCCGCCGAGGAAGTCGGTGTAGCGCTTGCCGTCGGCGTCCCACAGGTGCACGCCCTCGCCGCGGACCAGCGGGATGCGGGGGGTGCCGAAGTTGTTCATCAGCGTGTGCTGCCACCGCTGGGTGAGTTCCTGATTGGCGGTCATGCGAGCCCCCCGGTGATGACGGTGTCGGTCTCTGATGGGTCGTCGGGCACGACCATGGTGCCGATGCCCTCGTCGGTGAAGATCTCCAGCAGCAGGCTGTGCTGCACCCTGCCGTCCAGCACGCGGGCCGTGCCGACGCCCTCGCGGACGGCGCGCAGGCAGCCCTCCATCTTCGGCAGCATCCCGCTGGCCAGCGTCGGCAGCAGCTTCTCCAGCTCGCCGGCGCTGAGCTGGCTGATCACGTCGTCGCTGGCGGGCCAGTCGGCGTAGAGGCCCTCGACGTCGGTGAGCACCACCAGCATCTCGGCGTCCAGCGCGACCGCCATCGCGGCGGCGGCGGTGTCGGCGTTGATGTTGTAGACATGGCCGTCGGAACCGCGGGCGATCGAGGAGATCACCGGGATCCGGCCGTTGTCCAGCAGCGCGTTGACCGCGCCGGGCTCGACATGGGCGATGTCGCCGACCAGGCCGATGTCCACCTGGGCGCCGTCCACCTCGGCGTAGCGCTTGACCGCCGTCATGGTGTGGGCGTCCTCGCCGGTCATGCCGACGGCGAACGGGCCGTGGTCGTTGAGCAGTCCGACCAGGTCCCGCTGGACCTGTCCGGCCAGCACCATCCGGACCACGTCCATGGTCTCCGGGGTGGTCACCCGCAGGCCGGCGGTGAAGTGCGAGTCGATGCCCAACCGCTCCAGCTGGGCGCTGATCTGCGGGCCGCCGCCGTGGACGATGACCGGGCGCAGCCCGGCGTAGCGCAGGAAGACCACGTCCTGGGCGAAGGCCGCCTTGAGCGACTCGTCGACCATGGCGTTGCCGCCGAACTTGATGACCACGGTCTTGCCGTGGAAACGCTCCAGCCAGGGCAGCGCCTCGATCAGGGTGAGCGCCTTGGGCAGCGCGGTGTTGTTGCGGGCCTGTTCGCCCTTGGGTGCGATGTGCACGGCCGTCGGGCCCCTTCAGCTGGAGTAGGCGCTGTTCTCGTGGACGTAGTCGGCGGTGAGGTCGTTGGTCCACACGGTGGCCTCGGCCGGTCCCGCGTGCAGGTCGGCGGTGATCACGACCTGACGGTCCTTCATGCTGACCAGGTCGCGGTCCTCGCCGACGCCGCCCGACCTGCACACCCAGACGCCGTTGATGGCCACGTCCAGGGCGTCCGGGTCGAAGGCCGCGCTGGTGGTGCCGATCGCGGACAGCACCCGGCCCCAGTTGGGGTCCTCGCCGTGGACGGCGCACTTGAGCAGGTTGTTGCGGGCGATGGTGCGGGCCACGTCGACGGCCTCGGCCTCGGTGGCGGCGCCCACGACGTCGATCCGGATGTCCTTGCTGGCGCCCTCGGCGTCGCCGACCAGCTGCAGCGCCAGGTCGGCGCAGACGGTGCGGACCGCCTCCGCGAACGCGGCCTGATCCGGCGTCACCCCGCTTGCGCCGGAGGCCAGCAGCAGCACGGTGTCGTTGGTGGACATGCAGCCGTCGGAGTCGACCCGGTCGAAGGTGGTGCGGGTGGCCGAGCGCAGCGCGGTGTCCAGCCGCTGGGCGTCCACCACGGCGTCGGTGGTGAGCACCACCAGCATGGTGGCCAGGCCGGGGGCGAGCATGCCGGCGCCCTTGGCCATGCCGCCGACGGTCCAGCCGTCGGCGTGGGTGACCGCGGCGGTCTTGTGGACGGTGTCGGTGGTCTTGATGGCGACGGCGGCGGCCTCGCCACCGTCCGCGCTGAGCGCGGCGGCTGCGGTGTCCACGCCGGGGAGCAGCTTGTCCATCGGCAGCCGGACCCCGATCAGTCCGGTGGACGCGACGGCCACCTCGGCGGCGTTCAGGCCGAGCACTTCGGCGGTGCGCTCCGCGGTGGCGTGGGTGTCCTGGAAGCCGAGCGGACCGGTGCAGGCGTTGGCGCCACCGGAGTTGAGGATGACGGCGGAGACGGTGCCGCCCTTGACGACCTGCTCGGACCAGTGCACCGGGGCGGCCTTGACCCGGTTGGAGGTGAAGACCCCGGCGGCGGCGAGGGTGGGTCCGTCGTTGACGACCAGGGCCAGGTCCGGGGTGCCGGAGGCCTTGATCCCGGCGGTGATCCCGGCCGCGCGGAAGCCCTGCGCCGCGGTGACTCCGATGCCGGACGCCGCGGTGCCGGACGCTCCGGTGCTGCTGGTGGTGGGGCTGGTCACGGTGCGACTCCAGTCTGCGGAAGGCCGAGTTCCTCGGGCAGCCCGAGGGCGATGTTCATGCTCTGGACGGCGCCGCCGGCCGTCCCCTTGGCGAGGTTGTCGATGGCGCTGACCACGGTGATCCGTCCGACGCTCTCATCCAGGGCGACCTGCACCAGCGCGTGGTTGGAGCCGAGGACGGCGGAGGTGGCGGGCCACTGCCCCTCGGGCAGCAGGTGGACGAAGGGCTCGGCGGCGTACGCCGCGCTGTAGGCCTGGCGCAGCCGCTGCGGGGTGGTGCCGGGTCGGGCCTTGACGCTGCAGGTGGCGAGAATGCCGCGGGACATCGGCGCCAGGGTGGGGGTGAACGAGACGGCCACCCGCTCCCCGGCCACCGCCGAGAGGTTCTGCGTCATCTCCGGGGTGTGCCGGTGCACGCCGCCGACGCCGTACGGGCTCATGCTGCCCATCACCTCGCTGCCGAGCAGATGGGTCTTGGCTGCCTTGCCGGCGCCGGAGGTGCCGGAGGCGGCGACCACCACCGCCTCGGGCTCGGCCAGCCCGGCGGCGTAGGCCGGGATCAGGGCGAGGGTGACCGCGGTGGGGTAGCAGCCGGGGACGGCGATCCGCCGGCTGCCCTTCAACGCCTCCCGGGCGCCGGGCAGTTCGGGCAGACCGTAGGGCCAGGTGCCGGCGTGCGGGGAGCCGTAGAACTTCTCCCACTCGGCGGGGTCGTGCAGCCTGAAGTCGGCGCCGCAGTCGACGATCAGCACGTCCTCGCCCAACTGCGCGGCGACGGCCGCGGACTGACCGTGCGGCAGGCCGAGGAAGACCACGTCGTGGCCGGCCAGCGTCTCGGCGTCGGTGGGCTCCAGGACCCGGTCGGCCAGCGGCAGCAGGTGCGGCTGGAGCTCGCCGAGCCGGGTGCCGGCGTTGGAGCCGCCGGTGAGGGCGCCGATCTCGATCCGCGGGTGGTTCAGCAGCATGCGCAGCACCTCGCCCCCGGCGTAGCCGCTGGCGCCGGCCACCGCCGCCCGGAACATGCCGGGCCGGGACGTGGTGGGCGCACTGGTGGGCGTGACTGCCATGACTCCTCCTCCGCTTCGGGATAACTATACGAAGGAAGGCACATTCATGCAATCAGCTATGCAGTCAGCCCTGCGCCCGGCAGGCGCTCACCCCTGCGCTCAGCCGCCGGTCCGCGCGAGCGGGTCCTCCTCGCTGTACGGGCGCAGCCGCAGCGTCCTGGCGTCGTGCTCGCTGATCCGGCCCGCCTGTTCCAGCAGCTCCGGGATGCTGTCCTGGCCCAGATGCAGGAAGCGCCCGTGCAGCAGGTCCAGACGGCCCCGGGCCGCGTCGGCGACGGTCGAGACCAGCAGCGGGATGCTGCCCCAGTGCAGCATGTCCGCGAACATCGGCATGCCCGCCGTCATCTCGGTGGCCACCGCGCCCGGGCTGATGTCCAGCACGGTCACCCCGTGCGGGCGCAGCGGTCCGGCGACGTTGTCGCTCAGCCGCAGCAGCGCCGCCTTGGAGGTCGCGTACGCCGAGTAGCGCCACTCCGGGCGCAGCGCGAAGCCGGAGTTGAGGTTGACCACCCGGCCGCGCTGACGCTCCACCATGCCCGGCAGCACGGCCCGCATCATGTTGAAGGGCCCGCGCAGATTGGTCTCCACGACCGACCACCACTGCAGCGGGTCCGCCTCCCACAGCGGCACCTCGGCGCGGTCGATCTGTCCGGCGTTGTTGACCAGCAACCCGACCGGTCCCAGGTCACGCTCCACGCTGCGCACCGCCTCCCGGACCGCCCCGGGATGGGTGACGTCGGCGGCGACTGCGACGCATTTCACACCCTGCTTCACGCAGGCGCGCAGGGTCTCCGTGAGCGTCTCCCGATGGCGTCCGATCACGCCCAGGTGCATGCCTTCCTCGGCCAGGCCGAGTGCGATCTCCCGTCCGATCCCCCGGCCCGCGCCGGTGATCAGGGCGACCTCTCCTTCGAGCGTCCGCAGGGGCACCCTGGACTCCTCTCGTGGCGCCGGACTGCCATTGTTGATCACCGGGCGGCACCGGCGGCCTCGGACACGCGGGCCGTGACGGAGTAACGTCGGCTCGGTTGATCTGCAGGCTGACCACTCAGCGGGCACGAACGAATGGACTTGATGTGAGCGACATCGCGCGGGTAGGGGTCGTCGGCTGCGGGCTGATGGGGTCGGGGATCGCCGAGGTCTTCGCCCGGGCCGGACTGGACGTCAAGGTCTCCGAGGCGAGCGGCGAGGCGCTGGAGCTCGGCCGCACCCGGCTCACCGGCTCGTTCGACACCGCGGTCAAGCGCGGCAAGCTCACCGAGGAGGAGCGCGACGCGGCGCTGGCCCGGATCTCCTTCACCACCGAACTGGCCGACTTCGCCGACCGCGACCTGGTCATCGAGGCGGTGGCCGAGCGCGAGGACGTCAAGAGCGCGATCTTCCAGACCCTGGACCAGGTGGTGGAGCGGCGCGACGCCATCCTGGCGTCCAACACCTCCTCCATCCCGATCGTGAAGCTGGCCTCGGCCACCTCCCGCCCGGAGCAGGTGCTCGGCATACACTTCTTCAACCCCGCGCCGGTGCAGAAGCTGGTGGAGATCATCCCCACGCTCACCACCTCGGCCGAGACGGTGACCCGCGCCGAGGCCTTCACCCGCGAGGTGCTGGCCAAGGACCCGATCCGGGCCCGCGACCGGGCCGGCTTCGTGGTCAACGCCCTGCTGGTGCCCTACCTGCTCTCCGCCGTCCGGATGTTCGAGTCAGGAGTGGCCACCGCCGAGGACATCGACAAGGGCATGGAGGCCGGCTGCGCCCACCCGATGGGCCCGCTCCGGCTGTGCGACCTGATCGGCCTGGACACCATCGTCTCCATCGCCGAGTCGATGTACCACGAGTACAAGGAGCCCCTGTACGCCGCGCCGCCGCTGCTGCAGCGGATGGTCGACGCCGGCCTCCTCGGCCGCAAGTCCGGCCGGGGCTTCTACCAGTACTGACGTCGACCGACGGGGCTCGGCCGGGCTCGGCCGACCGGGCTCAGCCGACGGCGCCGGACCACTCGCCGGGGTGGTCCACCCAGCAGACCCGCTCCGGATCGTCCAGGTCGATGCCGGGGCGGTGCACCTCGACCAGGGCCTCGAACCGCTCCTGGCTGTCGCAGGGCCGGGTGACCACGGTGCCGTCGGCCCGGACGATGCGGACCTGCCGGTCCGGCTCGTCCGGGCTGTAGCCCAGTACGTAGACGGCGCAGGTCCCGGGGTCGGCGTCCTGGTCATCGCGGTCCTGGTCGTCGAGGCGGTCCAGGGCGAGGTCAAGATCGAGGTCGTCGCTCATGGGCTGAGCCTCCCCCGGGATCAACCAATCCGCATGTCGGGCTGCGGCCGTTCAGTCCTCCGGCCACTCGCCCGGGTGGCCGCCGGCCCAGTGCACCTGGGTCGGGTCGTTGAGGTCCACGTCGGGCCGGAACAGCTTCAACGCGGCCCTGAGGTCGTTCTGGGTGGAGCATGCCTCCCAGAGCGGATCGCCGCCGCCGATGCGCTGCATGCGTACGTGGCGGTGGCGGTCCCACGGGACCAACGGGCTTATCTCGACGGGGTGAACGCTGAGTATCGCCATGACTACACCCTGACTCCCCCCGGCCCCCGCCGCACCTCGGACGGACTCGAACGGATCCGGCTCAGCCCTGCGGCCACTGTCCCGGACTGCCCACCCAGTGCACCTGCGACTCGTCGCCGAGGTCGAGGTCGGGCCGGAACACGGTCAGCGCGGAGACGAGGTCGGCCCCGGTGGCGCAGGCCTCCCAGACCGGCGCCGAGCCCGGACGCTCGATGCGGACGTGGCGGTGCCGGTCGCCGGTCACCAGAGGACCGATCTCTACCGGATACGTGGCGTTTCTGGCCATACCGTCAGCCTCACCCCAAGCGGCGCGGGCCGCACGTCGGGGCGGCCGGGCGGATCAGACGCCCGACCACTCGCCGGGGTGGTCGGCCCAGTAGACCTGTGCCGGGTCGTCCAGGTCGGTGCCCGGACGCTCCAGCGCCACGAAGGCCGCGAACTGGTCCTGGTCCGCGCACAGGGAACGGACGGTGTCGCCGTCCGGGCGCACCACGTGGACGTAGCGGTCGCGGTCCTCGGGGACCAGGGCGCCCACGTAGACGGGCTTGTCGGACTCCGGGTGCTCGCTCATGGCCCCAGCGTCACCCGCGCTGCCGCCGGTCGCACGTCGGACGGGCTCCGCGAACGGGCTCAGGAGGCGGCCCGCGGGGCCCCGGCTACGACCCGACCGGCCAGACGCCCCGGTCGCCGTCCCACTGGACCCGCTCCTCGTCGTCCAGGTCCACGGACAGGCCGAGCTGGCCGAGGAACTCCTCGGCCTCGCGCCGGCTGCCGCAGGCCCGTACCGCGGGGATGCCGCCCGGGGTCGAGGCGCTGACCTGTCGGCTGCTCTGGCTGGCGTCGAGCATGCCGATGAATACCGTCGTCTCGCTCATGGCTCCACCCTCGCCCGACGGCGGGAACCGCGCACGGCGGACGGACTTGCCGGAGCGCCGTCCCAGGTCGGCACGGGTCTGGTAGAAGTAGACGCCATCGCCAGAAGGAGCCCGCACGATGACCCGGCCCGCCCCCGCCGTCGAAGCCATCCGCTCCCGGTACGCCGCCGGTGCCACCGACCGGTGGGAGTCGGCGGACATCGCCACGCTGCTGGCCGAGGTCGACCGGCTGCGGACGCAACTGTCCGGCGGCATCGTCGAGTACGCCGTGCAGGCCGTCATCGACGGGCAGCCCCGGGAGATGGTCGAGTACGGCACCGAGCGCGACGCGCTGGAGATCCGGCTCGAACAGCACCGCGACGAGCAACTCTCCGACTACCGGCTGGTGGTGCTGACCCGTCACATCGTCCGCACCGAGTGGATCGAGCAGCCGGACGCCGCGGACCTCTGACGGCCCCCTACCGACAGCCCCCTTCCGAGGGCCCGGAAAACCGTTCGCGGCCCGCGGCCGGACCTCCGTAGGCTGCTGTACGGCGGGAACGCCTGGTGGTCGTAGCTCAGTCAGCAGAGCACCGCGTTGTGGACGCGGGTGTCACGGGTTCGAGCCCCGTCGACCACCCTCGATGGTTCGTAGCTCAGCTCGGCCAGAGCAGCCGGCTCCAACCCGGTGTGTCGCAGGTTCGAATCCTGCCGAACCAGCCCAACTGACGTAGCACGAAAAAATCTGCGTTGTCTTCGCGCGTGGAACGTGTCTTACGCTGTCGCGGCGGCCTCCGGCCTGACAACATACGGCTCCAGGAGACCACTGTGGGAGGGAACTGACATGCCGTCCGTGACCATGCGCCGGAAGCGTCCGGTGACCGTCCGCACCCTCCTGTGGACCGGCCTCAACCAGGAGGAGATGACGGAGTTCTGCGGCGGCGCGTTCCGCGTCATCGCCGCGACGGGCCCCGGCAACCCCGGCCAGGACTCGAAGATCACCGCCGAGGTCTTCGACGAGCTCCACTCCACCTGGGTCGGCGTCTACACCGGGCACCATGTGGTCCGCGGCGTCCGCGGCGAGTTCTACCCGATCGACGAGACGGTCCTCAACGAGACTTACGAACCGGCCGACGCGGACCTCTGACCCGGGCCACTGGACCCGGGGCCGCCGCCGCCCCGCACCGGAACGCGTCAGCATACCCCTCCGGGTCCGCCGACAGGCCGCCCACCTCCCTGATGCCGGTTCCGCCGCCGGGACGCCCTAGGCTGAGGTCATGTCAGATCCTCAACTGATCCGCATCGGCGCGCGTTCCTCCCCGATGTCGCTGGCCCAGGTGGAGCGGGTCCGGGCCGAACTGGCCGCCGCGCACCCCGGGATCGCCACCGAGGTCGTCCCGTTCACGACCTCGGGAGACCGCTGGTCGGGCGCGCTGGTGGAGCTCGGCGGCAAGGGCGCCTTCACCCGGGAACTGGACCAGGCGCTGCTCGCCGGGACCATCGACCTGGCCGTGCACTGCGTCAAGGACGTGCCCGGGGACCGGCCGGTGCCGGCCGGGACGGTGTTCGCCGCATACCTGAAGCGTGACGACCTGCGGGACGCCCTGGTCCACCCGGGCGGGCTGTCCCTGGACCGGCTTCCGGCCGGCAGCCGGATCGGCACCTCCTCGGTCCGCCGGGTGGCCCAACTCGCGCAGCGCTGGCCCGAACTGGAGCCGGTGCCGATCCGCGGCAACGCCAACAGCCGACTGGCGAAGCTGGACGCCGGCGTCGTGGACGCGCTGCTGCTGGCCGTCTCCGGCCTGGAGCGGATCGGGGCGCAGGACCGGATCACCGAGATCCTCACGGTGGAGCAGATGATGCCGGCCGTGGGCTCGGGCACCCTCGCCCTGCAGTGCCGCAGCGAGGACGAGGCGGTGGTCGAGGCCGTCGGCGCGCTCAACGACGCCGAGACCTTCCGGCAGACCACCGCCGAGCGGATGCTGCTGCATGTGCTGCAGGGCCACTGCAACTCCCCCATCGCCGCGTTCGCGACCACCGAGCACGACGGCAGGCTGTCGCTGCGGGCCCGGGTCTTCAGCGCGGACGGGAAGACCACGCTGGACGCGCACGAGTGGGACCGCAACGCACTGGCGTTGGGGACGTCGGTGGCGGCGACGCTGCTGCGCCAGGGTGCGCACGAGGTCATCAACGCCATTCCGCACTGATCCGCGCCATTCCGCGCTGATGACCCCCGCTCGACTGCCGACAGAGCCGTCGAGCACGCCGTCAGGCCGGGTGGGACTGCCCGCCCTCGACGGTGAGCAGTTCCCCGCCGTCCGGTCCGTGCAGGTCCATCCGGGTCGGCGGGGTGCGGCCGTTGACGGCGTAGTGGTCCCGGATCCGGGCCAGCACGCCGGGCAGCGCCGTCTCGGTGTCCGAGGAGACCGGCCCGTGCTGCAGCCAGTGCAGGCACAGGGTCCAGTCGTCCGGGTCGTCGGGGGCGACGGTCCGCACCGGCTTGGCGGAGACGTCGATGGCGTCGAGGGCGGTGAGGATGGCGGCCATGTCGTCCGGGTGGATCCGGCCGGGGTCGTCCTCCACCAGTGCGTCGGTCATGACTCCCCCTTACCCCGCCCCTGCCGTCACATGCGTAACGAAGCAGCGTCGGCGGGGGCGTGGCTCAGTGGCCGAACAGGTGCACCCCACGGCTGCGGCGCTTGGTCAGCACCGGCATGGTCGCGGTGTCGTCCTCGCCCGGGTCGGTGGCGGTGCCGGCGTCGACGGTCTTCGCGGCGGCCCGGCGCTCGCGGCGGGCGGCACGCAGTTCGGCGTTGCGGCGGCGCTCGCGGCGGGCGCCGACCGAGACCATCATCAGGGCCAGGCAGAAGACCAGTGCCAGCGCGATCCCCGCGAGGAACGCGCCCAGTGTGTTGACGGTGGCCAGGTGGTGATCGAAGAGGGTGGCCGAGTACTGCGGCCCACCGTCGAGATTGTCGGCGATCAGCACCGTGGCGAAGGCGATGGTTCCGCCCACGAGCAGGAGTCCGAGCAGCAGCATGTCACACCTCGTTGATCCGGTTGGCGTTGCTCCGGTTGACGTCTGCTGCAGCGCGTACCCGGGATGCGGTCGCACTAACGCGCATCACACACCGTGCCCGTGACGTGGTGTGACCTGGTGTGGTATGACGCAGCGTCAGAGCAGGCCGTGCACGCGGGCGCTGAGGCGGGTGAGGCCCAGCATCGCGTCGATGCTGGGGGTGGCCAGCCCCAGCAGGCCGCCGATCTCGCGCACCGAGCCGACCAGGGCGTCGAGTTCGAGCCTGCGCCCGGCCTGGGCGTCCTGGAGCATGGAGGTCCTGGCCACGCCGAGCTTGCGGGTGACCTGGCTGCGGTCCTCGGGGCTCTGCTCGATCGGGCAGCCGATGCGGGCGCCGATCTCGGCCGCCTCCCGCATCGCGGCATGGCAGAAGGCCATCACCAGTTCGTCGTCGAGGATGAGGTCGCCGGTCGCGCCGGTGAGGGCGGAGACCGGGTTCATCGTCATATTGCCCCAGAGCTTGAACCAGACGTCCCGCTGGATGGCGGTGGACCCGGTCGCCTCCAGCCCCGCGCCGCGCAGCAGCGAGACGAGTTCACGTACCCGGGGCGAGTCCGTGTTGTCGGGCTCGCCGAGGATCAGCCCCTCGCCCTTGTGGTGGTGCACCAGGCCCGGTTCGGGGGTGCTGCAGCTGACGTGGACCACGCAGCCGACGACCCGGGAGGTCGGGACCGCGGCGGCGATCCGGCCGCCGGGGTCGACCGTGTCCAGGTGCCGGCCCTCGCAGGGGCCGCCGAAGCCGTCGAAGAACCACCAGGGCACGCCGTTGAGGGCGGCGACCACGGCGGTCTCCGGACCGACCAGGTGGGCGAGGCTGTCCAGTGTGGAGCGGACCGCGTGCGCCTTGACCGCGAGCACCACCACGTCCTGCACGCCCAGTTCGGCAGCGTCGTCGGTGGCCCGGACCGGCGCGGAGGCGACGGCGTCGTCCGGCCGCTCCGCCGACTCCAGCCGCCAGCCGTGCCAGCGCAGCGAGTCCAGGGTCGCGCCGCGCGCGACCGCCGAGGTCTCCACGCCCGCGAGGGCGAGCCTCGCCCCGATGAACCCGCCGACCGCCCCGGCCCCCACCACACAGATCCGCATGGGGTGACGCTACCCCGCAGGTGTCGGCCCCGGTCAACCCCGCCTCGGTCGGCCCGGCCCCGGTCGGCTCCCGCTCCGGTCAGCCCCGCACGTGCTGGAGCCAGGCCGGGCGGCCGGCGAGGCTCGCCGCGGTGCGCCTCGCCTCGCGCTCGGCCAACTCCTCGGGGGTGGCGAAGCAGTCCGGCAGCCACTCGGCGGAGCGGCCGGCCCTGGCGGCGAGGTGGCTGACATAGGCCGCACGCTGCAGCTCGGGGGTGTCCAGGCCCGGCTCCGGCTCCAGCCACTCGTCCGGGACCAGCTCGGTGACCTCGCGCAGCAGGTCGACGGTGACCAGCGGCGCCAGGGCCCGGTCCGCCCCGGCGACGTCGGGTGAGTATCCGCCGAGGGCGT
The DNA here is from genome assembly GCF_042510965.1 of Streptacidiphilus jeojiensis. Taxonomy (NCBI): domain Bacteria; kingdom Bacillati; phylum Actinomycetota; class Actinomycetes; order Kitasatosporales; family Streptomycetaceae; genus Streptacidiphilus; species Streptacidiphilus jeojiensis. The sequence goes on from NZ_JBEUKS010000018.1 coordinate 26,318, forward strand.
GCTCGGACATCGGGTACTTCCGGCCGACCGCCTCCGCCGCACCGGACCAGCGGTGGTGGAAGATCAGCGCCGCGCCGTGGTCGATCAGCCACAACCGCTGGTGCCACACCATCAGGTTGGGGCTGTGCACGGTGCGGTCGACATTGCCCACCAGGGCGTCGAACCAGACGATCCGGCCGGCCTCGGCGGGCGAGACGTCCACGTCCCGGACCACCCCGGGGGCGAAGTCGCGGGCCCCGGGCAGGAAGTCCATGCCGAGGTTCAGTCCGGCGCTGGCCCGCAGCAGGTCCTGCACCTCCGGGTCCGGCTCGTGCGCCGCCACCTCGGGGTCGAACCTGACCAGCACCATCTCCGGGACCGGCAGACCCAGCCGCCGTCCCAGCTCGGCGGTGACGACCTCGGCCACCAGCGCCTTGCGGCCCTGTGCGGCGCCGGAGAACTTGACCACGTAGGTGCCCAGGTCGTCGGTCTCGACGACACCGGGCAGCGAACCCCCGGCGCGCAGCGGTTCGAGGTACCGCAGCGCGGTCACCTCGGTCAGTCCGCTGTTCGCCCGCACCCGCTCAGCCTCTCGTCCGCCCGGCAGTGGAACCGCCCAACCGCCGCCCAGTAGTAGCTCCACCATCCGCCACTGCGCCTCCCCCAGCAGGTCAACCATGCCGGTCGGCCGTCGATTCCGTCCGCTTCCGGGACCTGGCGGCACCGGCCCCGGCGCTGCCCTCGAGTGCGTCCAGCAGGTCGACCAGCGTGGCCAGCCCGCCGTCCTCCCAGACCTCGCCGGTGAAGACGGACTCGGCGACCTCGGCCGCGGTCCGCTCCATCTCGTCCAGCCGCTCCCGACCGGTGGGCGTCAGCGCCGCGTACGCCACCCGGGCGTCGCGCGGGTCGGGCTCGCGGACGACCAGGCCGATCCGCTCCAGCGGGATCAGGCCCCGGGTGACGCCGGACGCGGACAGGCCCAGCGCCTGGGCCAGGTCCACCCGGCGCATCCGGCCGCCCTCGGCCTGGCCGAGGCAGCGCAGCACGGCCAGGTCGGCGAAACTGACCCCGTGCAGCCCGGACAGCCGCGCGTCGAACCGCTTGACCAGCGCCGCCTGGGCCCGAACCAGCCGCAGCGACGTCTCCAGTGCCTCGTTCATGCCTCCACCGTAGCAGAAGCTTGAGCACTCAAGCATTGGCGCAGTACCGCGCCCGGCCCTGTCAGCGGGCAGGGACGGCTGCCGGACGGCCGCCCACCGCGAGCACCGCCGTCGCCCCCAGCCGGCAGCCTGCCGCCGCGGCTGCGGCCGGGTCGGCGCCGTCGAGCAGCGCTGCCAGCAGGCCGCCGGCGAAGGCGTCGCCGGCGCCGGTGGAGTCCAGTGGGACGGCCCCCGGAGCCGGTACCCGGCCGAGCAGCGCACCGTGCTCGGCGAGCAGCGCGCCGGCGGAGCCCAGCTTCAGGGCCACCAGGCAGTGGCAGCGCGCGCTGAGCACGCGGGCCGCGATCGACGGATCGGACTGCCCGGTCAGCGCCCGGGCCTCGTCCAGGTTGGGCAGCAGCAGGTCGACGCCGCCGAGCAGGGCCAGGAACCGGTCCGCACCGAACTCGCGCAGGAAGCCGCTGGACGCCGGGTCCACGCTGACGCCGATCCCCCGGGCGCGGGCCGCCGCCACCGCGACCGCGGCCAGCGCCCGGCCCTCGGCGCCGAACAGCAGGTAGCCGGAGAGGTGCAGCCGGCCGACCCCGTCCAGCAGCGCGTCCTGCCAGTCCGACGGGCCCAGCGCGCCGCTGGCGCCGCGGTCGGTCACGAAGGTCCGCTCCCCCGCGCCGTCCACCAGGTCGATGACGACCGCGGTCGGCCGGTCGCGGTCCACCCGCAGGCAGGTCTCCACACCGCCGCGGGCCAGCGCCTCGCGGTGCCAGTCGGCCGAGTCGGCGCCGACCCGGGACAGCAGCCGCGCCGGTACGCCCGCGTGGGCCGCCCAGGCCGCGGTGTTGGCGGCGGATCCGCCGGGGCGGACCGCGATCCGCGCCGAGGTGTCGGTGTCCGGGCTCAGCGGCTTGGCGTGCAGCGCCACCACATCGGTGACCAGGTCGCCCACCACCAGCAGGGCTTGAGCCGGCGTCAGCTGCGCGTTGGCCGCCTGACCGGTGGTCAACTGAGCGCCGCGTGGCTGCGGGCGATCTTCGCCGCCAGCGCGACATTGCCCCGCACCGCGGCGAGATTAGCCTCCAGGGAGGCCCCGTCGGTGTGCTTCACCAGGTAGCCGAGCAGGAACGGGGTGACCGCCTGGCCGGTGATCCCCTGGCGTTCGGCGGCGCGCAGCGCCTTGGCGAGGACCCGGTCGTGCAGTTCGGGGTCGAGCTGTTCCGCCTCGGGCACCGGGTTGCCGACCACCAGCGCGGTGAGGTCGGCGTTGAGCTGCCAGCGGGCCCGCATCAGCTCCGCCACCTGCTCCGGGGTGTCCAGCGTCCAGTCCACCGGCAGTCCGGAGCTGCGCAGGTAGAAGCCGGGGAACTCGGTGGTCCGGTAGCCGACGACGCCCACGTTCAGGGTCTCCAGGCGCTGCAGCGTCGCCGGGACGTCCAGGATGGACTTCACCCCCGCGCACACCACCGTGATCGGCACCCGGGCCAGCAGCCCCAGGTCGGCGGACTCGTCCTGCAGGGTCGTCCAGTCCCGGTGCACTCCGCCGAGGCCGCCGGTGGCGAACACCGCGATCCCGGCCGAATGGGCCAGGAAGGCCGTCCCGGACACCGTGGTCGCGCCGCTCGCCCCGAGCGCGACCGCGGGGGCCAGATCGCGGAAGCCCAGCTTGCGCAGGTCCGGGTCGTTGGCGACCCGCTCCAGCTCGTCCTTGCCGAGTCCGACCCTGGCCACCCCGTCCAGCACCGCGATGGTGGCCGGCACCGCCCCGCCCGCGCGGACGGCTGCCTCCAGCTCCCGGGCGACCTCCAGGTTCCGGGGGCGCGGCAGCCCGTGCGAGATGATCGTCGACTCCAGCGCCACCACCGGGCGGCCCCGCTCCACGGCTTTTCGGACCTCGTCGGACAGGCGTATCGGGGCGGGACTGGACGGCATGGGGCCTCCTGGCGCAAGAACGTTCCTGCCCCTGATCCTGTCGCCCGCCGCCACGGCTCAAACCGCCCGGCCCGAACCCGCTCGGTGCGAACCGGGGCGGTCGGAACCCGCAGCACAACGGCGGCCCGCCCCCGGAATCCGGGAACGGGCCGCCGTGCTGCCTGCGGCGCGTCAGCCGCGCGCGGTCGCGCCGGTGCGGCTCACGGCCTCGGCGACGGCCGCCTCGCGGGCCGCCGACGCCTCCTCGGCGGTGAGGGTGCGGTCGGCGGCGCGGAACCGCAGCGCGTACGCCAGCGACTTCTTGTCCGCGCCGATCTGCTCGCCGGTGTAGACGTCGAACAGCCGCAGCGACTCCAGCAGCGGTCCGGCGCCGGACCGCAGCGCGGCCTCCACCTCGGCGGCCGGCACGGTGGCGTCCACGACCAGGGCCACGTCCTGGGTGGCGACCGGGAAGCCGGAGATCCTCGGCCCCTCGACATGGCCGCCGCCGTCGGCCGTCAGCAGCTCGACGTCCAGCTCCATCGCGCAGGTGCGCTCCGGCAGGTGCAGCGCCTTGACGGTGCGCGGGTGCAGCTCGCCCGCGTGGCCGACCAGCCGGTCGCCCACGTAGAGGGCGGCGCAGCGGCCCGGGTGCCAGGGCGCGTGCCGATCCTGGCGGACCGTCAGCTCCACCCCGGCGGCGGCCGCCACGGTGCGGGCCGACTCGACCGCGTCGGCCCAGGTCGCCGCGCGACCCTTGCCCCACCAGCCGTCGGGCTCGCGGTTGCCCGCCAGGACGGTGGCGACCCGCCGCGGCTGGCGCGGCAGCGCGGCGTTGAGCTGCGCGATCTCCTCGTCGGTGGGACGGCGGTCGACCGGCAGCCGCGGCGCGTTGAACAGCGCCTCCGGGTCGGTGCCGTCCACCCGGAAGGCCAGGCCCTGCTCGAACAGCGCCACGTCCGTCGCGCCCCGGCCGACATTGCGGCGCAGCGCCGCCAGCAGGCCGGGCAGCAGCGTGGTGCGCAGCGACGGCTCCTCGTCGGAGATCGGGTTGGCCAGCTGCACCGTCGTCCGGCGCGGGTCGTCCGCGTCGAGCCCGAAGGCGTCGAGCACGGCCTCGCCGATGAACGGGTAGTTCAGCACCTCGACGTAGCCCGCCCCGGCCAGCGCCAGACCGGTGCGGCGGCGCAGCCGCTGGGACTCGGTCAGGCCGGTGCCCGCGGGCGGCGTCGGCAGCGTGGAGGGCAGCTCGGCGTAGCCCTCCAGCCGGATGACCTCCTCGGCGAGGTCGTTGGGGTCGGTCAGGTCCGGCCGCCAGCTCGGCGGGGTGACCACCAGCACGTCGCCGCCGACCACGGTGCAGCCGACCTCCTGGAGCCGGCGCACCACGGTCTCGCGGCCGTACTCCTGCCCGGCCACCCGGTCCGGGTGGTCCGCGGCGATGGTGATGCTGTGCACCGGGTGCGGGGCGGCGATGTCGGTGACCCCGGCCTCGGCGGTGCCGCCGGCGACCAGCACCAGCAGGTCCACGGCGCGCTGCGCGGCGGCCTTGCCGGCCTCCGGGTCCACCCCGCGCTCGAAGCGCTTGGCGGCCTCGGAGGGCAGCTTGTGCCGGCGCACGCTGCGCGCGATGGCGACCGGCGCGAAGTGCGCGGCCTCGATGACGACCTCGGTGGTGCCGTCGACCCGGCCGGTCTCCGGGTCCTCGACCGCGGTGGCGATCTCGGTGCCCGCGCCGCCCATGACCCCGGCCAGGCCGATCGGCCCGGAGTTGTCGCAGATCAGCAGGTCCTCGACGTCCAGGGTGCGCTCGACGCCGTCCAGGGTGCGCAGCTTCTCGCCCGCGCGGGCGCGGCGCACCGTGATCGCGCCGTCGATCCGGCTGCGGTCGTAGGCGTGCAGCGGCTGGCCTAGCTCCAGCATCACGTAGTTGGTGATGTCCACGGCCAGCGAGATCGGGCGCATCCCGGCCTTCTGGATCCGGCGCTGCATCCACAGCGGGGACAGCGCGGTCGGCTCGATGCCGATGACGCTGCGGGCCACGAAGCGGTCGCAGCCGGCCTGGTCCTCGACCTTGACCAGCGGGCCGTAGGCGTTGGCCGGCGGCACGTCCAGCAGCGCCGGGTCGCTCAGCGGCAGGCCGTAGGCGATGGCGGCCTCGCGGGCGACACCGCGCACCGACAGGCAGTAGCCGCGGTCGGCGGTGACGGCGATGTCCAGGACCTCGTCCACCAGCTCCAGCAGCTCGACGGCGTCGGTACCGGGCACGTACTCGGCCGGCAGCACGATGATGCCGTCGTGCTCGTCGCCCATGCCCAGCTCGCGGGCCGAGCAGATCATGCCCTCGGAGGTGTGGCCGTAGGTCTGCCGCGCCGAGATCGGGAACGGGCCGGGCAGCACCGCGCCGGGGAGCACCACGACGACCTTGTCGCCGACGGCGAAGTTGCGGGCGCCGCAGACGATGTTCTGCGGCTCGCCGGTGCCGTTGGCGTCACCGACGTCGACCTGGCAGTAGCGGATCGGCTTCTTGAAGCCGGTGAGCTCCTCGATGGCCAGGACCTTGCCGACCACCAGCGGGCCCTTGAGGTCGCCGCCGAGCTGCTCGACGGTCTCGACCTCAAGGCCGGCCCGGACCAGCCGGTCGGCCACGTCGCGGCCGGTCTCGCCTGCGGGCAGGTCGACGTACTCCCGCAGCCAGGAAAGCGGGACGCGCATCAGATCTCCATCCCGAACGGAAGGGTGAAGCGCACGTCACCCTCCACGATGTCTCGCATGTCTTCGACGTTGTGGCGGAACATCAGCAGTCGCTCGATGCCGAAGCCGAACGCGAAGCCGCTGTACTTGTTGGGGTCGATGCCGCAGGCGATCAGCACCCGCGGGTTGACCATCCCGCAGCCGCCCAGCTCGATCCAGCCCTCGGAGGAGCAGGTGCGGCAGGGGCGGTCCGGGTTGCCGACGGACTCGCCGCGGCAGTGGAAGCACACCATGTCCATCTCGGCGGACGGCTCGGTGAAGGGGAAGTAGTTCGGGCGCAGCCGGGTCTTCATGCCCTCGCCGAAGAGCGAGACCACCATGTGGTCCAGGGTGCCCTTGAGGTCGGCCATGGTCAGGCCCTCGTCCACGGCCAGCAGCTCGATCTGGCTGAAGACCGGGGTGTGGGTGGCGTCCAGCTCGTCGGAGCGGAACACCCGGCCCGGGCAGATCACGTAGATCGGCGGCTCGGAGGCGGCCAGCATGGAGCGGATCTGCACGCCGGAGGTGTGCGTCCGCAGCACCACCCCGTCGGTGGGCTGCCCGGTCGCGTCCTTGAGGAAGAAGGTGTCCTGGGTGGAGCGCGCAGGGTGGTCCGGGCCCATGTTGAGGGCGTCGAAGTTCAGCCACTCGGCCTCGACCTCGGGACCCTCGGCGATGGCGTAGCCCATGGAGGTGAAGATGTCGCCGAGCCGCTCGGACAGGGTCGTCAGCGGGTGCCGGGCGCCGCGCGGGGCGCGGTCGTACGGGAGGGTGACGTCCACGGCCTCCTCGGTGAGCACCCGGGCGTCCCGCTCGGCCTCCAGCACGGCGCGGCGCTCGGCGAGGGCCTTGTTGACGGCTCCGCGGGCCTGGCCGACCCGCTGGCCCGCCTCCTTCTTGGCCTGCGGCGGCAGCGCGCCGATCTCGCGGTTGGCCAGGGACAGCGGGGAGCGGTCACCGGTGTGGGCGACCTTGGCCTCCTGCAGCGCGGCGAGGTCGGCGGCGGCCTCGAACGCGGCCAGCGCCTCGTCCCGCAGACGCTCGATCTCTTCCGGCTTCAACGCCTCAACCTCGACCGGGTCGTAGGACTTGTTCGGTGCGGACATCCCTCTTCTTCCCATGCTCCTGCGTGGTTCAGCGCACGGCGCCAAAGGCCGAGTCTACTGAGGTTCTGGAGTCAGCAGCGCCCGCTTGCCCTCCGCGACGGGCCTGGGACGTACCGGTCAGGACGGGACGTACCGCTCAGGCCATGAAGTCGGGGATGCCCGCGGGCAGGATAAATCGGAACCTGGCGCCGCCCTCGGGCACCCGGTCCACCGCGATGCTGCCGCCGTGTGCCTCGACGATGCCCTTGACGATGTAGAGGCCGAGGCCGGTGCCGCCGCGCTTGCTGCCGCGCCAGAAGCGGGTGAAGACGCGCGGGATGGACTCCTCGGGGATGCCGGGGCCCTGGTCGCTCACCGTCACCGCCGTCCCTTCGCGCAGTTGGCCGGAGGCGAGGACCGCCTTGTCCGGCTCGACCTCGATGGTGACAGTTCCCTCACCGTGGCGCACCGCGTTTTCCAGCAGGTTGCCCAGCACCTGGTCGACCTTGTCGGCGTCCGCCCACAGCGGGGGCAGCGGCTCGTTGACCCGGATCACGAAGCGCTCCGGGGCGACCCCGGCGGCGATCTTCCCCTCCACGTGGCGGCGCAGCGCCTGCGGCAGGTCGACCTTCTGCCGGCGGATCTCCAGCCGTCCGGCGTCGATCCTGGAGATGTCGAGCAGTTCGGCGATCAGCCGGGTGACCCGGTTGGCGTCCGCGTCGACCGTCTCCAGCATCAGCTTCTTCTGGTCGTCGGTGAACCGCTCCCACTTCTGCAGCAGGGTCGCGGTGAAGCCCTTGACGCTGGTCAGCGGGGAGCGCAGCTCATGGGCGACGGTGGCGATCAGCTCGGCGTGGCTGCGCTCGGTGCGGCGCCTGGCCTCGGTGCCGCGCAGCGCGACCACCACCCGGCGCACCGGTCCGGTGCCCTCGCGCAGGTAGCGGGCCGAGACCAGCACCTCGCGGCCGCCGGGCAGCAGCAGATTGCGTTCCGGCTGGCCGGTGCGTATCCGCAGGCCGCCGTAGGGGTCCAGCAGCGGCCACCAGCGGCGGCCCTCCAGATCCTCTAAAGGCAGCGCCTCGGCCAGTGGCCGGCCCAGCGCCTGTTCCCGGCTGATCCCGCTGATCTGGGCGGCCGCGGAGTTGAAGCAGACGACCACCCCGTCGGCGTCCGCGACGACCAGCCCGTCCGGCAGGTCCTCCGGATCGAGGCCCGGCAGGACAGCGCGGGTTGACGCACGGAGCTGCCGCGTGTCGGTCATGGCCGCCCTCCCCTCCGGATGCCGCCGTGGTCACCCTAGCGAACCAGGCCCTGGGAGCGGCACCCGGCGGGGGCACGCTGTGCGCGCGCGGAGGCGTAGAGGCACACCGCGGCGGCGGTCGCGAGGTTGAGGCTCTCGGCGTGCCCGTGGATCGGGACCCGGACCACCTCGTCGGCCAGCGCCCGGGTGGGCTCGGGCAGGCCCCAGGCCTCGTTGCCGAAGACCCAGGCGGTCGGGCCGCCCAGGGTGCCGTCGTCCAGCTCCTGGTCCAGGTCGCGCTCGCCGGCGCCGTCCGCCGCCAGGATCCGCACCCCGGCCGCGCGCAGTCCGGCCACGGCCTGCTCCACCGGCACCCCCACGGCCACCGGCAGGTGGTAGAGGCTGCCGACCGAGGCCCGGACGGCCTTGGGGTTGTAGAGGTCGACCGAGGCGTCGGTGAGCACCACCGCGTCGGCCCCGGCGGCGTCGGCCGTGCGCAGCACCGTCCCGGCGTTCCCGGGGTCGCGGACGTGGGCCAGCACCGCGACCAGTCTGGGTCCTGCGGCCAGCACCTGCTCGAAGGAGGTGTCCACGAAGCGGCAGACGGCGGCGATCCCCTGCGGGGTGACGGTCTGGCAGACCGCCTCGATCACCTCGTCGGTGGCGGTCAGCACCGGCACCCGGGCGGCCCTGGCGTCGGCCAGCAGGTCGGCATGGCGCTCGGCGGCCTCGGCCGTGGTGTAGATCTCCACCACGGCGTGCTCGCCGCCCGGCAGCGTGCCGTACGCCACGGCCTCGCGGACCGCCTGCGGGCCCTCGGCGACGAAGCGGCGCTCCTTGCCGCGCTGGGCCCGGCGGGAGAGCCTGCGGGCGGCGGTGACCCTGGTCGAGCGCAGCGAGGTCAGCTCGGGGGCGGGGTGGGGCTGCTGGGGCATCGCTTGCTCTCACTTCGGCTAACGGGAACGGACCCGCAAGGGGTGATCCCCCTACGGGTCCGTTCTCGGATGGCGCTTGCTGCGACAGAGGCCGGCGGAGAGCCGGCTCAGGCAGTCGCTCAGGCGGCGACGCGGGGCGCGTTGACGTCGGCCGGGAGGGCCTTCTGCGCGACCTCGACCAGCGCGGCGAACGCGGTGGCGTCGTGCACGGCGAGCTCGGCGAGCATCTTGCGGTCGATCTCGACGCTGGCCAGCTTCAGGCCCTGGATCAGGCGGTTGTACGTCATGCCGTTCGCACGCGCCGCAGCGTTGATGCGCTGGATCCACAGCTGACGGAAGTCGCCCTTGCGCTTCTTCCGGTCGTTGTAGTTGTAGACGAAGGAGTGGGTGACCTGCTCCTTGGCCTTGCGGTACAGGCGCGAGCGCTGGCCGCGGTAACCGCTGGCGCGCTCGAGGATGACCCGGCGCTTCTTGTGGGCGTTTACTGCCCGCTTGACGCGTGCCACGTTGTTACTCCTTGGTGAGGACCGCGGTCTGTCTCACACGGTCCGGTTACGAATGGGTCGAGGGGATCGGCTGCGCGGGGCGCAGGATCACTTGCCGAGAAGCTTCTTGACCTTCTTGGCGTCAGCCGGGGAGACCTCGACCGTGCCGGCAAGGCGACGGGTCAGCGTGGACGCCTTGTGCTCGAGGTAGTGGCGACGGCCGGCGCGCTGGCGCAGCACCTTGCCGGAGCCAGTGATCTTGAAGCGCTTGCTGGCACCGGAGTGCGTCTTGTTCTTCGGCATGTCGCCGTACTCTCCTCGTCGGTCCGCTCCCGCCCGGCGCCGGGGCGCGAGCGGGAGCGCTGGTGTCTCTGGGCCCTCCGGCGGGTGCCGGTGGGCCGGGTGGACGCGGCAGCCTAGTTGGCTGCCACCTCCGAAGCGTCCGAGACCTCGTCGCCGTCGGGGGCGTCGACAGTCTCTTCGGCGGCCTCGGCCGCCACGGACTCCGCGGCCTCCTCCGGCGCCTGCTCGGCGGCGGGGGCCTCTTCGTCCTCGGCGGGACGGCCCTGGCGGTCGGCCTTGCGGGCGGCTGCCGCCTCGCGGGCCTCGGCCATGGCCTCGGTCTTCTTCTTGTGCGGGCCCAGAACCATGATCATGTTCCGGCCGTCCTGCTTCGGGTTGGACTCGATGAAGCCCAGCTCCTCGACATCCGACGCGAGACGCTGCAGCAGCCGGAAGCCGAGCTCGGGGCGGGACTGCTCGCGACCACGGAACATGATCGTGATCTTGACCTTGTCACCCTGCTTGAGGAACCGGACGACGTGACCCTTCTTGGTGTCGTAGTCGTGCGGGTCGATCTTCGGGCGGAGCTTCATCTCCTTGATGACCGTGTGCGCCTGGTTCTTGCGCGCCTCACGGGCCTTCAGGGCGGACTCGTACTTGAACTTGCCGTAGTCCATGAGCTTGCACACCGGCGGCCGGGCGGTCGCCGCGACCTCGACCAGGTCCAGGTCGTACTCCTGCGCAAGTTCCAGGGCCTTGGCCAGCGGCACGATGCCGACCTGCTCGCCACTGGGACCGACGAGTCGCACCTCGGGGACGCGAATCCGGTCGTTGATGCGGGGCTCGGTGCTGATGGATCCTCCTCGGTTGCACCTCGCGGCTGCCGACGGCAGTCGCGTGAACAGCGGACTTTTCACCGCCATACAGGACTTCATTCGTACCGCGGTGGGGATGCGCGGGGCGCAGCACCGCGGGCACGAAAAAAGCCCCGCATGACACACAGGCGGGGCTCCACGGAAACCGGCGCGCTGCCGCGGAGCACATGTCCGCGATACGCGCTGAGCGATGCCTCATCCTTGGCAGGACGGGCACCACCGGACCGGAACCCGACGACCCTGCGGTCGATGCGGGTGGGAGGAGACTCCACTTGTGGGCCGGGTACGGTGTCCTCGGGATTTCCCTCGGGCACGCCAGTACCTGGCCGGTCAGTGTCCAACCATAGCAGCGTTCCGCCGTAGCGCAGAATTCCCCGGCGCGGAGGCGTTTTGGGTGCGCCCCCCGGTGATCAGGCAGACTGCGGTGCAGACATCCGTGTTCGACCGGTGAGACGAGTACCCATGAGCAGCCAGCCGGAGAGCCCCGAGGCTCCCGAGAACCCCGACTTCGACGACCTGACCCGCGACATCGCGGACGTACCGGCGGTGGAGGTCATCACCACGGTGGCGGTGCACCTGATGAGCGCGGCGGCGGTCAACCTGGGGCTGGCCGAGGACGGCGAGAAGCACAAGGACCTGGACGAGGCCCGCAAACTGATCACCGCCCTGGCCGGGCTGGTCACCGCCGGCGCACCGGAGATCAGCAACTTCCACGCCGCACCGCTCCGCGACGGCCTGAAGTCGCTGCAGCTCGCCTTCCGCGAGGCCTCCCTGGTCCCGGACGAGCCGGGCACCGGCCCGGGCGAGAAGTTCACGGGACCGGTCTACGGATAGCCGGGCGGGGCTGCGGACAGAACGCGCAAAGCTTCGGGGTTGCTGGGCGTCAGCGGCTGTAGAGCGGGGGCTCGGGCTCAGCGGGCGACGGGGGGACGACCGCCAGGTCGAGCCCGCGGTCCAGCCGGATCCGGAGCAGGTCGTCGTCCGCGAGGGCGGCCGCCAGCCGCTGGACCACCGCGGTGAGCTCGGCGGAGTCCGTCGCCGGGTCCGGGATCAGCGCCAGCGTCGCGTCGGCCCGCTCGCTGGGCATCAGATGGGCCCGCAGCACGGCCGGGTGCGGGGCCAGCAGACCGCGCACCGCCTCGGCGACCTCCGGGTCGCGCAGCGGTTCGATCCTGGCGCGGCCCTCGGCGACGGCGCGCATCGCGGCCCCCGAGAGCTCGTAGAAGGCCGGCCCCGCCAGGTCGATGAGCAGCGCGTCGGCCTGCTCCGACCAGGCCGCCTGGACCGCCTGCCGGGCCGGGACCGGGGCCGGACGGGCGTCGGAGCGCCAGCGGGCCAGCGCCTCCAGCGAGGTGAACGCCGGCAGCCCCCTGCGCCCGTTCGGTGCCTGCACGGTGGGGACCGCCATGTCGCTGGACTTCTCGTGCTTCAGGCCGTCCGCACCGGTCTCGGCCTCGCCGAGGATCGCCACGATCGGCACCATCAGCCGGGCGTCGACCAGCGCCGCCAGCAGTTCCTGCTCGGTCCCGGGCGAGGCTCCGGCCGCGTGCCGGGCGAGGGCCGCCGCGAGACGGGGGTCGGCCGAACCGTCGTCGCCCGCGAAGCCGGGATCGGGGATGTTCTTACGCTGCACCCGGTGAGCCTAGTCGACCCGACCGGCCGCGCCGGACCGGGCCGGGGCCGCGTTGCCAGCCGATTCCACACTTTCTCCCAGGCCACGCGTAGCCGCAGTGCCTACCGTGCGGAACCATGTCGACGACAGGTCCGGGCGGGCCGCAGGAGCAGGAACAGGCGCACGAGCACGGGCAGGGACCGGGCCGGCGCGGTCGCGCGGGTCTGCTGCGGAGCCGCGCCGCCATCGGTGCCGCCGTGGTGCTGGTGGTCGCGGTGGCCACCACGACCACGATGCTGCACGGGCACGGGGCGGCCGCACAGAACAGCAGTCTGGTCTCGGCCGCCTCGTCGTCCTCGGATTCCGCCTCGGCCCCCGGCGCGACGACGGTAGTGTCGGCATCCGCTGCCGCGTCGGCAGCGGCGTCGGCGTCCGCATCGACGTCCGCGGAGGCCTCGGCTCAGCCCTCGGCGACCAGCTCGGAGGCGGCCATGGACCAGCTCGAGAAGGCGGCGTCCGCTGCCGAGGGCAAGGTGGCCGTGGCCGCCACGGACCTGACCACCGGGGCCGCGCTCGACTACGGGGACACCGACCACGGCTTCGTCACCGCCAGCATCGCCAAGATGGACATCCTGGCCACGCTGCTGCTGCAGGCGCAGGACGACGACCGGACGCTCACCTCGTCGCAGCGCTCACTCGCCACCCGGATGATCGAGAACAGCGACAACACCGCAGCCGACAGCCTCTACCAGGCCATCGGGGAGAGCAGCGGGCTGGACGCCGCCAACAAGCGGTTCGGCCTCACCGAGACCGAGGGCGGATCGGGGCTCTACTGGGGGCTGACCACCACCAGCGCCGCCGACCAACTTCGGCTGCTGCGGCAGGTGTTCACCAGTTCCTCGGTGCTGAGCTCCGCCTCGCGCAGCTATGAGCAGGGGCTGATGAGCCAGGTCGAGACCGACCAGCGCTGGGGCGTCAGCGCGGCGGCGACCAGCTCCGACTTCGCCCTGAAGAACGGCTGGCTGCCGCGCTCGGCCACCGGGCTGTGGGTGATCAACAGCGTCGGCCGGGTGTCCCGCAACGGCCATCTGCTGCTGATATCCGTGGTCTCGGACGGCAACCTCTCCGAGTCGGGTGGAATCTCGCTGGTGGAGTCGATGGCGAAGGCCGCGGCAGAGACCCTGGACCAGAGCTGAGCAGGGCTCATACTCTGCCGGGCCATCCCCCTACCGGCAGGTAGTGACGATGTGGCAGGCTTCCGGCATGGTGACACCTTCCGCTGACCGCACGCGCTACGACCGTGCCACGGCCCACCTCGACGCCCCGCTGGCGATCGTGGACCTCGAAGCCTTCGACGCCAACGCCGAGGACCTGGTCCGGCGCGCCGCGGGCAAGCCGATCCGGGTGGCCAGCAAGTCGGTGCGGGTCCGCGCCCTGCTGGAGCGGGTGCTGCGGATGGACGGCTTCCAGGGGATCATGAGCTTCACCCTGGCCGAGTCGATCTGGCTGGCCCGGGCCGGTTTCGACGACATCCTGCTCGCCTACCCCTCCGCGGACCGGGCCGGCTACGCCGAGTTGGCCGCCGACCCCAAGCTGGCCGGGGCGATCTCGGTGCTGCTGGACGACCCGGCCCAGCTGGACCTGATCGACGCCGCCCGCGGGGCCGGGACCGAGGAGATCCGGGTCTGCCTGGAGCTGGACACCGCACTGCACCTGCTCGGCGGCCGGATCCGGATCGGGGCTCGGCGCTCGCCGCTGCGCACCCCGGAGGCGCTGGCCGAGTTCGCCCGGCTGGTGCAGCAGCGCCGCGGCTTCCGGGTGGTCGGACTGATGGCCTACGAGGGTCACATCGCGGGGGTGGGCGACAGCATCGCCGGCCGTCCGTTCCGCTCGCGGGCGGTGCAGCTGATGCAGCGCACGGCCCGGGCCGAACTGGCCCAGCGCCGGGCCGCGGTGGTGCGCGCCGTACGCGAGGTCGCCGATCTGGAGTTCGTCAACGGCGGCGGCACCGGCAGCGTGGAGAGCACCGTCGCGGAGGACGCGGTGACCGAGGTCGCCGCCGGATCGGGCCTCTACGTCCCCCGGCTGTTCGACAACTACCGGTCGTTCCACGGGCGTCCGGCCGCGCTGTTCGCCCAGCCGGTGGTGCGCAGGCCCGGCTTGGGCGTGGTGACCGTGCTCGGCGGCGGCTACCCGGCCTCGGGTGCCGCAGGCGCCGACCGCTCCCCGGTCCCCTACCTGCCGCAGGGGCTGCGCTACGACTCCCAGGAGGGCGCCGGCGAGGTGCAGACCCCGCTGCTGGGATCGGTCGCCGACGACCTGCTGATCGGCGACAAGGTGTGGTTCCGGCACGCCAAGGCCGGCGAGCTGTTCGAGCGCTTCGCCGAGGTGCGGCTGATCGAGGGCGACCAGGTGGTGGAGACCGTGCCCACCTACCGCGGCGAGGGCCGGACCTTCCTCTGACGCCTTCGAACGCCGCTGTTCGCGGCTGTTCGCTGCTGCTCATGGCTGTGCCCCCGCCGACCGGTCGGCGGGGGCACAGCCACGCGGGGAGTCGCGTGTCAGGAGGCGCGTGTCAGGAGTTGCTGCCGGTGGTGCCGGAGGTCCCGCCGGAGGCACCGGAGACGGTGGCGTCCTTGATGCCGCTGACGATGGTGTCCATCACCGAGACGTCGGGGGCCTTGGCGGCGGTGTCGAAGCCCAGGTGCACGGCGACCAGGCTCTTGTTGTCGCTGGTCGGGAACACCACGGTCTCCACCGTGCCGTCGTTGCCGACCTTGGCGTCGACCTTCCAGCGAATCAGGTAGCCGGAGCGCCCGGCCACGGTGACCGCCTGGGACTCCAGCACGGTGTGACTGTTGAGGTCGTTGTACGCCTCCTTGGCGGCAGCGGCGATGTCGGCCTCAGCGGCAGCCTTGGCGCCGGCGCTGACCGAGGCCTTGAGGGTCTCGGTGTTGGCGCCGCCGAGGGAGCAGGTGGAGCTGGAGCCGGAGGTGGAACCCGCGCAGGTGTAGGAGCCGACGTACATGGAGGCGAAGCCGTCCGTGGTGGTACCGCCGGTCCAACCGCTGGGAATGGGCAGGGATATGCCGTCGACGATGTCGTAGGCGGTGGTGCTGCTGGTGCTGGTGCCGCCCGAGCCGCCGGTCGAACCGTCACCGCCGGTGGAGCCGCCCGTGGAGCCGCCGGGGAGGTTGCCGCTGCCTCCGGTCGAGCCAGAGCCGCCCGAGGAACCCCCCGAGCCGCCCTCACCGAACAGTCCGCCGTTGCCACCTCCGTTGCCCGGCGTGGACACGGCCGCCTTGGTCGTGCCGTTGTCGCTGCCGTCCATGATCAGGTAGGTGGTCAGGCTGCCGATGCCGAGCCCCAGCAGGGCCGCCACCGTCCCGGCCACCACCGTGGCCCGGCGCGGGCGCGAGCGCTGCTTCGGGACGTCGGTCTCGACGGACAGCGGTTCGTCCGTCTTGGTGCTGACGGTCCATTCGGTGCCGTTCCACCACCGCTGTCCGGGGTTGGTGGGATCGGCGGGCTTGGGGTCCGGGTACCAGCCGGCCGGGGTTGTCGTACTCACACGCGCAATCTAAGGCTTGTTGGATAAGCAAGCAGTCAATCGCCTCTGAGGATCAGCTGAGAATGACATGAGGCAGGAAGCGGGCGTACTCATCCGTGATCAGACCGGACGACTCGCGGATGCCCAGACCGGCCGGCTCGCCGTCCACCACCCAGGCGCCCAGCAGCGTCCGGTTGCCGTCGAAGTCGGGCAGCGGCGCGAACTCCTGCCAGCAGTACCGCTCCTCCGGATCCAGCGGCTCGGACGGCCCGCCGGCCTCGGTGATGACCACGCCGGCGCCCTCGCGGCCCAGCAGCGGTTTGGCGACATGAGCCTTCAGCAGCCGGGGTCCGTCCAGGTAGGCGGGCAGCAGGTTGGGGTGGTCCGGGTAGAGCTCCCAGAGAATCGCCAGCAGCGCCTTGTTGGACAGCAGCATCTTCCAGGCCGGCTCGATCCAGCTGGTGGCACCGCTGCCGCCGCCCTGGTCCAGGGTGTCCAGCACATGGCCGCCGAAGTCGTCGGAGACCAGCCACTCCCAGGGGTAGAGCTTGAAGACGGTGCGCATGAAGCGCAGGTCCAGGTCGACGAAACGCTGCGACAGCGCGTCCCAGCCGATGTCCTCGACCGAGATCGGCACCGTCTCCAGCCCGGCCTGGCGGGCGGTCTCCATCAGATAGACCGTGGTCATCTGGTCCTCGCCGAGCTCGTCCACCCGGGAGTGGGCGAAGTGCACCGGGCCCGGCGCGAGCAGGTGGGCCTGCCGCCGCCAGGCGTCGACCAGCCGTTCGTGCAGCGAGTTCCACTGGTCGGCGCCGGGGAACCGCTCCTCCATCCAGAACCACTGCGGGCTCGCGGCCTCGACCAGGCTGGTGGGGGTGTCGGCGTTGTACTCCAGCAGCTTGGCCGGGCCGCTGCCGTCGTAGCGCAGGTCGAAGCGGCCGTAGAGGCTGGGCTGCTCGGCGCGGCGGCGCCAGGAGGTGCGGATGGTGGCGGCGACCACCTGGTCGGTGATGCCGAGGTCGCGGAAGCGGTTGTGCTCGACGATGTGCTCGGCGGCGGCCAGGCACATGGTGTGCAACTCGGCGACGACCTGCTCCAGCGCCTCGACCTCGGCGAGGCTGAAACGGTAGTACCCGGACTCGTCCCAGTACGGCCGCAGGCCGCCGTCGGGGAAGCGGGTGAGCGGGTAGATCAGCCCCTGCTCCTCGACGATGCTCTGCCAGTTCGGGCGGGGGTCGATGCGGTGGCGTTCCATGAGGACGGCTCAGCTCCCGCTCGAACCGCTGCCGTGGCTGCCCAGGCCGCCGCGGGTGACGCCCTTGCCGGTGCTGCTCTTGCCGGTACCGGTCTTGTCGGTGGAGCCCTTGCTGCCGCTGCCGCTCGAACTGCCGTAGTAGCGGTGGTACCCGGCCAGCCCGGTGGAGGTGCCGCCCTTCTGGTACCACTGGTACCGGTCGGTGTCGGCGTAGCCGCCGCCGGGTGCGCTCTTGCAGAGCTTGTCCGCGACGGTCCGGTAGTTGGTGGTGTCCACGCAGCGCTTGTCCGCCTCGCTGTCGCAGGAGGTGAGCGCCAGCGCCAGGCTGCTCACCATCCCCAGCGCGACCGCCCCCGAGCGCATTCTGCGCGCAGTCGTGCCCGTCACGTACTCTGCCCCCCAGCTCTTACTCTGATCTTACCGAGGGGTCAGAGTACATGATCGTTCCAGCGGCTCTACTCCGGGGTCACGTAGGCGCCGCCGATGCCGCCATCGACCAGGAACTGGCTGGCCGTCATGAACGAGGAGTCGTCGCTGGCCAGGAAGGCCACCGCGGCGGCGATCTCCTCGGGGCGGGCGAAGCGGCCCAGCGGGATGTGGACCAGGCGGCGGGCGGCCCGCTCCGGGTCCTTGGCGAACAGCTCGCGCAGCAGCGGGGTGTCCACCGGGCCCGGGCACAGGGCGTTGACCCGGATCCCCTCCCGGGCGAACTGCACGCCCAGCTCGCGGGACATCGCCAGCACCCCGCCCTTGGACGCGGTGTAGGAGATCTGCGAGGTGGCCGCGCCCATCACGGCGACAAAGCTGGCGGTGTTGATGATGGAGCCCCGGCCCTGGCGCTGCATGTAGGGGAGGGCCGCCTTGCAGCAGAGGTAGACCGAGGTGAGGTTGACCTCCTGTACCCGGCGCCAGGCGTCGATGCCGGTGGTGAGGATGGAGTCGTCGTCGGGCGGGGAGATGCCGGCGTTGTTGAAGGCGACGTCGACGCTGCCGTAGCTGTCGAACGCGGCCTTGAACAGGGCCTCCACCTGGTCCGCGTCGGTGACGTCGACCCGTACGAACAGGCCGCCGACCTCCTCGGCCGCCGCCTTGCCCGCGGTCTCGTCGATGTCGCCGCAGACGACGTTGGCACCCTCGCTCGCCAGCCGGCGGGCGGTGGCCAGGCCGATGCCGCTGCCCGCGCCGGTGATCACGGCGGTGCGGCCGACCAGGCGGCGGCAGACGGACTCGGTCGCTTCGTTGCTCATGTGCGCTCTACTCCTCGGTGGCGAAGAAGACGTTCTTGGTCTCGGTGAAGTGGGCAAGGGCGTCCGGGCCCAGCTCGCGGCCCAGTCCTGACTCGTTGAAGCCGCCGAAGGGCGTCCAGTAACGGACCGAGCTGTGCGAGTTGACGGACAGGTTCCCGGCGTTGACGCCGCGGGCCAGCCGGACCGCCCGGCCCAGGTCGCGGGTCCACAGCGAGCCGGACAGGCCGTAGCGGGTGGCGTTGGCCAGCCGCAGCGCGTCGGCCTCGTCGGTGAAGGGCAGCACCACCGCGACCGGGCCGAAGATCTCCTCGGTGGCGGCGCGGCTGTCCGGGCTCTCGGGGGCGAGCAGGGTCGGCGGGCACCAGAAGCCGGGGCCGGTCGGCGCCTCGCCCTGGGCCAGGATCTTCTGGTCCGGCGTCAGGTAGGAGTGCACCCGGTCCCGCTGGACCGCCGAGATCAGCGGGCCCATCTCGGTGTCGGGGTCGGCCGGGTCGCCGACCCGGACCGCGGCCACCGCCGGGGCGACCCGGGCCAGGAACTCGTCGTAGACCTCGCGCTGCACCAGGATCCGGGTCCGGGCGCAGCAGTCCTGCCCGGAGTTGTCCAGGAAGGACATCGGCGCGGAGGCCGCGGCCCGGTCCAGGTCGGCGTCGGCGAAGACGATGTTGGGGCTCTTTCCGCCCAGTTCCAGGGTCACCCGCTTCAGCTGTCCCGCGCAGCGGGCCATGATCTCCTTGCCGACCGCGGTGGAGCCGGTGAAGACGATCTTGCGCACGCCGGGGTGGTCCACCAGCGCCTGTCCGGTGACCCGGCCGTGGCCCGGGAGCACCTGCAGCAGACCCTCGGGCAGACCGGCGGCCAGCGCCAGTTCGGCCAGCCTGAGCGCGGTGAGCGGGGTGGTCTCGGCGGGCTTCAGCAGCACCGCGTTGCCGGCCGCCAGCGCCGGGGCGAAGCCCCAGGCGGCGATGGGCATCGGGAAGTTCCACGGCGCGATGACGGCGACCACGCCCAGCGGCTCGTGGAAGGTGATGTCCAGTCCGCCGGCGACCGGGATCTGTCGCCCGGTCAGCCGTTCCACCCCACCCGCAGCGTATTCGAGCAGGTCGCGGACGTTGCCGGCCTCCCAGCGGGCATTGCCGAGGGTGTGTCCTGCCTCGCGCAGCTCCAGCTGCGCCAGCTCGTCCACCGCGCCGTCCACCGCGTCCGCGAAGCGGCGCAGCAGCCGGGCCCGGTCGCCCGGGGCGAGCGCGGCCCAGCGGCGCTGGGCGGCCGCGGCGCGCACCACGGCTGCGTCCACCTGCTCGGGCGTGGTCACCGGGACGGTGGCGAGCACCTCCTCGGTGGCGGGGTTGAGGACCGTGAGGTCGTCGGTCATGGGTGGAGTGCTCACATTCGCTCGAAGGAGCGGAACCGCTCCCAGTCGGTGACGGCGGAGTCGTAGGCGTTCTGTTCGACCTCGGCCATCCGCAGGTAGTGCTGGACCACGTCGCTGCCGAAGGCGGCCTCGGCGATCTTGCTGCCGGCCCACAGTCCGGCGGCCTCGCGCAGCGTCGCCGGAAGGTGCTCGTAGTCGGCCGAGTAGGCGTTGCCGGCGCAGGGCTCCGGCAGTTCCAGCTGCTGCTCGATGCCGTGCAGCCCGGCGGCGATCATTCCGGCGACGGCCAGGTAGGGGTTGACGTCCCCGCCGGGGGCCCGGTTCTCGAAGCGCAGCGAGGGGCCGTGGCCGACCACCCGCAGCGAGCAGGTGCGGTTGTCCCGGCCCCAGGCGACGGCGGTGGGGGCGAAGGAGCCGGGGCGGAACCGCTTGTAGGAGTTGATGTTGGGGGCGTAGAGCAGGGTGAGCTCGCGCATCGCGGCCAGCTGACCGGCCAGGAAGTGCCGCATCAGCGGCGACATGTCGCCGTCCTCCCCGGCGCAGACCGACTTGTTCCGGGCGTCGCGCAGCGAGAGGTGGATGTGGCAGCTGTTGCCCTCGCGCTCGTTGTACTTGGCCATGAAGGTCAGCGACATGCCCTGCTGGGCGGCGATCTCCTTGGCCCCGGTCTTGTAGACGCTGTGCTGGTCGCAGGTGGTGAGGGCGTCGTCGTAGCGGAAGGCGATCTCGTGCTGGCCCAGGTTGCACTCGCCCTTGGCGGACTCCACCACCATCCCGGCGGCGCCCATCTCGTTGCGGATCCGGGCCAGCAGCGGCTCGATCCTGGCGGTGGCCAGCAGCGAGTAGTCGGCGTTGTACTGGTTGGCCGGGGTCAGCTCGCGGTAGCCGCTCTTCCAGGCGTCCTCGAAGGTGTCCCGGAAGACGATGAACTCCAGCTCGGTCCCGGCCCAGGCGGTGAGGCCGTGCTCGGCGAGCCGGTCCAGCTGGCGCCGCAGGATCTGCCGCGGCGAGGCGGGCACGGGCGTGCCGTCGTGCCAGGCCAGGTCGGCGGTGACCAGGGCGGTGCCGGGCTGCCAGGGGGTGCGGCGCAGCGTGGCCAGGTCCGGGACCAGGGCGAAGTCGCCGTAACCGGTGTCCCAGGAGGCCATCGGGTAGCCGTCGACGGTGTTGAGCTCGACGTCGACGGCGAGCAGGTAGGCGCAGCCCTCGGCCCCGTGGGCGAGGGTGTCGTCGAGGAAGAAGCCGGCCGCGAAGCGCTTGCCCTGCAGTCTGCCCTGCATGTCGGTGAAGGCCACGGCTACGGTGTGGATCTCCCCGGCGGCGACCAGTCGGCGTAGTTCCTGGACGCTGAGCGGTGGTTGACGGTCTGTCACGGACGGGCCTCCGACTGCTTTCGCTTGCTTTCCGAATGGACCGGCGGTCGAGCAAGCCAAAGGTATAGCCTTGTACCAATGAAAGGGAAGGGGGCTCGATGAGCGGGACTGCGGCGGGTACCCGTCCGACCGGCGCCGATCCGCTGGCCGCGGCGCTGCGGCCGGTTCGGTCGGGGAACACCTTCGAGGAAACGGTTCAGCGGGTGCTCCAGCTGATCCGGCTCGGGCTGGTGCCCGAGGGCGAGCGGCTGCCCCCCGAGCGGGAGCTGGCCGAACGGCTCCAGGTCAGCCGGGTGACACTGCGTGACGCCCTGAAGGTGCTCCAGGACGCCGGGCTGCTGGAGATCAGGCGCGGCCGCTACGGCGGCGCCTTCGTCCTGCCCGCGCGGCAGGACACCCCCTCGGGCGACGGCGCCGAACTGCGCCGCCGGGCCGAGCTGCTGGGCGACCGGCTGGAGGACACCCTGCTCTTCCGCGAGGTTCTGGAGGTCGGCGCGGCCGAGCTCTGCGCCGCCCGGGAGACCGCCGGCGAGGAGGAGCAGCGGCTGCGGGAGTGCCTGGCCGCCACCGCCTCGGCCGGGCTCGCCGACTACCGCAGGCAGGACACCCGGCTGCACCTGGCCATCGCCGAGCTCAGCGGTTCGGTCTCGGTCGCGGCCCAGTACGCGGCGGTCCGCTCGACCGTCAACGAACTGCTCGACTGCATCCCGCTGCTGCCGCCCAACCTGGAGCACAGCGAACGTCAGCACACCGAACTGGTGGCCGCGATCCTGGGCGGGGAGCGCGAGCGCGCCCGCGCGGTGATGCGCCAGCACCTGGCCGGGACGGCCGCGCTGCTGCGCGGCTTCCTGGCCTGACCGACCACAGGAGAGGCTGGATCCTTGAACCGTCCACTCATCGGCGTGACGACCTATCTCGTCCCGGCGGGCTGGGGAGTGTGGACCGAGACACAGGCCGCGCTGCTGCCGGTCCAGTACACCGACCAGGTCCAGCGGGCCGGGGGCGTCGCCGCGATGCTGCCGCCCGGCGACCCGTCAACCGCCGCCGACACGGTGTCACATCTCGGCGGACTGATCGTCAGCGGCGGCCCGGACGTCGACCCGGCCCGGTACGGAGCGCCACGCGACCCGCGCACCGACCCGGCACCGACCGAGCGCGACGCCTGGGAGCTGGCCCTGATCGCCGCCGCCCTGGAGCAGCGGCTGCCGCTGCTGGGCATCTGCCGGGGCATGCAGCTGCTCAACGTCGCCTGCGGCGGCGACCTGGTCCAGCACCTGCCCGACCTGGTCGGACACGAGGGCCACTCCCCCACCCCCGGCGCCTACGCGGTCCACCCGGTGGTCCCGGTCCCGGGGACCCGGCTGGCGGCGCTGCTCGGCGACCGGCCGATGAACGTGCCCACCTACCACCACCAGGCGGCGCACCGCCTGGGCGCGGGGCTGACCGCGAGCGCCCACCACCCCGACGGGACGGTGGAGGCGGTGGAGCACGCGGACGGATTCGCACTGGCCGTGCAGTGGCATCCGGAACAGGGCGAGGACCTGCGGTTGTTCCAGGCGCTGGTCCGGGCGGCGGCCGGCGGGGCGGCGATCGGCGGGGCGGCAGGCACGGGAGGCACGGGAGGCGCAGCTGGCTCGGAAGGCGCGGCCCACGAGGCGGTGATCACGGAAGGGTCTGGTGTGTACACGGCTCCTGTTCCAGGATGATCCCATGCCTGACGACTCCGCACCCCGTACCGCGTTCCACGACCTGGGGGCGTTCCTCGCCCTGCCCAGGATCAACTCCCTCGTCCTCTCCCCCGGCGGCGACCGGCTGATCGCCTCCGTCGCCGAACTGGCCGCCGACGGCGCCCGCTACGTCACCGCGCTGTGGGAGATCGACCCGGCCGGGCAGCGCCCCGCCCGCCGGCTCACCCGCTCCGCCAAGGGCGAGTCCGCGCCCGCCTTCCGTCCGGACGGCACCCTGCTCTTCCTCTCCGCCCGACCCGACACCGATCCGGCCAAGGACGCCCCGGCCGAGGAGGAGGCCGCGCTCTGGGCGCTGCCCGCCGACGGCGGCGAGGCGTACCGGGTGCTCGGCCGCCCGGGCGGTGTGGACGGCGTGGTGACGGCGCGTCACTCCGACCGGACCGCCGTCCTCGGCTCGCTGCTCCCCGGCGCCGAGGACGCCGAGGCGGACGCCAGGCTGCGCAAGGCCAGGAAGGAGGCCAAGGTCGGCGCGATCCTGCACGAGGAGGCCCTGGTCCGGTTCTGGGACCACGACCTCGGCCCCGCGCTCCCGCACGTCTTCACCCTGCCCGAGGCGTCCGCCAGCGCGGTCGCGGTGGACTGCGGCCGGGTCGGCCGGAGCGACGCGGCGCCCACGCTGTCGCCGGACGGCGCCCTGCTCGCCCACGTCGTGGAGATCACCGACGACACCGACCGGATCCGCGGCGCCGTCGCGGTCGTGGACGCGGCCACCGGCAAGCGGCTGCGGCTGATATCGGCGGACGACGCCCAGTTCTCCGCCCCGGTCTTCGCCGCCGACAGCCGCACCCTGATCTGCGAGCGGGGCACCCTGTCGGACTTCGAGGAGAGCTACGACCTGACCTTGTGGTCGCTCGACGCCACCGACGAGCAGGACCGGGGCCGCGACCTGCTGCCGGACCTCGACCTCTGGCCCGGCCCCGGCATCCCCTCCCCCACCGGCGACGCGGTCTTCTTCAGCGCCGACCAGCTCGGCCACTCCCCGGTCTTCCGGCTGGACACTGCCGACGGCACGGTCACCCGGCTCACCGCCACCGGCAGCTACACCGACCTGTCCGTCTCGCCGGACGGCGGCACTGTGTACGCGCTGCGCGCCGCGATCGACGCACCGCCCACCCCGGTGCGGCTGGACAGCTCCGGCGCCGACCAGCAGCCGGCCGAACTGCCCTCCCCGGCACCGGTCGGCGCGCTCCCCGGCACCCTCACCGAGGTCACCACCACGGCCGAGGACGGCACGGCGCTGCGCTCCTGGCTGGTGCTGCCCGAGGGCGCGAGCGCCGAGGCGCCGGCGCCGCTGCTGCTCTGGGTGCACGGCGGTCCGCAGGGCAGTTGGAACGCCTGGACCTGGCGCTGGAACCCCTGGGTCGCCGCGGCCGCCGGCTACGCCGTACTGCTGCCCGACCCGGCCCTGTCCACCGGCTACGGGCTGGAGATGCACCGGCGCGGCTGGCAGGACTGGGGCGGCAACCCGTACCGGGACGTCATCGCGCTGACCGACGCCGCGCTGGAGCGCCCCGACCTGGACGCCTCACGCACCGCGATGATGGGCGGCTCCTTCGGCGGCTACATGGCCAACTGGATCGCCACCAGCACCGACCGCTTCAAGGCGATCGTCACCCACGCGAGCCTGTGGAACCTGCACTCCTTCGCCGGCACCACCGACGCCCCGCACTACTGGCGGCGCGGCTTCGGCGACGTGCTCAGGACCACCGAGCGCTATGAGCGGTCGTCACCCCACCTGCGGGCGGCGGAGATCAGCACCCCGATGCTGGTGATCCACGGCGACCGCGACTACCGGGTGCCGATCGGCGAGGCCCTGGGCCTGTGGACCGACCTGGTGCGCTTCGGCGTCCCGGCGAAGTTCCTCTACTACCCGGACGAGGGCCACTGGATCCTCAAGCCCAACAACGCCAAGGTCTGGTACGCCACCGTGCTGGCCTTCCTGGCCCACCACGTGCTCGGCGAGGAGTGGCGCCGCCCCGACCTGCTGTGACGCGGCCCTTCCCGACCACGGCGGCGGGACTCAGCAGGCGTAGGTCACCCCGGTGAGGCTCTCCGACACGGCCCACAGCCGCTCCTGCGCGGAGCGGTCGTGGGCCGGCGCGGCGGCGGCCTTGAGCACCGGCAGGCCGCGCATCTCGAACGGGCCGTCAGGACCGTAGTAGTGGGCGCCCATGGCGAGCGGGTCGGTGGCGGCGCGCAGGGTGGGCAGCGCGCCGCCCTCGACCGACTGGGCGACCAGGCCCTCCACCAGCGTGTTCAGCGGCCGCAGCGGGGCCCGGGTGTGCCGGGTCAGCTCGGTCGCCGTGAATCCGGGATGGGCCGCCAGCGCGATGGTCCTGGCGTCGGAAGCGGCCAGCCGGCGCTGCAGTGCGTACATGAACATCAGATTGGCCAGCTTGGACCGGGCATAGGCGGCCCCCCGCCGGTAGTGGCGCTCGGACTGCAGGTCGCCGAAGTCGAGCCCGTGGCGCGCCTGCTTGTGCGTGATGCTGCTGAGGACGACCACCCGCGAACCCTCGGTGTCCCGCAGCAGGTCCAGCAGCAGCCCGGTGAGCGCGAAGTGGCCCAGGTGGTTGGTGCCGAACTGCAGCTCGAAGCCGTCGGCGGTGCGCTGGTACGGCGGATACATCACCCCGGCGTTGTCGATCAGCAGATCGAGGTGGTCGAAGCGTTGGTGCGCCTCCGCCGCAGCCGCCCGGACCGAGTCCAGCGAGGCCAGATCCAGCGCCAGCAGCTCGGTACGGCCGCCGATCGCCGCCGCCGCTGCCTCGGCCTTGCGCGGGTTCCGGCAGGCCAGCACGACGGTGGCGCCGCGCTCCGCGAGCACGGTGGCGGTCTGCAGGCCCAGGCCGGTGTTGGCCCCGGTGACCAGGGCGATCCGCCCGGTCTGGTCGGGGACGTCGGCGGTGGTCCAGGCCATGCGGCGCTCCAGATGCGTTGGGTCGTGTGCTCTGCGTGTGCTTCGCAGGGGGAGCCTGCTGCGCCCCCGACGCGCTGTCAAGAATCGTCGGAACCGGCCGCTGTCGTACCCGTGCGGCATGATGCAACGCATGACCGCACCCTCGTCCGCCACCCCGCCGGCCCGGCTGATGCTGCTCGACACCGCCAGCCTGTACTTCCGTGCCTTCTTCGGCGTGCCCGACTCGGTCCGCTCCCCCGACGGGCAGCCGGTCAACGCCGTCCGGGGCCTGCTGGAATTCATCACCCGACTGGTCCACGACCACGCCCCCGACCAGCTGGTCGCCTGCTGGGACGCTGACTGGCGCCCGCAGTGGCGGGTGGACCTGATCCCCACCTACAAGACCCACCGCCTGGCGGCCGAGCCCGAGGTCGAGGGCCAGGAGGAGGTCCCGGACACCCTCTCCCCCCAGGTCCCGGTGATCGCCGCGGTCCTGGACGCCCTCGGCATCGCCCGCATCGGCGTCGCCGGATACGAGGCCGACGACGTCATCGGCACCCTGGCGACCCGTCACCCCGGCCCGGTCGACGTGGTCACCGGCGACCGGGACCTGTTCCAGCTGGTGGACGACGCGCGCGGGGCACGGGTGCTCTACCCGATCAAGGGCGTGGGGACGCTGCAGCTCACCACTGACGCGCTGCTGGTCGAGAAGTACGGCGTGAACGGCTCCCAGTACGTCGACTTCGCCGTCCTACGCGGCGACCCCAGCGACGGCCTGCCGGGCGTGGTCGGCATCGGCGAGAAGACCGCCACCAAACTCATCGCCCAGTACGGCGACCTCGCCGGCATCCAGGCAGCAGCCGCCGACCCCGACAGCAAACTCACCCCCGCCCAACGCAAACGCCTCATCGAAGGCACCGACTACCTCGCCGTAGCCCCCAAAGTCGTCACCGTCGCCACCGACGTCCCCCTCCCAGCTTTCGACCCCACGCTCCGCGCCGAACCCCTCGACCCCGTCACCCTCGACGAACTCTCCGAACGCTGGGGCCTCGGCACACCGATCAAGCGCCTCCTCGACACCCTCGCCGAGGCCGGGACCCGATGAACTTCCGGGAAAGAAGGTGCAGGTCAAGGTACCTGCGCTAGCGGTGCACGATGTCGGCGCGTGATGCTTGAGCCACCTGTTGCATTCGATTCGACCAGCTACGCATTGCGAGGACCGAGCACCTGAGGCCCTGACCTGCGAAAATGTGACCCCATGCGGCCTGGCCAGCAAGATCACTCTCAGTGATTCTCAGCAATTCTCGTCCTCATGTGTTCTGAATCCGTACCCCGCACGCAACCCTTGGCCGCGAGGCTCGCTCCGCTGGGAAGCCAGCGTGGCCGACGCAACCGGGGCCTGGATGCCCCCTCGCATCCCCACGACTCTCGCACTGCGGATCGCGACGGACGAATGCATCGACCGCTCTGCGCCGAGCTGACCTACCTCCAATTCTCGCTACGGATCGTGATCAAAGCCGGGCAATCAAGCACCTCGCGAACCAGCCATCGACGCCTGAACGGCCTTCGCCGGGTGCTGTGGCTACTCACCGACGCGAGGGATCTTCCGCATGAGCTTCTGCGGGTTAGCCAGGAGCACGGCCAGCTGAAGCAGCGCGATGTTGGCAAGACCCCGGGGGAGCCTGCCGGTGTGGGAGAATAGCGTCGCCTTCTCCTCGGCATCGAGCTTCAGGTACGAGTGAGCACTATTCCGGTCGATCCGCAAGTACCGGCTGGTCGCGGTGTCCCAGCTGCGGTCAATGGTGCCGCCCTTCTTCATGGGAATGCCGACCAGGCCGTTAGGTCCGAGGTGTCGGCTCGGCACGAACTCGTCCTTCACACGCCCGAGCGCGTCGACGCCGAGCTGGCACGCCGGCAGCAGAACGGCAGCCACGTCAGCGGGCACAGCCAGGCCAAGGTCACCGAGAACCTTCTGGGCCTGGCTCGGCTTGAGTGCCTCATCGAACGAGCTGATCCCCATGCCCTCCAAAGTGTCCAGCGCGTCGTAGGCCGCCCGTAGTTGCGCCGTCTCGTGCTGCTCGGTCAGGAGCATGACCTCCCCAACGTCCCGGAACAGTCGTTCCACGCTCGCCAGGTACTGCCAGTGCCGGGCAGGGTCGTAGGAGCCCATGCTCTGCGGCTGCGGGAAGCGACTCGGGTCGGTCACGACGGCCAGAAGCTTGTTCACCGCTTCCATCCACCAGCTGACGAACGACCGGAACTGCCCGGCCGTCGCGGTCGGCTGCTGCCGCCCCATCCGCTGCCGCGGGCCGATCATCCGGTCGTCGCCGTACGACAGCGCATCGACGAGCTGGTTGCTCGGCCACTCCGCCCCAGCGCAGGGCGCACCGAACAGCCACACACCCACGGCATGGTCGCGCGCCGCGGTTGCCCCGAACAGGTACGGCGAGGCGACGGCCAGCGCGGGAGAGAGAAACGGCTGAAGCCCGTGGATCACGCTGGTAGCCAGGCCGCCCCCCGGACGCTTGGTCGGATCGGCCGAGGCCACCTGCGGATAGATGAGCGCGTGGTGGAGCAGCCGGACCAGCGTGTAGCGCTGGCTCAGCTCGCTGGCCATGTCAACCACCATGAACTCCGATTCCGGGAGCGCTGGCAGAGCTCGCTCGGTGAAGAAGCCATGAAGGCGATCCGGGAGATTCAGCAGACTCGAACTCTGGAAGGTCAGCTGGAACTCGGCGACCCTGGATGGAAGTGCATCGTCAGCGCGCAGCTTGGCCAGGAAGGGGGCGAAGTCCTGCGGGTTGAGACCGGCTCCCCGATCGGGCAGCGTCCTCAGCTGCCGGAATCCAGCCTCGGTGTGCGGGATGCTGCGTGTGACGAGGAGGTGCGGCAGCGCCTGGCTGTAGGACTCCCTGGTCCGGATCTTCAGCAGGCTCCCATCACGTCGGTGCTGGAGTTCTGCCGAGTCGAGCATGTCACTGAAACCGGCTGCAAGTGGCGGCGGCACATCAATGACGATCCATCCGGGCGTGGCGGGACGAGAGGTCATGACGACCATGATGTCCGCCCAAATCGCCGCTTGCGCATCCTTTTCCCAATGCATCTGGGGTGCGAAGCGATCAGTCACACCTGGCGTGAGGTCCGTCGGGTCGGGAATATCCGCTCCTCGGTCACCTACTTCGCGCGGCGTCTCAGCCGCGAGACTCGGCACCTTACGGACCGCAGCAACCAGCTGAACACCCTGCTGGACGGCCTGGCCTCAGACCCTTCACCCTGCCCACTGCGCCGCCGACACCAGCACCGCCGAGTGCTATCGGTGCCGGAGAATGAGCGGCGTGGAACTCAACGGGATGGACCTCACGTCATTGCCCCCGCTCGTCTTCGCGTTCCGAGAGGGCGCATCCGACGGCTTCGCGAAGGTGGCCAACCTGGAGACACTCATCCGGCCGGAGGGCGGGCTGTGGACGTCGCCGCGCTCCCCTACCGGTTCGGCCTGGACAGACTTCCTAGAGGCCCCGGACGAGGTCGGGCTTCCCTCGGTGCACGCAGGCAAATACACCGGGTTCGTCGCCGTCGAGGTGCCAGCCGACGCACGCATCTACATGGTCGACACGATGGAGGACCTGGACCGTCTGGTCGCGACTTACCCTCTCAAACCCGGTACGCGGATGCACGGGACTGCGCCCGACTGGGAGACCATGGCCAACGACGGCTGGGACGCGGTCTACGTCTCCGAGGCTGGCATCGCGGCCAACGGCCAGAGAATCCCGGGCATCGGCCGCCCCTCGCTCGCCCAGTGGGATTGCGCCAGCGTCCTCTGGCTGAACGAGACCTTCCGGCTGGTCGAACTTTGACGGTCGCCGCCTGACCGCCGGACTTCACCGAGCACAGTGCATCCTCGACGGCGCCGACTACCTCGCATTCGCCACCATGATGGCCCTCGTCGCCACCGAAGCCACCTCGCGTCCGCCGTCCTCGGTGCCTTCAGGAATGGACGGCGATACAGGGCATCTACCTTCCTTACTCCGGGCCCCGCCTAGCACCCCGACTCACCTACGCCTGTGCTGTCGTCGCCCTCTGGCTCCTGTCCCCCCTTGTCCACAGTGCCTGCCTTCCCTTCCGGCCGCTCTGCGTCGCACCTGCGGTCGCCCCGACCTGACCAGCGCGCCAGGCCAGACTCCGCCAGGGCCTGAACCAGCCCGGCTGCGAGCACCCCGATGAACTCGGGTGCCGCCGACACGACCAACTGCCCAGTGCCTGCGCCCATCGTCGATCTCTCCTTGGCCTATATCCAGAAGCACGGCCCTTGTGGCCGCGGCTGAAGCGAGAATCGTTCGGGGAGGCGGCGCCCCCAACTGCCTTGGGGACGACCGGGGTCAGACTGGGGGACGCCGGGCCGCCGAACTGTGCAAACGCGCAGTCACGTATTGGGACGTTCAGGGACAATGGGCAACGGGGACGGGGACAGGTCTGATGGCGCCGGCAGCTAGAGACAGTGGGGCGGCCGAGAGACTGGGCCAGTTCCTACGGGAGCAGAGCCGGGCAGCTGGCCTTAGCGCCCGGGAGATCGAGCGCCTGTTCCTCGCCCACGGTGACCGGCAACAGGCGCAGATCACGAGTGGCAAGGACAGATGTGATGACCCCTTGAGTGGCATGAGCTACTCCAAGTCACACCTCGACCGGCTCTACAAGGGCACCGCTCCCCCGCCATCGCGTCGCTTCGTCAAGATCTTCCTTGAGATCACCAGCCGTGCCGCTGCCCTTCACCCGGAGCATCACCAGGAGCTCTCCCGCAAAGCTGAGGCCTTGCTCGCCGACGCTTATCGCGAGCGCCGCCCCCGCTCCGCCGCCAGCTCGCAAGCTCCAGTTGTGAGTCCAACCGATTCGACCGTGACTGTCTTGCGGGCGCAGCTTGACCTCGAACGCGCCCTCCGCACCGAGGACCGACTCCGCTGGGCGTTGAGCGACGCCGAGTTGATGATGACTACCCTGCTACAGATCATCAGTGCCTTGCGGGAGATCATCACTGACCTGGACAACCGTCAAGGGCGGACGCTCTTTCCGGCCCATGCAACCGCAGAGGATCAGTACCTGCAGGCATATTCCTACCGGCAGACCACCGAATCTCAGCTCGACCGCGTCAATGACCGCCGGCGCTACCTGGAAGCGCTCTGGGAACAAGCCCGGGCCGACGTTCTCCGCTTCTCGAAGCACCCCGACGTCACTGCACCCTCCGCGCTCCCCCCAGGGCCCGCGTTGCCGCCGCAGCAGTCGCTCCCCGCTAACCTCCTTGCCCAACCAGCGCTTACCGACATCGCAGCGGCCCTCGGTCGGGCCGAGCAGATCATCGCAGCGGACGAGCACGCCATCCACAACCTTGAGCTACCTGCCGCACCGAATGTGCCGCTGCGTCCCGAGGACGAACTCGCCATTCTCCTCTCGGCCACTCGCCTCAGTGACGCCAACAGCCGTGCCATGGCTCTCACCACGCTACTCAAGACCTGGCCTTGTCATCCTGGTGCTCGCGGTGCGCTCGTCCATTTGGCTGGCGACTCGGATGCGAAGATCCGCACGACGGTGGCCCAGGGCCTGATCCGTGACGAGTCCGGCAATGGCACCGTCCGCGATGCTCTCATCCGGCTGGCGCACGACACCGACAGCGCCGTCCAGGCAACCGCTGTCCAAGGGCTGGCATCAGCCTGGCCAAGAGACATCGTGGCCCGCGACGCACTCATCACGCTGTTGTCTCAACACCACTCGGACGGGACCAGGCGATGTTCGATTGAGGCTCTGGCAGAGGGATGGCCTGAAGACTTGATTGCCCGGGATGCCCTGTCTGCCTTGACTCGCGACACGGAATTCCGCGTCCGTGAGACCGTGGTGAAATCACTATCTGCGACCTGGCCGACTGACCGCGTAGCGCGAGATGCACTTGTCGGCCTGATCCACGACCGGGATCTGAGTGTCCGTGAGCTGGTTCCGGAAGCGATAGCGGCCGGTCGCCAGGGAGACCCCATCGTCGCTGACGCCCTCCGCACCCTCCTGTCCGACCCGAACCCGACAGTCCGGTGGGCCGTTGAGCGAGCATTAGCGCTGTGGGATGAGTCCGACGCGGGGCCGATGGCCGCCTCCATCCGCGCGCATGTTGCTAGCCCGGCCGCCCTGTCGGGGCAGGGCTTCCTAGCCGCTGCACGTGTCCCCAGAGAGTTCGACCCAGGCACTTCCCTGCCGCTACTCGGAACCCTGCGTCGCGGTATCGCCCTCGACGCAGGTATCACCCTCCTGATCGGGCCCAACGGCTACGGAAAGACAATCATGCTCAACGCTCTTTGGCTTCGAACCAATGCCAGTCACACAGAAGCCCTTCCGGGGATGTCCCCCCTCAGCTCGGAGGTCGCGGTCAAGCTTGAACTGCTCCGAACCAACCGCGTCCCAGAGCAGGTCGTCTACGAGGACGCTCACTACCGCAGAAGGCGGGCGGGCGCGCTGCGCGGCCAAACGGAAGGCTCGCCGAACTGTCTCTTCCTGATCGACACACCCTTCTCGCACTATTCCCCGGCTGAGACACACAGCTGGTTCGAGGAAATGCAGGAACTTACTGAAGAGGGATGTCAGTTCGTAGTGACGGCTACCGAGATCACGCAACCACTGCCCCCTGCCGTCCGAAGCATCCGGATCGCGGCAGGAACTGACCTGGCCTGATGCATACTTGCGCCCGTCGGCCCGACTGCAATTGACGCCCACCACAACACGTCCCAGAGTAACAATTGTGGGCAGCATTGAGGTTGACAATCGATCAATAACCCGCGACCGGGAGGCTGCAGATTACCAACCCCGCGTGCAGATCGTGACGGGAGACAGGGACCTGTTCCAACTGGTGGACGACGCCCGGGGCGTGCAGGTGCTGTACCCGATCAAGGGCGTGGGGACCCTGCAGATCACCGACGATGCGCTGCTCATGGAGAAGTACGGCGTGAACGGGTCCCAGTGCGGCGACCTCGCCGGCATCCAAGCCGCAGCCGTCGACCCAGTCGCCCTCCAAGAACTCTCCGAACGCTGGCGCCTCGGTACTCCTGTGAAGCGCCTACTCGACGCCCTCACCCAGAACGGCAAGAACGCCTGAGACCGCTCCGACGCGGCGACCAGGCTCACGCGTCCTAGGTGCTGAGCAATGACCGTGCCAGCATTCGGAGCTCCTCGTCCGCGTGGCCCTGGCCGGAGACAGGGGTGTCGGTCAGCAGGCGACGCGGGGAGAACGCGAAGCCTCGCAGAGTCGGACGGAGATCCTCCGGGAGCACCCCGGTGGCAGCGAGCGCCTTGAGGGCGCGGAGGCCGACGGGGGAAGCTCCGACGAGTTCGGAGAGAACGGGGACGGCCCGGTTTGGGGTGCCCGTGATCCAGTAGTGTGCCTCGGCGGCGGCCATCCTCGTCCAGTCACCGCCTTCGAGCATGGGCTCGATCAGCGGCAGCAAAGGAGTGGCGGCGGCGCCCAACGGCTCCAGGGCTCCGAGGTACCAGTGGACCGGGCCCACGCCCGAGAGCAGCCCCTCGAAGGTGCTCAACGCCAGATGGGTTTCGCCTGTCAGCTGGTAGTGAGCCACGGCCGCTGTGGAACGCAGCGAGAGGTCAGCGCTCTGTGTCGCCTCGCGCAGCAAATCGATGGTCTCGGGCGTGGCGGAACCGTTTGTCCCAAGCAGCCTGGCGGCGACGATGGCCGCGCGCCTCGTCCGAAGGCAGTCGACCAGTTCCGGCTGGGCCTGGCGAGCTGCGGCCCCGAAGTGGGCCAGAGACTGGACCAGAGCAATACCGTCGTTCCCGGTCGCACCTGCTGCGAGTTCGCGGCGGATCGCCGGTATCAACAGTTCACCGTCCTCGGGGAAGTGTCGGGCAGCGGCCCCGAGCAGCCGTGCCGTGGGACGGCACAGCACCAGCCGCGGTGCGCGGGCGTCGCGGGAGCACACCAGCGCCAGGAGTGCTGACGCAGTGGTCTCCTCGTCCTCGTCGTTCGCGAATCGGTGGAGTGTGTCGCGGATCCCGGCCCCAGGCTCGGGAACGAGCTCGATCCAGTGTCCGATGGCGCGCAGACGGCCGGCGATGGCACGGGCTTCCCGCTGCTGGGGCAGAGCCGTCTGGAGCAGGTCGAGCACGTCGGGTTCCTGGTCGCGCCAGGTTTCGACGATCTCTTCGGCGAGCCAGGAGCCACGTGTGCCGAGGTCGCCCGCGGAGATCCACCGAGCGGCCACCGTGAGGCCGGCGTGTGGGTCCTCTCGGAGCAGGCGCGTGAGCCTGTCGTCCAGCGTCCGAAGTCCAGACCAAGGGAGGTCGTCGTCCCCGGGATCGGGCTCGGCGCCGTCCTGGGCCATCACCTCCACCAACGCAGGAGAGTACGGCGGCTGCGACCGCTCTGCTGCGAGCACGGCGGCTGCCAGCCTGACCTCGGGAAGCAGGTCGGCCAGGCCGTCCGGCCCACGGCCCAACTGCTCCAGGCAGACCACGGCATCCGCGCGAACGGCCGGAACGTGATCGTCGACGTACAGCGCAGCAACCTGCTCCGCGATGACGGCTCGCTGCTCCTCCGAGAGCAAGTCCCCCACGGCGGCGACCACCCGTAGCACGGCTCGACGAACACCCCTCTCCGGGGCGCCGAGACAGACCAGCAGCTCGGGGAGCACCCGGCACAGCTCCGCACAGACGGCACCGACCGAGCTGTCGGGCCAGCGCGGCCCGTCGACGTGCTTCGGCTCATGGTCGGCGAGGACGGCGAGCAGCATCAGCAGCTCGGCGCGCCTGCCGGAGACGTGGATGGCAGCGTGCGCGAGGAAGGGGACGGCTGGCGCTGAGGCCTCATAGACCGTGCCCTGGTGCCAGATGTTCCCGTGGAGCTCGTAGATCGCCTCGTCGATGATCTCCTCGTCTCCCTGGTAGAGCGCTCTGACCAGCGCAGGCAAATCCTCCGCGGAGCCGTAGGCGTGGTTCAGGGCCTGCCACTGGACCTCATCGAGCTCTGCCGGCGGTCTCACGGTCTGCACTCCTCAGCTGCTTGGGTGCGCCGACTTTATCGGCTGTCGTAGGGTCCGTTTCCATGACGATGCTGATGACGTACGCGGGCGCCGGTGAGCCGGAGGAACTGGTCACTCGCACAGGCGGTACGCCCTTGGCACCGGCGGGAACGCCATGGCCCACCTGTGCGATGTGTGAGGGGTCGATGCAGTTCCTGGCTCAGATCGTCCTGGACGACCTGGGTCACCCAACAAGCCTGGTCGGCCCCCGAACCGCCCGAACCATGGCGATCTTCATGTGCCAGAACGACCCCGGCATGTGCGACGAGTGGAGCCCAACTCTGGGCGGCAATCGGGCTTTGTTGTTCCCGGTCGCCGATCTGCACCCAATGACCCCTCCCCACGAGCACGACGAGGGCACGCTGCGCCTCGGCGCTGTCAATGCCGTGACGTTGGTGTCGATACCCGGATCCGACTATGGCAGCGCACGCGAGAGTTGGGGCAGCCGGAGCACGAACGGGCTGCGGGACGTCCTGGGACAGCTCGGCGGCCAAGCCGACTGGCTGCAGGACGACGAGACACCCGAATGCCCGCGCTGCACCCAGCCCATGGAGCTGATCGCCCAGCTCGAAGAGGGACCGGAGCACAGCACGTCGATGAACTTCGGCGGTGGCGGTACCGCGTTCGCATTCGCTTGCGAGCCCTGTACAGAGGCCGCCTTCCTATGGCAATGCTGACCTGCGCGACGTCCGGCGTGGATGGCGGGGACGCAGACGCGATGCGGGCACAGCTGGAGGACAAGTCGGCGTGGCCGTGTCCCAAGCTCCCCTCACCGGCGACCAGCGGATCGTCGTGCACTACAACAGCGGTGAGGAGTACACGACCGCCGACTTCTTCCTTCACCCACCCCGACTTGGCGAGGAACCTGGTCCTGGCGAGTGGCGAGCGCTGACCAGGGTCGGATCGGGCCGGGGCTGTTTCGGCCCGAACTCGTCGCGATCCTTGACGCCCCGGAGGGTGCGGCCGGGGTGCACGCGCGCCTACTTCCCCGTCCCTCCAAGAAGTGGTTCCCCGAAGTGGAACAGGACCTCGCCGACAGCATCGCTCCCTTCTCCTCCGCCGTAGCCACCATCGTCGGCCCCTACCTGCTTTGATACCGATTCGCCATCGAGGGCACCGAGGCCCTACCAGTCGCGGACGGATTCGCAGCCCCCGGTCAAGCCCTTGCCTGCCCAGGCCAGGTCGGCTCCTGACTCGACTTCAGCCTCGGTGATGATGGCGCCGAGCGCATCGTAGAGCTCCTCGCGCTCAACGGTCTCGATGAATCCGGCGCGCTCGTCGAGCTCGTTGAAGGCTTCGCCGAACTGCTCCCCGAGCTCGACAAGCCTCGGCGTCAGTACGTCTGCCGCATCACCGGACGCCAGCACGGCGAGCACCGCGCGCCGCGTCGCTTTGTACTGCGCCGACGCCTTCTTGTAGATCGCGGCGCTGATCTGCTCACGGCCATCCCAGTCCCGGAGCGGATTGTTCAGGTTCTCGGCGAGCCACCCGGGCTTCCGAGGCTTGGCGATCCTGAGATGGACACCCTGGGGCTCCTCGGGCCGCCACAGCCTCCTCATCGCCGTCGCGTACTCCGCGGGGACACTGACCAGGTCCAACCACTCCAGTGCCGGAACAAGCCGCGGCAAGAGGCAGTCCGCCCCGACCATCCCGAAAACGTCGGAGAGCCTGAAGTGCTTCAGCGAAGTCAACTCATTGAGGCTCGATGCCGATGACAAGGTCACCGGTCCGATGAGGGTAAGGCCGGTCAGCGTCGGATACCGCTCGACGAGCCGCGCACAGTCCAGCGATTCCACAGCCCGAACCGTCAGCCGACGCGTCTCCTCGTGAGGACCTGCCTGCCCGGCGAGAGGCTCGTTCAATCCGCTGCCGGTGATGCTTTTCGCCCATGGGTCAGACCACTTCGACTCGTCGCCCCGCCGTCGGCGCCGCTCCAGGGCTAGGTCGAGCCCCATGGCCCACCCGAACGCGTAGCTGTTCGACGGCTGGTCGTGCAGCAGCGGCAGTGTCCCGATGACCTTACAGCTCCGAGGGAGCACCCATTCATAGTGGCAATGCGCCAGCTCCCCCGTGAAAGACCCGCGTGTGCGCGAAATCGGCCCGACGTCGCCGAGCTCCGCCACGGACATCGGCTCAGGGCCGGACCAGTCGAGGTGCAGGACCCCCACGAGCTGGTGGTCCGGGTCCAGACCAGTGATCTGCGCCGCTGTCCACTCGCCGAGATGCTCGGAGAACGCCGCGACGACATCGCCCGGAGCGATGGGTCTGGGGGGTGTTGCTTTGAGAGCAGCCATGCCCCGCAGACTATGGGGCACGACCCACAGCCACTTCCACCCCGACGAACGCGTGTGCTGCGCTGCAACGGCAGTATCCCGCGCTCCTCCCTCACCGCCGGTGGACGATTTCTGGAATTCGCCGATCTGTTGCGACTGATGACCGCGACAGCGGTCATCAGTCCAAAGTGCTGACGAGTGTTCAGACTTTGACGACAGCCACACCAGGACCGCAGAGCATCAGCAGATCTTCAGGGTCTGACGTCAGGACAGTGACCGGAGCAGGAGACGCGAGCGCAGTTGCGGCCACCAGAGCATCCAGGGCGTACTTGTGCCCGTGCAGTCCAACTGCCGAGAGGATCCTGCTCGCATGACGTGCGATCATTTCCGAGGGTGGGACGACGTTCACCCGCGAGACGGCGTAGTCGAACTGGGCCTGGTTGACACGAGGGTCACGCGCCTCAACGAGCGTTACAGAACTCATGACCACGCGGATGTCCTCAGCTTCAGCAGCCGAAAGCCACTCAGTCAGTTCAGGGCTACGACGTACAAGCTTGGACAGCCCCTCACAGTCCAGGACAAGGGTCCCGCTCACGCAGCA
Organism: Streptacidiphilus jeojiensis; assembly: GCF_042510965.1. NCBI lineage: Bacteria > Bacillati > Actinomycetota > Actinomycetes > Kitasatosporales > Streptomycetaceae > Streptacidiphilus > Streptacidiphilus jeojiensis. The sequence continues at coordinate 63,986 of NZ_JBEUKS010000018.1, forward strand.
TCCGCAGCGCCGGCGGCTTCGCCACGCAGAACGGCCCGTTTCGCCTCAATCGCTGCGCGATCGACCGGGCCGTGCTCTGCTTCGGCGGCCTCGATCAGCTCGCGCAGCCGGTCCCGCTCCAGTTGCCGCTGGATGAGGGCCTCGACGTACGCGGACATGCCGCGCTTGCCGATGCGCTCCTTGAGCGCCGCGATAGTGCCCTCGTGGAGCGAGACGGAGACGGGACGGGTTGGCCCCTCGCCGGGAACAGCATGCGTAGCCATGGCTGGATCATAACAAATCGATTGTTATTTGACGAGCGATGGGGGTGGGGCCGGCGCTCACTGAGAGTCGCCGGTGCGCGTGCTGGGCGGCCAATGAGCGGGCACCCAGTCGCCATCAGGGTCGGTGGTCTGCCCCACCTCGATCAGATGGCCGTCAGGGTCGCGGATGTAGCAGCGGATCTCGTACTCGTGCTGTTTCGGCGGCGTCAGGAACTGGGCACCCCGGGCGCTCCACTCCGTGTACAAGGCGTGGATGTCCTTGACCCGGATATTGAGGAAACTGCTGACCCGGTCGGGATCGCGCGGCGTTTCCAGGGTGACCGACGGCTTGTCGTCGGTCGGGCCGCCACCGACATTGATGATGATCCAGCTGTTGGCCAGAGCGACATAGGTCAGCCCTCCGGGGCCGGAGTAGGCCAGCCGGCCGCCGAGTACTCCGGTGTAGAAGCGTCGCGAGCGCTCGACATCGTTCGAGACGATGAAGTGGGCCAGCACGATTCCTTCTGGCGGTGGTGGGAGTTCGGCCATCTGGTACCTCCACGCGTCGGTCGGGATTCAGCGTCGGTCTAGCGTGCCCCTCGGAGCAGTCGATGATTCGCGGCATCACCCTCCTGGCAGCATCGCGTGCGGTCGCCGCAAGCCCTGACGCCTGGGGCATTCGGGCGAGGCGCAGGTGTGGGTGGAAGCGCCGACGGGGACATCCAACCGGCAGGCACACAGGTGCCTGCGAGTAGAGCCAGGTCTTGCATACAGCAGAGGCGGTCATCCTGTGCGTTCCGACATCGTCCCCGGTGGAACCTTCCCTGACTACGCGCTGCCCGACCACACCGGCACCGTCCGCTCGCTGAGCGAACTCCAGGGTCAGGACCCCTTGATCCTGACGCTCGCGCGTGGCAACTACTGCCCGAAAGAGCACCGGCAGCATCTGGAGCTGGCCGAGAACTACGCGAAGATCGCAGTGGCGTACACGCAGGTGGTCACGATCGCCACCGACGACCACCACACGTTGCAGGAGTTCCGCGCCTCAGTGGGGGCCCAGTGGCCCTTCCTGTCCGACCCTGAGCGGAGCGTCCAGCAGGACCTGGAGATCCAGGAGTACACCGATCCCGAGCACGACCCGATGATCCCGCACACGCTCGTGCTCAAGCCGGGACTGGTCATCCACAGCGTCTACAACGGTTACTGGTTCTGGGGACGCCCGTCGTTCCAGGACCTGTGGCACGACCTGCGGACTGCTACTGCCGAGATCCGTCCGGACTGGGATCCGAGCAGCCCGGGTCTGCGCGAGGCCTGGGACGCCGGAGACTACTCGAAGTTTCATGGTTGGGACCGGCGGTCCCCCAGCGCCGCAGCGGCCGGGGCAGAAGCGGACGGACGGGCCGTGTAGGTCGCTCGGTCGAAGTCTGCGTGGTGCCCGTGACCGTTGAGGTCCCAGACCCAGAGGCCCACGAATGCTCCGGTGAAGCCGCGGGAACGGATCCGGTCGTCGTCGAACTCCTCGGCGTGCTCGTCGGACAGTACCGTCGCGTCGAGCGCCGGGCCGTAGGAGTGCCAGCCCATGGCCGTGCCGAGGCGGAACTGCAGCGACGGTCCGGCGAGGTCCAGTCCGAGGCTGAAGCGGTCGCCTGCTCCGAGTGCCGTCCGAGGGAGGGTTTCCACCGTTGTGCGGCCCCGATCACAGGTGGCCAGGCGGACCTGGGTGCTGCCGTCGTCGTCCGCGGTGACGTACAGGAAGTACCAGTTGCGGGTGTTGTAGTACGCGGTGATGCCGGCCAGGTGCTGGAAGCCCTGCGGTTGGAACTCCATGACGGCCTCGAAGGAGCAGTGCGCGTCCGTGACCCTGCGGGCGACCAGGCTCGGGCCGACCAGGCTCATCGGTGAGCGCCCGCCGTGCACCCGCAGGTGGGAGGGGCGCGCCGTCAGCGAGAGCCAGTCGGACGCGGCGGGGCGGCGCAGCGTCGACCAGTTCGGGCCGAGTTCGCGCTGGTCGAAGTCGTCCTCGTCCGGTGCGAGCCGGTCCACTGGGGTGGTGGTCCACGGTGTGGGGGTCAGGTCCGCTGCGGGTATCTGCAGTTGGGGCAGCCCGGTTCCGGTCCGTGGCCATCCGTCGGCGGTCCAGCTCACCGGCGCGAGGGCGGTCTCCCTGCCCAGGATGCAGGGGCCGTGCGTGGTGACGGGTCGGGCGGCGAGGTAGCCGAGGTACCACTGTCCCGAGCCCGTCTGCATGAGACTGCCGTGTCCTGCCTTCTGCAGCGGCAGTTCAGGGTGGTCGCGTGCGGTGAGCAGCGGGCCGTGGGGGTCGCGTTCGTAGGGTCCGGCCAGTGAACGGGAGCGGGCCACGGTGACCTGGTGCTGGTAGCCGGTTCCGCCGTCCGCGGTGAGCAGGTAGTACCAGGGGCCGCGGCGGTAGAGGTTGGGGCCCTCGATCCAGCCGGTCCCCGACCCCAGGTCGATCCGTACGGGTTCGCCGACCAGCCGGCGGGCGGTGCGGTCGTAGCGGGTGGCCTCCAGTCCGGCCGAGCCGCCGTGTCCGGGCCGCCAGTCGTGGACCATGTTGACCAGCCAGCTGTCGGCCCCGTCGTGGAACAGGGACGCGTCGAACCCGCGGGCGTGCAGCAGGACCGGGTTGGACCAGGGCCCTTGGATCGAGGCTGCGGTGACCAGGTAGTTGGGGCAGTCGGTGAAGCCGCCCGCGTAGGTGGACACGTTGGAGTACACGAGGTGGAACAGGCCGTCGGCGTGGCTCAGGTTCGGGGCCCACACGCCGCCCGAGTCCGGGCAGCCGGTCAGGTCCAACAGTGTCCGGCTGTCGAGCGCGCCGCCCAGCGGCTGCCAGTGCATCAGGTCGCGGGACGTGTGCAGGCGTACGCCGGGGTACCACTCGAACGTCGAGGTCGCCAGGTAGAAGTCCGCGCCGACGCGCAGCAGCGAGGGGTCCGGGTGCGATCCCGGCAGGATCGGATTGTGGATCACCGGGGTGGTGGGACTCATCGGAGCTGGTCCTCTTCATGGCGGGTTCGCGGCGGTTCGGGGCAGTCGCCGGCGGGTTGATGGCGGGGTTCGCGGCGGGTTGATGGCGGGTTCAGGGCGAGCAGGGGTCGCCCGGGGGCCCGGGCACAGTCGGCGACTGTAATGTCGAACATATTCGCGATCAACCGGCTGGACATTCTGCCGTGGACCAGGCCGAATCCGCCGACCTTGACGCAGCGTCCGGTCCGACACCATATTGTTCGTCACCCCGCCCCTCCCGCAGTCGGGGAGCCCAGCGAAGGTTGTGAGCGCTAACACGGATCGCCGCATCCCGGGGCCCGGGGTCAGGGGCCGGTATCCGGAATCCGGAAAGGACCCTCCTCCTCGATGCACCGCCGCCTCCTGCCACTGGCCGCCGCCGTGGCTGCGACCGTGACCATGACCAGTGCCCTGTCCCTGCCGGCCGCGGCGCAGGCCGCCTCGGGCAACATCACCGCCGCGGTCCTCGCCGATCAGGACATCGTCCTGAACGGGGACGCCGTGGTGAACGTCCCCTCCGGGACCCACACCTACACCGGCGTCATCTCCGGCCAGGGATCCCTGCGCGTGTCCGGAACCGGCACCCTCGTCCTGACCAAGGACAGCACCTTCACCCTCCCCACCGCCGAGCGCCACCAGACCGTCGCCGTCCTGGGCGGCAACCACCCCTACACCCAGGTCAGCAACCCGGACACGCCCGCCGTCACCGTCGATCCGGGCGCCACCCTGCAGTACGGCACCGGCGGCACCACCGGCCTGATCGGCGCCTTCCCCTACAACTCCCCCGGCTACCAGCAGAACCAGGACAACATCCGGGTCGACGGCACCCTGCGGCTGTCCCTGACCCGCGCGTTCAATCTGGGCACCATCAGCGGCAGCGGCCTGGTCACCCAGCCACGCTCGATGTGGGGCACGCTGCAGATCTGCGGCACCAACCCCTTCAGCGGCGTCATCGACAACGGCACCGGCACCACCTTCGCCGGCACCACCTGCCCCGCGGCCCTCCCCGACGCCCGCAAGGTCCTCAACCAGGGCTCCTGGATCATCGACACCCCCCTGGGCCACACCGTCGTCGAGCGCCAGGACTTCTACAACCGCCAGTACGGCAGCGACATCAACGTGCACTCCCGCCCCGGCAGCACAGTCGTCCTCACCGGCTCCTACAGCTGGGCCGACAGCGGCCCCGACACCGACCCGCAGTTGAGCGACCCGACCCTGAACTGGCAGCCGGTCGCGCACAACCCCAACGTACGCGGCACCAACATCGAGGGCGCCACTGTCCGCTGGGGCGACGGCACCACCCACCAGATCTTCATGCCCGGCACCGCGCAGACCGTGTACATCAACCTCCACGCCGCGTCCGGACGCCGTTCCCAACTGACCTTCGACTACGACGGACCGGTCACCCTCGGCGCCCCCATCGGCGGCGGCAAGTACCACGACACCCTGGCCGCCCCGGGCCAGGGCGACATCGTCCTGGCCGACACCCCCGGCAACGACGTCACCTACACCGCCGTCCAGGACTACGACGGCTCCACCACCATCGAACCCCACGCCACCCTGCGCCTGGGCAGCGGCACCGCGGGCCAGGACAGCGGCCTGTACAACCGGAGCTCCCAGGACACAGTGATCGACAACGGCACGCTCGTGCTGCAGAACCACAGCACCGCACCGGCGCTGCCGGCGATCACCGGTACCGGTTCGCTGACCCAGGACGGCCAGGCCACCACCACGCTCAGCCACGCCGTCTCCTACACCGGCCCCACCACCGTCGCCAAGGGCACCCTCGCCCTGAACGGCACCACCCTGATCCACAGCAGCGGCGTCAGCCTCACCACCGCCGCGGCCACCCTGGACCTGCGCGAGGCGGCGGCAGCATCCCTCCGCTCCCTGACGGCAGCCCGAGGATCCAGGATCCAGATCAAGGTCGGCGGCACCCTCACCGTCGGCGGAACACCAGTTCCGCTGACGGGCAGTCAGACAGCGATCGGCCGAACCGCCTTCGCGATCGCCCGTTCCACCGGGGCCGTCACCCTCACCGCGCTCGGGACCACCGCCACGACTCCCTCCGCTGCGCCGTCCCCGAGCAGTCAGGCGCTCGCATCGACGACCACCGCCGCCGGTCGATCGCACGCCGCCCAGGGAACCATCAACGGTGACGCCGCCTCCAGCAGTTCCTTCAGCGCCGCCTGGCCGCTGACCGTCCTCGGCGCCGCCGGCCTGTGCGTGTTCGCACTCGCCGTCGTGCTCACCACCCGCCGTGGCCGTCGGCGTCCTGGCCGGCACACACGCTGAGACGCACTCGGGCGCCCCGTCACAGCGGTGCGGCGACAGCGGGGCGGAGACCCGCAACGCGCGGTCTCCACCCCTGGTCGGAGTCGCGGTTTCGACCGTGGTCGGATGACTGGGAGATCACCGCGTCGGATGCTTCCGGCATGACTTCTCCGCGAACGTTCCATGGGGACCCGGTGGCCATCAGAGTCGAAGGGCTGACAAAGAGTTACGGCCGTAGAACAGCAGTTGACGACCTGTCGTTCACGGTCGGGTCCGGAAGGGTGACGGGGTTCTTCGGCCCGAACGGGGCCGGGAAGACCACCGCGCTCAAGGCGGTCGTCGGCCTGTCCAGGCCCACCGCGGGCCGGGCGTTCGTCCGGGGGACACCGGCCACGACGATCCGGCCCGACGCCCGCGTGCTCGGTGTGCACATCGAGGCCTGCGGGGCCCATCCCGGCCGGAGCGGCCGGGCGCACCTGCGGTCGCTGGCCGCGCTGGCCGGACTGCCCCGCCGCCGGGTCGGCGAGGTCCTGGAGCTGGTCGGCTTGGAGGGGGCGGCCGGACGCAGGGTCGGGAAGTACTCGATGGGCATGCGCCAGCGGCTGGGGCTGGCCGCGGCGTTGCTCGGCGATCCGGAGATCCTGGTGCTGGACGAGCCGGTGAACGGCCTGGACCCGCAGGGGATTCGCTGGTTGCGGAAACTGCTGCGGGATCGGGCCGCACGCGGGGGCACGGTCCTGTTGTCCAGTCACATGCTGGGGGAGGCGGCGCAGACCGTCGACGATGTGATCGTGATCGACCGGGGCCGGCTGGTCCACGAAGGCCCGATCCGGGAGCTCGAACGGTCCGGGGAGAGCGGGGTCGTGGTGCGCACCGCCGAAGCGGAGCGCCTGTCGGGCCTGGTGGCCGCAGCCGGTGGCCGCATCAGGCCCGAGGACGGCGGCGGGCTGCTGGTGGAGGGGCTTGACGTCGCGGAGGTGGCACGGCTGGCCCAGCGCGAGGGCGTTCTGCTGGAGGAGATCCTCCAGCGGACCGCTTCGCTGGAGGACGTGTTCTTCGGTCTCACCGGAGGGGCGGACCGATGAGCCATCTGCTGCGAGGCGAACTGATCAAGACCGTGACCACCCGGACCGTGCTGGGCTTCGCGGTGGGCGGGGTCGCGTTCGCGGTCCTCAACGTCCTGGTGATCGCGGTGTGGTCGGGCAGGCTGGACAAGATTCCCGAGAAGGAGGAGGCTCTGTCGGCGTTGCCGGTCCTGCTGCTGCTCTGGGGGCTGGTCGGTACGGCCGGGGAGTACCGGCACCGGACGGCGGCACCGGCGGCACTGGTGGGCCGTCGTGACCGCGGGGTCGTGCTGTCGGCGAGAATTGCCGCTTACGCGCTGACCGGGCTCCTGCTCGGTACGCTGACGACCATGGTGTCGCTCGGGCTCGGACTGCCGCTCCTGGGTCACCAGCCCGGTCCCGACCTCACCTCGGGCGACGTCGGAGCCGTCGTGGCGGGCGACCTGGTGGCGTTCGTCCTGTCCGCGATCCTGGGCGCCGCCCTCGGTGCTCTGATCCGAAGCCCCGTCCTGGGAGTCGTCGTCCTGCTGATCGTGAACTTCGCGGTGGTCCCGGCGCTGTCGGACGTCTGGGAGTCGGGGATCAACCTCACGCCGTTCGGCGCGGCCGGAATCCTCAGCCGAATGACCCACGACACCACCCTGTCGGTGGCCTCCGCCGGATGGGTACTGGCCGCATGGACGCTCGCGATCACACTGCTCGCGGTCGTCGTCGAGCGACGGCGCGATCTGGCGTGAACCGGCTCCCCCGCAGGGCCCGGACGGCGTACGACCTGCTGGTCGCGCGCCGCTCGGCGCTGTTCGACCTCACGCTGGCGGTGATCACGACCGGGGTGGAGGTGGGGCTGCTCTTCAACGACGACACCCCGGTCCGCGTGGTCCCGGTCGTGCTGACCGTGCTTGCCGGCACCACGCTGCTCGCCCGCCGCCGTGCACCGTTCGCGGTGCTCGTAGCGGCCTGTACGAGTGCCGCAGTGCTCGTGGCGCTGGGCTACTCCCCCGGCGGGGCGCCCGTCGTGGTCGCCCTCGCCTCACTCGCCGACCTGCGCGACCGTCGGGTCTCGGCGGCGACGCTCGTGCCGACAGCGCTGTTCCTGCTGTGGGCGAGCATCTCCTCGCTGCCCATCCCGATCGCTGCCTGGGCGCTCGGCTCGTACCTGCAGACCCGGCGGCGCTACACCCTGGCGTTAGAGGACCGAGCAGCCACCCTGGAGCGCGAGCGCGAACAGCTCGACCTGATCGCGGCGCAGCGGGAACGCACGGCCATCGCCCGCGAGCTCCACGACATCGTCGCCCACTCGGTCACCGTCATGCTGATCGGCGTGCGCGGCGCCCGGGACATCCTGCCGACCGCACCCGAGGTCGCGGCCGAGACACTGGAGCAGGTCGAGGTCAGCGCGGAGCAGAGCCTCGCCGAGCTCCGCCGGATCCTCGGCCTGCTGCGCACCTCGGACAGCGGCGCGCAGCGACGGCCGCAGCCGTCACTCGACCAGCTCGCCGGGCTGGTGGCCGGATACCGGACGGCGGGGATGCCGGTGCGGCTGCAACTCACCGGCGAGGCCCGACCGTTGGCCGGCGGCCTCGAACTGTCTGCCTACCGGATCGTTGAGGAGGCGCTGACCAACGTGCTCAAACACACCGAACCGACCCGGGTCACGGTGACGCTCGACTACGGCCGGACACAGCTGGACGTCACGGTCGAGGACGACGGCGGCGGCCACGACCGGCACCCGTCGTCCGGCGGGCACGGCATCCTGGGGATGCGCGAGCGGGCCGCGGTGGCAGGCGGCAGCCTGGAGGCCCACCCCACCGCCGGCGGATTCCTGGTGATCGCCCGGCTCCCGGTCGGAGACGCCGCATGACCATCCGCCTGCTGATCGTCGACGACCAGGACCTGATCCGCACCGGCTTCCGGCTGTTCCTGCAGACCCAGGACGACCTCGAAGTCGTCGGCGAGGCCGCCGACGGCCACGAGGCTCTCACCCGGGCCGCCTCGCTGCGCCCCGACGTGGTCCTGATGGACATCCGGATGCCGCGCATGGACGGTATCGAGGCCACCTCCCGGCTGGCGGCCTCCGAGTCCTCACCCCGGGTACTGGTCCTGACGACCTATGACCTGGACCAGTACGTCTTCGGCGCGCTACGGGCGGGCGCGTCGGGCTTCCTGCTCAAGGACGCCCCGCGCGAGCGTCTGCTGGAGGCGATCCGGGTGGTGCACGCGGGCGAGGCGCTGCTGTCGCCGTCGATCACCCGCAGGCTGATCGAGGACTACGCCGCCCGCACCGAGCCGCTCCGGCCCCCGACCGAACTGCTGGCCGGTCTCACCCCCAGGGAGCGGGAGATCCTGCTGCTGGTGGCTCGCGGCCTGTCGAACCCGGAGATCGCCGCGCACCTGGTGGTGACCGAGGCGACGGTGAAGAGCCACGTCGGCAGCGTGTTCGCCAAGCTCCACCTGCGCGACCGGGTCCAGGCGGTGGTGTTCGCCTACGAGAACGGCATCGTCCTGCCGGGGATCCCGGGCTGAGCCGAGGACCTGACGGTCGGTCGGTGGACGCCCCGTTCCCCGGGACGGGTGCGGGGCGCCCACGGCTCACATATACGTCAACGCCCCTGGAGGGACTTGACGTTGTCGCCGAAGGTCCAGCCCAGCGAGCCGTCCCAGTTGAGCGACCAGGTCATCAGCCCCTTCAGAGCGCCGCCGAAGGCGTTCCACGACTGGCTGACCAGACTCGGCGTCATATAGCCGCCACCCGCGCCGGGTTGGGCCGGCAGGCCGGGAACCTGCTTGTCGTACGGCACCTTGACGGTGGTGCCCTGGACCACCAGGCCGTTGTTCAGGCAGGTGGTCTGTGCGGTGAAGCCCTGGACCGTACCGGCCTGGTACGAGTCGCCGGAGCAGCCGTACATGCTGCCGTTGTAGTACTGCATGTTCAGCCACCACAGGCGGCCGTTGTCGGCGTACTTCTTCACGATCGGCAGGTAGGCGCCCCAGATCGACCCGTAGGTGATGCTTCCGCCGGTGACGTACGCGGTCTCGGGGGCCATCGTCAGCCCGAAGCCCGCGGGCATCTGGGCCAGTACGCCGTCGATGATGCGCTCCAGGTTGGCCTGGGACGTGGAGAGGGTGTTGATGTTGCCGCTGCCGGTCAGGCCGGTCTCGATGTCGATGTCGATCCCGTCGAAGTTGTACGCCTTGAGGATCGGGACGACGGTCGCCACGAACCGGTCGGCGACGGCGCTGGAGCTGAGGTCGATGCCGGCCGCGGCACCGCCGATGGACATCAGGATCGTCTCCCCGGCCGCCTTGGCCTGGCACATCTCGGCGGGGGTGGCGACCTTGACGTTGGTGTCCATGCCGTCCTGCCACTCGACGGTGCCGTCGGAGAGGATCACCGGGAAGGCGGCGTTGATGACGTTGTAGCCGTGCGCGGCGATCCGGCTGTCGGTGATGGGGATCCAGCCCAGGCCGGGGTGGACTCCGTTGAGGGCGCCGTCCCAGTTCTCCCAGTAGCCCTGCAGCACCTTGCCCGACGGCCTGGGCTTGGTGGCGCAGGTCGAGCCCGGCGGGGTGGTGGTCGGCGGCGCGGTGGTCGGGGGCGCTGTGGTCGGTGGAGCAGTGGTCGGCGGCGCCGTCGTGGGCGGGGCCGTGGTCGGCGGGGCCGTGGTGGGCGGAGCGGTGGTGGGCGGCGCCGTGGTCGGCGGCGGGGTGCTGCCGCCGGGGCCGGTGAGCGACACGTCGTCGGCGTAGTAGGCGGGCTGCGCGTACCAGCCGTGCAGGTAGACGGTCACCGAGGTGGTGCTCGCCCCGGTGGTGAAGGCGACGCTGAGCTGGCTGTACGACGCGCTGCTCGGCGTCCAGGTGGACGGGTCACTGGCGGCGCCGGTGCCGGTGGCACCCAGGTAGACGTAGCTGCCCTGGACGTAGGCGCTCAGCGTGTACTGGGAGTTGGGCTGCACGCTGACGGTCTGCGTGCACTGGGCGTCGTCCTGGCCGGTCGGTGTGGCCTTGAGCGCGGAAGCGCCGGAGTGGACCGGACTGCTGACCGCCGCCGCACCGGAGCCGCTGGAGCAGGTCCAGCCGGACAGTCCGCTCTCGAAGCCGGGGTTGGCCACCAGGTTGGTGGTGGCGGCCCCGGCCGAGCCGGAGCCCAGGGCGACGATGCCGGTACCGATGACCACGGCGGCGCTCACCGCGGCGAGGGTGCGCGTCAGGACGGTTGGCCGGTGCTGAGCGCGCCCGGCCCGGTCGCCTCCGAGGCGGCCGGGATCCGGACAGGGGTGACCATCGCCCGAAAGGCGTGGGGTACGCGACCTCCGACGGAACATGCTGTGCTCCCTTCCCGCCGGGCGCCATGGACATGACTGGCACGTGGGGGTGCTGCGCCCGGCAATGGGTGAGGTGGGGACATGTGGGGCTGCCGGACGGAGCGTAGAAGGGGCGGGGAAGCCCGTCAATAGGTCTGGACCAATGGCAGGGAGCGGGTCTCCCTGACCGGGGTGACGCCTGCTCAGCTGCCGCTGCGGTAGCTGCCGTTGCGGAACTCCTCGACCAGCGACGGACGCGACGGGGACCAGCCCAGCTCGGTGCGGGCCCTGGTGGCGACGGAGGCCTGGTCGAGCAGCAGGACTTCGGCGAAGTAGTCGCCCAGGCGCGCCCGCGCCTCCTCGTCGGAGCCGGGGACCGCCCCCGCGGCGCCGACGGCGACGGCGGCCGCCTCGGTCAGTTCGGCCACCGTCTGGGTGCGGCCGTCGGCGATCACGTAGTAGCCGCGCGCCGAGTCGTCCTCCAGAACCCGCCGGAAGACCTCCGCCAGGTCGGCCACGTGCACGGTGGACCAGCGCTGCCGCCCGGTGCCGACCATGACCAGCCTGCCGGCCTCGTCCCGCGGCGAGCCCAGCAGCAGCCCGGGGATCCCTCCGCCGCCGTCACCGTAGGCGACGCTGGAGACGATGACGGCGGTGCGCACGTCCTTCGCCTCGAGCGCCCGTCGCTCGATCGGCTCCTTCCAGGCCACCAGCGCGGGCGCGTCGAAGGCGGACTCCTCGCTGATCGAGGGGTTGTCGCCGTACACCCACAGACCGCTGATCTGCAGGTAGGGCTTGCCGGTCCCGGCGTAGGCGTCGATCACCGCGTCGACCACGGCGGAGTCCAGGCCGGCACTGGTGGCATCGCCGGGGCTGGCAGTGTGGACGGCGCCGTCCGCCTCGCCGAGCAGACGCGCCAGCGCCTGCCGGTCGTAGAGGTCGACCACGGCCGGGGTGGCGCCGCGCGCGGCGACCGCGTCCGCCTGGGCGGCGTCGCGGACGAGTGCGGTCACCCGGTGGCCGTGGTCGAGCAGTTCGGCAAGGACGTGTGATCCGACGAACCCGGTTGCTCCAGTGAGTGCGATGTTCATGGCCCGCTGGCCTCCTGTCTGGTAACGAGGTTCCAACTTGTGCCTTCGACATCGACCCTAGGCCTGCTTCACTTGAACCGTCAAGTCAAACTCCCAGGCATCATCGCCCCGCGCCCCACGTCTACCCACAGCACCAGGGCTTCCATTTACTTGAATATTCATGTGACCATGTTTTAGTCTCGACCCCTGCATTGGAAGGACTGGTACTCCCGGACCATGACCACCCTCAAAGACCCGCCCCAGGCGGCCGACGACCACGCCGACCTGTGGCTCACCCCCGGTGAGCTGGCCTCCTGGCTCTCTGTGGTCCGACTGATCACCCGGCTGCCCTGGGCGATCGACGCCCAGTTGCAGCGCGACGCCGACCTGAGCATGACCGAGTACATGGCCATGGCGATGCTCGCCGAGGCGCCGGACCGGACCCTGCGGATGAGCCGGCTGGCCGAGATGACCAGCGTGTCCCTGTCGCGCCTGTCCCACCTGGTCAAACGTCTGGAGTCGCGCGGCTACGCACGCCGCGATCCGGACCCGGTCGACGGGCGCTTCACCAACGCCGGCCTGCTGCCGGCCGGGATGCGCAAGCTGGAGGAGGCGGCGCCGGGCCATGTGGCGCTGGTGCGCCACCTGATGGTCGACAACCTGTCCGCCGAGCGGTTGCGCCGGCTCGGCCAGGACGCCGAGCGGATCGTGCAACGGATCGACTCACCGGCGCGCTGAGCCCCAGGAGGGACCCGGCGCGCACGGCGAGTCGGTCGTCGGTCGCCCTGGGACCGCGTCAGACCTTGGTCAGGCGGTGCTTGCCGTCGCCGAGCCGGTCGTCGAGGCGCTCGCCCTCGATGTCGGGGTCGGGAACGTAGCGGGAGAACCAACGCGGGTGGTACCAGGCCTTGGCGCCCAGCACGGCCATCACGGCGGGGACCAGGGTCAGCCGGACCACGAAGGCGTCCACCAGGACTCCGACGGCGAAGCTGAAACCGATCTCCTTGATGGTCGGTTCCGGCGAGAAGATGAACGAGACGAAGATCGACGCCATGATCAGTGCGGCCGCGCTGACGACCCGGGCGGACTGTCCGGTGCCCAGCACCACCGCCCTGCGGGCGTCACCGGTCCTGGTGAACTGCTCCTTGATGCGGGAGACGACGAAGACCTCGTAGTCGCTGGACAGCCCGAACATGATCGCCAGCAGGATGACCGGCAGGAAGCTCAAGGTCTGGGTGGGTTCGATGCCCAGCAGGCTCTTGCCCCACCCCCACTGGAAGACGGCGACCTGGGCGCCGAACGCGGCGCCGGCCGACAGCAGGAAGCCGATGACGGACTTGATCGGCACGATGACGGTCCGGAACGCGAAGGTGAGCAGCACCAGCGCCAGGGCCACCACGGTGAGCAGGAAGACCGGCAGGGCGTCGGCGAGTTTGCCGGAGACGTCGATGTTGGTGGCGGTGACCCCGCCGACCAGGAGGTGGGCGCCGGTGCCGGACTCCAGGGCGGTGCGCTGGTCCCGGATGTGGTGGACCAGGTCGGTGGTGGCGGGGTCGTTGGGGCCGGTGGTCGGGATCACGTTGATCAGCGCGATGCCGTTGGTGGCGACGGCGACCGAGGACGAGGCGACGCCGGGGACCTCGCTGATCGCGTCGCTGATCCGCTGGGCCTGGCCGGCGGTGGTCACGTCGTCGGCCACGACGGTCAACGCACCGTTGTAGCCCGGGCCGAAGTGAGCGGTGGTCAGGTCGTAGGCGCGGCGGGAGGTGTCGCTGGTGGACAGGGCGTTGCTGCCGGGGACGCCGAGGTCCATGCTCGCCACCGGGACGGTCAGGACGCCCAGCGCGATGACGCCGACGACCAGCACCGGGATGCGGCGGCGTACCACCCAGCGGGCCCAGCGGGTGCCGGTCAGCTTCTCGGGCTCGGTGGCGGCGGTGCGGCTCGCGGGTTCGGCGCGTCGCAGCAGTGGCAGTCGGCTGAAGCGGGCCCCGCGCCTGCCGAGGACCCCGAAGGCGGCCGGGACCAGGGTCAGCGCCACCAGCAGGGCCAGGGCGACGGTGGCTGCGGCGGCCAGGCCCATCGTGGTCAGGAAGGGGATCCCGACCACCGAGAGGCCGCACAGGGCGATGACGACGCTGAGGGCGGCGAAGACCACGGAGCTTCCGGCGGTGCCGGCCGCGCGACCGGCTGCGTCCTCGGGTTCGTGGCCCTCCAGCAGGTAGGTGCGGTAGCGGGCCAGGATGAACACGGCGTAGTCGATGCCGCAGGACAGGCCGAGCATGGTGGCGACCGAGGTCGCCGAGGAGGCGATGTCGGTGACCGAGGCCAGCGCGGTGATGCCCATCATCGTGGTGATCAGGCCGAAGAAGGCGGTGATGATCGGCAGGCCGGCCGCGACCAGCGAGCCGAAGGTCAGGCACAGGATGACCAGCGCGACGGCGATGCCTATGGCCTCGGAGTCGGCGCCGGCTGCGGCCTTGGGGTAGACCGCGCCGCCGAACTCCACCTGGACCCCGGCGTCGCGGGCGGCCGAGACGGCCGGCTCCAGCTGGTCCACCGTGCTGGTCCTGACCTCTGCGGACTGCACGTCGTAGGTGACGCTGCCCAGCGCGACCCGCTTGTCCGGCGAGACCGCCTTGGCCTGGAAGGGGTTGGTGGCGCTGGTGACCTGGCTGACCCCGCCCAGTGCCGTGACGGCCCGGTCGATGGCGGCCCGGTTGGCGGGGCTGGTGATGTCCCCGTCCTTGACGGCGAACACCACCTGGGTGGAGGCCCCGGAGGCGGCGGGCAGCCGGTCCTTCAGCAGGGTCAGCGCCTGCTGCGCCTCGGTGCCGGGGATGGTCAGGGCGTCGTTGGTCTTGCCGCCGCTCGCGCCGGCGATCACGACCGCGGCGACGACCACCGCCACCCAGGCGGCCAGCGTCTTCCAGCGGTTGCGGAAGCACCATCGGGCGAGACGGTACAGGTACGTGGACAAGGCAGGAGCTCCTCGTTCGTCCGGGAAGGGGGCGCAGCGGTCGCGTCCCCCACCACCGCCTTATTTGCCACCATAGGCAAAAGTATCTCAGGTGGCAAATATGCCGTTCCTGCTAGAGTGCTGCCATGGCTGAAGCGGCGACATCCCTGCGTGAACGGTCCAAGGCCAAGCGCCGGACGGCCATCCAGCACGCCGCGATCCGACTCTTCACCGAGCGCGGCTACGAGGGCGCCACCATCGCCGACATCGCCGAGGCGGCCGAGGTCGCGCCACGCACCGTGCGGATGTACTTCCCCAACAAGATCGACATCGCCACGTCGGCCGCCGACGACATCACCGTGCGGCTGGCCGCGACCTTCACGGACCACCCGGAGCTGTCGTTCAGCGAGGTCATCGACCACTGGATGCTCGGCGAGGCCGAGACCACGGATCCGGAGCTGGCACGGCTGGTGGCCGCCATGTACGACGCCAATCCGGCGCTGCAGGCCGTCTCCACCACCCATATGACCGACGTCGGACGCCTCAGCGGACCCGCCCTGGTGGCGGAGCTCGGCCTCGCCCCCGGGGACCCGCTCACCGCCGTCGCCAACGCCGCCGTGAGCGCCGCCGTCGGCGACTACGTGATGATCGCCCTCAAGAACGGCGTACCGCAGGAGGCACACCGGCAGTTCATGCGCTACCTGCGCGCCATCATCGGCGCCGCCCGCGACTGCTGACCGGCCACCGCCTCACAACCTCACCGCCTCACAACCTCACCGCCTCGCACCGCTCCCCGACCAGGACTTGTCGGTCCGTCAGGGGCGACAGGGACGCACGGGAGCAGGGCGGCGGAGGGGTTCCGGTCCGTCGCACTCCTTGACATGTACTGAGGCGTGCCTTAAACCGTGAGAGAGCGCTCTCCCGCTCAGGCTCGTCAACCGCGCCCGGTTCCACCGGCTGGGCCCGTCCACACCCGTGCCCACCGGTCGAACCGGCCTGCCGTCGACCAACTACCCAACCCAGTACCACAGTTGTAGCACCACCCTGCCTCGGCGAGCCCCTGGGCGTCCCGGTCCCACCCATGACCGATTCGATCCACAGAGGAAGGTACGGACAAGGCATGAGGCTTCTCCCCCACCCGTTGCCGCCGTTGCGCGGCAGAAGGCGAGCGCCCCGCCGCAGGCCCGCGTTCCGCGCGCTGCTGACCGTGGTGGCCCTGCTGGCCCTGTCGCTCGCCGGTGCGCACACCGCGGCCTACGCCGCCACCAGCGCCCCCTTCGGCGGCACCGCGGCCGCCGTGCCGGGCACGGTCCAGGCGGCCAACTACGACACCGGCGGCCAGGGGGTCGCCTACAACGTCAGCTCCACCAACGGCAGCGCCAACAGCTACCGCACCGACGGCGTCGACCTGGAGGCCACCGCCGACACCCTGGACACCACCCCGGCCGGCGGCGCCGACGACATGGGCTGGACCACGGCCGGACAGTGGTTCAAGTACACCGTCAACGTGGCCACCGCCGGGACGTACAGCGTCGCCTTCCGGGTCTCCTCGCCGTACGGGATCACCGACGCGCTGCACGTCGCCAACGCCGCCGGCACCAACCTCAGCGGCGCCGTCGCGGTCCCCAACACCGGCGGCTACGAGACCTGGACCACGGTCACCGCCAGCGTCAGCCTGACGGCGGGTCAGCAGACCCTCACCGTCGACCAGGACTCCAACGGCTGGAACTTCCACTACCTGGCCTTCACCCTCGCCTCCAGCGGCGGTGGCGGCACCGGCGGCGACCAGCCGTTCGGCGGGACGCCCGCACCTGTGCCGGGCACCGTGCAGGCGGCCAACTACGACACCGGCGGCCAGGGGGTCGGCTACAGCGTCAGCGTCGCCAACGGCACCGCCAACAGCTACCGCACCGACGGCGTCGACCTCGAAGCCAGCGCGGACACCCAGGACACCAGCGCCGCCGGGGGCGGCTACAACCTCGGCTGGACCACGTCCGGACAGTGGTTCAAGTACACCGTCCAGGTGGCCACCGCCGGGATCTACACGGTGAGCCTGCGGGTGGCCGCGCCCAGCGCCAACGCCGACGCGCTGCACATCGCCAACGCCGCCGGCACCAACCTCACCGGCGCCGTCGCCGTGCCCAGCACCGGCGGCTACCAGACCTGGGCCACCGTCACCGCCAGCGTCAGCCTGACGGCGGGTCAGCAGACCCTCACCGTGGTCCAGGACTCCAGCGGCTGGAACCTGCACTACCTGGCCTTCACCCAGGGGTCGAGCGGCGGGGGCGGCGGCACCGGTCCGACCGAGTACTGCGGCACCCAGGACCTCGCGCTGGACCAGCCGACCACGGCCTCCTCCACGCAGGACGCCACCGACTACCCGGCGCCCGACGCCACCGACGGCGACCCCGGCACCCGCTGGTCCAGTGCGGCCAGCGACCCGCAGTGGCTGGAGGTCGACCTCGGGGCCCCGCAGCAGATCTGCAGCGTGAACCTGCTCTGGGAGGACGCGTACGCCTCGGCCTTCCAGGTCCAGGTGTCCAACGACAACTCCACCTGGACCCCGGTCTACTCCACCACCACCGGCACCGGCGGCAACCAGTCGATAGCCGTCTCGGCCACCGACCGCTACCTCCGGGTGTACGGCACGGCGCGGGCGACCCAGTTCGGCTACTCCATCTTCGAGCTCGACGTCTACGGCCTGACCACGGTGGCCCCGGTCACCGGCGGCAATGGCAACGGCGGCAACGGGACCTGCTCCTGGGTCGGCTCCACCGCGCCGGTCGCCCAGCGGGTCCAGCAAGTGCTCAACACCATGGACCAGTCCGAGGAGCTCAGCCTGGTCGCCGGCGACGGCACCTCGTCCTACATCGGCCACATCCCCGGCATCCCCAACCTCTGCATCGCACCCACCAACATGCAGGACGGACCCAACGGGGTCGGTGACGGGACCGGCGGCGTGACGGCCTTCCCGGACGGCGAGAACGCCGCCGCGACCTGGGACCCGACGCTGATCCAGCAGGAGGGTTCGGCGATCGGCAACGAGTTCGCCGGCAAGGGCGTGAACGTCTCGCTCGGCCCGACCACCAACCTGGTGCGCGACCCGCGCTGGGGCCGGACCTACGAGACCTACGGCGAGGACCCGTACCTGGCCGGCCGGATCACCTCGGCCGAGGTCCAGGGTCTGCAGAGCCAGGGCGTGATGGCCATGGTCAAGCACACCGCGGCCTACGACCAGGAGCAGTACCCCAACGGCAACAGCAATGAGACGGTCAGTCAGAAAGCCCTGGAGGAGCTCTACCTGGCACCGTTCGAGTCCTCCATCGAGAAGTCCGCGCCGGCCGCGATGATGTGCTCCTACGCCGTCGTCAACGGCGCCGCCTCCTGCCAGAACGCCGACATCCAGCAGAAGGGGCTGGACGGGGAGGCCAACTTCGGCGGCTACATCACCTCGGACTGGGGCGCCGACTACTCCAGCGTCCCGTCGACCGAGGCCGGCATGGACGTGGCGATGCCGTTCTCCGACGCCGCAGCGCTCTCCGCGGCGCTCACCGCGGGCACGTTGAGCCAGGCGACGCTCAACGCCAACGTCGCCCGGATCCTCACCCAGATGTTCGCCTTCGGGATGTTCGACAACCCCCAGACCGGCTCGCTCTCCGCCACCGTCACCTCGGCGGCGCACCAGCAGACCGCGCTGCAGCTCAGTGAGGAGGGCAGCGTCCTGCTGAAGAACAACGGCCTGCTGCCGCTCAACCCGAACGGCAGCGAGTCGATCGCGGTGATCGGCACCGACGGCGGCGCCGGAGTGGAGCTCGCCGGCGGCGGCAGCGGTACGGTCACCAGTTCCAACACCATCTGGCCGATCACCGGCATCCAGAACGCGGTCGGACCGAACGTCAAGGTCACCTACACCCAGGGCAACGACAACGGCACCACCGACATCCCGCAGGCCGTCGCCGCGGCCCAGGCCGCGACCGACGCGATCATCTACGTCAACGCCCCGGAGGGCGAGGAGAGCGACCTGACCACGCTCGACCTCTCCAGCACCGACGAGACGATGATCGCGGACGTGGCGGCGGCGAACCCGCACACCATCGTGGTGGTCAACAGCGGTTCGCCGGTGGTCATGCCCTGGCTCAACTCGGTCGCCGGGGTGTTCGAGAACTGGTACGGCGGACAGGAGACCGGCGCCGCGATGGCCGCGCTGATCTTCGGCACCGCCAACCCGTCGGGCAAGCTGCCGGTCACCTTCCCCGGCAGCGTCAGCCAGGTCCCGGCGCAGACCACCGCGCAGTGGCCGGGCACCTCGGCCGGCGTCAGCTTCAGCGAGGGCGTCGACATCGGCTACCGCTGGTACCAGTCCCAGAACATCACCCCCGCCTTCCCGTTCGGGTTCGGGCTGTCCTACACCACCTTCTCCTTCGCCAACCTCAACGTCGGCGCCTTCAACGCCAACGGCACGGCGACCGCCACCGCGACCGTCACCAACACCGGGTCGGTGGCCGGCACGGACGTGGCCCAGCTGTACGTCGGCGACCCCGCCGCCAGCCAGGACCCGCCGGAGCAGCTCAGCGGCTTCCAGCGAGTCACCCTCAACCCCGGCCAGAGCACCACCGTCACCTTCCCGCTGACCGTCCACGACCTGGCCTCCTGGTCGGCGGCGAACAACCGCTGGGAGGCCCAGGCGGGCACGTACTCGATCAAGGTCGGGGACGCGTCCAACAACCTGCCGCTGACCGGCTCGACCACGCTGGCCCAGACCCTGACCGGCCAGGTCGCGGCCGGCGCCTCGGCCTCGGGGGTCTCCCTGGCCAACACCGCGGTCAGCGCCAACGTCACCCCGAACTCGGGCGTGGCGGGCGCGGAGACGGTCGGGGTGGTCAACCCGTTCGGCTACAGCAGCCCTAAGGGTGCGGCGGTCTCCTTCCCCGTCCAGGCCGTGGACTCCAACGCGTCGGCGGCCCTCACCTTCACCGCGACCGGGCTGCCGCCCGGCATCACCATCGCGTCCAACGGCACCGTCTCCGGCTCCAGCAGCACGCTGGGGACCTACACGGTGACCGTGACCGCGACCGACCAGGCCCAGGTCTCCGGCTCGGCCACCTTCGTGTGGTCGGTGGTCCAGTGACCTGAGCGGTCGTGACGCCCGGTCATGGGTGGGGGTTCCGTGACCGGGCGTCAGGCACCGGTTTCAGCCGGTGAACCAGGGGTTGCCGCCGCCCAGGGACCATACCGAGACCTTGGTGACGCCCAGTGAGGTCAGTACCGCCAGCTTGGCGTTGAGCGCGGTGCTGTCCACGTAGTCGTACAGGGTGCCGCCGGAGACCCAGCGGATCTCGCCGGAGGACGGGTCGCGGCGCGCGGCGATGGTCGAGGCGTTGCTGGAGAAGCCCGGGCTCTTCTTCATGGCGCTGAACTGGATGTTGCCGGTGACGTTGTTGAGGTCGCACGGGTCGGGCGCGCTGATGCCGTACGAGGGCAGGCCGATGACCAGCCGGGACGGGTCCGGGACCTTGCTCTGGGCGTACTGGGTGACCTGCTTGAGCCAGGCGTACGGGGTGATCGGCAGGCAGCGGGAGCCGTCCGGGGTGTCGAACTCCTCGTCGTAGGCCATGATCTCCAGTTCGTCGACGCCCTCGGCGCTGACCGCGGCGTAGTCGTAGAAGGAGGCGTCCTCGGTCATGGCCGGGGCGTCGACCAGCAGCTTCTTGCCGTTGGCGTGCAGCGCGGTGGCGAGCTGGCCGAGGAAGGTCTTGTAGTTGCCGAAGTCGGCGGTGCTCCAGGACCAGTAGTCCTCCAGGTCGACGTCGACGCCGCTGAGGCCGGCGCTGGAGACCAGCGAGCTGAGCTGGGAGACGGCGGCGCTGCGGTTGGCGCTGCTGCTGACCAGGGCGTGGACGTCGGCCGTGGTCATCCCCGAGATGGTGGGGTACTGGTAGGCGGAGTGCGCCTTGAGGTCGGCGACGTTCGCGGCGCTGTAGCCGTTGCAGCTGCCGCTGGTGGCGCTCTCCAGGGTGACCTTGCCCTTGCCGGTGACCGACCAGTACTCGGGCTTGAGCGCCCCGTTCTTCACCCGGTTGTCGGCGTACTCGGAGGCGGCGGTGCACTCGCTGTCGCCGGTCGAGCCGCCGTAGAGCCAGGTCTCCAGCTCGACGCCGGAGGTGGCGGACTTCTGCTGGAGGGCGGCGCCGGCCTGGGCCTTGAGACCGGTTCCGGTGCCGGTCCCGGCGTTGGCGACGGTGAAGCCGGCGCTGACGGCGGCCACCGCGCAGACTGCCGTGGCGGACATGACAAGAGTGCGACGAAGCATGATCCGTTCCCTTCGTGGGGCGTGCGGGATCACCGCGCCGACCCGGCGGGGCCGGCGCGGTGGGATTCAGTGGGGGTGCTGCTGACTACTCCTTGTCGGTCCAGTACGGGTCCACCACGAGGGTGTCCGCACCGGGCACCGTCGTGGCCGCCGACCAGGAACCGCCGAGCACGCGGCCGTTGTCGGGCCGTGCGGCCAGGGAGAGCTGGGTGGAGATCCGGTAGCGGTCGCCCCGGTAGACGGAGTGGGTGAACTCCACCACCCGGCCGTCCGCGTCCCTGGTCTCCCGCTCGAAGAGCAGCGCCGGGGCGTGCAGCGGGACGCCCAGCATCTCCGCCTCGGTCTCGTCGACCACCGTGGGTTCGATGATCTGCGAGGCGTCGCTGAGCAGGATGCCGAACCGGCGCCCGAGGAGCTGGTAGAAGGAGTGCTCCTCCAGGTCGAGCGCGGTCAGCCCGGGGACCAGGGACTGCGGGACGTAGAGCGTCTCCACCGACATGGGGACGGCGTCCACGCTCCGCAGCCGGATGATCCGCAGAATCGGCTCGCCCGGGGACACCCGCAGCCGCCGACCGATCCTGGGCCCGGCCGTGGTGCTGCGGAAGTCCACCGTGCGACTGGTCCAGTCGCCGTCCACGCCGCCGACCCCGAGGGCCTGGCCGGCGGTCTGGGCGAGGTGCTGGGCGACCTTGGCCTTGGCGACGAACACACCGCGGCCGTGCTCGCGGACCAGCAGCCCGTCCCGCACCAGGTCGTCGACGACCGAGCGCAGGGTCGGACGGGACACCGCCAACTCCTCGCAGAGCTGCCGTTCGCCCGGGATCATCGCGCCGACCCGGGTCGTCTCGACGAGGTCGAGCAGGTGTTCACGGATGCGTTCCCGCTTCTGCCCACGGCTCTCATTGCTGACCATTCGCTTACCAGTCCTCCGGACATCACCCTTGACGATGACCAAAATGATGGCTCAGGATGTGCCAACTGGTCAATAAGTGGTCAGTATTTACCTCGGAGGTCCCCGTGCCCGGATCCCAGCACAGACGAGGATTCCACACCGCCCGCGCCCGACGGCGCAGTTGTGCCGTGGCGCTGGCGGCGGCCACCGCCCTGGTCGCCTCCGCCTGCAGCACCGGCGGCGGCACCTCCGGTCCCGACACCGGCGCCGGCGACACCTCGCCGGTCACCATCACCTTCTGGCACGGCTTCAGCTCCCCGCACGAGATCGCGTCGGTCGGCGCGGTGCTGGCGCTGTTCCACAAGAAGTACCCGTACATCACCGTCAAGGCGGTGCCCGCGGAGACCGACGACAAGGTCAACCAGGCGATCCGCGGCGGCACCGCACCGGACGTGGACGCCTCCTTCAACGCGGCCAACGTCGGCGGCTGGTGCTCGTCCGGCGCCTTCCTGGACCTCACCGCCGACATCCAGGCCGACCACGTGGACCTGGGGCAGATCCCGAAGGCGGTCCAGTCCTACACCGCCTTCGGCGGCAAGCGCTGCACCATGCCCTGGCTGGCCGACACCTTCGGCCTGTACTACAACAAGAAGCTGTTCGCGGCGGCCGGCATAACCGCCCCGCCGAAGACCATGTCCGAGCTGGCGGCGGACGCCAGGAAGCTCACCGTCCTCAATCCGGACGGCTCCATCAAGGTCGCCGGGTTCATGCCCTACCTGGGCGCCTACGAGATGCTCACCGAGCACCTGGTCACCAGCTGGGGCGGCAGCTGGCTGAAGGCCGACGGCAGCTCGAACGTCGGCACCGACCCGGCCTTCGCCGCGGCCATGACCTGGCAGAAGGGCCTGGTCGACTGGTTCGGCGCGGCCAAGCTGGCGAAGTTCAAGGCCGGCATGCCGGACGAGTTCTCGGCCCAGAACTCCTTCGAGACCGGCAACCTCGCCATGATGGTGGACGGCGAGTGGCGCACCGCCTTCATCAAGAACGACAAGTCGACCGTCGACTACGGCACCGCCCCGATGCCGGTGGCCGACACCATGCCCCAGCTCTACGGGTCCGGCTACGTCGGCGGCAACGTCATCGGCATCCCGCGCGGCTCCAAGCACCCCGACGCCGCCTGGAAGCTGGTCAAGTTCCTCACCACCGACACCGAAGCGGTGACCACGCTGGCCGACGCCATCGGCAACGTCCCCACCACCCTCCCGGCGCTGGACTCGCCCTCGCTGACGCTGGCCCAGGACCCGAAGTTCGCCACCTTCCTGGACGTCTTCAAGAACCCGCACACCTCCACCACCCCGGCCAGCGCCGACGGCGGGGCCTACCTCACCAACTACGGCCTGTTCGCCAACAAGTGGCAGTCCGGCCAGATCCCGGACCTGCAGGCCGGACTGAAGGCCGTGGACCGGCAGAACGACGCCGCGCTGAAACTCGGACAGTGAGACGGCGGCCCCCGTGAGCACCCTCACCGCGACCGGCACCCGCAGCGCGGGCGCCCCGGACGCCGCGCCCGCCCCCGCCCTGCGTGCCAGGCACCGGCGCAACCGGCTCCGCGTCCTGCTCTTCCTCGCCCCCGGACTGGTCGGCTTCGCCGTCTTCCTGGTCTACCCCCTGGTCATGACGGTCTGGCTGTCCTTCACCAACTCCAACATGATCTCCCCGGCCCAGTTCGTCGGCCTGCGCAACTACCGCTTCATGCTCGACTCCGACCCGCAGATCTGGCAGGCCGTCAGGAACACCGGCTGGCTGGTCGTCATCATGGTCCCGGCACAGGTCCTGTTCGCCCTGGGCGTGGCCATGGTCACCGCGCGGCTCAAGGCCGGAGCCGGCGTCTTCCGCACCCTGTTCTACCTGCCGGCGCTGGCCCCGCCGGTGGCCGCCACGGTCGCCTTCGTCTGCATGTTCAACCCGTCCTCCGGGCCGGTGAACCAACTGCTGGGGCTGGTCGGCATCCACGGGCCGCTCTGGTTCGACTCGCCGTCATGGTCCAAGCCGGCGCTGACGCTGCTCGCGCTCTGGGGCAGCGGCACGGTGATGGTCATCTTCCTGGCGGCCCTGCTGGACGTCCCGGCCGAGCAGTACGAGGCGGCCGAACTGGACGGGGCCAACCCCTGGCAGCGGTTCCGCTACGTCACCCTGCCGGCCATCTCCCCGGTGGTGCTGTTCGCCACCGTCACCGGCGTCATCGCCGGACTCCAGTACTTCACCCAGGCGATGGTCGCCGCGCAGGTCGCCAACGGCAACATCCAGGCGGCGCCCGGCTACCCCGACGGCTCCACGATGACCTTCCCCGAGGAGCTCTACACCTCCGGCTTCAACCAGTTCCACGCCGGCTACGCCTGCGCCCTGGCCGTGGTGCTGTTCCTGGTCTCGATGGCCTTCACCCTGGTGCTGCTGCGCCGGGCGTCCGGATTCAACCCCCAGGAGACCCAGGAGACGCCGCTATGACCAGCTACGCACCGGCCTCCGCCCGGGCGGCGCGCAGCGCCTCGCCGCACCGGGCCGCCCGCAGCCGGGCCCGCCGCCGCAGGGCCCTGGTCTGGGTCGCCGACCACGCCGTCGCGGTCGGCCTGGCCTGCGCCTTCGTCGGCCCGATCGTGTTCGTCATGCTGACCTCGGTGATGACCGACCAGCAGTCGCTCAGCTCCGACCTGTGGCCCCGGCACTGGCAGTGGTCCAACTACACCACGGTGTTCCGCACCGCCCCGTTCGGCACCTGGCTGCTCAACACGGTGGTCTACGCGGTCGCCGCCACCGGGGCGATGCTGCTCTCCAGCATCCCGATCGCCTACGCGCTGGCCCGCTTCCGGTTCCGCGGCCGCAACGCCGCCTTCCTGGCCGTCATCACCATGATGATGCTGCCGCCGCAGGTCCTGGTCATCCCGATGTACCTGATGTGGGCCCGGCTGCACCTGACCGGCACCATCTGGCCGCTGGTGATCCCCTCGCTCTTCGGCGACGCCTTCTCGGTCTTCCTGCTGCGGCAGTTCCTGCTGACCATCCCCGAGGACTACCTGAACGCGGCCCGGGTCGACGGGTGCAGCGAACTGCGGGTGCTCACCCGGGTGGTACTGCCGATGATGCGCCCCGCCGTGGTCGCGGTCGGGCTGTTCGCCTTCTTCAACGCCTGGAACGACTACTACGGGCCGCTGATCTACACCGGCGAGACGCCGGCCCACTGGACCCTGGCGCTGGGCCTGGCGAGCTTCAAGACCTCGCACGCGGTCCAGTGGAACCTGACCATGGCCGCCACCCTGATCGCGATGGCACCCGTGATCATCGTCTTCTTCTTCGCCCAGAAAGCCTTCATCGAGGGCGTCACCCTGACAGGAGTCAAAGGTTGAAGATCACCGTTATCGGCGGCGGATCCACCTACACACCCGAACTCGTGGACGGATTCGCCCGGTTGGGCTTCCCGGTGGAGGAGATCGCGCTGGTCGACCCGGACCCCGACCGGCTCGCGGTGATCGCCCCGCTGGCCCGCCGCATCCTGGCCCGGCAGGGCCACCCCGCCCTGGTCAGCGCCGGCGCGGACCCGGACGCGGGCATCGACGGCGCCGCCGCCGTGCTGTTCCAGCTGCGGATCGGCGGCCAGGACGCCCGGCACGTCGACGAGACGCTGCCGCACGCCTGCGGCTGCATCGGCCAGGAGACCACCGGGGCCGGCGGACTGGCCAAGGCGCTGCGCACCGTCCCGGTCGTGCTGGACCTCGCCGAGCGGGTCGCCGCGCGGGCGCCTCAGGCCTGGATCATCGACTTCGCCAACCCGGTCGGCATCGTCACCCGGGCCCTGCTGGACGCCGGGCACCGGGCCGTGGGGCTGTGCAACGTCGCCATCGGCTTCCAGCGCACCTTCGCCGACTGGCTCGGTGTCGACCACGACCGGATCACCCTGGACCACGTCGGCCTCAATCACCTGACCTGGGAGCGCGCCGTCCTGCTGGACGGCGTGGACGTGCTGCCGCGACTGCTCGACGAACACGGCCCGGCCCTCGCCGCGCGGCTGCACATGCCCCTGGACGTGGTCCGCAGACTGGGCGTGATCCCCTCCTACTACCTGCGCTACTACTACGCCCACGACGAGGTCCTGGCCGAGCAACTGGTCACGCCCTCGCGCGCGGAGGAGGTCGCCGCGATGGAGCGCGACCTGCTGAAGCTCTACGCCGACCCCGCGCTGGACGAGAAGCCGGCCCTGCTGGACCAGCGCGGCGGCGCCTACTACTCCGAGGCGGCCGTGCAGCTGGTGCACGCACTCACCGCGGACACCGGGGAGGTGCGGGTCGCCAATGTCCGCAACAACGGCACGCTGCCGTTCCTGTCCGACGACGCGGTCATCGAGGTCCCGGCCAAGGTCGGCGTGCACGGTGCCGCGGCGCTGCCGGTGGCCCCGGTGGAGCCGCTGTTCGCCGGGCTGATCGCGCATGTGACGGCCTATGAGGAACTGGCGCTGGAGGCGGCCCTGCACGGTGGCGTCGAACGCGTCTCCAACGCCCTGCTGGCCCACCCCCTGATCGGCCAGATCGACACCGCCGAGCAGCTCGCCCGCAAGCTCGTCGCCGCCAACCGGCAGCACCTGCGGTGGGCCTGATGGAGCATCAGCATCCCAACGGCCTGCTGCTGGCGGTGGACGGCGGCAACAGCAAGACCGACGTCGCCGTGGTCGACACCTCCGGCCGGGTCCTCGGCAGTGCCAGGGGGCTGGGGTTCCGGCCGCAGGTACACGGCGTCGAGGCGGCGATGGCGGTGCTGGCGGGGGTCCGCTCCAAGGCCCTGGCCGACGCCGGACTGGAGGACCGGGTCGTCGCCGACGGCATCGCGGCCTTCCTGGCCGGGGCGGACCTGCCGCACGAGGTCGAGGCGCTGCACCGGGCCGTCGCCGCCCGCGGCTGGGCGGTCGACCAGGTGGTCGACAACGACACCTTCGCCGTACTGCGCGCCGGAGCCGGCCGGCCCTGGGGGGTCGCCGTGGTCTGCGGCACCGGGATCAACTGCGTCGGCGTCGCCCCGGACGGGCGCAGAACCGGGTTCCCGGCGCTGGGACCGATCTCCGGCGACTGGGGCGGCGGCGCGGACCTGGGCGCCGCCGCGCTCTGGCACGCCGTCAGGGACGAGGACGGACGCGGCCCACACACCCTGCTGCGCACCGCGGTCACCGGCCACTTCGGCACCACCACGGTCGCCGAGGTCACCGCTGACCTGCACAGCGGCGCGCTCCCGGAGATCCGGCTGAGCGAACTCTGCCCCGCCGTGTTCGCCGCCTGCGACCAGGACGACCCGACCGCCCGGGCCCTGGTGGAACGCCTCGCCGACGAGATCGCCGGCATGGCCGTCACGGTGCTGCGGCGCCTCGGCCTGGACCGCGGCCCGGACCACCACCCGGAGGTGGTCCTCGGCGGCAGCGTGCTGGCCGCACGGCACCGCCTGCTGCTCGGCCGGATCGAGCGGCGACTCGCCGCAGCGGTGCCCGGCGCCCGGCCCCTGGTCAGCACCGCCGCACCGCTGCTGGGCTCCGCCCTGGCCGCGCAGGACCTGGTGGCAGGGCCGGAGCGAGCCGAGGCCGAAGGTCGGCTGCGCGCGTCCTTCGGCCCGGCGGGACCGGGCGGAGGAGGGCCCCCGGCGGCGGATTGAACTCCGGTGCCGCCGCGGCCGAGACTGGGGCATGGGCCCGCGCCGGATCTCCCTCATCGCGATCGCGCTGCTGCTCTGTTCCGGCTGCGCGGCGCAGCCCCGCTCCACCGCTCCGTCCCCCACCGCGACAGCGACG
Organism: Streptacidiphilus jeojiensis; assembly: GCF_042510965.1. NCBI lineage: Bacteria > Bacillati > Actinomycetota > Actinomycetes > Kitasatosporales > Streptomycetaceae > Streptacidiphilus > Streptacidiphilus jeojiensis. Next base: position 91,952 of record NZ_JBEUKS010000018.1, read on the forward strand.
GCGACGGCGACCGGGGTCGATCCGGTCGAGGAGTGCGCGGGTTCGGTCGGCTACTGGGTGCGCTACCTGCTCACGCCCGGCAGCGACATGGGTCTGGACTACCAGGAGATGGGCCTCTCCAGCGGCGAGAACAACATCGTCCAGTCCCTGATCCCGGCGGCCCGCAGCACCGCGCAACGCCAGGGGCTGCCCGCCGCCCAGGCCTATGCGCTGGCGCAGGCCCGCCCGCGCTGCCGCTCCTACCTGGTCGCCCTGGCGGCCTCTCCCGGCTCCGCCCCCGGCTGGCCGAAGTAGCCGGGCCGGGAGGCCGTTCGTGGTGCGGGGAGCCGGGCGGTGCGGCAGGGTGGACGGGCAGACGCCGCAGCAGTTCCCGTCCAGAACGGAGTGCGCCATGACCGACCACACCTACCGGGTCACCGAGATCGTCGGGACCTCCTCCGAGAGCGTCGACGCCGCCGTGCGCAACGCGGTCGGCCGGGCCTCGCAGACCCTGCGCGGCCTGGACTGGTTCGAGGTGACCCAGGTGCGCGGCAGCATCGTCGACGGAGCCGTCAGCCAGTTCCAGGTCGGTCTCAAGGTCGGCTTCCGGCTGGAGGACCCGGACGGCTCCGAGTCCTGACCGCGGACGGATCGAGCAGATCGAGGGGAGCGGACGGTATCCATGGCGACCTGGGACGATGTGCGGCGGATCGCGCTGGCGCTGCCGGGGACGAGCGAGGTGGTCTCGCAGGGGAACGCCCAGTGGCGGGTCAAGGACCGGAACTTCGTCTGGGACCGTCCGCTGCGGCGGACGGACGTCGAGGCGCTGGGCGAAAGGGCGCCGCAGGGCCCGATCGTCGCCGCGCGGGTGCCGGACCTCGGCGTCCGGCAGGCGCTGATCAGCGGGGATCCGAAGGTCTACTTCACCATCCCGCACTTCGACGGCTTCCCGGCGGTCCTGGTGCTGCTGGACCGGATCGGGGCGGCCGAGCTGCGCGAGCTGATCGTCGAGGCCTGGCTGGACCGGGCGCCGAAGCGGCTGGCCGCGGAGTACCGCGACCAGCCGCCGGAGTGACGCCGGGTTGACGCCGCAGTGACGCCGGGTCAGACGGACTTCTGGTAGGAGCGGAAGGTCCGCAGCGACAGCCAGACCGCGAAGGCCGCCAGCAGCAGCGTCCAGCCGCCGTGGCTGAGCACCGACCACCAGTGCGGGTGCGCCGACATCGCGGCACGGCCGGTCTCCAGGGCCCAGTTGACCGGGTTGAACCTGGCCACCACCTGCATCCAGTGCGGCATCAGCGCCGGGGGCATGAAGGCCGAGGAGAGGAAGGTCAGCGGCAGCAGCAGGAAGGTGTTGATGCCGATGATCGACTCACGCTGGCGCACCAGCATGCCCAGGGCGTTGGAGAAGGCGCCGAAGATCGTGCCCAGCGCCGAGGAGACCAGGACCAGGATCAGCAGGCCGAGCACCCCGCCGGGGTAGTCGGCGCCGCCGATCCAGCCGAGCAGGATGATGATCAGCGACTGGATCGCGGTGGTGACCGACTGCGCCACCACATTGGCGTTCATCAGCGCGCTGCGGTGGACCGGGGTGATCAGGAAGCGGTTCAGGGTGCCCCGCTCGATCTCCTCCAGGGTGCCCATCCCGGCCCACATGTTGGCCGAGACCGCGCTCATCACGATCACCCCGGGGACCAGGTAGTCGAGGTAGCTGCCGCTGCCGAAGCCGGGCAGTTCGACCACCTTGCGGAACAGCGCCCCGAACAGGAACAGCCAGATCACCGGCTGGATCAGGGTGATGACCAGGTAGGCGGGCTGCCGGGCGAAGGCCATGAACTGGCGCTGCGTCATGTACCAGGTCTGCGCGGCTCCTTCGACCAGCCGGGAGCCGCCGGTCGCGGCGCGGGCGCCGGCCGGGGCCGGGGCGGGCAGGGTGGTGCTGCTCATCGCGAGCCTCCTTCGGCGTCGGCGAAGCTGCGTCCGGCGTAGCGGAGGTAGACGTCGTCCAGGGACGGGCGCGCCACGGTGACCGCGGCCACCGGACTGCCCGCCTGGTCGAGCGCGGCCAGCACCGCGGGCACGGCCGCGGCGCCGTCGTCGGCACGGGCGCTGACCCGCCGTCCGTCCACGGTGATCTCGCGGATGCCGGGCACCCGGCCGAGCGCCTCGTAGACGGCGAGTGCGTCGTCGGCCGGGGCCGCCACCAGTTCGGCGTGGACGGCGTCGCCGTGGAGTTCGCCCTTGAGGTCGTCGGGGGTGCCCTCGGTGACGATCCGGCCGCGGTCCACGATGGCCAGCCGGGCCGCCAGCCGGTCGGCCTCCTCCAGGTAGTGGGTGGTGAGCAGGATGGTCAGGCCGTCGTCCCCGGCCAGGCGGCCGATCTCCTCCCACATGGCGGTGCGCGCCTCGGGGTCGAGCCCGGTGGTGGGCTCGTCCAGGAACAGCACCTCGGGGCGGTGGACCAAGCCCAGGGCCACGTCCAGGCGCCGCTGCATACCGCCGGAGTAGGTCTTGACCTGGCGTTTTGCGGCGTCGGTCAGGTCGAAACGGTCCAGCAGCTCGTCGGCGCGGCGGCCCAGCTCGGCACCGCGCATCCCGTAGAGGCGACCCTGCAGCAGCAGGTTCTCCCGGCCGGTGGCGACCGGGTCGGCCCCGGAGCGCTGGGCGACCACGCCGATGGCCCGGCGCACCAGCGCGGGGTCGGCGGCGACGTCCCGGCCGGCCACTCTGGCGCTGCCGCTGTCGGCGGCCGCGAGGGTGGTGAGGATCTTGACGGTGGTGGACTTGCCGGCGCCGTTCGGGCCGAGCAGGCCGAAGACGATGCCGGGCTCGACGCCGATGCTGAGTCCGTCCAGGGCCCGGACCGGTTCGGAGCCGCCCTTCACCTGGTAGGTCTTGACGAGGTCGACGGCCTCGATGGCGAGCGGTCGCGCCGCTGCCGGACCGGCGCCGGGGTGCGGGACGGTTGCCGCCGTCCGCACCGCGCCGCCGTTGGGGCTGGTCATGGTGGTGGTCCCTTCGGTCGTTTGATCGTTCGGGTACCGATCCACGACGGGGACGCGGGCTACGATGGGGAATGTGTGTTCCTCGTAGCGTCCGAGTCCTGTTCGCAGGCCGGTACCGAGGTTCCCGGCCCCGTCCGGTGTTGCCGCACCGGTCGGGGCCCTTCTGTGCCTGTTGCTGTCTGTTGCTGCCTGTTGCTGGTGTCACTCCCGGGTGTGCTCGGCCTCCAGCTCCAGCCACTCCTGCGGGGCCTCGCCGGTGGCGTGGTACTGGCGCCAGCCGTCCATCCCCTCCAGCGAGCCGTCGGCCATCTCCTTGAGCAGCTGCCTGGTCCACTCGTTCTCGGCGACCCGCATGGCCAGGCTGTACTCGGACTCGACCAGGAAGATCCTGGGCACGCCCGAGGCCCGCACCGCCGCCAACTCCTCGCGCTGGTCCGCGATCCTGGCGTCCTGCTCGGCCACCCGCCGCTGCAACAGCTCCATCGCCTGGTCCGGCGCGAAGACGCCGATCAGCGACAGCGCCGACTCGAAGCGCGGGTACTCCTTGACCGGGTCGGTGACCAGTTCGGCCAGCCAGTCCAGCAGCTCGGCGCTGCCGGCCTCGGTGATCCGGTACAGGGTGCGCTCGGGCCTGCGGCCGTCGCGCTCGGTGCCGGACGCCTCGATGAAGCCGTGCCGTTCCAGGCTCTGCACCACGGTGTAGAGCGAGCCGTAGTTGATCTTGATGCTGTGCTCCTTGCCGCGGGAGCGCAGCACCTGCGCGATCTCGTACGGATGGCGCGGCTGCTCGCGGACGGTCGCCAGGACGGCCAGGGCCAGCGGGTTGGTCATCTTCCGCTTCGCCATGGCGTTCTCCCGACCGTCCGCCGCCAGCCCTGCTCGTTCACGACTACTCGTGACCGAGTATACGTAGCGAGGTATTGCTTTCGTCAACACGTTATATCGCGATAGCGGACAGCACAAGGCCCGCCCCGGAGATCCTCCGGAGCGGGCCTCGACACCACGGTCGGCTCAGGTCGCGCCGAGTGCCTCCAGCAGCGCCGCGGAGGAGGCGATCGCTCCGAAGACCCCGCCCTGCATGGTCACCATCCGCAGCGCGGCCTCGTGGTTGGCCGGGTCGGTCGCGCCGGTGCAGTCGGTCAGCAGCAGGCACTCGTAGCCGCGGTCGTTGGCGTCGCGCATGGTGGTGTGCACGCAGACGTCGGTGGTGATGCCGGTGAGGATCAGATGGGTGATCCCCCGGGTGCGCAGCAGCAGGTCCAGGTCGGTGGCGTAGAAGGAGCCCTTGCCGGGCTTGTCGACGATCAGCTCCCCCGGCAGCGGCGCGGCCTCGGGCACGATCTCCCACCCCGGCTCGCCGCGCACCAGGATCCTGCCGCAGGGGCCGCTGTCGCCGATCCCGGCGCCGATCCGGCGGGACCGCCACAGCTTGTTCGGCGGGCAGTCGGCGAGGTCGGCCCGGTGGCCCTCGCGGGTGTGCACGACGGTGAAGCCCTCGGCCCGGGCCGCCGCCAGCACCTTGGCGGTGGGGGCGAGCGGGGCGCGGGTGAGCGACAGGTCGTAGCCCATGGCGTCGACGTAGCCGCCGGGGCCGCAGAAGTCGGTCTGCCAGTCGATGCACAGCAGCGCGGTGGTGGCGGGGCGCAGCACCCCGTCGTACGGCCACGGGTAGGGCTCGGCGGCGACCGTGCCGAAGCTGCGCGTACTGGTGCCACTGGTGGTGGTGCTCGTGGTGGTGGTGCTGGTGCTGGTCATCCGGGGTGCACCTCTCGGGTAGGTCCTGCCGGCTTCAGTCGAGCCTCGCCATCCGGGCGATGGCCCGCAGCGCCCGTTCCTCGGCGACCTCCTTGGACTTGGCCAGGTGCGCCCGGAAGACCCGCTCCGCGGTGGAGGGGTCGTCGGCCGCGACCGCACGCAGGATGTCCAGGTGCTCGCTGATGGTCTGTTCGATCCGGTCGTCGCTCAGGAAGTCATGGATCCGGATCACCCGGATCCGGGCGTTGACCGAGCGCAGCAGGTCCACCATGACCTCGTTGCCGGCCGCGGCGGCCAGCCGGACGTGGAAGTCCTCGTCGACGGCGACGAAGCCGGCGTCCGCCGGTGGCTGCTCGCCGCGCAGGTTCTCCCAGTGCTCGCGCAGCTCGCCGAGCGCGGCCCGGTCGTGCCGGCGGCCGGCTTCGGTGGGGGCCCAGATCGCGCCGATCTCCAGGGCCCGGCGGGCCTCGTAGAGGCAGGTGATGTCCTCGGGGTCGGGGATCGCCGGGCGGTAGCCGCCGTCCTGGTGCCGGCTGACCAGTCCCTCGCCGTGCAGCCGGATCAGCGCGTGCCGCACCGGGGTGCGGGAGACCCCGACCATGGCGGCCAGGCGCTCCTCGCCGAGTCTGCGGGTGAGCGGGAAGCCGCCGGCGAGCAGCCGGTCGCGCAACTGCCGGTAGGCGGCTTCGCTGGGCGTCTCGGGTTCGCTGACGGCAAGGTCCATTCGGCCATCCTCCGGAGTTGCTGTGTCGCGTTCGTTCCCCCGCTGTTACGGGGGCATCGCCGGGCCCCCTCGCACCCGCGGCCCGCTCTAGGCTGACCGGCATGCCGTCCCGACGCATCCTCCTCGTCCATGGTGCCGCCACCACCGCCGGGGTCTGGTCCACTGTCAGGAAACTGCTGGAGAACGGCAGTCCGGCCTTCGAGGTGCAGGCCCCGACCCGGGCCTGCAGCGGGGATCTGCGGACCGAGGTGGACGCCCTCGCCGACGCCGCCGCCGGCGCGGTGGTGGTGGGTGTCAGCGGGGGCGCGACCCTGGGCCTGGCCCTGCTGGCCGCCGGGGTGCCGGTGGCGGGGGCGCTGCTGCACGAGCCCGCGGTGGGCTCGCTGGTCCCCGGCCTGCTGGCCCGGGTCGCCGAGGAGTACGCGGCGCACGGGGTGGCCGGGTTCGGCTCGGCGCTGTACGGGCCGGCCTGGGACGTGTCGATGGCGCCGGCCGATCCGGACTCGGTCCGCCGCGACTTCGCCATGTTCCGGGCCTTCGAACCACCCGCCGCTCCGCTGCGGTTGTCCGCCCTGGTGACCACCACGGTCGGCGAGCTGTCCCCGCCGCCGCGCCACCGGGCCGCCCAGGCGCTGCGGTCCGCGGCCGGGATCCCGTTCCGGGTGCTGCCCGGCTGCGGCCATGCGGTGCACCTGGAACGGCCCGACGAACTGGCCGCCGCGGTCCGGGAACTGACGGGGTGACGGCCGGCGGCGGACCGCCGGCCGTCACCCCCTCCCCCTGGCCGCACCCTCACACCGCGGGCTCCGGCTCGACCGCCGCGGGCTCGGGTCCGGCCGTCATGGATCCCTCCTCGGCGAGCAGCGCCTCGTCGGGCCCCGGTTCCCTCGGCGGCACCTTGCGGAAGTGGAACAGCAGACACACCACCGCGGCGAACAGGTACCCCAGGGCGACCTGGCCGTCGACGTTCCAGCCGACCTTCGCCCCGTGGATCAGCCCGACGAAGGACAGCACGGCTCCCGCCGCGCAGTAGATCGCGGCCTTGTCGAACTCCCGGTCGATCAGGAACACCACGATGGCGCCCAGGATCAGCCCGGCCAGCACCGCGCCGTCCCCGAGCAGCATCAGGCCCTTGTAGATGACCCCCGAGTTGACCAGCGCGCTCTCCGGGACCGAGCCGGGCGTGGTGACGGTCGGCGGGACCAGCACCCCGTGGGCCGAGAAGTCGACGCTCTGGTAGCCGACCGCCGACAGCACGTCGGCCATCTGCCCCTGCGCCCAGGAGGCGACATTGGGGATGATCGCGATCATCACCGCCGCCGCGTGCGCCCTGGGCACCGCCTGGAACGCCTGGGCGCCGATCAGCAGGCCGATGTAGAGCAGGATCGGCACGATCGCCGGCAGCGGCAGCACCGCGCCCAGCAGCCCGAACATCCCGGTGAAGCAGAGCACCGCGATCACGATGCCGCTGGCCATCGAGTAGCTGGTACGGCCGCCGGCCGCCTTCCAGCCCGGGTGGCCGATGTAGACGGCCGGCGGGAAGGGCGAGCCCAGCGCCGCGCCGACGATGGCGCCGGTGCCGTCGGCGAGCAGCACCGAGCGGAGGTTGTAGTTGTCCCCGGCGACCGAGGCGCTCTCCACGTTGGTCATGCCCTCGGTGAAGTTGTAGATGCCCAGCGGGATGGCCGTGGACAGCAGCGGCCCGATGTGGCTGATGCCGGTGAACAGCAGGTGGAACTGGAAGGTCGGCAGGCCGACGGCGATGTCCTTGGCCGCCAGCGACACGTCGGCGGTGTGCATGAAGCCGCCGGCCCAGCCGATCGCGGTGCCCACCAGCAGCGCGGCGAGTCCGACCGGCATGTTGCCGGGCAGCCGCAGATTGGTGAAGAACCCGATCAGGATGATCATCAGCACCGGCAGTGCGATCCAGGCCTGCTCCCACATCTGCCCGGCCGGGCGCATGGAGATGAAGGCGACCGAGATGCCCGCCAGCGTGCCGAGCAGCGCGGCCCGCGGCGTCCAGCGGCGGATGTAGGGACCGACGAACGCCCCGATGACGACGATCACGCCGATCACGAACGCCCAGGCCAGCCCGGCCTCCCAGGCCCGGATCGGGTCCTTGGTGGCGAGGTAGGTGGGCAGCATGATCACGAAGGTGACGATGAACATGTGCGGAACCGAGGGGCCGTAGGGCATCGCCGCCACGTCGGTGCGGTTCTCCCGGCGGGCCAGCCGGCGCGCCAGGTAGGTGTAGTAGACGTTGCCGATCAGCAGTTCCACGCCCAGGGCCGGCAGGATGGTGTGGTAGACGCTGTGGCTGGGGATGTTGACGACGCCGATGACCAGGCCGGTCAGGACCAGCACATTGACCAGGACGTTGAAGCCCAGTCCGAAGAAGGCGTTGGTGTCGCCGGGCACCCACCAGCGCAGGGCCGGCGGTGGATCGGCTGCCGACGCGGACGCCGGGGCAGGGGTCAGTGTGGACATGGCAGACTCCGTGGGGTGAGAGGTGCCGTGCAGGACGTGAGGTGACGGACGGTCAGCGGGCGGCTGCGGCCGGGCTGATGGCGACCGGACTGATCGCGGCGCCGCCGCCGAGCGGGGCCAGGGCGGCCAGGTAGTCCGCGGAGGAGGCGGTCCAGCCGAAGATGCCGCCCTGGGCGGAGATCATGGCCAGCCCCGCCTGCTGGAACTCGGGGAAGTAGGAGCCGACGCAGTCCGAGAGGACCAGGCAGTCGAAGCCCCGGTCGTTGGCCTCGCGCACCGTGGTGTGCACGCAGACCTCGGTGGTCACCCCGGTGACCACGAGCTGGGTGATGCCCGCGGCGGCCAGGACCTCGCCGAAGTCGGTGCCGTAGAAGGCGCCCTTCCCCGGTTTGTCGATCACCGGCTCCCCGTCCACCGGGGCGAGTTCGTCGATGATGTCGTGGCCGTACTCGCCGCGCACCAGGATGCGGCCGTTGGGGCCGGGGTCGCCGATGCGCCGGGTCGGCGCACCACGGTTGAGCTTGCTCGGCGGGCAGTCGGACAGGTCGGGCAGGTGCCCCTCCCTGGTGTGCAGCACCGGGAGCCCGAGGGCCCGGGTCGCGGCGAGCACCGCCCGCAGCGGGTCGATGGTGCGCCGCAGCATGCCGACGTCATTGCCCAGGGACTCGCCGAAGCCCCCCGGTTCGAGGAAGTCGCGCTGCATGTCGATCAGGACCAGGGCCATCGCGGCAGGATCGAGCGGGAACGGCCCCGGCAGTGCGGACACCGGCAGCGCCGGTGCGGAATGTGCAGGCATCTGAGCCCTCCTGACGGAGAATCACGAGCCGTGCTGTTGCGAAGACTGTCGGGGCATCGGTTTTCCGGGCGGAGTCCAGGGCGTGAAGAACTGGTTACCGCCGAATCCAGGCCTGGATACAGCCCTGGATTCGGCGGTAACGGCGTCGGGGGCTCAGCCCACCGAGGAGTAGGCGATGATCCCGCGCCGGATGCCGTCCACCGCCTTGCGCGCGGTGGCGCGCACCGTGCCGCCCTCCGGGGCGGCGTTGGCGATCTGGCCCAGCACGTCGATCAGCTGGCGGGTCCAGCGGACGAAGTCGCCGGCCGGCATGTCCGCCTCGCGCAGCACCGCGTCCAGCGGATGGCCCGAGGCCCAGCGGAACGCCGTCCAGGCGAAGCCCAGGTCGGGTTCGCGCTGGCCCACGTTGTCCTCGGCGGCGAGCTTGTGCTGCTCCTCCAGGGCGTCCAGGTGGCCCCAGAGCCGCACCATCTCGCCCAGTGCCTCGCGGGCCCCGCCGTCCGGGAGCTTGGGGGCGCTGCCCTCGTCGTCGCCGCGCCGCGACTCGTACACCAGCGCCGAGGCGCAGGCCGCCAGTTCGGCCGGGGTCAGCCCCTCCCAGACCTCCTCGCGCAGGCACTCCGAGGCCAGCAGGTCCAGCTCGCCGTAGAGCCGGGCCAGCCGCCGGCCGTCCTCGGTGACCGTGTCGCCGCGCAGGTAGCCGAGGTCGGTCAGCAGCGCGCAGACCCGGTCGAAGGTGCGGGCGATGGTGTGGGTGCGGGACTGCATCCGGCGTTCCAGCTGCATGGTGTCGCGCTTGAGCCGCTCGTAGCGCTCGGCCCAGCGGGCGTGGTCCTCGCGCTCGTCGCAGCCGTGGCAGGGGTGCTGCCGCAGCGCGGTCCGCAGCCGGGCGATCTCCGGGTCGTCCGCGGCGGCGGCCCGGCCCCTGCGGACCCGGGCCGGCTCGATGTGGCCGGCCTTGGTGCGCAGTGCCGAGGCCAGGTCGCGCCGGGACTGCGGGCTGCGCGGGTTGAAGCTGCGCGGGATCCTGACCCGCTCGATGGCCTCCACCGGCACCGGAAAGTCGATCATCGCCAGCCGCTTGACCTGGCGCTCGGCGGTGAGCACCACCGGGCGCGGGCCCTCGCTGTGCTCGTGCCGGTGCCCGTGCCTGCTGCTGACCGGCGGGATGCCGGGGTCCAGCACCAGGGCCAGCCCGGCGAAGCGGCCGGTGGGGACGTGGATCACGTCGCCCGGCTTCAGCTTCTCCAGCGAGTCGGCGGCGCTGGCCCGGCGCTGGTTGGCGCCCTCGCGGGCCAGCGCGTTCTCCCGGTCCTTGAGCGCGCGGCGCAGCCCGGAGTACTCCTCGAAGTCCCCCAGGTGGCAGTTGACCGCTTCGCGGTAGCCCTCCAGTCCCTCCTCGTTGCGCTGCACCTGGCGGGCGATGCCGACCACCGAGCGGTCCGCCTGGAACTGCGCGAAGGAGGTCTCCAGCAGCTCGCGGGACTTGTGCCGGCCGAACTGGGAGACCAGGTTGACCGCCATGTTGTAGGACGGCTTGAAGGAGGAGCGCAGCGGATAGGTGCGGGTCCCGGCCAGACCGGCCAGCGCGGCGGGGTCCAGGTTGGGCTGCCACAGCACCACCGCGTGGCCCTCGATGTCGATGCCGCGCCGCCCGGCGCGCCCGGTGAGCTGGGTGTACTCACCGGGGGTGACGTCGGCGTGGGTCTCGCCGTTCCACTTGACCAGCTTCTCCATCACCACCGAGCGGGCCGGCATGTTGATGCCCAGCGCCAGCGTCTCGGTCGCGAAGACGGCCTTCACCAGGCCGCGCAGGAACAGCTCCTCGACGACCTCCTTGAAGGTCGGCAGCATGCCGGCGTGGTGCGCGGCGACCCCGCGCTCCAGCGCGTCCACCCACTCGTAGTAGCCGAGGACGTGCAGGTCCTCGCTGGGGATGCTGGCGGTCCTGGCCTCGACCAGGGCCCGCACCTCGGCCCGCTCGGCGTCGTTGTTCAGCCGCAGCCCGGAGTGCAGGCACTGCTGCACCGCGGCCTCGCAGCCGGCCCGGCTGAAGATGAAGGTGATCGCGGGCAGCAGGCCCTCGGAGTCCAGCCGGTCGATGACCTCGACCCGGCTGGGCGTCCAGGCCCGGCCCGGACGGCCGTTGGACATGCTGCGGCCCCGGCCGCGCTTGTCGAAGCGGTCCTTGCCGCCGTAGCGGCGGTCCTGCTCGGCCCGGGCCAGCCGGACCAGCTCCGGGTTGACGTCGGCCTCGCCGCCCCGGTTGCCGCCGCCGTCGCGCTTGCGGCCCGAGGCGCGCTCCTCGGCGACCCGGGTGGTGAACAGGTCGTACATCCGGTTGCCGGCCAGCACGTGCTGCCACAGCGGGACCGGGCGGTGCTCGGAGACGATGACCTTGGTGCCGCCGCGGACGGTGTCCAGCCAGTCGCCGAACTCCTCGGCGTTGGAGACCGTCGCCGACAGCGAGACCAGGGTGACCGACTCGGGGAGGTGGATGATCACCTCCTCCCAGACCGCGCCGCGGAAGCGGTCGGCCAGGTAGTGCACCTCATCCATGACCACGTAGCCGAGGCCGTTCAGGGTCTGCGAGCCGGCGTAGAGCATGTTGCGCAGCACCTCGGTGGTCATCACCACCACCGGGGCCTCGCTGTTGACCGTGTTGTCGCCGGTGAGCAGGCCGACCTTGTCCGGGCCGTAGCGCTTGACCAGGTCCGCGTACTTCTGGTTGGACAGCGCCTTGATCGGCGTGGTGTAGAAGCACTTGCGGCCCTCGGCCAGCGCCAGGTGCACCGCGAACTCGCCGACGATGGTCTTCCCGGACCCGGTCGGGGCCGCGACCAGCACCCCGGAGCCGGCCTCCAGCGCCTCGCAGGCCTCGATCTGGAAGCCGTCCAGCGGGAAGTCGTACAGGGCGCGGAACGCGAACAGGGCGGTGGCCTGCTCCTTGGCCAGGCGCCGGGAGGCGGCGTAGCGCTCGGAGGGGCTGAGCTCGTCCGAGGGGCCGAACTCGTCCACTGCGTGGTCATCAGGAGCGGCGGAGGTCATCGCGGCACCTTCCTCCCGGGTCGGGCGCACGGGAGCGCGATGGGCGGTGCCTGCGTCTGCGGCGCCTGAGCGTTGGTCTGTCGAACCGTGGTCATCGATCTGCATCTCCCCCAGAGGCTACCCGGAGGAACTGACACTTGACCCAGCCATTTATTCGAGCCGGATCAGGCCTGCCGGATCAGGTGATGTCGTCCATCCGCTCGCCCCGCGCGGCCGGCACGGAGGCCTCTTCCTCGTCCGGGTGGTAGACCATCGGCTCGGCGTGCGCGAACTCCTCGGCGGAGACCGTTTCGGCGCGGACGTCCGAGGGGGTCAGGTCCAGGGAGGAGGCCACGTTGTCGTCCAGCAGGCTGTCCGGGTCCTCGACCGCCTTGCGGCGCGCCCTGGCCCGGTCGTGCAGCGTGGTGACGGCGAGCGCGAGGACGAACAGCACGCAGATCGGGACGCCCAGCACCATCATGGTCAGCGGGTCACCGGTCGGCGTGGCCACGGCGGAGAACACGAAGATGCCGAAGACGATGCCGCGCCACCAGCTGCGCAGCTTGGCCGCGCTGAGGATGCCGGCGAAGTTCAGGCCGACCAGCAGCAGCGGGATCTCGAAGGAGAGCCCGAAGACCAGGATCATCCGGATCAGGAAGGTGAGGAACGCTTCGCCCTGGATCATCTGCGACATGCCGCCGGGCACCAGGCTGAGCAGGATCTTCATGGCCTTGGGGAAGACCCACCAGGCGATCCAGGCGCCGGCCAGGAACAGCGGCACGGCGGTCGCGACGAAGCTGAGCCCGTACTTGCGTTCCTTCTTGTACAGGCCGGGGGCGATGAAGGCCCACAGCTGGTAGGACCACACCGGGCTGGAGAGGATCACGCCGAGCATCAGCGAGATGTCGAAGCTGAGCGACAGACCCGCCAGCGGGCCGTCGGCCACCAGCACCCCGTTGGGGCAGCCCTTGGTCGGCTGCCCGACGCCGTGCAGCGTATTGATGTTGCAGATGCCGTGGGTCAGCTGGCTGTAGACCCAGTTGTGCACGACGAATCCCAGCACGACACCCACGAACAGCGCCAGCAGCGCGATCGCGAGGCGGTTGCGCAGCTCACGGAGGTGGTCCGTGAGCGGCATCCGGCCTTCGTCGTCCCTCGGCCGCTTCTGGCGTCCGCCGGTGCGGCGTGTAATCCCCTGGGTGTCGCTCACCGTGCGGCTTCAGTCCCTGCGAGATGGGTGGATGGAGAGGGGTGCGGCCGAGCTCAGGCCTTGGAGGCGGGGGTGGGCTCCGGCGCGGGCACGGTGTCGGCGACCGGACGGGCGGTCGCGGCCTCGCCCGGGGCGGCCTGGATGGTCTTGGGCACGACGACCGACTCGGCCGTGGTGGCCTTGGCCGCCTCGGCGGTCTTGTCGTCCGACTTCATGGCACCCACCTCGGACTTGAGGATGCGCAGCGACTTGCCAAGGGCGCGGGCGGAGTCGGGCAGCCGCTTGGCTCCGAAGAGCAGCAGCACGACGACCGCCAGGATGATGATTTCAAGTCCGCGGTTCTCGAGCATGGGAATCCCTCTTCGTCGTGGTCTCTGCGCCGATAATACGCAGTGGACCTGTGGGGAGGTCCAGAGCCGGAGCATAAGTTGAGGTCTGGCGACCTCGTGCTTATCCTACGCGGCGCGGTCGATCACAGTATGAACGGAAGCGTACGGATCGGGAACTACGCGTGCGGCACCAGGTCCCCGGCCCGGCGGGCGACCGGCTCGGCGGCCCGCTCCAGACTGGCCGCCGCACCCGCGATCCTGCGCGCCCCCGCGTCCAGCTCGCGCGCCAGCAGCTGCACCTGCCGGTGCACCAGCAGCGCGCACCAGCCCAGGACCAGGAGTCCTGCGGTGCACAGGCCGACGGCGGCGACGATCATCCAGGGCATGCTCTGCATCCTAGGGCCTGGGGCGGGGCCGACGGTGCGGTCGGCCGGTCAGCGGACCACGTGGAGTCGCAGGGCCGGCACTCCGGCCCCGGTCAGCGCCTCGACGATGCGCTCACCGGCCCGTTTGCGCACCGGCGCCTCGCAGCTCGGACAGGTGAAGGAGTAGTAGGTGCGCTCGCTGGTGCGGCCCAGCGAGAGCCGGAAGGCGTCCGGGCCCAGCTCGACCGTGCTGCGGCACTCCGGGCAGTAGGCCCGGAACCGGCTGACCGCCGCGGTCACCCCGCTGCTCCGGTGTCGGCGTAGCGCGCCAGGGCGTCGGCGGCGGTGGAGCGGGCCCGTTCGGCCAGGTCCGGCGGCTCGGTGATCCTGCCGTCCGCGCCCAGCCGCAGCGCCAACCGCAGCAGGCCGGTGGGGTCCGGGGTGCGCAGGGTGATCCGCAGGCCGCCGTCGGGGAGTTCCATCGCGTTTTCGTATGTGTAGTACTCGGTGACCCAGCGGCCGCCCGGGCCCACCTCCAGGACCACCTGCGGATCGTCCTCGGCCGGACGGACCAGCCCCTCGGACAGGTCGCGCAGCTCCAGCGGCGGCGGGTCGGAGGGCACGTCCAGGACCTTGATGTCGGCGATCCGGTCCAGCCGGAACATCCGCCGGTCCTCGGACAGCCGGCACCAGCCCTCCAGATAGGTGTGGCCCTCGGTGACCAGGCGGATCGGGTCGACCTCGCGCTCGGTCATCTCACCGCGGCCCGAGGAGTAGTAGCGCAGCCACAGCCGGCGACGCTCGGTGATGGCCCGGTCGGCGTCGGCGAAGACGCTGCCCTCGGCCTCGAAGGTCACCCCGACCCGGGCGCTGCCCTCGGCCGCGTCCCCCGCCGCGGCCTCCAGCTTGGCCACCGCGCGGGTCAGCGCGGCCCGGTCGCGCTCGCGCAGCCCGGGCAGGCCGGCCACCGCGCGGGCCGCCACCAGCAGTGAGATGGCCTCGTCCGAGGACAGCCGCAGCGGCTGGGCGACGTCGTCGGCGTTGTGCCACCAGATCCGCTCGCCGTCGGTGTCGATGTCCAGCAGGTCGCCGCCGCGGAAGCTGGTCCCGCACATCGGCAGCACATTGAGGTCGCCGACGAGCTCACGCTCGGTGATGCCGAAGGCCCGGGCCACCTCGCCGACCCGGGCGCCGGGGCGCTCGCGGAGGTAGGTGACCAGGGACAGCATCCGACGGGTCTGGTCGATGGCGTTGCTCACTGCGCGGACCCTCCAGTGGTGGCGACGGCGACTGCGGCTTCGATGCCCGCGGCGCCGGTGGAGCCGGCCACCGCGCGCAGGCGGGCGATGACGTCGGAGCGCAGTTCGGCCGGGCCGACCACGACCACGTCCGCGCCGAACTCGGTGAGGTCGGCGGCCAGGCCGTGCCCGAACGGGATCTCCAGCTCGTCCCAGTCGGCGTCGACCGGTTCCGCGTTCAGGGCCTTGGTGCGCAGCGGGAAGGCCGCGCCGCGGCGCAGCCGGATCCGGGCGGTGGCGGTCGCCCCCTCCCCCGCGAACCTGGCGACGTGCTGGCGGACGTCGACGTGGTCGGGGACCTCGGCCCGGAAGGCGTCATGACGGGCCTTGACCCGCCCGGTGATCCGGCTCAGCCGGAACACCCGGACGTCCTTGCGGTCCCGGTCCCAGCCGGCCAGGTACCAGTGGCCGTGCCAGCACTCCAGCGCCCAGGGCTCGACGCTGCGCTGCTCGGGCTGGGCCGCCCCGGACTTGCGGTAGGCGAAGGAGACCGGACGGCGGTCCCGGGCCGCGGCCAGCAGCGGTTCGAAGGCGGCCTCCCGAGCCGGGATCCGCGGCTCCAGCGCCGAATGCGCCTCTGCGCCGTCGCTCTCGGCCAGCGCGCCCCCGGCGCGCAGCTTGTGCAGCGCGCCGCTGGCCGCCCCCGCCAGCCGGGCCTGGGTCCAGACCCCGGCGGCCAGGCTCAGCGCGGCCGCCTCCTCCGCGTCCAGGGCGATCTCCGGCAGCCGGTTGCGGTCGCGCCGGGCGAGATATCCCAGCTCACCGTCGAGGGCGTTCTCGTCCACGTCGATGACCAGGCCCAGCTCGCGCAGGTCGTCCTTGTCCCGCTCGAACATCCGGTTGAAGGAGTCCTCGCTGGCGCTGTCCGCGGCCTCCCGGTACGCCTCGATGGAGTCCCGCAGCTCGCGCTTGCTCAGCGGCCGTTTGGTGTTCATCAGGCACAGCGCGAGGTTCATCAGACGCTCGGACTTGGCGATGGGCATCGCACACCCTTCCCTGGGCTCGGACATCAGATATGCCCGGCGCACACGACCGTACCGGTACCGGGCCCGACCACAAAAGCGCGGCCCCGCCCCACCCCGACTGTGGTAGAGCGGGGCCGCGCCGAGGGGCTCAGACGCCCAGCCGGTCCACGACGAAGATCAGGGTCTCGCCCGGCTTGATCGCGGGGGTCGGGCTCTGGTTGCCGTAGGCAAGGTGCGCCGGAATGACCAGCTCGCGCCGGCCGCCGACCTTCATGCCCACGACGCCCTGGTCCCAGCCCTTGATGACCCGGCCGCCGCCCAGCGGGAACTTGAACGCGGAGCCGCGGTTCCAGCTGGCGTCGAACTCCTCACCGGTGCTGAAGGACACGCCCACGTAGTGGACGCTGACGTTGTGGCCGGGCTTGGCCTCCTCGCCGTCGCCCACCCAGATGTCCCTGATCTGCAGCTCGGCCGGCGGCTCGCCGCCCGGGAAGTCGATCTCCGGCTTCTCGATGCTCAAGGTTGCTTCTCCTCGTTGCGGTCCGGGGGTCGTCCCCCCGGCTCAGGATGTACGTTACGCGGCGGCGCGCTACGCGGCGGCCAGGATGTCCACGACGAACACCATGTCGGCGTTGGCGGCGATTCCGCTGTTGGCCGGCGGGGAGGCTCCGTAGGCCAGCGTGGACGGGATGGACAGCAGCACCCGGCTGCCGACCGTCTGGCCCACCAGACCCTGGTCCCAGCCGCTGATGACCTGCTGCTGGCCGATGATCGTCGCCATGGCGCCGCTGTCCTTCCAGGACGAGTCGAACACCTTGCCGTCCGCCAGCGTCGCGCCGGTGTACTGGACGATGATGGTCTGACCGCTCAGCACCTTGGCGCCGGTGCCCTTGATCAGCACCCCGGTCTCCAGCTTGGACGGCTTCTTGGCCGCGTCCGGGATGGTGAAGGTCGCGGCCTTGCCCGCGGTCGCGTCCACCGTCGGCATCCCGGCCGGGGAGGCCACCTGGGTGCCGGTCACGTCGTCCTTGGCGCCGACCACCTGGTTGATGTCGATCACGAACACCAGGGTGTCCTTGGCAGAGACCCCGGTCGGCTCGGAGGAGGACATCTGCGCGGAGGCCGCACCGGGCGGGGCCACCACCACGACACGACTGCCGACCTTGTGGCCCACCACGGCCTTGTCCAGCGCCGGGATCATCGTGTCGGTGGGCTTGCGCACCGCCGGAGCGCCGGTCTTGGAGTAGGCCGTGTTCAGGGTCTTGCCGGTGGTCCAGTCCTCGACCGTGAAGTTGAAGATGGCGAAGTTGCTGGTGCTCACCGTGGCACCGGTGCCCTGGGTGACCGTGTGCACCACGAACTTGTCGGTCGGCTTGCCGCTCGGCAGCTTCAGCGTGATGTCCTTGCCGAAGGTCCCGCCGACCGTCGGCAGCCCGGCGGTCGTGTCCACCACTGCCGGCACCGGGACCGCCGAAGCGGAGGCGGAGGCCGCAGCGGAGGCCGTGGCCTTGGGCGTCGTCGCGTCCGCGGACTTCGACTTGGAGCCGCTGCTGCACGCAGTCAGCAGCAACGCGGGCACCAGGAGCAGCGCGGCGGCTGTGGCGGTTCGGCGCACGATCGTCCTTAGGGGTGGTGGGGGGAATGGAGCAGCGGTCCGTCCGCGCCACTCTACGACCTCTCCTTACCCGCACCACAACTACCAGGCCCCCGTGCCGTCACAATACGGACACGGGGGCCATGACAAACGAGCTGACGAGCGAGCCGACGAACGGGCCTCACATACCGGCGATCAGCTTCTCCACCCGTTCGTCCACGGAGCGGAACGGGTCCTTGCACAGGACCGTGCGCTGCGCCTGGTCGTTGAGCTTGAGGTGGACCCAGTCGACGGTGAAGTCGCGGCGCTGCTCCTGGGCCCGGCGGATGAAGTCACCGCGCAGCCGGGCCCGAGTGGTCTGCGGGGGGACGGACTTGGCCTCGAAGATCTTCAGGTCGTCGGTGACCCGCTCGGCCTGGCCCCGGTTCTGCAGCAGGTAGTAGAGGCCCCGGCGGCGGTGGATGTCGTGGTACGCCAGGTCGATCTGGGCCACCCGCGGGTGCGACATGCTGATGCCGTTCTTGGCCCGGTAGCGCTCGATCAGCTGGTACTTCATCACCCAGTCGATCTCCCGGTCCACCTTGGAGTAGTCCTCGGCCCGGATCGCCTCCAGGGTGCGGCCCCACAGGTCCAGCACCCTGGCCACGGTGCCGGTGCGGATGCCCTTGGCGTCGGCGAAGGCGCTGGCCTTGGAGAAGTACTCCTCCTGGATGTCCAGCGCGCTGGCCTCCCGGCCGTTCGCCAGCCGGACCTGCCGGGAGCCGGTGAGGTCGTGGCTGACCTCGCGGATCGCCCGGATCGGGTTCTCCAGGGTGAGGTCCCGCAGCACCGTGCCGGCCTCGATCATCTTCAGCACCAGGTCGGTCGCGCCCACCTTCAGCAGGGTGGTGGTCTCCGACATGTTGGAGTCGCCGACGATCACGTGCAGCCGGCGGTAGCGCTCGGCGTCGGCGTGCGGCTCGTCCCTGGTGTTGATGATCGGACGGGACCGGGTGGTCGCCGAGCTCACGCCCTCCCAGATGTGCTCGGCCCGCTGGCTGACGCAGTAGACCGCGCCGCGCGGGGTCTGCAGCACCTTGCCGGCGCCGCAGATCAGCTGCCGGGTCACCAGGAACGGGATCAGGATGTCGGCCAGCCGGGAGAACTCGCCGTGCCGGCCGACCAGGTAGTTCTCATGGCAGCCGTAGGAGTTCCCGGCCGAGTCGGTGTTGTTCTTGAAGAGGTAGACGTCGCCGGCGATGCCCTCCTCGTGCAGCCGCCGCTCGGCGTCCACCAGCAGGCCCTCGAGGATCCGCTCCCCCGCCTTGTCGTGGGTCACCAGCTCGGCGACGTCGTCGCACTCCGGCGTGGCGTACTCCGGGTGCGAGCCGACGTCCAGGTACAGCCGGGCCCCGTTGCGCAGGAAGACGTTGCTGCTGCGGCCCCACGACACCACGCGGCGGAACAGGTAGCGGGCCACCTCGTCCGGGGACAGCCTGCGCTGGCCACGGAAGGTGCAGGTCACCCCGTACTCGTTCTCCAGTCCGAAGATTCTGCGGTCCATGGTGTCTCCCCTTTGCCGGGCCGTACCTCACTCAGAATGTGCACGCTCGGACACAGTCCGAAACCGAAAGGAGCCGGAGGGCACGCGGTCGCCCTGCCCTCCGGCGCGAACGAGACGGGATCAGTCCTCGGCCGGGGTCTCCGGCGTCTCCTCGGGCGGTGTCTCGACAGCGGCCTCCGCCGGCGGCTCCGCCGGGGCGTCGTCCTCGTCGCCGACGGCGGTCTCGTCGCCCGCCAGCAGGCGGCCCAGCTGGCCGCCGACCAGGCGCTTGAACTTGCGCTGCTGCCAGCGGCTGCGGTCCAGGACCGCGACCTCCAGCTGATCCTGGGTCAGCGTGCGGGCCTGGCCGCCGTTCGGGTCCCTGGCCAGGCTCTCGACCGCGAGCTTCAGCGCCTCGGGCAGGGTCAGCCCCTCGGAGTGGCGCTGCTGCAGGTAGGTGCTGATGGACTCGGAGTTTCCGCCGACCGCGACGGTGTGCTGCTCGTCGACGACCGAGCCGTCCGGGGTGAGCCGGTAGATCTGGTCGTCGTGCGGGCTCTTGCCGACCTCGGCGACGATCAGCTCCACCTCGTACGGCTTCTCGCCGGTGGAGGAGAAGATGGTGCCCAGGGTCTGCGCGTAGACGTTGGCCAGGCCGCGGGCGTTGACGTCGGCCCGGTCGTAGGAGTACCCGCGGAGGTCGGCGTAGCGGACGCCGCCGATCCGCAGGTTCTCGAACTCGTTGTAGCGGCCGACCGCGGCGAAGGCGATGCGGTCGTAGATCTCGGAGACCTTGTGCAGCGCCCGGGAGGTGTTCTCCGCCACGAAGACGATGCCGTCGGCGTAGGTGAGCACGACCACGCTGCGGCCGCGGGCGATGCCCTTGCGGGCGTACTCGGCGCGGTCGGCCATGGCCTGCTGGGGTGAGACGTAGAACGGCGTCGACACCGGCTGTCGCCCCTATCTGGAGTCGATGTGAGTGGTGTAGGGAGATAGAGGAGGACTAGAGCAGCCCGGCCTGCGGGCCGTTGGGGTACTCCAGCCGGTGGTCCAGGATGCTCCGCGCCAGCGCGCCCACCTCGTCGTCGGGGAGGCGGCGGAAGCCGTCCTCGGTGATGACGCCGACGATCGGGAAGATGCCCCGGGTCAGGTCGGGGCCGCCGGTAGCGGAGTCGTCGTCGGCGGCGTCGTAGAGCGCCTGGACGACCGCGGTGGTGGCCTGTTCGGCCGTCAGGTCGGCGCGGTAGAGCTTCTTCAGCGAGCCCTTGGCGAACAGCGAGCCCGAGCCGGTCGCGGCGAAGCCGACCTCCTCGGAGCGGCCGCCGGTGACGTCGTAGCTGAAGATCCGGCCCCGGCCGAGGTCCAGGTCGTAGCCGGCGAAGAGAGGCACCACGGCCAGGCCCTGCATGGCCATCCCGAGGTTGCCGCGGATCATGGTGGTGAGGCGGTTGGCCTTGCCCTCCAGGGAGAGCTGGGTGCCCTCGATCTTCTCGTAATGCTCCAGTTCCAGCTGGAACAGGCGCACCATCTCCACGGCGAGGCCGGCCGTGCCGGCGATGCCGACGGCGGAGTACTCGTCCGCGGGGAAGACCTTCTCGATGTCGCGCTGGGCGATCAGGTTCCCCATGGTGGCCCGGCGGTCGCCGGCGAGGATCACCCCGCCGTCGAAGGTGACCGACACGATGGTGGTGCCGTGCGGGGCCTCCAGCGGCTGCAGCCCGGCCGGCAGCGTCCGGCGGCCCGGGAGCAGCTCGGGCTGATGGTCCGCCAGGAATTCGACGAAGGACGACGAACCCGGCGTCAAGAAGGCAGCCGGTAGACGCCCGGTGCCACGAGTGTTGGCTTCCACACGTTCCCTTCCAGATAGTCGGCCCCACGGCGGAGCAGGTCGGGCCGGTCCTTGAACTGCCCCAGTCCGCCATTGCAGTTGAAGCAGAGGATGGCTCGGACCCTACCCGTTTTGTGGTCGTGATCCACATGTTCCGGGCCCGGAGTCAGACAGATCGCACAGAAGCACGGTCGTGATGGGCATGCGCCCTCTAGACCTTGGATTCCATGGTCCTCGGGGTCACTCCCCGCCTTTTTGCACATACGAGCGTACGAAAGACTCGGCGTCGGACTCGAGGATCTCGTCGATGTCGTCGAGTACCGCGTCCACGTCGTCGTCGAGCTTCGCCTTGCGCTCCTTGAGGTCGGAGGCCTCGTTGGCCTCGACCTCGGTCTCTTCGACCTCCTCGGAGGAGCGGTTCGCCCGCTGCTGCCCACCGCCGGTGTCCTTGGTCGCCATGTCCCTCACACCCCGCTCGATCGTGTCCGGTACTGCTGGTCAGACCCTATACACGAGGGGTGACAACCGCCGCGTGTTTTCGATCTGTCACTACAACGACTGGTGCTGTCCCGATGATGCCCATACCGCGGTGCTTCACCCTTCGTAGCCCGCCGTCACCCTCCGGTTACGCCCGAAGCGGACAGATGTTCAATCCGGTCCGCCGCGGTCATCCCCCGGAGAGCACCCGGACCAGCTCCTCGGCCGTGCGGCAGCGGTCCAGCAGGGCCTTGACGTGCTTGCGGGTCCCCCGCAGCGGCTCCAGGGTGGGCACCCGCTGGAGCGAGTCACGGCCCGGGAGGTCGAAGATGACGGAGTCCCAGGAGGCGGCGGCCACATGGTCGGCGTACTGCTCCAGGCAGCGGCCGCGGAAGTAGGCGCGGGTGTCCTCCGGCGGCTTGTGGGCCGCCCGCAGCACGTCCGGCTCGGCCAGCAGCCGCTCCATCCGCCCGCGGTCCACCAGGCGGTTGTAGAGGCCCTTCTCGGCCCGCACGTCGGCGTACTGCAGGTCGACCAGGTGCAGCCGCGGGTTGTCCCAGTCCAGGCCGTCCCGCTGGCGGTAGCCCTCCAGGATCTCCCGCTTGGCGATCCAGTCCAGCTGCCGGGACAGGCTCATCGGGTCCCGCTCCAGCCGGCCCAGCACGTCCTCCCAGCGGTCCAGGATGTCCCGGGTCTGCTCGTCCGCGTCGGCGCCGAAGCGGTCCTCGACGTACTTGCGGGCCAGCTCGCAGTACTCCATCTGGAGCTGTACCGCCGTCAGTTTCCGCCCGCTGCGCAGCGAGAGCAGGTAGCCGAGGTCGGGGTCGTGGGAGACCCGGTGCAGGGTCCGCACCGGCTGGTCGACCACCAGGTCGACCCCGATGAAGCCGTCCTCGATCATCGACAGCACCAGCGCGGTGGTGCCCAGCTTGAGGTAGGTGGAGATCTCGGAGAGGTTGGCGTCGCCGATGATGACGTGCAGCCTGCGGTACTTCTCGGCGTCCGCGTGCGGCTCGTCGCGGGTGTTGATGATGGGCCGTTTGAGCGTGGTCTCCAGGCCGACCTCGACCTCGAAGTAGTCGGCGCGCTGGCTGATCTGGAAGCCGTCGGCCGAGCCGTCCTGGTTGATGCCGACCCGGCCCGCGCCGGTGACCACCTGTCGGGAGACGAAGAAGGGGGTGAGGTGCCTGACGATGTCGGCGAACGGGGTCGACCGCTTCATCAGGTAGTTCTCGTGGGTGCCGTAGGAGGCGCCCTTGTTGTCGGTGTTGTTCTTGTACAGGTGGATCGGGTGGGCGCCGGGGACCGCGAGGGCGCGGTTGGCGGCCTCCTCCATGATCCGCTCGCCGGCCTTGTCCCAGAGCACCGCGTCGCGCGGGTTGGTGACCTCGGGCGAGCTGTACTCGGGGTGCGCGTGGTCCACGTAGAAGCGGGCGCCGTTGGTGAGGATGATGTTGGCCAGGCCGATGTCCTCGTCGGTCAGCTGGCTGGCGTCGGCGTTGTCCCGGGCCAGGTCGAACCCGCGCGCGTCGCGCAGCGGGTTCTCCTCCTCGAAGTCCCACCGCGCCCGCCGGGCCCGGTGCATCGCCGCAGCGTAGGCGTTCACCACCTGCGACGAGGTGAGCATGGCATTGGCGTTGGGGTGCCCCGGGACGGAGATCCCGTACTCCGTCTCGATTCCCATTACGCGCCGTACAGTCATGCGGCCCTCCTTCGAACTGCCGCTGACGACTCACCGCCTGCGGTCGGCCCGGTTCGGTAACCCGAGCCTAGAACTGCTCACTGACAACCGGGAGATCACTCACCGAGGTTGTTCAAACAGGGTCCGGACGCGAACCGTCCGGCTACGGGTGGAGATACTCACCCGCAGCCGGACGGAGGCGGCCTTCGTCCTACAGGTACTGCCCGGTGTTGGCGACAGTGTCGATGGAGCGGCCGGAGTCGGCGCCCTGCTTCCCGGTGACCAGGGTGCGGATGAACACGATCCGCTCGCCCTTCTTGCCGGAGATGCGGGCCCAGTCGTCCGGGTTGGTGGTGTTCGGCAGGTCCTCGTTCTCCTTGAACTCGTCCACGCAGGCGGCGAGCAGGTGGGAGACGCGCAGACCGCGCTGTCCGTGGTCGAGGAAGTCCTTGATGGCCATCTTCTTCGACCGGTCGACGATGTTCTGGATCATCGCGCCGGAGTTGAAGTCCTTGAAGTACAGGACCTCCTTGTCACCGTTGGCGTAGGTGACCTCCAGGAAGCGGTTCTCCTCGGTCTCGGTGTACATCCGCTCGACGACGGCCTGGATCATGGCGTCGACGGTGGCGTCCACCGAGGAGCCGTGCTCCTTGACGTCGTCCGGGTGCAGCGGCAGGGAGCTCCTCAGGTACTTGCTGAAGATGTCCTTGGCCGCCTCGGCGTCCGGGCGCTCGATCTTGATCTTGACGTCGAGCCGTCCGGGCCGCAGGATCGCCGGGTCGATCATGTCCTCGCGGTTGGACGCCCCGATGACGATGACGTTCTCCAGCCCCTCCACGCCGTCGATCTCGGCGAGCAGCTGCGGGACGATAGTGTTCTCCACGTCCGAGCTGACACCGGATCCGCGGGTGCGGAACAGCGACTCCATCTCGTCGAAGAAGACGATGACCGGAGTGCCCTCGCTGGCCTTCTCCCGGGCCCGCTGGAAGACCAGGCGGATCTGCCGCTCGGTCTCGCCGACGTACTTGTTGAGCAGCTCGGGACCCTTGATGTTGAGGAAGTAGCTCTTCCCCTGCGGCTGTCCGGTGACCTCGGCCACCTTCTTGGCCAGGGAGTTGGCCACCGCCTTGGCGATCAGGGTCTTTCCGCAGCCGGGCGGGCCGTAGAGCAGGACGCCCTTGGGCGGGCGCAGCTCGTACTCCTTGAAGAGCTCGGCGTGCAGGTACGGGAGCTCGACGGCGTCGCGGATCATCTCGATCTGCTGGCCGAGGCCGCCGATCTGCTTGTAGTCGATGTCCGGGACCTCTTCGAGGACCAGGTCCTCGACCTCGCTCTTGGGCACGATCTCGTAGACGTAGCCGGAGCGCGGTTCGAGCAGCAGGGCGTCGCCGGGCCTGAGCTTGACGTCGCGCAGCGGTTCGGCGAGCCGGACCACCCGCTCCTCGTCGGTGTGCCCGGTGACCAGGGCGCGCTCGCCGTCCTCGAGGACCTCCTTGAGGGTGACGATGTCGCCGATGCTCTCGAACTCCATCGCGTCGACGATGTTGAGCGCCTCGTTGAGCATCACCTCCTGGCCGCGCGTGAGCTCGTCCAGGGGCAGGCTGGGGCTGACGTTCACCCGCAGCTTGCGGCCGCCGGTGAAGATGTCGGCGGTCCCGTCCTCGTTGGCGGACAGGAAGGTGCCGAAGCCGGCCGGCGGCTGGGCGAGCCGGTCCACCTCCTCCTTGAGGGCCACGATCTGGTCGCGGGCCTCCCTCAGGGTGGAGGCGAGCCGCTCGTTCTGAGCGGTGACTCCGGCCAGGTTGGTCTGCAGTTCGACGACACGCTCTTCGAGGATCCTCGTGTGGCGCGGCGATTCTGCGATCTTGCGGCGCAGGACAGCGATCTCCTGCTCGAGAAAGGAAACCTGACTGAGGGCTTCCTCAGAACCCCGTGCGGGCCTGCCGCCGCGGGTGTAGTCATCGTCGTGGGCTGCCACGGTCCTCACCTCCTCCGGGGGAGCTGAACGTGTCCCGACCCTACCCGGGCCGGGATGCGTTACAACCCCTAGATCAGAAACTCGGAAGGGGTGTGTCTGATCTTCACCCTTGCGCACGTCCCCTCGCTAGTGGGATACCCACTCGGCGACGCCCGGAAGCGACCAGTTGTATTGTCGAGCGGGTCAAGTTCGATCGCGTTGACCGGTCAGGGGTCCAGCTCTGTACCGATGGCGGGAATAACGGGCCGCGGGACCACGGCCCCGCGACCAGGAACGGCGGGCGGTATGTCCTCGCAGGACGAGCCACTTGAGGTGTGGATCGACCAGGATCTCTGCACCGGGGACGGTATCTGTGTGCAGTATGCGCCTGAGGTCTTCGAGCTCGACATCGACGGGCTGGCCTACGTCAAGGGCGAGGACCAGGAGCTGCAGGACGCGCCGGGGGCGACCGTGCCGGTGCCGCTGACGCTGCTTCAGGACGTGGTGGATTCGGCCAAGGAGTGCCCTGGCGACTGCATCCATGTGCGCCGCACCCGGGACCTGGTCGAGGTATACGGGCCTGACGCCGTGTGAGCTAGATCACGTCTGGGCGAGAGGGGTGCTGGCGGTGAGGACGTAGCCGCCGTCGCGGAGCGTCCAGGTGTCGGTGTCGTGCAGGTCGGCGCAGCAGCGGGGGACGTCCTCGGAGGAGTAGCCGTCGACGGTGGCGTGGATGCTGCCGTCGGCGCGGATGCCGGCGCTGCGGACGGTGAGGTTCTGGGTGGGTCTGATCAGCGTGGCGGTGATCCGGGGGCGGCCGTCCGGCCCGAAGCCGAGGACGTAGAGGCCGTCGGGCGGGGTGCCGTTCGGCGCGGCGCAGCGGGCGGCCACGACGGTGACGACGGTCCCGTGGCCGGTGGTGTCGGCGCTGAAGCGCTGGGTGATGCGGTCTGGCAGACCGTCACAGTCCAGCGGCAGCGCGATCCCTGCGGGGTTCGGCGCCTGCGCGGCGGGGACGCTGTGCGGGCCGTCCGCGGTGACCGTGCCGGCATCGGCAGGGCTCACCGCGACGGCGGCAGCGACGACTCCGCCGAGGGCTGCGGCGGTGGCGATCCAGTGGATCGCTGTGGAACGAGTGTGTTCAGCCACGCGCGAATGCTCCCACAACGTGGATCTTCCGATCGCACCGGGTCCATGCACGACCCAAGGGGCGCGGGGCCCGTGCACGAGGCGAGCCATGCACAACCTCAGGGGCGCGGGGCTCTGCTTGATTGACTGCGCGCGCGACCAGCCGTGCAGGAGGTGCATGGTTGGCAGCGCACGCTTTTCAATCAGCAGAGCCCCGCGCCCCTGAGGTCTGCGGTGGTTACTCGTCTGCCTCGTCGGCTGATTCTTCGGCCATTTTGAGGAAGCGGCCCGTCTTGGGGGCCACCGGCGCCTCGACCTCGCCGTAGGCGCCCTTCGCGGGGCGGCGCCGCCGCAGCGGGGGCTCGACGCCGTCGGCGAGGCGGCGGGAGGTCAGCAGGAAGCCGGTGTGGCCGATCATGCGGTGGTCCGGCCGGACGGCCAACCCCTCCACGTGCCAGTTGCGGACCATGGACTCCCAGGACTGCGGCTCGGTGAAGTTGCCGTGCTCCCGCAGCGCCTCCACGGTGCGCGACAGCTGCGTGGTGGTGGCCACGTAGCAGCAGATCACGCCGCCCGGCACGAGGGCCTTGGCGGCCACGTCCAGGCACTCCCAGGGGGCGAGCATGTCCAGGACCATGCGGTCCACCTCGGTCTCCACCAGGTTGTCCTGGAGGTCGCCGAGGGTGAGCTTCCAGGCCGGGTGCGGGCCGCCGAAGTAGCGTTCGACGTTGCCCCTGGCGATCTCGGCGAAGTCGTCGCGGCGCTCGTAGGAGGAGAGCGAGCCGCTGTCCCCCACCGCGCGCAGCAGCGAGCAGCTGAGCGCGCCGGAGCCGACGCCGGCCTCCACGACGCGAGCGCCGGGGAAGATGTCGGCCATGGTGACGATCTGCCCCGCGTCCTTGGGGTAGACCACCGCGGCGCCGCGCGGCATGGAGAGGACGTAGTCGGAGAGCAGGGGGCGCAGCGCGAGGTACTGGGTGTTCCCGGTGGTGCGCACCACGGAGCCCTCGGGGGCTCCGATCAGCTCGTCGTGCGGGAAGGCGCCCTTGTGGGTGTGGAACGCCTTGCCGGATTCGAGCGTGATGGTGTGGAGGCGTCCCTTGGGGTCGGTGAGCTGGACCTGGTCCCCGACCTGGAAGGGCCCGCGGCGGCGGGCGGCGCCGGTCGGTTCTGACATGCGGACCAGTCTAGAGGAGCCGACAGGGGCCGCCGACCATCCGAAGGGCTCAGGCGTTCGAGGGTTCGGGGACCGGTGAGCGGCCCGACATCGCCAGGGCGAACGCCTGCTCGACGTCGACCGCGGCCAGCACGCCCAGCATGGAGCCGTCGGCCTCGACGACCAGGTACTCCGGGGCCGGGTCGGCCCGCAGCCGGTCCAGCAGTTCCTCGCCGACCAGGTCGGCGGGGATCCGCAGGCCCGGTTCCAGCGCGCGGGCCAGGGCGCCCGCCGCGGTCCAGGGGCGGCGGTGCTCCGGGATGCCGCGGACGGCGTTCTCGCGGACCAGGGCGACCGGTTCGCCGGCCCCGTCGACGATCACCAGGCCGCGGGCGCCGACCAGCTCCAGCTGCCGCAGCGCCTCGGCGAGCGGGGTGTCCGCGGCGACCGCCACGGCCGGCCTGGCCAGGCTGCGGGCGCGCAGCTCGGGCAGGTGCTCGCGGAGCCGGGCGACCCGGACGCTGCTGCCCGCGCCGTTCCAGATGATGGCGGCCAGGACCGCGCCCAGCACCGCGTCGGTCAGCACCGAGGCGGTGCTCTCGGAGGCGCCGGTGCGGGAGGCCCAGGCGGGCATGCCGACCAGTACCAGTACGGCGAGCGCCCGGCCGGCCCAGGCGGCGGCGACGGTCCCGGTCATCGGGTTGCCGGTGAGCCGCCAGACCGCCGCCCGCAGTATCCGGCCGCCGTCCAGCGGCAGTCCCGGCAGCAGGTTGAAGACGGCCACCACGAAGTTGCTCAGCATCAGCGCGGCCAGCAGCACCCCGGGGACGGTGTCGGTGCGCACCGCCTGCAGGCCCAGCAGGAACACCCCGCCGAGCACCAGGGAGAGCAGCGGGCCGGCGAAGGCCAGCCAGAACTCGCGTCCGGCGGTCTCGGCCTCCTTCTCGATCTCGGACACCCCGCCGAAGAACTGCAGCTGGATCCGGCGCACCGGCAGCCCCAGCCGCAGCGCGACCACGGTGTGGGCGAGCTCGTGGATCAGCACCGAGGCGTAGAAGGCGACCGCGAAGAACAGGGCGACCAGGTAGCGGGCCCGGCCCAGGCCCGGCAGCACCAGGTCGATCTGTCCGCCGAAGATCCAGGTGATCAGGGCGGCGATGAGGAACCAGGTGGGGGTCACGTAGACCGGCACGCCGAAGGGCCGGCCCATCAGCAGGCCGCCCCTGGGGCGGTCGCCCTTGGCGTCACTCACGTCGGCCCCCTCGTGGTCGAGCATCCGTCCGCCCTCGCGGAGGCTTGTGCCACGCTACGCGGTCGACCCGCCGGAACCGCGCGCGGCATGCGGTCCCACCTCTACCTCTACCCAGTGTCACGTCGCTGTCAGTCCCTGCGCATAGGGTTCGGACATGCACCCGCCCGACTCCGAACCCCCCGCCCGCCCCGTCGTGGCACCGGTGGCCCTCTCGCCCTCGCGGGCGGGGGACTTCATGACCTGCCCGCTGCTGTACCGCCTGCGCGTGATCGACAAGGTCCCCGAGCCGCCGAGCGCCGCGGCGACCCGGGGCACGGTGGTGCACGCCGTGCTGGAGCGGCTGTTCGACGCCCCGGCCGCGCAGCGCACCCCGGAGGCCGCCAGGGCGCTGCTGCGGCCCGAGTGGGAGCGGCTGCTGGAGAAGCGCCCGGAGCTCGGCACCCTCTTCCCGGACGACGCGGACGGCAGTGAGCTGGCCGGCTGGCTGGCCGACGCCGAGAAGCTGGTGGACGGCTGGTTCCGGCTGGAGGACCCGACCCGGCTGGAGCCGGCCGAGCGCGAGCTCTACGTGGAGACCCAGCTGGAGTCCGGGCTGCGGCTGCGCGGCTACATCGACCGGGTGGACGTCGCGCCCACCGGCGAGGTCCGGGTGGTGGACTACAAGACCGGCCGGGCCCCCTCCCGCGACTTCGAGGGCAAGGCCATGTTCCAGATGAAGTTCTACGCCCTGGTGCTGTGGCGGCTGCGCGGGGTGGTGCCGCGCCGGCTGCAGCTGGTCTACCTGGGCGGCGGCGGCCAGGTGGTGACCTACGACCCGGACCCGGCCGACCTGCGGGCCGTGGAGCGCAAGCTGCTGGCGCTGTGGCAGGCCATCCAGCGGGCGCTGGAGACCGGCGAGTGGCCCGCCAACCGGAACCGGCTCTGCGACTGGTGCTCCTTCCAGTCGCTGTGCCCGGCGTTCGGCGGCACTCCCCCGCCGTACCCTTTGCCAGTACTGGATGTTGCGAGTACCGAACGCCCGGCCGTGACGACCCCAGTGCCGCATTCCTGACGGCTGGAACCGATGAGTGGAGCGAGTTGTGGCGATCCGAGTGCTGCTGGTCGACGACCAGCCGCTGCTGCGTACCGGGTTCCGGATGATCCTGGAGGCCGAGGCCGACATCGCGGTGGTCGGCGAGGCCGGTGACGGTCAGCAGGCGCTGGACCAGGTGCGGGCGCTGCAGCCGGACGTGGTGCTGATGGACATCCGGATGCCGCGGATGGACGGGGTGGAGGCGACCCGGCGGATCGCCGGCCCCGGCCGCGACGGCCCGGCCAAGGTGCTGGTGCTGACCACCTTCGACCTGGACGAGTACGTGGTGGAGGCGCTGCGCGCGGGGGCCAGCGGCTTCCTGCTCAAGGACGTGCCCGCCGAGGAGCTGGTGCAGGCGATCCGGGTGGTCGCCGACGGCGCCGCGATGCTGGCCCCGAGCGTGACCCGGCGGCTGCTGGACATGTACGCGGGCCGGCTGCCCTCCGGCGACGAGGCGCCGCCGCAGTCGCTGGCGACGCTGACCGAGCGCGAGGTCGAGGTGCTGAAGCTGGTGGCCCGCGGCCTGTCCAACGCCGAGGTGGCCGGGGAGCTGTTCGTCAGCGAGACCACGGTGAAGACCCATGTCGGCCATGTGCTGACCAAGCTGGGGCTGCGGGACCGGGTCCAGGCCGCGGTGTTCGCCTACGAGAGCGGTCTGGTCCGCCCCGGCAACGGCTGAGAGCCGTTCCGGCGGAGAACGGCCCCGGGGCCCGGTCGGAGGGGGTCCGACCGGGCCCCGGGGCCGTTGCTGTCGCGGATCCGGTCAGCTCTTGCCGATCATCCAGAAACGCATGATCGAGGCGATGTCCAGGGTGAGCGGCACCCCGGTGATGTTGGCCTGGGTGGCGATGTACTGGTTGTCCTGCCACAGCGGGATGTACGCGGCGTCCTCGGCGAACTGCTTCTGGATCTCCTGGAAGGTGTTCGCCGTGGTCTGGTCCGCCCGGTTGGCCTCCTTGAGGCTGAGCGGGTGCAGGTCGTTCATGATCGTCGACGGCGCGTAGTTGTTGCCGAAGGTGTTGTCCTTGCCGACGAACGGCGAGACGAAGTCGTCCGGGTCCGGGTAGTCCGCCTGCCAGCCGGTCAGCGACGCGACCAGCTTGCCGCTGGACCACAGCGGGATCAGGGTGCCCAGGCTGGGCACGGACTTCAGGGTGACCTTGAAGATCCCGCTGGCTTCGAGGTTGCTCTTGATCTGCGCGGCCTCGGCCGGACCGGCCGCGGAGTTGGCGGCGTAGGTCAGGGTGAAGTCGATCGGCAGCTTCACGCCGGACAGCGAGGACTTGACCTGGTCGGCCTTGAGCGGGTCGGTGCCGTACGGGGCCTGCTCGAACGGGCGGGTCTGGTCGCCGATGCCCTGCGGGATGACCGAGTACAGCGGGGTGACCGTGCTCTGGTAGACCTTGTCCGCGATGGCCTGGCGGTCGATGAGCTTGCCGATGGCCTGGCGCACGGCCTGGTTGTTGAACGGGGCCATGCCGACGTTGAGCACCATCATCCGGGTGCTGGAGCCGGTGCCCTGGACCACCTGGATGCCCTTGCCGAGCTGCTGCGCGCCCTGCAGCGCGACGATGTCCGCCGGAGCGAGGTCGCTGCCCGCGTTGAGGTCGATGGAGCCGTCCTCGAGGGCGCTCTTCACCTGGGCCGGGCTGTCGTAGAAGTTCAGCGTCGCACCGGCGTTGAGCTTCTTGGTGGCGCTGTAGGCGCCCTTGTAGTTCGGGTTGAGCACCAGCTTGACCGAGGCCGGCACGGGCTTGCCGTCGCTGCCCGTCTTGGTCTGCACCGACGCGATGGTGTAGATGCCGGAGCCGACTATGCCGGTGCCGTCCAGCAGCTTGGTCCCGGAGTAGGTCTTCGGGTCCACGATCTCGCCCACGCCCGAGGCCAGGCGGTCGGGGAAGGTCGCGTCGGCGGTCTTCAGGTGGAAGGTGACGGTGTCGGTGCCGGTGGTGTCCACCGAAGCGAGGGTGTCGAGCAGCACGCTCACCCCGGAGCCGTTGTCGCCCTTCAACTGGCCGATCTTGAGCACCCGGTCGATGGAGAACTTCACCGCGGCCGCGTCCAGCGGGTCCCCGTTGGAGAACTTCAGGTCCGGCAGCAGCGTGCAGGTGTAGGTCGTGTACGAGGAGTCCGAGAACTTGCAGCTCTTCGCGGCGTCGGGGGACGGTGTGTTGGCCCCCGGCAGGTAGGTCATCAGGCCCTGGTAGACGTTGTAGAACACCGTCCAGGAACCGGCGTCGTAGGCGCCGGCCGGGTCGAGGCTGGTGTAGGAGCTGACCGTCCCCAGGGTGATGGTGGAGTTGACTCCGCCCTTGCTCGACGAGGAGGTGGAGCCGCAGGCGGCGGTGGCCGTCAGGAGGCCGACACAGCCGATCGCCGCAAATCGTTTCGCTGCTGACATGACTTCCTTCGTGTCCTGGCCGACGCTGTGGACGCCGAGCCGGAGGTCGTACGACCGCGCCACTGCCCCATGACGAGGTCGACCGCAGGCTGCAGCAGCGTGGCGTGAGGGGTCCGCGCGCCAGAGCGGGACACCACCGCTCGGGGTGTCGCACGGGTCTCGCGGTGTTCGATCGTCTGTAGCGTGCCATACGACCGCACCGGCTCGCACGGTGCCCTAACCCTGGGTTCCAGGACACGTCGATTTATTGCCTGGACTTCTCCACAGATGTCCGATTTGGCGTTAGCAGCTAGTTACCTTGACTGCCCGTCAAGTTCCGGGACCAGGCTCCGCAGCAGAGCGACGTCCAGCTCCTCCAGCGAGGCCAGTACGGTCCGCCCCGGAGCCTCCTCGATCGGGGTCACCGAGGGCACCGCGACCACCCGACAGCCCGCCGCCTCGCCCGCCCGGATCCCGGTGGGGGCGTCCTCGACCACCACGCAGCGCGCCGGGTCGGCGCCCAGCCGCGCGGCGGCCAGCACATAGGGGTCGGGGAACGGTTTGGTGCGCTCGACCTCGTCCCCGGCCACCGTGAAGGCGAACCGCTCGGGGCCCAGGGTCTTCAGCACCAGGTCGATGATCCGCCGGTGCGACGCGGACACCAGCGCCGCCGGGATGCCCTCGGCGGCCAGCTCGTCCAGCAGTTCCCGCGCGCCGGGCCGCAGCGGCACGCCGCGGCCGACCAGCTCGACGAAACGATCGTTGATCATCTCGCCGAGCCGGTCGGCCGTCAGCGGTGCGCCGCTCACCGCCAGCAGGTAGTCCACCACCCGGCCCATCGGGCCGCCGACGACGACCTCGCGGTCCGCCGCGGTGAGCGTGTGGCCGTACTCGGCCAGCAGCTCCGACTCCGCCTCCCACCAGAAGTCCTCGGTGTCGACCAGGGTCCCGTCCATGTCCAGCAGGACGGCCTGCAGGCCACTGGGACGGCGGGCAAGGACAGCAGAAGCGGCAAAAGTGGTCACCAGCACACAATAGCCACCACTATCGGGCGTTGAAGTACTTCGCCTCCGGGTGGTGGATCACGATGGCGTCGGTCGACTGCTCCGGGTGCAGCTGGAACTCCTCCGAGAGCTCCACCCCGATCCGCTCCGGCCGGAGCAGTTCGGCGATCTTCGCCCGGTCCTCCAGTTCGGGGCAGGCGCCGTAGCCCAGCGAGAAGCGCGCGCCGCGGTACTTCAGCGCGAACATGTCCCGCATCGCCTTGGGGTCCTCCGCGGAGAAGCCCAGCTCGGCGCGGACCCGGGCGTGCCAGTACTCCGCCAGCGCCTCGGCGAGCTGCACCGAGAGGCCGTGCAGCTCCAGGTAGTCCCGGTAGGAGTCGCCGGCGAAGAGCTCGTTGGCGGCCTCGGAGATCCGGTTGCCCATGGTCACCACCTGGAACGCCACCACGTCCTTCTCGCCCGACTCCTCGGGCCGGAAGAAGTCGGCCAGGCAGAGCCGGCGCCCGCGGCGCTGCCGCGGGAAGCCGAACCGGGTCCGCTCCTTGCCGTCCTCGCCCAGCACCACCAGGTCGTTGCCCTGCGAGACCGCCGGGTAGTAGCCGTAGACCACGGCGGCCTCCAGCAGCCCCTCGGTCTGCAGCCGGTCCATCCACATCCGCAGCCGCGGCCGGCCCTCGGTCTCCACCAGCTCCTCGTAGGAGGGACCGCCGGAGCGGGCGGCCTTCAGCCCCCACTGGCCCTTGAACAGCGCGTCCTCGTCCAGCCAGGAGGCGTAGTCGTTGAAGCCGATGCCCTTGACGATCCGGTCGCCCCAGAACGGCGGCACCGGCACCGGGTTGTCCAGCGCCACGTCCGAGCGCTGGGTGGACTCCTCCGGCTCCTCCACCTCGACCTTGGCGTGCCGGCGCTGCTTCAGCTCGGGCAGCACCGCGCCGGGCACCCCGCGCTTGACCCCGATCAGCGCGTCCATCAGCCGCAGGCCCTCGAAGGCGTCCCG
Organism: Streptacidiphilus jeojiensis; assembly: GCF_042510965.1. Lineage (NCBI taxonomy): Bacteria > Bacillati > Actinomycetota > Actinomycetes > Kitasatosporales > Streptomycetaceae > Streptacidiphilus > Streptacidiphilus jeojiensis. Next base: position 125,940 of record NZ_JBEUKS010000018.1, read on the forward strand.
GGCGTAGCGCACCTCGCCCTGGTAGATCTCGTGCAGGTCCTGCTCGACGTAGGCCCGGGTCAGTGCCGCGCCGCCGAGGATGACCGGGAAGTCCATGGCCATGCCGCGCTGGTTCAGCTCCTGCAGGTTCTCCTTCATGATCACCGTGGACTTCACCAGCAGCCCGGACATCCCGATCACGTCCGCGCGGTGCTCCTGCGCGGCCTCCAGGATGGTCGAGACCGGCTGCTTGATGCCCAGGTTGACCACGGTGTAGCCGTTGTTGGTCAGGATGATGTCGACCAGGTTCTTGCCGATGTCGTGGACGTCGCCCTTGACGGTGGCCAGCACGATGGTGCCCTTGCCCTCGTCGTCGGACTTCTCCATGTGCGGCTCCAGGTAGGCCACCGCGCCCTTCATCACCTCGGCCGACTGCAGCACGAACGGCAGCTGCATCTGGCCGGAGCCGAACAGCACGCCGACCGTCTTCATGCCCTCCAGCAGCACCTTGTTGACGATCTCCAGGGCCGGCATCACGCCCAGCGCCTCGTCCAGGTCGGCTTCCAGGCCCTTGCGCTCGCCGTCCACGATCCGCCGCTGCAGCCGCTCCTCCAGCGGCAGCGCCGCCAGCTCCTCGGCCTTGCCGGCCCGCACCGAGGCCGCGCTGACGCCCTCGAACAGCTCCAGGAAGCGCTGCAGCGGGTCGTAGGCCGGGCTGTCCGCGGTCTCCGGCCGGCGCCGGTCGTAGACCAGGTCCAGGGCGACCTCGCGCTGCTCCTCCGGGATCCGGGCCATCGGCAGGATCTTCGCCGCGTGCACGATCGCCGAGTCCAGGCCGGCCTCGACGCACTCGTTGAGGAAGACCGAGTTGAGCACCATCCGCGCCGCCGGGTTCAGGCCGAAGGAGATGTTGCTCAGCCCCAGCGTGGTCTGCACCGCCGGGTGACGCCGCTTCAGCTCCCGGATCGCCTCGATCGTCTCGATGCCGTCGCGGCGGGACTCCTCCTGCCCGGTGCCCAGGGTGAAGGCCAGGCAGTCCACCAGGATCGACGACTCGTCGATGCCGAACCGCCGGCCCAGGTCCTCGATCAGCCGCTCGGCCACGGCGACCTTGGTCTCCGCGGTCCGCGCCTGGCCCTCCTCGTCGATGGTCAGCGCGATCAGCGCCGCGCCGTACTCCTGCGCCAGCGCCGCGGTCCGCCCGTACCGGGAGTCGTCCCCGTCGCCGTCCTCGAAGTTCACCGAGTTCAGCACGGCGCGGCCGCCCAGCATCTGCAGCCCGGCCTCCAGCACCTGGGGCTCGGTGGAGTCCAGCACGATCGGCAGGGTCGAGGCGGTGGCCAGCAGCCCGGCCAGCTTCTTCATGTCCTCGACGCCGTCGCGCCCGACGTAGTCGACGCACAGGTCCAGCAGGTGCGCGCCCTCGCGGATCTGCTCGCGGGCGATCTCCACGCACGCCTGCCAGTCCGCCGCCAGCATCGACTCGCGGAACTTCTTGGAACCGTTGGCGTTGGTGCGCTCACCGATGGCCAGGTAGGAGGTGTCCTGACGGAACGGCACCGGCTGGTAGAGCGAGGCGGCCGAGGGCTCCGGCTGCGGGGTCCGCGGGGTGATCTCGCGGCCGCGGACCCGGTCCACCAGCATCCGCAGGTGCTCCGGCGTGGTCCCGCAGCAGCCGCCGACCAGCGACAGGCCGTACTCGCGGACGAAGACCTCCTGCGCGTCCGCGAAGCCCAGCGGCTCCAGCGGGAAGTGCGCGCCGTCCTTGGTCAGCACCGGCAGGCCGGCGTTGGGCATGCAGGACAGCTTGATCTCGGCGTGCCGGGCCAGGTAGCGCAGGTGCTCGCTCATCTCGGCGGGGCCGGTCGAGCAGTTCAGGCCGATGGTGTCGATCCCCAGCGGCTCCAGCGCGGTCAGCGCCGCGCCGATCTCCGAGCCCAGCAGCATGGTGCCGGTGGTCTCCACGGCGACCTGGACGAACAGCGGGACGTCGAGCCCGGCCTCGCGCATGGCCTGCTTGCTGCCCAGCACCGCCGCCTTGATCTGCAGCAGGTCCTGGCTGGTCTCCACCAGCAGCGCGTCGGCGCCGCCGGCCAGCAGTCCGGCCGCGTTCTGCTGGAAGCCCTCCTTGAGCGTGGCGTAGGGCATGTGCCCCAGCGTCGGCAGCTTGGTCCCGGGGCCGATGCTGCCGATCACCCAGCGCGGGCGCTCCTCGGTGGCGAAGGCGTCCGCGACCTCGCGGGCCAGCCGTGCGCCGGCCTCCGACAGTTCGAAGATCCGGTCGGGGATGTCGTACTCCCCCAGCGCCGAGAAGTTCGCCCCGAAGGTGTTGGTCTCCACACAGTCGACGCCCACCGAGAAGTAGGCCTCGTGCACCGACCGCACGATGTCCGGACGGGTCACGTTGAGGACCTCGTTGCACCCCTCCAGCCCCTGGAAGTCCTCCATCGAGGGGTCCTGCGCCTGGAGCATGGTGCCCATCGCGCCGTCGGCCACCACCACCCGGGAGGCGAGCGCTGCTCGCAGGTCGTCTGCGCGGGACTGCTGGGGAATGGTCATCGTTCTTACTCCCTGGGGTGCGACGGCTGTCGACTGGCGCGGGTGACGCGCGGGGCCAGCATAATCCGTCGCCCCCGGATTGCCTTTCCGTTATCCGCCGACCGGACACACCCGGCATTCGAACGGAACCGTAAGAGGCGGGGATGAGTCCGATCTTGCATGGGAGCAAGGGTGTGGGCCCTCCGACTCGTCACGACCGCGCTGCTCGCGCTGGTCGGGTGCGTCCTCGGGGCCGTCGGCGGACTCTGGGTCAACGACCTGGGGTACCCGAGCGCGAGCGCGCGGACCAGACAGGGGGACGCGGTGTGGCTCGGGCATGCCTGGGTCGACGGGCGCAAGGGTCCGGCCGACGTGAGCGCACTGGTCAAGCAGATGGGCGGCGGCGTCCACGACCTTTTCGTCCATACGGGTCCACTGCGGAACGACGGCACCCTTGACCCGGCGCTCTACCCCCAGGCGTCCTGGCTGGTCGCGGCGATGCACAAGGCGGTGCCCGGGATCAGGGTGCAGGCCTGGCTCGGCGACGTGGTGGACTCCGAGGGCCCCGGCCTGGACCTCACCCGCAGCGACCGGATCATCGGCTCCTTCCGGCAGGCGCTGGACGCGGGCTTCGACGGCATCCACATCGACTTCGAACCGGTGCACTCGGGCGACCAGGACTTCCTCGACCTCCTGGAGCAGGCCCATGTGCTGACGGCCGAACGGGACGCGGTGCTGTCGGTCTCGGTCCCGCAGACCGAGCCGGTCCCCGGGATCCACCTGCTGGGCGCGCTCCTGACCGGCCACCCCAAGTGGTGGACCACCGGCTACCTCTCCGAGGTGGCCGACCGGGTCGACCAGGTCGCGGTGATGGCCTACGACAGCGGCCTGCCGCTGCACAGCCTGTTCTCCGGCTACGTCCAGCAGCAGACCAGGCTGGCGCTGCAGTCGGTGCCCAGCTCGGTGGACCTGCTGATCGGCCTCCCGGCGTACCACGAGGACAACGCGGTGCACCACGCCTCGGCCGAGACCGTCGGCGCGGCGCTGCGCGGGGTGCGGCTGGCCGACCACGGGAGGCTCAAGTTCGGCGTGGCGATGTACGTGGACTTCGCGGCCACCGACGCGGACTGGGCCGCCTACCACCGCGACTGGCTGGACCCCTAGCGGCACCGCCCGCGGCACCGGTCCGTGACGCGGGCGAACCGCGTCGCAGACCGGACCGGAGGTTACACGCCGTAGGCTGGGGCACCTATCAAGACGTGCAAGAGCCCGCCGTGCAACGGCGTCTGTGGAGGGAGGCCCTGATGATCGAGCTCGAGGACGTGCCCGAGCTGATCGACCCGGTCATGGTGGCCGCGTTCGAGGGCTGGAACGACGCCGGTGACGCCGCGTCGTCGGCGGTGTCGCACCTGGACGAGATCTGGGACGGGAAGGTGTTCGCCGCGCTGGACGCGGAGGACTACTACGACTTCCAGGTGAACCGGCCGACGGTGTGGATGGACGAGGGGGTGCGCCGGATCACCTGGCCCACCACCCGGCTCTCGGTGGTCCGGGTGACCGAGCCCAAGACCCGGGACATCGTGCTGATCCGCGGGATCGAGCCGAGCATGCGGTGGCGGTCGTTCTGCCAGGAACTGCTGGGCTTCGCCCACGAACTGGGCGTGGAGATGGTGGTGATCCTGGGGGCGCTGCTCGGCGACACCCCGCACACCCGTCCGGTGCCGGTCAGCGGGGTGACCTCGGACGCCGAGCTGGCCCAGAGCCTGGACCTGGAGGAGAGCAAGTACGAGGGGCCCACCGGGATCGTCGGGGTGCTGCAGGAGGCCTGCGCGCACGCGGGCATCCCGGCGGTGACCTTCTGGGCCGCGGTGCCGCACTACGTCGCGCAGCCGCCGAACCCCAAGGCCACGCTGGCGCTGCTGAACCGGCTGGAGGACCTGCTGGACCTGCGGATCCCGCTGGGCGAGCTGCCCGACGACTCCCGGGCCTGGCAGCTGGGGGTGGACCAGCTGGCCGCGGAGGACAGCGAAGTCGCGGAGTACGTGCAGCAGTTGGAGGAGGCCAAGGACACCGCCGAGCTGCCCGAGGCGTCCGGCGACGCCATCGCCCGGGAGTTCGAGCGCTATCTCAAGCGACGGGACAACCAGCCGCCGCGGCACCCCGGGGAGTGACGGTCACGCTTCGCGCCCACCGGATCGGGTGAAGAGGGGGCGGATCGGTCGTTCGACGGGCCAAACGGTCGAAGGAACGGGCGTTCGGTTAACGTTCCGTGAAGATATCGCACGAGCTGGCCGCGGAGCGATGGTCCGATCTGACCTTTTTTCATACTTTCGACCGGCTGGGCGCGCTGAAGCGGAGGAAGGCCGTGGAAATCCCTCCCGTGACACTCTCCTCAGCAGGCACATTGTGGGCTTACCGTATGCGTCATGACCTCCCCTCGCGCCTACGACGGAGTCAGCTACTACGCTCCGTCCTTCGCTTCGGACACGCCGATCTACGACAGCCTGGTGGCTGAGCGGGGCGTCCCGCAGATCGCCCCCATCAATGTGCCTGCGGCCCTGCCGCCCGCCTACGACACCGGCTTCCGCTACGAGCCCGCCCAGCCGGCGATGCCGACGCCGCGGCTCGCCCTGGGCCCCGGGCCGAGCAGCCCCAGCTACGGGCAGCAGCAGTACGCGCAGCCCCAGTACGCACCGCAGCCGCCGGCCCCGCAGCCGTTCGCGCCGCAGCCCTTCCCCGGGCAGCGGTTCGCCCCGCAGCAGGGCATGCCGCAGCAGGCCGTGCCGCAGCAGCGCTACCCGGAGCAGTACGGCGCGCAGCCGCAGCGCCCGGTCGCACCGGTCACCCCGCTGCGCCCGGTGCAGTACCAGGAGTACCCGCAGCAGCGCGGCGGTTTCCAGGGGTTCTGACCGTCCGGGGGGACGTGCAGGTCATGGGGCCGGTCAGCCGTGGGCTGACCGGCCTCCGCTTATGGTTGGACCATGCGTTTGACTGATCTTCGGATCCATCCGGTGAAATCCTTCGCCCCCGTTCCGGTGCGGCAGGTGGAGATCGAGCCCTGGGGGCCGGCCGGGGACCGGCGCTGGATGGTCGTCGACGCGGCGGGGAGGATGGTCTCCCAGCGCGAGGACCCCAGGCTGGGGCAGATCACCGCGACGCTGCCGGAGCCGGGGGTGCTGCAACTGGCCTCGGACGGCCGGGTGCTGCGGCTGTCCGAGCCGGACGGGGCGCTGCTGCCGGTGTCGCTGTTCGGCCTGGGCTTCGAACTGGTGGACGCCGGGGACGAGGCGGCCGCCTGGCTGCGCAAGGTGCTGGGCCGGGAGCTGCGGCTGGTGCACCAGGACCGTCCCGAGCGCAGGCCGATGGAGGTCGTCACCAGCCTGGCGGACGGCTATCCGCTGCTGGTCACCAGCACCGCGTCGCTGGACGCGCTGAACCGGCTGATCGCGCGGGACCACCCGGAGGACCCGGTCAAGGGCGCCCCGGTGCCGATGGGCCGGTTCCGCAGCAACTTCGTGGTCGAGGGCGCGGAGGCCTGGGCGGAGACCGGCTGGCACCGGATCCGGGTCGGCGCGGTGGAGTTCGAGGTGGTCCAGCAGTGCGGGCGCTGCGTGATGACCACGCTGGACCCGGCCACCGGCGAGCGGCGCGGCCCGGAGCCGCTGCGGGCCCTGGGCAGGCACCGCAAGTTCGGCCGCACGCTGGGCTTCGGCATGCAGCTTGCCCCGGTGGGCACCGGGGTGGTCCGGGTGGGGGACGAGGTTGTGGTGCTCGCCGAGGGGCCGGTGCCCGAGCCCGAGCGACCGTTTGCTGTCTGAGTCGTTGAGAGGGGAGAGGGGCGCAGCGGGGTGCCGGAGCAAGTAGCGTGGTCGGGGCGAGGGGGGCGGCGAATCTCCATGGGAGCAGGCGTGGTCAGGGTGACGCTGGACGGGGCTTCCCGGTGGCGCAGGCGCTCCGGGGAGTACTCCACGATGTCCGAGGCCCTGGCGGCCGCCGAGGCCGGTGACACGGTCACCATAGGGCCGGGGGTGTTCCGGGAGAACGTCGTGGTCGACAAGGTGCTGACGGTGCGCGCCGCCGAGGGCCCGGGGACGGTCCGGTTCGAACCGCCGACCGGGACCGCGCTGACCCTGCTGGCCGCGGCGTCGGTGCAGGGGGTGGTGCTGGAGGGCCAGGACGGCTCGGCCCCGGCCGTACTGGTCGGCGGGGACGCGGAACTGACGGACTGCCGGGTGGTGACCAGGTCCTCGGTGGGGATCGAGGTCTACGGCGGGTCGCGCCCCACCGTGCGGCGCTGCACCGTGGACAACCCGGGCGGTCTCGGGGTCCGGGTCGCCGACGAGTCGGTGGCGCTGTTCGAGGAGTGCGAGGTGGTCGCCGCCGGCCAGACCGGTGTGGTGGTCCGGTCCGGCGCCACCGTGCGGCTGGAGCGGTGCCGGGTGCACCACACGGCCGGGGCCGGGCTGGTGCTCACCGGCGACGGCAGCGTGGTGGACGCGGTGGGCTGCGAGTTCTACGAGATCAACGGCAACGGGGTGCAGGCCGAGGACCGGGCGCTGGGGCGGCTGGCGGACTGCTCGGTGCAGCGGGTCACCGACAACGCGCTGGTGCTGGACAGCGAGGCCCGGCTGGAGCTGGCGGACTGCCGGATCCAGGAGGTCCCGGAGAACGGCGCCGATCTGCGCGGCCGCGCCCAGCTGCTGCTGGAGCGCACCACGCTGCGGTCCTTCGGCCGCAACGGCCTGTCGGTGTGGGATCCGGGCACCTCGGTGCGGGCGGTGGGCTGCGAGGTCCGCGACTCCACCGGCGACTACCCGGCGGTCTGGGTCAGCGACGGCGCCCAGGTGTCGCTGACCGACTGCCGGGTGCACGACGTCCCCGACGCCCTGTTCGTGCTGGACCGGGGATCGGCCGCGGAGGTGGTGGAGTGCTCCTTCACCCAGGTGCGGAACACCGCGGTCTCGGTGCGGGACGGCGCCACGGTGCGGCTGGACCAGGTCCGGGTGCAGGACGCCAACACCGGGCTGTGGTTCCGCGACCACGGCAGCGGCGGCCTGCTGACGGGCTGTGAGATCGCGGACGTGACCACCGGGGTGATCGCCACCCGCGGCGCGGACCCGGTGCTGCGGCAGTGCTCGGTGCGCGGCAGCGCCGAGGCGGCGGTCTATGTGTCGGCCGGCGGCCGGGGCACCTTCGAGGACTGCACCGCCACCCACGGCAAGGGCTTCGGCTTCCACGTCATCGACGGCTGCGCCACGGTGCTGACCCGCTGCCGGGCCGAGCAGAACGCCCGGGGCGGCTTCGAGTTCCCCGAGCCGGGCCCGGTCGCCGAGGGCTGCGTCTCCGACGACGCCAAGGCGCCGCCGACCGAGCCGGTGCGGGCCGTCTCCACCGTCTCGGCCTGGGAGGCCGCGGCGCCGGCGGTGCCGGCCGCGCGCAGCGAGGCCCTGGTGGACGCCACCCCGACGATCGCACCGCTGCCGGAGTGCCGCCCCGCCGACGTGGCGCTGGCCGAGCTGGACTCGCTGATCGGCCTGGACACCGTCAAGCAGGAGGTGCGCACCCTGATCGACCTGATCTCGGTGGGGCGGCGCCGCCAACAGGCCGGGCTGAAGGCCCCGTCGCTGCGGCGGCACCTGGTGTTCACCGGCTCCCCCGGCACCGGCAAGACCACGGTGGCCCGGCTCTACGGCGAGATCCTGGCGTCGCTGGGGGTGCTGCAGCGCGGCCACCTGGTCGAGGTGGCCCGGCTGGACCTGGTCGGCGAGCACGTCGGCTCGACCGCGCTGCGGACCTCCGAGGTGTTCCAGCGGTCGCTGGGCGGGGTGCTGTTCATCGACGAGGCCTACGCGCTGGCGCCCGAGGACGGCGGCCGGGACTTCGGCCGGGAGGCCATCGACACCCTGGTCAAGCTGATGGAGGACCACCGCGACGAGGTGGTGGTCATCGTGGCCGGCTACACCGCCGAGATGGAGCGCTTCCTGGCGTCCAACCCCGGCGTGGCGTCCCGCTTCTCACGCACCGTCACCTTCGCCGACTACTCGGCGGCGGAGCTGCTGGAGATCACCCGCAGGCAGGCCACCGAGCACGAGTACGAGCTGGCCGAGGACACCGCGCAGGCCCTGCTGGAGCACTACGCGGTCATCCCCAAGGGGCCCTCCTTCGGCAACGGGCGCACCGCCCGCCAGGTCTTTGAGACCATGGTCGAGCGGCACGCGGTCCGGCTGGCCCAGGTCGCCGAGCTGACCACGGAGCAGCTGCAGCTGCTGCTGCCGGAGGACCTGCCGGTCACAGCTGGGTCAGCAGTGCGTCGCGTTCCTGGATGAAGCGCGGGTCGGCGCGGTAGTCCGAGTGGGCGTTGATCGGGACCGGCAGCGGGTGCTGCTGGTCCCGGTCGAAGACCAGCGGGTCCACGAACGGCGGCGCGTCCACCGGCTGCGCCCCCTCGGGGACGGCCACCCGGACCGGTCCGCCGATGGGGTCGGTGATCCGGAACAGGTTGCGCCAGTAGGGGGCGTCCGCGTGCAGCCGGGACAGGTCCTCCGGGCCGGTGAAGCCGGGGAAGAAGCGGCTGTAGAGCCGGTGCAGCGGGCAGCCGTAGGTGAGCAGGGCGACCCGGGCCCGGGTCGCCGGGTCGAGCTGCCAGACCGCGGCGGCGGCCAGCACCGTGCCCTGGGAGTGGCCGGAGACCACCAGTCGGCGGGTCGGGTCGTCGTCCAGCCAGGTGCGGATGCGCCAGTCCAGGTCGGGGACGGCGCGCTCGGCGTAGCAGGGCGGCGCGAAGGGGTGCGCGGCCCGCGGCCAGAAGGTGCCGATGTCCCAGAACACCCCGACCGTGCGCCGGGTGGTGATCTGCTTGTAGGCGGCTCGGCCGACGGCCACCAGCATCAGCACGAACGCGCCGACCAGCCAGCCGCCCACGGACTGCAGCGTGGTGGCGGCGTAGGAGATCACGGTGGGGTCGCCGTGGGCGGCCAGCGAGGGCGTCCGTCCGGTCGCCAGCGCCCCCGCCACCGAGCCCGCGGCCAGGGCGAAGGCCAGTGCCGCCAGGGTGCCGATCAGCACCGGTCCGGCGTCGGTGAGCCGGGCCTTGGCGAGTGCTCCGGCGATCTGCGCGGTGCGGGTGGCGGCGGCGTCGCCCTCGACGTCGTAGGCGGCGTTCACCTGCGCCTTCAGGGCCGCCTTCTGACGCACCATCCGGACCCCCAGGGTGGCCAGCAGCGGCAGCAGCAGCACCGCCAGCAGCGGCACCCCGCTGCTGTGCCAGACCAGCAGCAGCGGCGGCCCGGGGACGGTGACGCCCAGGGTGCCCTTGCCCATCAGCCACTGGGCCGCCCAGACGGTGGCGCCGGCGGTGAGCAGATTGCCCAGCCCGGCGCCCAGCATCGCGGTGGCCGGGCCGGCGAAGCCGCGCAGCGCCGGACCGTCCGGCCCGCCGAACCGGACGTCGCCGTCGGGCACCGGGCGGAACGGGCCGGGGACGGTGATGTCCTGCCGCTGCTCCGGCAGCGGCTGCTGCTTCCCCTTCAGCAGCCGCACGGCGAGGACCAGCACCACCACCAGCGCCAGCTGGACCAGGCAGAGCACCGCGAACAGCCCGGCGGCGCCGGGCAGCCGTCCGGCCGAGTGCCAGCCGTGCCGGGCCCAGGCGGCGTAGAGCACGGTGAGTCCGAGCAGGGCCAGCGAGGCCCAGTGCAGCGCGCGCATGGCGAGGTCGTCCGGCCGGTCGTCCTGCTCGGACTCGCTGCGGCTGCTGGTCACCAGCGCGGTGACCACCCCGCCGGCCAGCAGCACCAGCAGGGCCAGCAGGATCCAGCCGGGGACGGCCAGCGGTCCGCCGGTGGAGCGGTCGTAGTCCAGCACCGGCAGCAGCAGCGCCAGGTCGGCGGTCAGCAGGCCGGCGGCGACATGGGTCATCCGCAGCCGGCGGACCAGCCGCATGCCGTACCAGAAGCCAGGCATCTCCATCGGCGCGATGTCCTCGCGCTTCCCGGCCGCGGCCGGGCGCTGGGACTCGTAGCTGGTCCAGGTCAGGTGCGAGAGCCACCACAGCACCGCGACCAGGCCCCCGGGGACGGCGCTGGCCAGGGCGAGCCGCCGTCCCGGCTGGCTCCACCAGCCGCCGTGGGCGGCGGAGAGGAAGCCCAGCCAGCTGTGGTGCGCCGCGCAGCCGGCGGTGCCGGCGCACTGCCAGGCGGTCAGGTCCAGCGCGGTCTCGCAGGCGGCGGCGGTGAGCAGCACGGTCAGGCTGACCGCGGAGAGGCGCACCGCCATGTCGTAGAGGCCCTGGGCCCGGGCGGTGCGCGGGGCCGGCGGCCGCATCCAGTGGGCCAGGTTGGCGAACATGAACGGGAGCAGCAGCAGCCACAGGGCGCGCATGGAGCTGCCCGAGGTCAGGCCGGCCCAGGAGTAGGCCTCCTCGACGGCCCCGCCGCGGTAGCGGTCCGGCTCCTCCTCGGCGTGCCGGTCGCTCCAGCGGCGGTAGGTTCCGGCCACGGTGTCGCCGGTGAGCTGGACCAGGTGCGGGTCGGTCAGCATGGCCTCGGGCGTGGTCCCGCCGACGCCGTGGACCAGCAGTTCCAGGGCGATCGCCGGCCCCCCCGGGGCGGCCTGCCGCCGCTGTGCGGGCAGCGCCTGCGCCTGCTGTGCCTGGTCTGTCATGGTCGCCCCCGGGTCGTCCGATTTCCGCTGCCGAGCAGCATCCCGCCAAGTGTGCTGCCCGCGCAGCCGGATGCGCATGCCTGCGGCGCCGACGGCGTGCGAGGATAGCGGGAAAATCACTGGATCGGTGAGGGGCACGGGTGGCCGAGAACAGCAATCTCCTGGCGGAGCAGCGGCGCGCTCTCATCCTGGACGAGGTCAGGCGGCGCGGCGGGGTCCGGGTCAACGAGCTGACCCGGCGGCTGAACGTCTCGGACATGACGGTGCGTCGGGACCTGGACGCGCTGGCCCGCCAGGGCGTGGTGGAGAAGGTGCACGGCGGGGCGGTGCCGGTGCTGGAGGCCAGCACCCACGAGCCGGGCTTCGAGGCCAAGTCGGCGCTGGAGCTCACCGCCAAGGAGGACATCGCCAGGGAGGCCGCCCGGCTGGTGGTCCCGGGCAGTGCCATCGCCCTGTCCGGCGGGACCACCACCTTCGCGCTGGCCCACCACCTGCTCCAGGTCGAGGGGCTGACCGTGGTGACCAACTCGGTCCGGGTCGCCGACGTGTTCGAGAACGCGCTGCGGCACGGTGCCGCGCCGGCCACCGCGGCGACGGTGGTGCTGACCGGCGGGGTGCGCACCCCCTCCGACTCGCTGGTGGGCCCGATCGCCGACCGGGCGATCCGCTCGCTCCACTTCGACCTGCTGTTCCTGGGCAGCCACGGCATCTCGCTGGAGGCCGGCCTGTCCACGCCCAACCTGGCCGAGGCCGAGACCAACCGCAGCTTCGTCGCCTCGGCGCGCCGGGTGGTCGCGGTCGCGGACCACACCAAGTGGGGCACCGTGGGCCTGTCCACCTTCGCCTCGCTGGCCGAGGTGGACACCCTGGTCACCGATGTCGGGCTGCCGCTGGAGATCCGCTCGGCGGTGTCCGAGCAGGTCCGCGAGGTGATCATCGCCGGCGATCTGGTGGCCGAGTCCCAGCCCGAGTGACTTTTTTGACGGCGCGTCAACTAGACTGCTCCCCTTATCTCCTGGGCGATGGGGGGACCATGGCGAAGCGCCTGCGTCCGGTCACGGCGGAGTTCCTGGCGGAGGCACCGAACCGGCTGGTGTCCACCGCGCGGCTGCGGGCCGAGCCCGGCGCGGTGTTCGCGGAGCTGACCGACGACGCCTCGACCTGGCCGCTGTGGTTCCGCGAGGTCCGCTCCGCCGGCTACACCGGCCCGCCCCCGTACGGCGTCGGCGCGGGACGGGCGGTGACGCTGCGCGGCGGCGCCCGCTTCGTGGAGAGCGTGGTCGCCTGGGAGGAGCCGTCGGACGGCGGTCCCGCGCGTTTCGTCTACCGGGTCGAGGAGACCAATGTCCCCGGTGTCCGGGCCTGGGCCGAGGAGTGGCTGCTGACCCCCGCCGCCGGGGGCGGTACCGAGCTGCGCTTCACCATCGCCGTCGACGCCGCCCCGGCGGTCCGCGCCGTCCTGCTGCCGGCCCGGCCGGGCGTGGCCCGTTCGCTGCGCCGCGCCGCCGCCCGGCTCGACGCCCGCTGCGGCGTCCGGGCGGACTGAGCACCGGACCGAGCATCCGGGCCGACTACGCGGACCGGCTACTCCTTCCAGACCCCGCTCTCCAGGAACCCGTCGAGCGCCGCCTGGTAAGGGCGGATGTCGATGGCCTGCTGGGCCAGCCAGTCGTCCGAGTAGTACTTGTCCAGGTAGCGGTCGCCCGGGTCGCAGATCAGGCCGACCACGCTGCCGCGCTCCCCCGCGGCCAGCATCTCGGAGATGATCTTGAAGGCGCTCCACAGCCCGGTCCCGGTGGACCCGCCCGGCTTGCGGCCCATCGCGCCGTCCAGCACCCGGATAGCGGCGATCGAGGCGGCGTCCGGGACCTTCATCATCCGGTCGATCGCCCCGGGGATGAAGCTGGGCTCCATCCTGGGCCGTCCGATGCCCTCGATCCTGGAGCCCTTCTCGCAGGAGACCGAGGAGTCACCGCTCACCCAGCCGTCGAAGAAGCAGGAGTTCTCCGGATCGGCCACGCAGATCCTGGTGTCGGCCTGGGTGTAGTGGACGTAGCGGGCCAGGGTGGCCGAGGTGCCGCCGGTGCCGGCGGTGGCCACGATCCAGGTCGGGACCGGATACCGCTCCAGGCGCAGCTGGGCGTAGATCGACTCGGCGATGTTGTTGTTGCCGCGCCAGTCGGTGGCCCGCTCGGCATAGGTGAACTGGTCCATGTAGTGGCCGCCGGACTCCTCGGCGAGCCGGGCCGACACCTCGTAGATGGTCCGGGTGTCCTCGACCAGGTGGCAGCTGCCGCCCTGGGCCTCGATCAGGCTGATCTTCTCGCAGCTGGTGGTACGCGGCATCACCGCCACGAAGGGCACGCCGATCAGCTTGGCGAAGTACGCCTCGGAGACCGCGGTGGAGCCGCTGGAGGCCTCCACCACCGGCCGTCCGGGCCTGATCCAGCCGTTGCAGAGCGCGTAGAGGAACAGCGAGCGGGCCAGCCGGTGCTTGAGGCTGCCGGTGGGGTGGGTCGACTCGTCCTTGAGGTACAGGTCGATGCCCCACTCCTCGGGGAGCGGGAACCGCAGCAGATGGGTGTCGGCCGATCGGTTGGCGTCCGCCTGGACCTTGCGCACGGCCTCCTTCAGCCAGGCCCGGTATTCGGCGTCGCTCCGGTCCACATCCACGGTCTTCATTCGGCTGCTTTCTTTTCCGGAATTCCCGGTCCACCGGGCGCTCCCGCGCATCGTAGCCGTGGGGCCATTCCCGATTTTTCTTGGAATATGCCATACGGCGGCGCATGTTCCGCAACTCACCGTGCCCGGGCAGTTACGCTGCGACCCACAAGCGTGCAGCATGGACCCGAGGTCGCCCGCGCGTTGCGAATGCCATCGAACGGGGTGATTCTGGACATGTCTCGGAATGTAGCCACGTGGTGACTCTGCGCGGTTGTCTCATCGGGCGTGGAGTCGGTCTCCAGCGAAGCAGGAGGAATCGACGCGTGATGGAGTCTGACAAGCAGTACGAACTGAGGCTCACAGCGGAACCCCAGCGCCTCGCGGTTGTCCGCAGGATCGTCATGGCGCATCTGCGCCACTGGAAGATGGCCGAAGCCGTCGACCTCTGCCTGCTGGGTGTCACCGAACTGCTCGCGAACGTCCACCGGCACGTCGGCCCCGACGCGGAGTGCCTGCTGCGGCTGAGCTGCGGCGCGGACGGTCTGCTGCGCTGCGAGGTCCACGACACGAGCACGGCCCTGCCCCGGGTGCTAGCGCCCGACGAGGAGGAGATCAACGGCCGGGGCCTGGCCCTGGTCGCCGCGCTCAGCGCGGACTGGGGCGCCCAGGTCGAGGAGGCCGGCAAGGTCGTCTGGTTCGCCCTGGAGACCGCTCCGCAGCCCGCGGAGGTTCCGGCCGAGGCACCTGCGCCGGCACCGCTGCGGATCGCCCCGCTGCAGGTGGCCTGGACCGGCCCGACCCCGCCGTCCCGCTCGCTTGCGGCCTGCGCACCGGGCGCCGGCACGTCGATGCCCGAGGGCGGGAAGCAGCGGGGCCGGGAACCGGTCCGGTTGCGGGCCTGAGCCCGCGAGGGTGAGGCTGCGGGTCCGGCGGATCCCCCAGGGGGCCGCCGACGGCCCGCAGCACCTCCGGCGGTGCGCCGGTCACACTCCGTCCCTGGGGGCCGCCTTCTCGAAGGGCGACTCGGGCAGGGCGGTGAGCAGGTCGTAGCGCTCCCGGTACTCGAACTCGTCGATCTGGCCCTCCGCGTAGCGGCGGTTGAGGGTGTCGATCGGCGAGGGCGCCGGGGCCTGCCGCGGCGCGAAGGCGGCGCCGAACTCGGCGCGCGGGCCGCGGAACCGGCGGCCGCCGAAGACGACCTTGCGGACGAACACGATGGCGGTGATCCAGAACAGCGGGACCAGCAGGATCCACGGCCCGGGGCCGCCGTTCCAGCCGTCCGCCAGCAGGGTGGTGTGCATGTCGGGCTCCTCGGTTGCGATCCGTCGGCCGCCGCGGTGCGGCGACCCACTACCGAGAATCGCGCCGAAGGGGGGTCCGCGGCGTCGTGCCGGGGCGGGCACTCGCCCTGCTCCCCCGGGAGTACGCGGGCGGGTTCAGCCCTGCTCCCCCAGCACCGCCAGCGGGTCGTCCAGCAGCGGCGTCCAGGCGAGTTCGGCGGCCCCGGCCAGCTCGGAGCGGTCCAGCGCGGCCGCGGCGATCGGGATCCGCCCGCAGCGCCCCCAGTAGGAGCGCTCGGCCACCACCCGGGCCAGCCGCTCCGGGACGGCCGCCAGCAGCGCGTTGTGGAAGGCGCCGAGGACCACCCGGTCCGGGTTCAGGATGTTGATCACACCGGCGATGCCCAGGCCGAGCCGGTCGACGACATGCTCCACCGCGGCGCGGGCCCGCGGGCGCCCGGCGGCGGCCTCGGCCAGGATCTCGTCCGTCTGCTCGAACAGCGGGCGCGACGGGTCGGCCTCGCGGCCCGCGGCGGCGAGCAGGGCGCTGGGGTCGGCCTCGACGTCCAGGCAGCCCCGGCTGCCGCAGGGGCAGCGGCGCCCGCCCGGGTCCACCAGCACCTGGCCGACCTCCAGGGCCAGCCCGGCGCTGCCGGTGTGCAGCCGTCCCTCCACCACCAGCGCGCCGCCCACGCCCCGGTGGCCCGAGGTGACGTAGAGCAGGTGCCGGGAGCCGCGTCCGGCGCCGTGCCGGTGCTCGGCCAGGGCGGCCAGGTTGGCGTCGTTGGCCACGTCCACCGGCAGGTCCAGCCCGGCGGCGGCGGTCTCCTGCTGGAGCAGGTCGGCCACCGGGGTACCGGACGGCCAGTCCAGGTACATCGCCGCGACCGCGACCCGCTCCGGCAGCGCGACCGGGGTGGGGACGGCCAGGCCCAGGCCGACGCAGCGGCGCGGGTCGGCGGCGATCCGCCGGGCCGCCTCGGCGACCACGGCGTGCAGCACCCGCTCCGGGGTCGCCGGCTGCGGAAGCGGGAAGTCCTCGGGCGTGTCGAGCACTCCGCCGAGGGTGGCCAGGGCGATCGAGAAGCCGTCGGCGTGGATCTGGGCCGCCAGCACCACCGGTCCTGACGGATCGACAGCGAGCCGGTGCGAGGGCCGGCCGCGGGTGCCGCCGGCCGGGCGGGCGTCCACCGTGATCAACCCCAGCGCCTGCAGTTCGGCGGTGACGGCGCCTGCTGTGGCCCGGGTGACACCGAGCTCGCCGGTCAGCACGGAGCGGGTCGGCGCCGCCCCGGTGTGGACGAGGGCGAGCGCCGGACCCAGGGCCGCACGGCCCCGCTCGGGACTTGTGTGAGTTGGCTGCACGCTTCTATTCTGACTTTGTGCCGCAAATAAACAAAACACCTGCCAGTACCTCCGGCACCACCGACACCCCACGGACCACCGGGAACACCGGTGGCGGACGGCTCAGCGCCTGGCCGCCGGTCCGGATCGCGCTCACCGCCTTCTTCGCCCTCGACGGCTTCCTGTTCGCGGGCTGGGTGGTCCGCATCCCCGCCATCAAGTCCGCCGTGCACGCCTCCGCCGGGGAGTTGGGGCTGGCCCTGCTCTGCGTCTCGGTCGGCGCGGTGCTGGTGATGACCTGGGTCGGGCGGCTCTGCCTGCGCTTCGGCAACCACCCGGTGACCGTCGCCTCCGCCGTGGTGCTCTGCGCCTCCGTCGCGCTGCCGCCGCAGGCGCACTCGGTGTGGTCGCTCGGCGGTGTGCTGCTGCTCTTCGGCGCCGGCTACGGAGCGGTGAACGTCGGCATCAACAGCGCCGCCGTCGACCTGGTCGCGGCGGCCCGACGCCCCGTCATGCCCGCCTTCCACGCCGCCTACAGCCTCGGCGGCCTGATCGGCGCGAGCCTGGGCGGGCTGCTCGCGACCCACCTGTCGCCGGCCCGGCACCTCGGCCTGATGGCCGTCTTCGGACTCGCCGTCACCGTCGCGGCGGGGGTGCCACTGGTCCGGCACCGGGTCACCGCCCCGGAGGGTCCGACCGCGGCCGAGCCTTCGGCCGAGTCCGCGCCCACGTCCGCCGCGGTCCGCGGTCCGATGCTGCTGGTGCTGCTGCTGGGCGTGGTCGCGCTCTGCGACGCCTACGGGGAGGGCGCGCTCGCCGACTGGGGCACCCTGCACCTCAGCGCGGACCTGCACGCCACCGCCTCGGTCGCGGCCGGCGGGTTCGCCGCGTACTCGCTGGCGATGACCGCCGGACGGCTCAGCGGCACCCGGCTGGTGGAGCGTTTCGGCCCGACCCGGGTGCTGGTCACCGGCGCCGCGGTGGCCAGCGGCGGGATGCTGGTCGCGGCGCTCAGCCCGTGGCTGCCGCTGGTCCTGGCCGGATTCCTGCTGGTCGGACTGGGTCTGGCCAACATCTTCCCGCTGGCGATCGACCGCGCAGGGGCCCTGAACGGGCCCAAGGGTGTGGCCACGGCGTCGATGCTCGGCTACGGCGGGATGGTGCTGGGGCCGCCGATCATCGGCTTCCTGGCCCAGGGCGTGGGTCTGCCGACGGCGCTGGTCTCCGTAGCGGTGCTGGCCGGGTTGGCCGGGGTGGCGGCACTGGTGGTGCGGCGCGCTGCGGGGGCAGCCGAGGGGTAGCAAGGTGCGGCGGGGTGCATGGCTGGTCGCGCAGTTCCCCGCGCCCCTGCCCCCAGGGGCGCGGGGAACTGCGCGGTCAGCCGACTACGGTCCGCACCTTGCTACCCCACCGGATCCGCCGCACCCGGTTCCTTCGGCAGTCGCAGGTCCCAGCCGATCAGCGCCACCAGTTCCTCATGGGTGATCCCCGCCGGAATCGGCTTGGGGGCCACCGTCCGGATCGGCGGCTGCCAGCCCTCCGCAGGAGTGAAGCGTCGAACGACGCGCGCGGGCGCGCCCGCGACCACGCTGTGGTCCGGCACCTCCCCCCGCACCACCGCGTTGGCCGCGACCACGACATTGCGACCGATCACCGCCCCCGGCAGGATCACCGCACCGGTGCCGATCCAGCTGCCGGAACCGATGGACACCGCCTCGTTCCGCGGCCACTGCTTGCCGATCGGCAGCTCGGGGTCGTCGTAGGAGTGGTTCTCGTCGGTGACGTAGACCCCGGGCCCGGTCCAGACGTCGTCGCCGAAGGTGATCGAGTGGTGGCCGACGATATGGCTGTCCCGGCCGATCACGCAGCCGTTGCCGATCCGCACGATCGGCTCCGGGCCCAGGTCCAGTCCGGGCAGGAAGCCGGCCGACATCGAGACGCCCTCACCGATGATGCAGTGGGTGCCCAGATGGATCCACTGCTCGTTGAAGACCGAACCCAGCGGGAAGGTCAGCCGGGTGCACTCCCCGATGGCGCCGAAGCGCAGCCGCCCGGGGCGGTCGGCGCTGACCGAGCCCGCCTCCTGGATCCACTGCCAGCCCAGGTGCACCAGCGAGGTGGCCGCCCGCCGGGCGCGGGTCCGCGCGGCGGCGACGGTCTTCTCGGCGAAGGACGGCATCAGCATCGGCATGCGGACACGGTAACCGGAGCGACCGCGCTTGATCCTCCCGGGGTTACCCGCGGGTTCGGTCAGCCGTAGAGCGACTCGTGCAGCGGGAGCCAGGTCGCCCCCGCGCAGCGCCGGGCCACCTCGTCCCGCTCCACCCACTCCGCCGCGGCGCACTCCGACCCGGGGTCGGGGCTGACCGGTGTGCCCCGGTGGTCCAGCCGGACCACGTGGAAGGCCATGAACCCCAGCGCCGGGTAGGCGTAGTCGGCCGGCGGGGTTCCGAATATGGTGATCTGCTGCCCGCCGAAGAACTCCACCTGCTCGGGCAGCACCACCAGCCCCGCCTCCTCCGCCAGTTCCCGGATCGCCGCCTGCAACGGCGACTCCCCCGGGTCCAGGTGCCCGCCGGGCACCTCCCAGCCGCGCCCGGGCCGGTCCACCAGGGTCAGCAGGGTCCGCCCGTCGGCGTCCAGGGCCAGCACGAACGCCGTGGAGGCCTGGTACCCCTCCGGCACGGCGGGCGTCCGGACCACGTCCATCCGGTGCGGCAGCGGGATCCAGGGCACGGTCAGCGTCGAGAGCACGGTCGTCGTCATGACCGGCATCCTCGCAGCAGCGGCTGTGCCGACCTCCCGTCGGGTCAACGCCGGGCTCACTCCGCCCAGTTGGGGGGCCGCCGCTCCAGGAAGGCGCGCATGCCCTCGCGGGCCTCGTCGGAGCCGAAGAGCAGCGCGGACTGGGCGACCATGGACTCGCCGTCGCGTGCGAAGGTGCGCAGGACGTCGGCGGTGACCAGGCGCTTGGTCTCGGCCAGGCCCTGCGGGGAGGCCAGCCGCAGCGCTTCCAGCAGCGGCTCCAGCGCCGCCGCGGTGTCGTCGGCGACCTCGGTGAGCAGCCCGATGCGCTGGGCCTCGGCCGAGTCGAAGACCGATCCGGTGAGGTACCAGCGGGCCGCGCCGCGCGGGTCGAGGCGGGGCAGCAGCGCCAGCGAGATCGCGGCGGGGGCCAGTCCGAGGCGCACCTCGGTGAAGGCGAAGGTGCCCTTGGGCCCGGCGACGGCCAGGTCGCAGGCGCCGACCAGACCCAGGCCGCCGGCCCGGACATGGCCGTCCACCTGGGCCAGGACCGGCTTGGGTAGTTCCACGACGGCCCGCATCGCGGCCACCAGGCGACGCGGGTTGGCGGTGGGGTCGCCGTTGGTGGCCTCGGAGAGGTCGGCCCCGGCGCAGAAGGTGCCGCCGGTGTGGGTGAGCACCACGGCCCGGACGGACGGGTCCTTGGCCGCGTCGGCGAGCCCCTGTTCGAGCTCGGCGACCAGGGCGCCGGAGAGGGCGTTGCGGTTGTGCGGCGAGTCCAGGGTGAGGGTCGCGACGGCGCGGTCCACGCGGTAGCGGACCAGCGGCTCGGTGGCGGTCATCGGCTTCTCCTCGGAGGGTGGCGGTACTGCCTGGTGACGTTACCGCGCGTCCGGTCGCAGCCGCCGACCCACCTGCCGCTACCAGATGTAGATGTACTTCCCGTAGCTGTTCTTGGCCGGGTTGACCGTCATGCACTGGCTGCTGTCCGCCGCGTTCTGGGAGACCGTGGTGCTGGGGACCGTGCCGGACTTGGGCAGGGTCTTGGCGTAGTCGGTTCCGGTGCTCCAGTCAGTGCCGATGACCAACGTGAGCTTGGTCGCGGTGCTGGACCCCTTGAGCTCCGCCGACTGGAGTCCCAGCGCCGACGCGACGGCCTGTGCCTCGGCCTTCTGGCCCGAGGGGTAGGTGAGGGTGGTCGCCGTCGCCGTGACGTCGGTGGTGTCCACCGTGGCCTTGCTGAAGCCCTTGCCGTTCAGGTACTTGGTGATCGCCGTGCCGCGGCCGTCGACGGTGCCGCCGTTCCGCACCGCGAGGTCCACCTTCGACTTGTCCACCGCGGCCGCGGCGGCACTCGCACTGGCGGAGGCGCTCGCCGCGGCCTCCTTCGCGGCGGAGGCGCTGGCGGCGGCACTCGCACTCGCCGTCTTGGAGGTGCTGGTCGAGGTGAGCGAGGTGTCGTTGCGGATCATCGAGAAGAGCTTGTACGCCTCGCTGGTGGGCTGGACGTGCGCCGGGTCGGAGGCGATGTAGGAGAACGGCATGGTGGTCATGGTGATGTTCTTGGTGGGCACCTTGTTGATGTCCACCGCGAGCGCCGCCAGCTTGGAGATGCTGGCGATCTCGTTGCTCACCGTGAGCGCCTTGGTGGCGGCCTCGGCGAGCGCGTCCACCTTCAGCGGGTTGGCTATGGTGTTGGCCGACTTCAGCTTGCGTATCAGCGAGTTGAGGTAGAGGTGCTGCGCGTGGGTGCGGCCGATGTCGGTGCCGTCCTCGAAGGCGTGCCGGGTGCGCAGCCACTCCAGGGCCTGCACCCCCTTGATGGTGGTAGTGCCGGCCTTCAGTTTGAGGTGTGACCCGTCGGTGTCCTGGACGTTCTCCTTGGTGCACACCGGGACCCCGCCGACCGCGTCGGCCATCTGCACCACGCCGGAGAAGTCCACGGTGATGTAGTGGTCGATGCTGATGCCGGTCAGCTTCTCCCAGGTGCCGACGGTGCAGCCGGCCCCGCCGTGCTCCATGCTGTCGGTGATGATGTCGTAGCTCGCGGCGTACGACTTGGTCCCGGTGGAGTCCTTGCAGGCGGGAATGGAGACCTTGGTGTCCCTGGGGATGCTCAGCACCGTGGCGTTGCTGCGGTCGGCGGAGACGTGCAGCAGCATCTCGACGTCGGCGTGGCCGTACCCGGTGTCGCCGCAGGCGCCGCCGAGCTTGCAGTCCGCCGCGCTGGAGCGCGAGTCGGTGCCCAGGATCAGGATGTTGATCGGCTTCTGTCCCGCGGCGTTGGCCTTGGGCTTGGCCACCGTCACCGTGCTGGTGTTCAGCGCACCGTGCTGGATGTTCTTGTTCAGGTGCTGGTAGTAGGCGTAGCCCCCGGCCGCACCGACCACCAGCGAGACTCCGAGCACCCCGGAGGTCCAGCGCAGCACCCGGACCGAACGGCGGGCGCGCTTGCGGCGGTTGCCCCGGCGCCCGCGACCGCGGCCGGAGGGCGCGTCCTGGTCGTGCGGGTGCGTTCCTTCGTCGGGGTCGGCCTGGTCGTGCGGGTGCGCTTCGTCGTCGGCGGGGAGGTGAATCGGCATCGGCATGGGAGTCTTTTCGCCGTCGGTGTTCCGGTCCTGGATTTTGTCGGTGAGCAGCGCGACATGGGCACCGCTCCGGAAACCATAGGCGATGAATTGACCCGGGGAAGCTTAGAGTTTCCCGTGATTTCGCTCCCTTTGCCTTTCGAGTGAGATGGCATTGAAATGTAATTCAGCTGGAACTCACAGCTGAATGCCACAGCATCCTGCCGTGACCACCATTGCAACCGTCGCCGCACCGGCCCTCCCGGAACCCCGGGTCCGCCCGCGGTACGCCCGTCCCGCGCTCCTGCTGATCGCCGCCCTCGCGGCGCTGCTGTACAGCTGGGACATCGGCGACTCCGGGTACCACGCCTTCTACGCCGATGCCGTCCGCAGCATGTCGCTGAGCTGGAAGGCGTTCTTCTACGGCTCCTTCGACCCGAGCAGCTCGGTCACCCTGGACAAGCTGCCCGGCTACCTGTGGCCACAGGCCCTGACGGTCCGTCTGCTGGGGTTCCACACCTGGACCCTGCTGCTGCCCCAGGCGGTCGAGGGCGTGCTCTCGGTGCTGGTGCTGCACCGTGCGGTACGGCGCTGGACCGGAGAGGGCGCCGCCCTGGTGGCGGCCGCCGCCTTCGTGGTGACCCCGACGGTGGCCGGGCTCTTCCGTACCGTCACCGAGGACGCCCTGTTCACCCTCCTGCTGCTGCTGGCCGTGGACGCGGTGCAGCGGGCGGCCAGCACCGCTCGGCTGCGCCCGCTGCTGGCAGCAGGGGCCTGGATCGGTCTCGGCTTCCAGGCGAAGATGATCGAGGCCTGGGTGGCGCTGCCGGTGTTCGGCCTGGTCTACCTGGTGTGCGCGCCGACCCGGCTGCGCCGGCGGCTGCTGCACACCGCGGCGGCCGGGGTACTGGCACTCGCCGTGTCGCTGTCCTGGATGACCGCGGTCAGCCTGACCCCGGCCGCCGACCGGCCGTACGTGGACGGGACCACCGACAACTCGGTGTTCAGCATGGTCGTGGGCTACAACTTCCTCAGCCGCTTCGGCGGCCTCGGCGTGAACGCGGCCAGCACCGGCAGCGTCACCGCCGGCGTCGGCCACGACGCGGGCTCGACCGCGACCGGCACATCGGCCGGCACCAGCGGCGCGGCCCGCACCGGGACCCGGGCGAAGGCCGGTACCGCGGACCGGACCGAGCGGGTCGCGGCCGCGTCCCAGGACCGGTCCGGCTGGTCCAAACTGTTCGTCAAACCCCTCGGCTCACAGGTCGGTTGGCTCTACCCGTCAGCGCTGGCGGGTCTGGTCCTGGGCCTGTGGCGGCGGCGCGGGCGGCCGCGCACCGACCGGCAGCGCTCCGGCCACCTGCTCTGGGGCGGCCTGGCCGGCGTCTTCCTGCTGGTGTTCAGCGCCGGCGCGGTCGACGGCCACACCTACTACCTGGGGGTGGTCGCCGCGCCGCTCGCCGCGCTCACCGGCGCCGGGTCCACGCTGCTGCGGCGCGCCCACCGGGCCGGCGGACGGGCCGCGCTGGCGCTGCCCGTGACCGTGGCGGCCGGCCTCGCCTGGGCCTTCGCGGTCTCCCGGGAGTACCCCGGCTTTCTGCCCTGGGCCTGGCCGTCCGCGCTGGCCCTGGGCCTGCTGTCGGCCGTGCTGCTGCTGTGGGAGCGGCTGCGTCCGGCGACGCTGCGGCCGGCGGCGGCCCGCCGGATCGCCGCCCTGGGCCTGGCCGCGGCGCTCGCGGCCACCCTGGTCAGCCCCGCCGCCTGGTCGGCCAGCGTGCTCTCGCACCGCTACGGGCACTCCTGGCTGGGCACCGTCGGGGCGCCCGCGCTGAAGTCCACCGGAGCGCACGCCACCAGCGGCAGCGGCGTCTCCGCCACGCTGACCAGGAGGCAGCGCGAGCTCTACGCCTATCTGACCGCGCACCGGGACGGCGCCGAGTACCTGATGGCCGTGGAGAGCTGGCAGCAGGCCACCCCCTACATCCTCGCCGAGGGCGCCTCCGTGCTGGCCGTCGGCGGGTACACCGGCCTGGCCCCCACGCCCACCGCCGCGCAGTTGGCCTCGCTGGTGGCCGAGGGCAAGGTCCGCTACGTCCTACTGCGGCACAGCGGCCACCGGACCGCTCCGCGAGCCTCCGTCAGCACCTGGGTGCATACGAACTGCACCCTGGTCCCGGCCGCCGGTTACGGCGGGAGGTCCACAGGGGGCTCAACGGATCTGTACAGCTGTTCAAACCATTTCTAGGCGGATCCACAGAATCGGAAATGCCCCTGCCAGCCGTTCTTAATAGTTTATAAAGAATGGATCCATACCTTCAGGGACATGCCGATGATCAATCCGCCGCGGCGCGTCTCCGTACTGGCCGACTCGGACAGCCGCTGGAAGTGGGGGGCCGCCCTGGCCCGAAGAATCGCCCCCGAGGCGACGCTGGACGCCTACTTCCTGAACGGTCGGGCCACGCCCACCGAACGGCAGCTGGCCGAGGTCGGCGTCGTCCCCGACTCCTCCTGCGAGGTGACCGTCGCCGAGTTCCTCGCCGACCCCCGGGTCGCCGAGGCGGACGTGCTGATCCTCGCCCTGGTCGGCGGGGGCGCACAGGCACTGCTGCACGGAACGGCGCGGGCCTGGTCCGCGCTGCCCAGCCGACCCGTTGTCATCACCGGCTACGTCGGAGTCGTCTACGAGAAGCTCACCGACGGACTGCTGCTGCGGGCCGGCTCCGACATCGTGCTCGCCAACACCACCGCGGACGCCGAGCGCTTCCGCGAGGTGCTGGCTGGGGTCGGCGCCGACCCGGGGAGCGTGGTGGAGACCGCCCTGCCGTTCCTCGGCGGCGAGCAGTACGTGCCTGCCCCGGATTCACGCCGTTTCACCGTGTGCTTCGCAGCGCAGCCGTCGGCTCCGCGCAGCAGATCGGCCCGGCGGGCGCTGCTGGAGCGCGCCGCCCAGCACGCCCGGCGCTACCCGGACCGCGACGTTCTGGTGAAACTGCGCAGCCTACCCGGCGAGCAGACCACCCATGTCGAAGACTTTCCTTACCAACGGCTGCTGCACGAGCTCACCATCCCTGCCCCGTTCAACCTCGACCTGGTGTACGGGCACATGAGCGACGTACTGGACCGCACCGACCTGCTGGTCACGGTCAGCTCCACGGCCGCGCTGGAGTCGCTGCACCGCTCCATACCCACGGCCGTGCTCACCGACTTCGGCGTCCGCGAGCCGCTGGGCAACCACTACTTCATCGGCTCCGGCTGCCTCACCTCCTGGGACGAGCTGGACGCCGGGATCGTCCCGGTCCCCGACCAGCAGTGGCTGCGGCGGCACGGGGTGATCGCCGACCAGCCCTACCTGGCCCTGCAGCAGCGGATCAGCGAGCTCCGCAGCCTCCCCGAGATGCCCTCGCTGGTGCCCTACTACTCCGAGTCGCGCGCCAGCGGCTACCAGCCGGCGCTGCTGCGCCGCTACGGCCTGGATCCCAAGGGCGCACCGCTGGTCGAGGCGCCGCCACCGGACGCCCGCTCCGGAGCGCTCACCCGAATCGTCCGCCGCACCGTCCGCCGTTCCGCCCGCCGCTGCTACCGGCTGGGTGCCCAGCGGGTGGCGCCCGTCATCCGCCGCTGGGGGCAGCTGTGACCCTTGACCAGCCCGAGAACCATCCTGCCGAGAACCATCCTGCCGAGAACCGTCCCGCCGACGTGCCCGACGGCCGTCCCGACGTCCTGGTCGTCATCCCCGCCCGCGGCGGCTCCAAGGGCGTCCCGGGGAAGAACCTGGCGCCGGTCGGCGGGGAGCCGCTGGTGGCCCGCGCGGTCCAGGCCTCGCTGCTTGCCCGCCGCACCACCCGGGTGGTGGTCTCCACCGACGACGCCGGGATCATGCGGGCGGCCGGCGCCGCCGGGGCCGAGGTGGTCCGGCGTCCGGCCGACATCGCCGGGGACACCTCCAGCAGCGAGAGCGCGGTGCTGCACGTCCTGGACGAGCTCGCCCGCAGGGAGGGCCTGGACCCGGAGGTGGTGGTGCTGGTCCAGTGCACCAGCCCGTTCCTGACGCCGGAGGAGATCGACGGCGTGGTCGCGGCCGTGCTGGACGACGGCGCCGACTCGGCGCTGACCGCCGCGCCGTTCCACGGCTTCCTCTGGCGCACCGACGGCCGGGGCGCTCCCTCCAGCCACGGCGTCAACCACGACCACGCCCACCGGCCCAGACGGCAGGACCGCCCCGAGGACCTGCTGGAGACCGGCGCCGCCTACGCGATGCGGGCCAGGGGCTTCCGGGCCGCCGGGCACCGCTTCTTCGGCAACGTCGCGCTGGTGCGCACCGATCCGGCCCGGGTGCTGGAGATCGACGAACCGGACGACCTGGTCCGGGCGCAGGCACTGGCCCCGCTGTTCGTCGACCCGGCCGCCCTCGAACCGGCGCTCCCGGAGCCGCTCGCCCCGGTGCGGCTGCCCGGCCGCGAGGACATCGACGCCGTGGTGCTGGACTTCGACGGCACCCAGACCGACGACCGGGTCTGGATCGACGCGGACGGCCGGGAGACCGTGGCCGTGCACCGCGGCGACGGCCTGGGCGTGGCCCGGCTGGTCCGCGCCGGGCTGACCGTGCTGATCCTCTCCACCGAGGCCAACCCGGTGGTGTCGACCCGGGCCCGCAAGCTCAATGTCCCGGTCCTGCAGGGCATCGCCCGCAAGGACCACGCCCTCGCCCTGTGGGCCGAGACCCATTCGATCGACCTCAGGAGGGTCCTCTACCTGGGCAACGACGTGAACGACCTGTCCTGCTTCAGCCTTGTCGGCTGGCCCACCGCCGTCGCCGACGCCCAACCAGAAGTGCTGGACCGCGCCCGCACCGTGACGGAACGTCGCGGCGGCCACGGCGCAGTCCGCGAAATAGCCTCCTGGCTCCTTGGAAAGGAACTCCTCCACCCATGATCACCAACCGCACCGACGCCAAGCCGGTCGAGACCAAGCTCGCGGACACCACCCGGCTGCGCCCCCTCGGCGACAAGCTGGCCGGCCCCGGACAGCCCGTCTACGTCGTCGGCGAGATCGGCATCAACCACAACGGCGAGCTGGACAACGCCTTCGCGCTGATCGACGCCGCCGCCGACGCCGGCTGCGACGCGGTCAAGTTCCAGAAGCGCACCCCGGAGATCTGCACCCCGCGCGACCAGTGGGACATCGAGCGGGACACCCCCTGGGGCCGGATGACCTACATCGACTACCGGCACCGGGTGGAGTTCGGCGAGGACGAGTACCGCGCCATCGACGCGCACTGCAAGAAGCGCGGCATCGCCTGGTTCGCCTCCCCCTGGGACGTCCCCAGCGTGGACTTCCTGGAGCAGTTCGACCAGCCCGCGTTCAAGGTCGCCTCGGCCAGCCTCACCGACGACGAGCTGCTGCGCCGGCTGCGCGAGACCGGCCGAACGATCATCATCTCCACCGGGATGTCGACGCCCCGTCAGATCCGGCACGCGGTCGAGGTGCTGGGCAGCGAGCGCATCCTGATGTGCCACACCACCAGCACCTACCCGGCCCCCACCGACCAGCTCAACCTGCGGATGCTGGAGACCCTGCGCCGCGAGTACCCCAACGTGCCGATCGGCTACTCCGGCCACGAGATCGGCCTGCAGACCACCCTCGCCGCGGTCGCGCTCGGCGCCGTCTTCGTCGAGCGGCACATCACCCTGGACCGCGCCATGTGGGGCTCGGACCAGAGCGCCTCGGTGGAGCCCGGCGGCCTGGAGCGCCTGGTGCGTGACATCCGCGTGGTCGAGGCGGCCCTGGGCGACGGCGTCAAGAAGGTCTACGACGCCGAGCGCGCCGCCATGGCCAAGCTGCGCCGGGTGCCGGGCAACCTCAGCGCCCTGCCCCAGCAGCGCGGCAACGAGGACAGCACCGGCCCGCAGACCGCAGAGTCGGCAGTCGCGTCGTGACCCCACCCGCGCTCGCGCTGGTGGAGAGCCCGGCCCAGCTGCTGAACGTGCTGGAGTGGGCTCTCGGTGACCGCCGCGGGGCGGACGAGGGGCCGGTGGCCGTCGCCGTGCTGCTGCCCCAGGACGAGCCGACCCGGCGTCAGCTCGCCGCCGTGTCCGGTCTGGCCCGCTCCGCCGGGCTCCGGGTGAGTGCGTACGAGGTGCGCGGCAGTGCCGCCGCCCTGGCCGGCTGCTGCGCCCTGCTGGCGCCGCGGCTGGCTGGGGCCCGCCGGCTGATCCTGGGCGACCCCTTCTCCCGGCTGGTGCAGCTGCTGCTGCCGCTGTCGCCGGCCAGGGAGCTGGTCCTGGTCGACGACGGCACGGCGACCCTGGAGCTGTCCGAACTGCTGCTGGCCGGGCGCCCGCTGGTCCGCTGGCACCGCAGCGGGGCGGCCCGGGCCTCCGGCGCCGCCGACCGGACCACCCGCCGGCTGCTGCCGCGCCGGGGGCACCGGTTGGAGCTCTTCACCGCCATGAGCGGCCCGCTGGAGCTCCCCCCGGGCACGGCGACGAGCTCCAACCAGTACAGCTGGGCGCGCGAACGGTTCGGCCCGCCCACCGTGCTCCCGCTGGTGGACCTGGCCGGCTGCTCGCTGGTCGAGACCGGTCTGATCACCGCCGCGCGTTACGTCGAGGGGGTGGCCCAACTGGCCCGCCGGCTCGGCGTCTCCCGCTACCTGGCGCACCGCCGGGAGGAGCCGGAGAAGCTGCGGCAGCTGGAGCTGGCGGCTGAGCTGGAGATCGTCCAGCCCCGGCTGCCACTGGAACTGGCCGTACTGACCGAGCCGGTCGGCGGCACGGTGCTCAGCTTCCCGTCCACGATCCTGCACACCCTGCCCAGGATCCTGCGGGGCCACCCGGTCGAGATCACCGCCTGCGAGGAGATCCGCGGCTGGCTGCGCCCCGACGCCCCGGCGCACGC
The DNA here is from genome assembly GCF_042510965.1 of Streptacidiphilus jeojiensis. Taxonomy (NCBI): domain Bacteria; kingdom Bacillati; phylum Actinomycetota; class Actinomycetes; order Kitasatosporales; family Streptomycetaceae; genus Streptacidiphilus; species Streptacidiphilus jeojiensis. The sequence goes on from NZ_JBEUKS010000018.1 coordinate 154,615, forward strand.
CTCGGCCTTCCTGCACCGGGTCACCGGACTCACCGCAGTAGACACCGCAGCGGTCAGGAGGCCGCACTGATATGAGCAGCCAGACTCTCGACGCGGGCCCGGCCCGTCCCGAGCGGCTCGTCGAGCCGAGCTCCGCCGAGGTCGCCGCCCGGTACGGGCTGACCGTCCCCGGGCAGCGGCCCCCGTTCTGGTCCTATGTGCGCTCGCTGGTGGCCTACCGGCACTTCACCTTCGCCTACGCCCGGGCCCGGGTCGCCAGCGTCTACTCCTCGGCCCGGCTGGGACCGCTGTGGAACGTGCTGACGCCGCTGCTCCACATCGGGGTCTACTACCTGGTGTTCGGCTGGATGCTGGACCGCAAGGCCGGCTCCGGCGAGAGCTACATCGGCTTCCTCTCCATCGGCGTGTTCGTCTTCAGCTACACCCGCGAGGCCTTCGCGGTCGGCACCAAGTCGGTGGCCGACCGGATGACGCTGATCCGCGCGCTGTCCTTCCCCCGGGCGCTGCTACCGCTGGCCACCGTGGTGCAGCAGCTCATCATCCTGGGCTTCTCGCTGGGCATCGTGGCCTGGATCCTGGTCGCCGTGGGCCAGATCCCGTCGACCCGGTGGCTGCAGATCCTGCCCGCCCTGGTCCTGCAGACCCTGTTCAACGTCGGTGCGGCCCTGGTCATGGCCAGGATCGGCGCGGTCCTGCGGGACATGCGCGAGCTGGTCCCCTGGGTGCTCCGGGTGTGGATGTACACCTGCGGCGTGATGTACAGCCTCAACAAGCTGACGGCGCACGCCCCGCACTGGGTCCGACTGATGCTGGAGTTCAACCCCGGCGCCATCTACATCGAACTGTCCCGCCACGCCCTCCTCGACGGCTACGGCCAGACCACCCCGCACGCCTGGTCCGCAGGCCTGTTCTGGTCCCTGCTCTCCCTGGGCACAGGCCTGGTCTTCTTCTGGCGCGCCGAACACCGCTACGGCCGCGGCTAGCACGCTCCGTGGGTCGTCCAGCTTGGCAGGTGGTTCAGCGGCTGGTCCGGGTCGGGACGGGCCAGTCCGTGGGCAGGGTGTAGTGCCAGCCTGGGTGCCAGGGAGACGGTGCTTTGAGCAGGTCCCCCAGCGGTGCTCCGGTGAGTAGATGCTCCAGCGCCCAGCGGTTGGCCGAGTGGGCGATCACCAGGATTGTGCTGTTGTTCCAATCGGCAGCGAGGTCGTGGAGGAAGGCAGCGGTGGCCGTGACGACCTGACGGTAGCTCTGGCCCCGGGGGAACGGGGTGTCGATGCGCTGCATTCGCTGGGCGGCGACGAGGGAGGCCGGGCTTCCGTTGTGGTCACCGTAGTTGCACTCGCGCAGTCGGATGTCCTGGTGGACAGGGGGTCGGCCGTCCGGAAACGCAATCCCGGCTGTCTGGACGGCGCGGTGCAGATCGGAGGTGAACACGGCTGCGAAGCCGTCGCCCGGCCGGCGCCTGCCAAGTTCCCGGGCCTGGCAGCGGCCCAGCTCCGAGAGCTCGCCGGGGAGCCAGCCGGTGGCGATGCCGGCCTCGTTGTCGATGGTGGTGGCGTGTGTCTCGTAGACGATCTCGACTGCCATCCCGCCCCCCGCTGACCGCGCCACACAACCTTTGGCTCGTGGTCAACCAGACCGACTCTAGCCCAGGGGCATCGGGAGCTCCGGGATCTCGCCGCGTAGTCCGAGCAGAGCTGCTCGGTTGAGCGCACGCAGCCCGGACAGGTCGTCGAGGAACAGCATGACCACCCGCCCCTCTCCCCCCTCCCAGTGGCAGTGGGTAAGCGAGGGGTGCGTGATCGGACCGTCCAAGACGATGACGGCGCTGTGCGCCGACTCGCCACGGTGGAAGGACAGGCGGAACCGCTCCTGTGAGAGCTCGGTCACTGCGGTCAGGACGGCTTTCATTGCGCCACCAAGTAGAGGGGTGAGCTGCTGTCGAGGACTTTAGGGGTGACCCTATGGCAGCTGCCGATTTTCGGCGCGGGGGTCAGCCCAGCCAGCCCGGGCGGACCAGGCCTGACTCGTAGGCGAGGACGACCAGTTGGGCGCGGTCGCGGGCGCCGAGTTTCACCATGGCGCGGCTGACGTGGGTTTTGGCGGTGAGTGGGCTGACGACCAGTCGGCCGGCGATCTCCTCGTTGGAGAGGCCCAGGCCGACCAGGGCGACCACCTCGCGCTCGCGTTCCGTCAGCCGGGCCAGGGCGGTGGAGCGTTCCGGCTCCTTGGAGCGGGCGGCGAACTCCGAGATCAGCCGGCGGGTCACCCCCGGTGACAGCAGACCGTCGCCGCCGTGCACCGCCCGTACCGCGCGGACCAGTTCGGCCGGCTCGGTGTCCTTGACCAGGAACCCGGCCGCGCCGGCCCGCAGCGCCTCGAACACGTACTCGTCCAGTTCGAAGGTGGTCAGCACGACCACCTTGATCCGGGCCAGCGCCGGATCGCCGGTGATCGTCCGGGTCGCGGCCAGCCCGTCCTGCCCGGGCATCCGGATGTCCATCAGCACCACGTCCGGCCGCAGTTCACCGGCCAGCCGGACGGCGGCGAGGCCGTCGTCGGCCTCGGCGACCACCTCGATGTCGGGCTGGGCGTCCAGCAGCGAGCGGAAGCCGGCCCGGACCAGCACCTGGTCGTCGGCGAGCAGTACGCGGATCATGGCAGCTCCTGGGCGGTGGAGGGCCGGTCGGCCCGGTGCAGCGGCAGTTCGGCGTGGACGCGGAAGCCGGTTCCGGACGGGGCGGCGCTGACGCTGCCGCCCAGCGCGGCGACCCGTTCCCGCATCCCGGTGAGCCCGCTGCCGGACCCTCCGGCGCGGGGCCCGCCGGTGGCCGAGAGCGGTCCCGGGTCCTGGACGTCCAGGGTCAGCGCCTCGTCCGCGAAGACGAGACCGACCTGCGCGGTGCGGGCCGAGGAGTGCCGGATGACATTGGTCAGCGCCTCCTGGACGATGCGGAAGGCGGCCAGCTCGACGCCCTGCGGCAGCGCCCTGCGGGTGCCGGTGGTGTGCAGCGCGACGTCGAGGCCGGCGGAACGGGCCTGGGCGACCAGCTCGTCCAGGCGGTCCAGGCCGGGCGCCGGGGTGCGCGGGGCGGCGTCGTCCCGGCCCGGGGTGCGCAGCGTGCCGAGCACCTGGCGGACCTCGCCCAGCGCCTCCTTGCTGGTCTGCTTGATCGTGGTGAGCGCGGTCCTGGCCTGCTCCGGATCGCCGTCCAGCAGTTCCAGCGCCACCCCGGCCTGGATGTTGATCAGCGAGATGCTGTGCGCCAGCACGTCGTGCAGCTCGCGGGCGATGGCGAGGCGCTGCTCGTCGGCGACCCGCTGTTCGCGCTCGGCCCGGACCTGGCGCCGCTGCTCGCGCTGCTCGACCCGGCTGCGGACCACCTCGGCGGCCAGCACCACCAGCAGCAGCCAGGCGATCGTGCCCAGTTCCCTGGCCCAGTCGCGGGCGTCGTTCCAGTGCAGGTCCCCGGTGGCCAGAGTCAGCGTCAGATGGGCGAGGTAGAGTCCGGCGACCGAGATCCAGGCGGCCCTGCGGTGGCCGGTGAGGATCGCGTTGACGAAGCCGACCACCACGCTGAGGAAGATCGGCCCGTACGGGTAGCCGACCAGCAGGTAGACCACCACGACGGCGGCGGTCCCGACGCAGGCGGCGACCGGCAGCCGGTTGCGCAGCAGCAGGATCGCCGGGCCGAGCAGCAGCAGCACGAAGCCGAAGGGGTCGAGCTGGTGCGCCTGCGGCTGGCCGTGCTGGGCCGCGCGGGTGCCGACCACCTGGATCAGGGCCAGCCCGATGCTGCTGAACACCAGCGCGCGGGAGGGCAGCGGGCGCCCGCCGGCGCCGCGCCGCAAGGGCTCCCTGCCCTCCCGGCGCTCCCTGCGGGCTCGGGGATGGTCCATGCCGTCACGGTAGGTCATCATCGGGCCCGGCGGCGTCACCCCGGGGCGGACAGCCGTGCTACTCCCCGGGGAGTACGCGGACGGCGCTCAGGACCGGGTGAGCAGGTCGATGGTCGAGCGGCCGAGGCCCTGCGAGCGGGCCAGCCCGGCGAAGGTGGTGTGGCCCTGGGTGACCCGGGCGAAGGCCCGCCAGGCCGGGCGCAGCCCCAGCGCGGCGAAGTGGAAGGCCCGCGGGCGGCTCTCGAAGGCGGTCATCAGCTTGCGGCCGATGCGCATCTCCTCGCCCAGGTCCGCCTTGATGGCGAAGGCGTAGTTGAGCGCCTGCCGGCGCACCTCCACCGGGTCCGGGGCGGCGGCGAGCCTCGCGGCCCACTGCCCGGCCAGCCGTCCGGAGCGCAGCGCGTAGGAGATGCCCTCGCGGGTCCACGGCTCCAGCAGTCCGGCCGCGTCGCCGGCGACCAGGACCCGGCCCTTGGCCAGCGGCGAGTCCTCGGAGCGGCAGCGGGTCAGGTGGCCGGACTCGATCGAGGGGGTGAAGCCGGCCAGGCCCAGCCGGGCGATGAACTCCTTGAGGTAGGCACGGGTCTCGGCACCCTGGCCCCGGGCGGCGATGACGCCCACGGTGAGGCTGTCCCCCTTGGGGAAGACCCAGCCGTACGAGCCGGGGACGGCGCCGCCCCAGTCCAGCAGCACCCGGCCGCGCCAGGCCGCGGCGACCGAGTCCGGGACCGGGATCTCGGCCTCCAGGCCCAGGTCGACCTGGTCGAAGCTGACGCCCACGTGCGCGCCGATGCGTCCGGCGCTGCCGTCGGCGCCGACCACGGCCAGGGCCCGCACGGTACGGCCGTCCTGGAGGGTGAGCACCACGCCCTCGTCGCCGTTCTCCTGCACGCCGCTGACGGCCACTCCGGTGGCCAGCACCGCACCGGCCTTCTCCGCGCACTGCACCAGCCGCTGGTCGAACTCGTCCCGGTTGACCAGCCCGAACAGCATCTTCTTGGAGCGGCGGGTGCGCTGGAAGCGGCCGTCAAGGGCGAAGGTGATGGCGTGGACGCGGTCCTTGAGCGGCAGCACGAAGCCGGGCGGCAGCGCGTCCCTGGAGGGGCCGATGATGCCGCCGCCGCAGGTCTTGTAGCGGGGCGGGGCGGCCTTGTCGATCAGCAGCACCCGCGGCGACCCGCCGTTCGCAGCGGTGGACGACGCGGCCTCGTAGGCGGCGGAGGCGCCGGCCGGACCCGCGCCGACGACCACGACGTCCCACACCCCGCCGAGCTCGCCGCTGCCCTGGTCGCCGTGGCCCTGCTCATCGGTGTCGAGCTGGGAGCCGCTCGGAACGCCGGGAGCCGACGTGTCGGTGCTGGGGGCCTGGTCGCCGCTGGGGCGCTGCGTCTGCGTCACACTTCCTCATATTAGAGGGCGTCGCCGTGAGCACCCGCACCCGCCGGTCGCGCCTGGTCCGGACGGGTCGTCAGCCGGACGGCCAGTGCCACCGCCGCGGCTCCGACGGCCGCTCCGGCGCCGCCGCCGAAGGACGCGGCGGCGACCAGCTCCGCCGGGGCGAGCCGGCCGCCGGACCTCGGCAGCTCCCGCGCGGTCCGGTGCACCGCGCCGAGGACGGTGCTCGCCGCGACGGCGGCGACCGCAACCCTTCTGACGCCGGGTCGCAGGGTGATCCGGCGCGGCTGCGGCAGCTCCCGGCGCCGCAGCGCCGCGCTCCCGGAGGCGGCGATCAGGCCCAGGCCGACGGCGGAGGTGCCCCACTGCAGCGCGTGGTAGACCGGCATCCCGCCGACCGTCCGGCGCAGCGCAGGGAACCGCCGGACCCCGGCCCGGCCGTGGTGGGTGAAGGCGTCCCAGCCGACGTGGCTGAACGCGCCCAGCGCCGCCGAGGCGGCGAACCAGGCGGCGTCGGCGGGTTGGCAGGAGCCGAACCGCCCGGGCGCCGGCTTGCGGCTGGGGGCGGTGAGCGCGTCGGCACGGTCGGCCCAGGGGTCGGGCAGCAGCGCGACCAGCGGTTCGCGCAGCAGCCCGTGCCAGCCGACGACCAGCCCGGCGGCGATGGCCACGTCCAGGGTGGGCACCGCCCACGCGCGGTGGGCGGTGCCGCCGAGGCCGTAACTGCCGGGCAGCAGGCTCTCCAGGAAGAAGGGCACGTCCGGTGCCAGCGATCCGGCGACCATGGCCGAGGCGATCAGCGGCCCGCGGCCGCGGCCGTCGGCGATGAGGGGGAGGACGGCTGCGGGGTGGCTGAGGGTGAAGGGCACGGGGCCATCCTGCCGGGCCCGGCCCCCTTCGGCACAACGGCACGCGGTCCGGCCAGGGCGCCCAGCAGGGTCCCGGCGAGGGCCAGCGCCATGCCGGTGAGCTGGACCGGTGTCAGCCGCTGGTCCAGCAGGGCCCAGCCGATGACGGCCGCTGCGAGCGGGCTGAGCAGGCCGAGGAAGGCGACCGAGGGGGCGTCCAGCCTGGCGATGCCGCGGAACCAGAGCCAGTAGGCCAGCGCGGTGTTGGCGGTGGCCAGGTAGGCGTAGCCGAGCAGTGCCGTGCCGCCCAGCGCCGGGACCGGGCCCTCGACCGCGAGGGCGACCGGGAGCAGCAGCAGGCCGCCGGCGGTGAGCTGCCAGCCGGTGAAGGGGAGCGCGCCGACGCCCTCGGGACGGCCCCAGCGCTTGGCCAGGACGGTGCCGGTGGCCATGCAGGCGGCTCCGCCGAGGCCGGCCAGCACCCCGACCGCGTCCAGCCTGGCGGTGGCCTGGAGCACCACCAGCGCCACCCCGAACAGGCCGGTGACACCGCCCAGCAGGGCGCGGCGGCTGGGCAGCTGCCCGAGCAGCGGGATCGCCAGCGCCGCGGTGAGCAGCGGCTGCACCGCGCCGAGGACGGCGGCGATGCCGCCGGGCAGGCGGTAGGCGGCCAGGAACAGCAGGGCGAAGAAGACCCCGATGTTGAGCGCACCGAGGACCCCGGCACGCCACCACCAGGAGCCGTGCGGCAGCCGGCGGGTGGCCAGGAGCAGCAGCAGTCCGGCCGGGAGCGCGCGCAGGGTGGCGGCCAGCAGCGGACGGTCCGGCGGGAGCAGCTGGGTGGTGACCGCGTAGGTGGAGCCCCAGGCCAGCGGGGCCAGCGCGGTGACGGCGAGGGTGCCGACGGCGGTGGTTCGGGGCATGACTGCGACTCCTCGGGTCGGTGCGGCTCGGTGCGGCTCGGTGACGGGTGGTCAATCCGACGGATGGTCGGACCGACGGATGGTCAGACCGCGGTGGTGGCGACGGCCCGCCCGCGCGCGGCGACGGTCCGTCCGGGGTGGAAGCCGACGGCGTCGGCCGGGAGGGTGCGCTCCAGTCGCAGCAGCAGGGCGCCGCCCAGCAGCGCCGCCGCGGCGACCACCAGCCAGGGCAGCCGCCCGTCGACGGTGACCAGCAGGGTGAACAGGGTGGGCGCCAGCACATTGGCCAGCGACCAGGAGAGCTGGTAGGCGGCCAGGTAGCGGCCGCGCAGCGGCGCCGGCGCGGCGGCCTGGGACAGCGCGCCGGCGGCCGGGCTGTGCACCAGCTCGCCGGCGGTCGCCACCACCACGGCCGCCAGCAGACCCGCCATCAGCAGCGGGACGCTGTGCGGACGGAGGGTGCCCAGCACGGCCTGTCCCAGGAAGGCGACTGCGAACAGCACCGCCCCGGTGGCGGCGGCCCGGTTGCGGGTGGCGAAGCGGCGGCGGGCGAAGGCGGCGACCGGGACGCCGAGGGTGGCGCAGAGCGCGGTGTTCACCGCGAAGGTGATCCCGGTGAGGCCCTGCGGCAGGTGCAGCCAGCCGGTGGCGAAGACCGGCAGCAGCACGCTGAGCGAGGCGTAGCCGAGGGCCAGCAGCAGATTGGCGAGGGTGAGCCCGAGGAACGGGCGGTCCCCGGCGACCAGCCGGTAGCCGCCGCTGCGGTCGCCCCGACCGCCGGCGCCCGGCGCGCGGACCGGGGTGCACACCGGCGTACGCGCGGCCAGCAGCGCGGCGACCAGGAAGCTGGCGGCGTTCAGCCAGGCGGCGGCGAGGTAGCCGGAACCGCCGGCGGTGGCGATCAGCAGCGAGGCGACCAGGGTGCCCGCGCCGAGGCCGGCGTTGCTGAGGCTGCGGGTCAGCGCCTGCATCCGCTCCCGGTCGGCGCCGTCCACCAGCTCGGCGAGCCTGGCCTGCTGGGCGGCCGGGAAGGCCCGGGTGCCGACCGCGGTGACCAGCGCCACCGCGGCGAAGGCGACCATCCCGTGGGCCAGCGGGTAGCAGGCGAAGCCGGCTCCGCGCAGGACGTACAGCGAGAGCTGCATCCGACGGGCGCCGAACCGGTCGACGGCGGCGCCGGCCAGCGGCAGCGCGACCATGCCGACCAGCCCGGTGCCGGTGAGCACCAGGCCGATCAGCGGCAGCGGCAGCCCGGTGACATGGCGGAAGAAGACCAGGCTGAACGGGACGTACATACCGGAGCCGAGCGCGTCGACGGCGATCCCGGCGACGAGGGCGCGTTCACCGGGGAAGCGGGGGCGCAGCGAGGGCATCGGATCTCCTTGGTTAGCTCGACGGTGATTAGCTTAGCATTAAGCTACTTAGGAGCAAGTCACTTCCGACCAAGCGACCCTCTGGCACAATCGGTGCATGGACAGCGAGGCAGCCGACCGCGACCGGGTGGACGCGATCATCGACCAGTGGGCCGCCGTCCGGCCCGACCTGCGGACCGACGCCATGGCGGTCTTCGGCCGGATCAACCGGATCGCGGCCGGCATGGGCCGCCGGATGGACACCGCCTACGCCCGATACGGCATCAGTCGGGGCGAGTTCGACGTACTGGCGACGCTGCGCCGCGCCGGCGAGCCCTACACCCTCTCCCCGCGCGAGCTCACCGCCACGCTGATGCTCACCACTGGGGGCATGACCGGGCGGCTGGACAAGCTGGAGCAGGCCGGCCTGGTCCGCCGCAACCCTGACCCCAGCGACCGCAGGGGCCTCCGGGTCTCGCTGACCCTCCCCGGGCTGCGGGTGATCGACGAAGCGGTCGGCACCGGCCTGGAGGTGCAGACCGCCGCGCTGGCCGCGCTGGATCCGGCCGACGCCGCCGAACTCGACCGGCTGCTGCGGCTGCTGCTGCCCGCCAGCGAGGACTAGGGACCGTACGTCGGGGCAGACACCCGACGCGGTCCGTCCGCGACACCCCGTCAGGATGCGGAGGCCTTCGCCCGATGAGCGACTTCACCTATCCCGAGGTGGGAGCGACCCTGGAGGGCCCGCCCCTGCCCACCGGCTACGCCCTGCTGGCGCACCGCACCCCGCTGGGCGCCGGACCCGAGGCCTTCGCCGCCGCCGGCGAGGCCGTGCTGAGCTGGCGGCTGCACCGCGCCGCGGGCGTCGGCATCGACGCCACCGCCGAGCGGGCCGCGCCCGGTGTCCGGGTCAGGGTGGTGCTCGGAGTCGGCCGGGTCGGGCTGACCGCTCCCTGCGAGGTGGTGTGGACCCTGGAGGAGCCCACCAGGGCCGGCTTCGGCTACGGCACCCTGGACGGCCATCCGGAGCGCGGCGAGGAGTGCTTCCTGGTGGAACTCGCCGACGACGGAGCGGTCTGGTTCACCGTCACCGCCTTCAGCCGCCCGGCCGCCTGGTACGCCCGCGCGGCCGGACCGCTGGTACCGCTCTTCCAGCACCTCTACGCCCGGCGCCTGGGCGCGGTGCTGCGCCGGATCGCCGAACGCGCGGAGCGGAAGTAACGCCGGGCGGAAGTAACGGGGAGCGGAAGTAACGCGGTCGGCCCGCGGAGCCAAGTAGGGGTGTAGACAGTCCGTCAGCTCCTATACCGTTCCGAGGAGATGCTTGTGCCCCCGGATCCGTCCCCGGCACCACCCGTGCACGACCCCGACGGTTTCTCCGCCTTCTACGCCGCGCACTTCGACGCGGTGCTGGGCTTCGTGACCAGGCGCACCGACGACCCGCACCTGGCCGCCGACCTCACCTCGGACATCTTCCTGACCGCGCTCGAACACGCCGCCGACTACGACCCACGCCGCGGCGCACCCATCGCCTGGCTCTACGGCATCGCCCGCAACGTCCTGGCCGCGCACTTCCGCGGCACCGCGCGCGAGTCCCGGGCGGTCGCCAGGATCAACGGCCGCCGACTGCTGGACGACGAGGACATCGCCGCACTGGAGGAACGGATCGACGCCTCCCGGGCGGCCCGGCAACTGGTCGCGGCCCACGCCGCACTGTCCGAACCGCTGCGCGCCGTCCTCGACCTGGTCGCGGTGGACGGCCTCACCCCGGTCGAGGCCGCGCAGGTCCTCGACATCACCCCCACCGCCGTCCGGGTCCGGCTGCACCGGGCCCGGAGGCTGCTGCGGCACGAGGCCGCGACCCTGCCCCTGCTCTCCCCCGAGCCCTCCCCCGACCACGCTCTGGAGGCCGCACCGTGAACACCCCGACGCACTTCCGGCAGCGCCTCGACGCCGAACTCCGGGAACGGGCCGCCCAGCTCTCCGCCAAGTCGGCACCGGCCCCGGCCCGGCGGTTCCGCCCGCCGCGCCGGATGCTGATGGTCGCGGCCACCGCGGCAGCGGCGGTGGCCGTGGCGCTGGCCGTCCCGCTCTCCACCGGCGACGGCACAAACGGTGCTTTCGCGGTGACGCCACACCCCGACGGCACAGTGAGCGTCCAGCTGTTCGACCCCAAGGCCATCGGCGACTTCCAGGCGGCCCTGCGCAAGCTGGGCATCCCGGCCACGGCGATGGTGACCACGCCGGGATGCACCACAAAACTGTCGGGGACCGCCGGACCTCTGGACAACGTGCTGCTCGGCCCGGAGCACACCTACCCCGAGCGCATGCTGATCCGCCCGAGCGCCATCCCGCACGGAGAGACCCTCCTGTTCGCAGTGAGCGAGGTCCCCATCTACGCGATTGCCGGCCACGGATATGTTCCCTCGGGCCAGAGCGGCGTCGCCTTCGAGTTCCGCCTCGTGTCCAAGGTGCCCTTGTGCGTCGCGCCGATCCAGGCGTACAGCGTTCCTCAGGACCGCTCCGGTCCCCGGGCGGGTTCCACCGCATCCAAGTAGCCGACGACGCCCTCCGCGCGGCAGCGCAGGGCCGCTTCCAGGCGGTCGCGCTTGTTGGCCGGGAGCAGCGCCGCCCACTCCTCGCGGGCTATGAAGCGCCAGCCGCGCAGCTCGTCCTCGGGCAGCGCGAGCCGCTCGCGCTGCTCGGCGTCGAGCGTCCCGCCGTCGAAGACCAGCCGCAGGCCGCCCGAGCGCGGACCCCGGTGCGGCTCCCAGTCGGTGAGCAGCAGCCGCAGCCGCGCGGCCGGGACGGCGAGGCCCAGTTCCTCGGCGATCTCGCGCACCGCCGCGGTCCGGGGCGACTCGCCGTCCTCGACCACCCCGCCGGGGAACTCCCACCCGGGTTTGTAGACCGGGTCGACCAGCAGCACCCGCTCGTCCTGGTCGAAGAACAGCACCGCCGCGGCCACCGTGTCGCGGCTGCCGCCGACCTGCTCGACGATCCGGCAGCGGGCGGCGCCCGACCGCACCAGCCCGGCGATCCGCTCGGCCGCCTGACGCGGCGTCAGCACCGTGGTGTCCACGGTCACCGCGTCCTGCTCCAGCCAGGGTCTCCCGCGCCGGTAGTCCTCCAGGTGGTCCAGCCGCCACTGCAGGGCCTGCCGTTCGGCCCGGTCACCCTCGATCCGCTTCCGCAGGATCGTTTCCTCGGCGTGCAGCAGCAGATGGTGCACCGGGATGCGCCGCGCGGCCAGCGCACCGAAGATCTCGTCGCGGTAGTCCTGCCGCAGCAGGGTCATCGGCACGATCAGCGTCCCCGGATGCTGCGCCAGCAGCGCGGCCGCGACATCCGGGACCAGACTGCGCCAGGCCGGCAGGTCCTGGAAGTCGGAGACCGCCGCGAAGTCCTCCTCGGGCAGCAGGTGGCGCAGGTAGACGGCCACCGTCTCCGGGTCGAACACCGTGCTGTCGGGGAGGAGTTCCTGCAGCTCCCGTGCCGTACTGGTCTTCCCCGCCCCGAATGTGCCGTTGACCCAGACGATCACTCTGCCCCCGTTCGTCGACTGCTCGGTGCATGGTACGCAGAGGCCACGGGCGGCCGTCGAGGGTGCCGGTGGTCAGAGCCAGCCGTCCAGCCCCAGTTCCTGGGCGGCCGCCGCGGCCGCGCCGACCAGGCCCGCGTCGGTGCCCAACTCGGCCGGGCGCAGCTCCAGGTGCCGGACGAAGGGCAGCGTCGCGTAGTCGTGCAGGGCCTCCCGCAGCGGCGCGAACAGGGTCTCGCCGGACTTGGCGACCCCGCCCCCGATGACCACCACGTCCAGCTCGACCAGGGTGGCGGTGGCCGCGATCCCGGCCGCCAGGGCCTGGGCGGCCCGCGCGAAGGCGGCCAGCGCGATCGGGTCGCCCTCGGCCGCCGAGGCGGCGACGGCCCCGGCCGACGCGTCGTCACCGCGCGGCTGCCAGCCGTCCCGCAGCGCGCGCCGGGCGATGGAGGTCCCCGAGGCGATGATCTCCACGCAGCCGCGCGAACCGCAGGGGCACGGGTCGCCGTCCAGGTCGACGCTTATGTGGCCGATGTGCCCGGCGTTGCCGCTGGGGCCGGGGTAGAGCGCGCCGTCGAGGACCAGTCCGCCGCCGACGCCGGTGGACACCACCATGCACAGGGCGTTGCGGAACCCCCGGGCCGCGCCCTGCCAGTGCTCGGCCGCGGTCATCGCCGGGCCGTCGCCGGTGAGCACCACCGGAAGGTCGTCGGCCAGGTGCTCACGCACCGCGTCCACCAGTGGAAAGCCGCGCCAGGCCGGGATGTTGACCGGGCTGACCGCGCCCTTGGGGGCGTCCACCGGTCCGGCGCTGCCGATGCCGACGCAGCGCACCGCGGACCACTGGGGGGCGGCGGCCAGTTCGTCGAGCACCTCGGTGACCGCGGCCAGCACCCGCGCCGCGTCCTCCTTGGCGGGGGTCGGCCGCTGGCACTGGGCGAGCATCCGCCCGCCGCGGTCCACCAGAGCGCCTGCGATCTTCGTTCCGCCGATGTCGACGGCTGCCACCATCTCGTCCATGCCGGGAAGTCTCTGCGGACGCGACGGCGTTTGTCCAGTTCAGCCCAGCCGGGTCAGCCCAGCTTCGCCTTGAGGACCTTGCCCATGGCGTTCCGCGGCAGCTCCTCCACCAGCACCACCCGGCGCGGCCGCTTGTGCACCGAGAGCCGCTCGGCGACGAAGGCCGTCAACTGCTCCCCCGTCACCGGCCCGTCCGGAATCACATAGGCGACGACCACCTGCCCCAGGTCGGGATCGGGCGCGCCGACCACCGCGGCGTCGGCGACGGCCGGGTGGTCCCGCAGCGCCGCCTCGACCTCGCCGGCGCCGATCCGGAAGCCGCCGCTCTTGATCAGGTCCACCGAGGCACGGCCGACGATCCGGTGGAAACCGTCCGGACCGATCACGGCCACGTCGCCGGTGCGGAACCAGCCGTCGGCGGTGCGCGACTCCGCGTCGGCGTCGGGTCGGCCGAGATAGCCGTCACTCAGCATCGGTCCGCGGACCTGCAGCTCGCCCAGCGTCTCGCCGTCGTACGGCACCGGTCCGCCGTCCTCGGCCACCAACCGGGTGCGCACCCCGGCCAGCGGCAGCCCCACGCTGCCGGGACGGCGCTCGCCGTCGGCCCGGGTGCTCAGGGTGATCAGCGTCTCGGTCATGCCGTAGCGCTCGACCGGGGCGTGCCCGCTGAGCGCCCGCAACCGCTCGAAGACGGTCACCGGCAGCGGCGCGCTGCCGGACACCAGCAGCCGGGCCCCGGCCAGCGCCTTGGCACTCGGCTCGTCACCGGCCACCCGCGACCACACCGTGGGCACCCCGAAGTACAGCGAGCCGCCGGCCTCCGCGTACGCCTGCGGGGTGGGACGGCCGGTGTGCACCAGCCGTCCCCCGGTGCGCAGCGGGCCGAGCACGCCCAGGATCAGACCGTGCACATGGAACAGCGGCAGCCCGTGGACCAGGGTGTCCTCGGGCGTCCAGGCCCAGGCCTCGGCCAGGGCGTCCAGCCCGGCGGCGACGGCGCCGCGGCCGAGGACCACGCCCTTGGGCGCGCCGGTGGTGCCGGAGGTGTAGAGCACGAACGCCGCACCGTCGGCGGGCTCCGCGGGCGCGTCGCCGCGCTCGGCCGGATCCACCGTCAGCACCCGCGCCCCGTACGCCTCCACAGCGCGGTCGGCGGCGGCCACGGCGAGCAGCGGCGCGCCGGAGTCCCGCAGGATGTGCTCCCGCTCCTTGGGCCCCGCATCGGGCGGCACCGGCACAACCGGCACTCCGGCCAGGAGACCCCCAACGGTGGCGATCACGGTCTCCACGGACGGCCGCGCCAGCACGGCCAGCGCGGGCGCGCCCGAGATCCGCGACGCGACAGCGCCTGCGGCACCGAGGAGTTGCTCCCGCGAAAGGGTCACCCCGTCGACGGCAATGGCATCGGGACCGTCCCCGTAACAACCGTCAAGCGCCTTGAGCAGCACCATGCCCACCCTCCTCAGACACCACAGGGGCGCGGGGAACTGCGCTGCCAACCATGCACCTCCGTAGAGGGCCGGTCGCGCAGTTCCCCGCGCCCCTGAACAACTCAGCCCTTGCGGGCCTTGACCTCCGCGGTCAGCTGCGGCACCACATTGAACAGGTCACCGACCACGCCGTAGTCCGCCAGCTCGAAGATCGGCGCCTCGGCGTCCTTGTTGACGGCGACGATGGTCTTGGAGGTCTGCATCCCGGCGCGGTGCTGGATCGCGCCGGAGATCCCGTTGGCGATGTACAGCTGCGGCGACACCTGCTTGCCCGTCTGGCCGACCTGGTTGCTGTGCGGGTACCACCCGGCGTCGACGGCCGCGCGGCTCGCGCCCACCGCCGCGCCCAGCGAGTCCGCCAGCTCCTCGACCACGCCGAAGCCCTCGGCCGCACCGACGCCGCGGCCACCGGAGACCACGATCGCAGCCTCGGTCAGCTCGGGACGGCCGGTGGACACCCGCGGGGTGCGCGAGGTGACCTTGGTGCCGGTCGCGGTCGCGCCGAAGACGACCTCGACGCCCTCGACCGCGCCCGCGGCCGCAGCGGCCTCGGGGCTGGTCGCGTTGGGCTTGACGGTGATCACCGGCACCCCGCGGGAGACCCGCGAGAGGGTGGTGAACGAGGCGGCGAACGCCGACTGGGTGGCGACCGGGCCGCTGTCGCCGGCGTTGAGGTCGACGGCGTCGGTGATCACACCGGAGCCCAGCCGCAGCGCCAGCCGGGCCGCGATCTCCTTGCCCTCGCCGGAGGAGGTCACCAGCACGGCGGCGGGCTCGCCGACCGCCTTGGCGATCTGCTCCAGCGCGTCCACCTTGGGCACGACCAGGTAGTCGGCGAACTCGGCGGCGTCGGCGGTGTACACCTTCGCGGCGCCGTACTCGCCCAGCTTGGCGGCGATGTCCGCGGCGGCGGAACCCGCGCCGAGGAGCACGGCCGAGGGCTCGCCGATCCGGCGGGCCAGCGTCAGCAGTTCGAGGGTCGGCTTGCGGACGGCACCGTCCACATGGTCGACCAGGACGAGGACTTCACCCATTGCTCAGCTCTCCAGAAGAAATGTCGGACGTGAAGGATGTGGTGAGCGCCGGGCTCAGATGAACTTCTGCGAGGCCAGGAACTCGGCGAGCTGCTTGCCGCCCTCGCCCTCGTCCTTGACGATCGTGCCGGCGGTGCGGGCCGGGCGCGCGGTGGCGCTGTCGACCGCGGTCCACGCGCCGGCCAGGCCGACCTCGTCCGCCTCGATGCCCAGGTCGTCCAGGTCCAGGGACTCCACCGGCTTCTTCTTGGCGGCCATGATGCCCTTGAAGGACGGGTAGCGCGCCTCCCCGGACTGGTCGGTGACCGACACCACGGCCGGCAGCGGGGCCTCCAGCAGCTCGGTGGCCGCGTCGCCGTCGCGGCGGCCCTTGACGGTGCCGCCGTCCACCGAGACCTCGGAGAGCAGGGTGACCTGCGGGACGCCCAGGCGCTCGGCCAGCAGCGCGGGGATGACGCCCATGGTTCCGTCGGTCGAGGCCATGCCGCAGACCACCAGGTCGTAGCCGGTCTTCTCGATCGCCTTGGCCAGGATCGCCGAGGTGCCGATGACGTCGGTGCCGTGGATGTCGTCGTCGTTGACGTGCACGGCCTTGTCGGCGCCCATGGACAGCGCCTTGCGCAGCGCGTCCTTGGCGTCGTCCGGGCCGACGGTGAGCACGGTGACCTCGGCGTCGCCGGAGGCCTCCGCGATCTTCAACGCCTGCTCGACGCCGTACTCGTCCAGCTCCGAAAGGAGCCCGTCCACCGAATCCCGGTCGGTCGTGTTGTCATCCGCGAAGCGACGGTCACCGGTCGCATCGGGCACGTACTTCACACAGACAACGATCCTCAAGCTCACGGCCTGTCTCCTGTACTGGTACTGGTCACGTCGTTTTCGCAGGGTAAAAGATGTGGAGCACGGGCAGCCGTGTTCTTGCTACCCGCCAGTAGCTTACGCCCTGGCTCAGGTCCCTTTGCCGCTCCGGCGTGCTCCCAAACCAGTGGTGCACCGCCGTCGCCCCATACTCCCCCACGCAAGAGCATCAGGAGCCGCACCGCAACGCGGAGTCACTGTGACGTTGCACCTATTGACCACGCAGGGAACCCGACCGGAGAGTCAGGCGACGGCCTCGCCCAGCGCCGCGATCACGTCCGCCCGGCGCGGCTGGCCGACCGCACGCCGCACCAGCGCGCCGTCCGCGTCCAGCACCAGCACCGTCGGGGTGCTCAGGATGCCCAGCTGCCGCACCAGCTCCAGCCGGGACTCGGCGTCGATCTCGATGTGGGCCACGCCCTCGACCATCCCGGCGACCTCGCCCAGGATCCGCTTGGTCGCCCGGCACGGCTGGCAGAAAGCCGAGGAGAACTGCACCAGGGTGGCCCGCTCGCCGAGCTCCGCACCCAGCTCGCCCGCCTCCAGCCGCACCCCGCCGTCACGCCCGCGCATCTTCAGCCTTCCCCGCCCACGCATGCGCAGCAGGCCGAAGGCGCCCGAGAGCGCCAGCACCGCCAGGCACACCACCAGTCCAGTCATGCCCCCAAGGATGCCTGCTCACGGCACCGAAGTGCGCGTAGCATCTCGATCCATGGACCCCAACGGACGGAACGAGGCCGCAGGCCTCACCCGGCGCCTGGTCATCGACCTGTGCCGGGCCGCCGCGTCGCGCTGTCGCTGACCCCTCGCGACCGCCCGCCACCTCCCGTTCCGCTCCCCCGCGACACCCCCGCGACACCCCGGAGTCCACCATGTCCAACCCCACGCCCGCCCCCGCCCGCATCGATCCACGCGGCCCCCGCTTCGCCGCCTCGCTCACCACCGTGGTCCTCGCCGTCGTGCTGATCACCGGCAGCGGCTGGCTGCTGGCGGCGCAGGCGGTGGTGTTCGCCCTCGGCGCGCTGGCCGGGCTCGGCCGTTCGCCCTACGGATGGCTGTACCGCACCTTCGTCCGCCCCAGGCTCGGCCCGCCGACCGAGCTGGAGGACGCCGCCCCGCCGCGCTTCGCCCAGGGCGTCGGACTGGTGTTCGCGCTGATCGGGACGGTCGGCTACCTCTCCGGCGCGACCTGGCTGGGCCTGGCGGCCACCGGCTGCGCGCTGGCCGCGGCCTTCCTCAACGCCGCCTTCGGCTACTGCCTCGGCTGCGAGGGCTATCTGCTGCTGCGCCGCGGCCAGGACCGGCTGCGCACCGTCGGCGCAGGTGGGAGCGGTACCGGACAATAACGGTCCAGAACGTAGGGTGGGAGGCGGTGATGTGACCGCCGTCTCCCCAAGTGCTGGTGCTCCCCGGAGTGACACGGTGCTGTCGGGCAGGGGACGATACATCGACATACCGTCGGACCGGGCGCCAGCCCTTGGGAAGTAGGACAAACCGTGGCTGATCTCGTGTACCCGCCGATCATCGGGGCCGCGCTCACGCTCTTCCGGGCGCTGGACCTCAAGATCGACATCATCGGGGCGGAGAACGTGCCGCGGACCGGCGGGGCCGTCCTGGTCAGCAACCACGTCAGCTACCTCGACTTCATCTTCGCCGGCTGGGGCGCACTGAAGGCCGGCAAGCGCAAGACCCGGTTCATGGCCAAGGACGACGTGTTCCGGCACAGGGTGTCCGGGCCGCTGATGCGCGGTATGAAGCACATCCCGGTGGACCGCTTCGACGGCCAGCCCGCCTACGACGCCGCGGTCAAGGCGCTGAAGGCCGGCGAGGTCGTCGGCGTCTTCCCGGAGGCGACGATCAGCCGCTCCTTCGTACTGAAGAAGTTCAAGACCGGGGCGGCCCGGATGGCCGCCGACGCGGGGGTGCCGCTGCTGCCCGTCGCGCTCTGGGGCACCCAGCGGCTGTGGACCAAGGGCCGGCCCAAGACGCTGACCCGCCGTCACACCCCGATCACCATCATCATCGGCGAGCCGATCGTGCTCACCCCCGAGGACAAGCCGGTGATGGTCACCAGGCGGCTGCGCGCCGCCATGACCGAGCTGCTGGACCGCGCCCAGACCACCTACCCGGACGCCCCGGCCGGCCCCGAGGACACCTGGTGGCTGCCGGCCCACCTCGGCGGCAGCGCGCCGACGCTCGAGGTCGCCGAGGCCGAGGACGAGAAGGAGACGGCCGAGAAGGCCGCCCGCCGCGCCGCCCGCGACCAGGCGGCGCGGGACGAGGCCGAGGCGCCCAAGTAGCCGCTGCGGAACGGCAGCGCGGGCGGAGGTTGCGGACCTGCCTAGGACGGGTAGCTGGTAGACGCGTCGAGGCACGGGGGAGACGTCCGCATGCCGGAAGCAGTGCAGCAGCAGGACCCGCCGGAATCCGCCGAACCGCGCCGGCCGCAGCGGCGACGGCTCCGGGCGCTGCTCGCGCTCTTCGGCGGGGCCGCGGCCGGCTATCTGCTGGTGCTGCAGCTCACCAGCCCCAACAACAACCCGCTGGCCCCGCTGGCCCGGGCCCGCCCGGAGTGGGTCGCCCTGGCACTGCTCTGCGCCCTGGGCGGTCTGGTGGCGGCCACCATGAGCTACGCCGGCTTCGTCCCGGAACGGCTCGATCCCTGGCGGACCTTCCTGCTCCAGGTCGCCGGCGGGTTCGCCAATGTGGTCACCCCCGTCGGCCTGGGCGGACTAGCCATCAGCACCCGTTTCCTGCAACGGATCGGGATCAGCCCCGGGCAGGCGGTGTCCAGCATCGGCGTCGCCCAGGCGGTCGGACTGGTGCTGCACCTGCTGCTCACCGGGGTGTTCGGCTATCTGACCACCGTGCACTACCGGGCCTCGACGACACACGTGTCACCGCTGCTGGTCGATCTCGTCCTCGCCGTACTGGCCGCCGCCGTCCTGCTCACCCTGGTCGCGGTCGCGGTACCGCGGCTCCGGCGGTGGCTGGCCGGCCGGGTCGCTCCCCTGCTCAGCGGGGTGCTGCCGCGGCTGCGCGACCTGCTGCACCAGCCGGGGAAGCTGGCCGTCGGCGTCAGCGGCCAGCTGCTGGTGTCGCTGGCCGCGTCGTCCTGTCTGTACTGCTGCGTCCTGGCGCTGGGCCGGCACCCCGGCTTCGCCGCGGTCGCGCTGGCCACCCTGGTCGGCGGTGCGCTGGGCTCGGCGGTGCCCACGCCGGGCGGCATCGGCGGGGTGGAAGTGGTGCTGGCCGGGGCACTGGCGCAGACCGCCGGGCTGTCCTACGACACCGCCCTGGTGGCCGTGCTGCTCTACCGGCTGCTGACGCTCTGGCTGCCGGTGCTCCCCGGCTGGCTGGCCTTCGTCTGGCTGCAGCGGCACGAACGGCTCTGATCAGGGCTTATCGATATCAGGGCTTGTCGATATCAGGGCGTGTCGATGATCAGGGCGTGTCGATCCGGAACGGGTCGTGCTCGGCGAGCAGCTTGTCCAGCCGGGCCTGGTCGACCCGGGAGACGACCAGGTCCTCGTCCTGCCGGTCCCTGATCACCTTGGCCAGGGTGAAGGCGGAGGTGACCACGTAGAGCAGGCCGAGGGCCAGGAACGCGCGGATCCAGGCACTGGCCGACAGGTAGGCGATCCCGATCCCCATCGCGAGGACCGAGACGGCGAAGGAGATGATCGCCTGCGCGTAGTAGGCGGCGGTGGTGCTGCGTCTCACGGGAGCAGTCATAGCCGTATGGTCCCCGCCGGGCACCGGCCCGGCATGAGTACGGATACTCAGATCTGATACTCGCTCAGATCAGCTGCCCGACCGGATCCGCTGCCCGGTCAGGCCAGCAGCCTGGCCGTGTGCAGCCGGCTGGCGTGCTCCACCAGCTCGACCAGCACCCGCTTGCCGGACTCCCGCTCCCTGGCGTCGCACAGCAGCACCGGGGTCCCCGGTTCCAGGTCCAGCGCCCTGGCCACCTTCTCCTGGGCGTGCTGCCGCGACCCCTGGAAGCAGTTGACGGCGACCACGAACGGGATGGCCCGGCGCTCGAAGTAGTCCACCGAGGGGAAGCAGTCCTCCAGCCTGCGGGTGTCGGCGAGCACCACGGCGCCGAGCGCGCCGAGCGCCAGCTCGTCCCAGAGGAACCAGAACCGGTCCTGCCCGGGGGTGCCGAAGAGGTAGAGCGACAGGCCCTCGCGGATGGTGATCCGGCCGAAGTCCATGGCCACCGTGGTGGTGGTCTTCTGCTCCACTCCCCCGGTGTCGTCCACGCCGCGGCCCGCCTCGGTTAGGCGCTCCTCGGTGCGCAGCGGCCGGATCTCGCTGACCGAGCCGACCAGCGTGGTCTTGCCCACCCCGAAGCCGCCCGCCACCAGTATCTTGAGGGCGAGCGGCGGCTCGCCGCCGGCCACGGTTCCCGGGGCGCGCCGCACCGGGACCGCGGAACCGCGGCCGGGCGCCGTGTCGTCGGCTGTCGGGTCAGAGTGCTCGGAGGCCATTGATCACTTCTCGCAGGATGCGCTCGTCGGGGAGCTGGGCGGGGGAAACCGGACGGCTGACGCGGATCAGTCCCGCGTCCAGCAGGTCGCCGAGGAAGACCCGGACGACACCAACGGGCAGGTCGAACTCGGCGGCGATCTCGGCGACGGACTGGGTCCGGCTGCGGCACAGCGCCAGGGCGGCCGCGGGCTCGGGGGTCAGCCCGGGCACCGGGGCGTAGGGGCCGGTGCCGGCGTGGGCGGGGTGGTCGGGGTCCACGGTGATCAGTGCGATCAGGTCGAACGGCTCCCCGGCGGTCCTGGTCCGCCCCCGGGTCAGCGCGTAGGGGCGGACCACGGGTCCGGCGTCGTCGTCGTACCAGCGGCTGTCGTCGCCGTGCTCGACCGGTTCCTGCTGGTCCCAGCCGTGCGGCGGGTCCCAGCCCGACGTCTGGTCCCAGCCCGGGGCCGGGTCCCAGCCCTGCGGCGGGAAGGGATAGTCGTCCATGTCCAGGTACCGTTCCCGGTCAGCCCGCTGCGGGGTCGTCGGCCGCGTCGGGGCCCGAGCGCGGCGGGGTGTGCAGGTGCTCGCCGACCCGGCGCACCATCCGGGCCATCTCATAGGCGACCAGGCCGATGTCGGCGTCGGCGCCGCTGAAGACGGCCAGGCAGGTGCCGGAGCCGGCGGCGACCACGAAGAGGAAGCCGCCGTCGAACTCGATCATCGTCTGGTGCACGTCGCCGGCCTCGAAGTGCCGGCCCGCGCCCTTGGCCAGGCTGTGGAAGCCCGAGGCGACGGCCGCCAGGTGCTCGCCGTCCTCGCGGGTCATCCCGGCCGAGACGCCGAGCGCCAGGCCGTCCCCGGAGAGCACCACCGCGTGCCGGATCTGGCCGACCCGGGACACCAGCTCGTCCAGGAGCCAGTTGAGCTCACCGGAGTAGTTCATCGTCACGGGCATCGGTCGTCTCGCTCTCCTGCTGGATTCTCAGATGGCGCCGGGGCGGCGCGGGTTGTTGCGGCATCGGCGAGGTCCGGCCCCTGGCCCAGCCCTCGGCGAGGGCGGTCATGGTGGCCCGGGCGCCCTCGGGGCTGCGGGCCGTCCCGGTCGCGCCGGCGTTGCGGGCCGGGCGGTCCTTGGGGGCCTCCCGCAGCTGGCTCGCCAGGCTGGCCTGGCGGACCCGGTGCGGCAGTTCGTCGTCCCCGACGGGCGCGGCGGCCGCCGCGGGACGGGAGGCCGGCGGC